>NZ_CP020083.1:2689940-3333660 GCF_003431825.1 Blastomonas fulva | reverse complement strand
AAGACGTGGTCGGCACCGCCGACATCTTCGTCACCACCACCGGCAACAAGGACGTGATCACCATCGATCACATGCGCGCCATGAAGGACATGGCGATCGTCGGCAACATCGGCCACTTCGACAATGAAATCCAGATCAGCGCGCTGGAAAACATGAAGTGGACCGAGATCAAGCCGCAGGTCGACATGATCGAATTCCCCGGCGGCAAGCGCATCATCATGCTGTCAAAGGGCCGTCTGCTCAACCTCGGCAACGCCACCGGCCACCCCAGCTTCGTGATGTCGGCCAGCTTCACCAACCAGGTGCTGGCGCAGATCGAACTGTTCAAGGGTGCCAACAAGTACCAGAACGACGTCTACGTTCTGCCCAAGCACCTCGACGAAAAGGTCGCGCGCCTTCACCTCGAAAAGCTCGGCGTCAAGCTGACCGAACTGACCAAGGAACAGGCCGAATACATCGACGTTCCGCTCGCCGGTCCGTTCAAGAAGGACGAATACCGCTACTGATGCGGCTATCCCGCTGACCGCGGGGGATTAAGATTGAAAAGCCCGCTTCGCATTGCGCGAGGCGGGCTTTTTTGCGCTTGGGTGCCTGCCCTAGCGGAGCATATTCTCCCCTCCCGCTTGCGGGAGGGGCAGGTCCGGCTTGCCGGACCGGGGTGGGCTGGGAGCACAATTGGCTGTTCAGGCCAACCCCGGCCTCGCCTGCGGCTCGTCCACCCCTCCCGCCTGCGGGAGGGGCGAGGCATTGCGCCCCGCCTCCATTCACCGCGCTACCTTCGTTTTCCGATTGCGCTTGGCGTTGGCGCGGCTAGCCTGAGCGTATACGAAAAAACACTCCGGGGAACATCACCATGAAAGCACTGCATCTGTCCGCCGCCATCGCGGCGCTGGCCCTGTCCATGCCCGCGCTGGCCCAGGGCAAGCCTGCGGACAAGACCGCCAGCTGGGACGTCAACGCGCCGCCGATGAAGACGCGCACTATCCCGATCAAGGTCGATGAAGGCACCTGGATGAACCTGGATGTCAGCCCCGATGGCAGCCGGATCGTGTTCGATCTGCTGGGCGATATCTACACCATGCCGATGAGCGGCGGGGCTGCGACTCGCATCGCAGAGGGGCTGGCCTATGAGCAGCACCCGCGCTTCTCGCCCGATGGCAGCCGCATCGCCTTCACCTCGGATCGCGGCGGCGGCGACAACATCTGGGTCATGAACGCCGATGGTTCGGACAAGCGCCAGCTGACCAAGGAGACGTTCCGGCTGCTCAACAACCCCAGCTGGAGCCCCGACGGCCAGTATATCGTCGCGCGCAAGCACTTCACCACCGGGCGCTCGCTGGGCACCGGCGAGCTTTGGCTTTACCACATCAGCGGCGGAAACGGCGTTCCGCTGGTCAAGCGCCCCAGCGAAGTCCACCAGAAGGAGCTTGGCGAGCCGATGTTCGCGCCCGATGGCAAGGGTATCTTCTACAGCAAAGATGCCACCGGCGGTCCGATCTTCGAATACGCGCAGGATTCCAACGGCCAGCTCTTCGTGATCGAACGCTATGACATGGTCACCGGCAAGGTCGAGCGGGTGACGGGCGGTCCCGGCGGCGCGGCCCGGCCCCAGCCATCGCCTGATGGCCGCTACCTCGCCTTCGTCCGGCGCGAACGCGCCAAGACCAAGCTCTACGTTCGCGACATGCAGACCGGCGAAGAGCGCAAGATCTATGACGCAATGGACCGCGACGTCCAGGAAACCTGGGCGGTGCATGGCGTCTATCCGAACATGGGCTGGACCCCGGACAGCGGCAAGGTGATCTTCTGGGCGGGCGGCAAGATCCACTCGGTTGATGTGGCGAGCGGTGGCGAGAGCGTGATCCCGTTCAGCATCAACGACACCCGTACGATCATCGACCCTATTCGCCCGCAAAAACCCGTCGCCCCCGATACCGTGGCGGTGACGATGCCGCGCTTTGCCAGCGTCTCGCCCGATGGCAGCCGCATGGTGTTCGAGGCGCTGGGCAAGCTCCACCAGCAGCCCGCCAGCGGCGGTTCGGTGCAGCCGCTGGTCAGCAATGGCGGCAGCGATTTCGAGCTGTTCCCGTCCTATTCGCGCGATGGCAGCCAGATCGTCTATGTCAGCTGGGACGATGCCCGGCTGGGCGAGCTCCGCGTCGTAGGCGCAGGCGGCGGCGAGGCTCGGACGATCAGCAAGACGCCGGGGCACTATCGGCGTCCGCAATTCTCGCCCGATGGCCGCTCGGTGGTCTATGAAGCCGGCGGCGGGGGTGGCCTGACGTCGGACGCCTGGGGCGCGGCGCCTGGCATCTATCTGGTCGATATCGCCAGCGGTGAGACCCGCCGGATCACGCCCGATGGCGGCGAACCGCATTTTGGCGCGACATCCGACCGGGTATATTTCAGCCGCGGTGCGGGCGGCAAGCTCGCGCTGGTCAGCACCGATCTTAACGGCGAAGCCGAGCGCACGCATGCAAGCGGCGAGATGGTCAGCGGCTATGCGCTGGCCCCCGACGGCCGCACGCTTGCCTTCCGCCAGAATTACGCTGCGTTCGTGATGCCGTTCATGGCAGGCGCGGTAGATCTGGGCGCAGGCCGGGGCGGCGGGGCGCTGCCTGCGGTGCAGGTGAGCGAGGGCGGGGCGACCTTCCTCCAATGGAGCCATGGTGGCCGCCAGCTCAATTGGTCGCTGGGGCCCGTCGTCTATTCGGCCGATCCGGCGCGCGCGATCGCACCGGGCCCGGTTGGCAAGGCGGACGCAAAGTTCGCAGCGCCCAAGACCGGCGTCGCGATCAATGTCACCGCACCGGCGGACAAGCCTTCGGGCACGGTCGCGTTCACCAATGCGCGCATCGTGACGATGGCGAATGACGCAGGCGGCATCATCGAACGCGGCACTGTGGTGGTGCGCGATAACCGTATCCTTGCGGTGGGAGCGAACGTCGCTGTCCCGGCAGGCGCGCAGACCGTGGATGTCGCGGGCAAGACCATCATCCCCGGGTTGATCGATGCGCATGCGCACGGCCCGCAGGGGCAGGACGACATCATTCCGCAGCAGAACTGGAATGCGGTTGCGCATCTCGCGCTGGGGGTCACCACAATTCACGATCCCAGCAACTCGGCGGCGGAAATCTTCCCCGCCGCCAGCTATCAGCGCGCGGGCAAATATCTTGCACCGCGGATCTTCTCGACCGGCGAGATCGTCTATGGCGCAAAGGCCGCAGGGGTTTTTGCCGAGATCGACAGCCTCGCCGATGCCCGAGCGCACACCACGCGGCTGAAACTGCAGGGCGCGCACAGCGTCAAGAACTACAACCAGCCCCGGCGCGATCAGCGCCAGCAGGTGGTCGCAGCGGCGCAGGCCGACAACCTGGCCAGCGTCGCCGAGGGCGGATCATTGTTCGGGATGGACATCTCGCTGATTGCCGATGGCAACACCACGCTGGAACACAACATTCCGATGGAGACGCTGTACGAGGATGTCCGCAGCTTCTTCGCGCAGAGCAAGGTTGGTTACACACCGACTTTGGTGGTGACCTATGGCGGTCCGGCGGCTGACCCCTATTGGCGCAGCCATATGGATGTCTGGAGCCACCCTATCCTGAGCAGACACGTTCCGCGCCGCCGTCTCGAGGCAACGTCTGTGCGCCGCGAGATTGCGCCCGAGGAGGATTATTCCGATACCGCATCGGCGCGTGAAGCGCTGGCGCTGGCGCGGCGCGGGGTCCCCGTGGGCATCGGCGCGCACGGCCAGGAAGAAGGGCTCGCATCGCACTGGGAGCTGTGGAGCTTCGTCAAGGGCGGCATGACCCCGCTCGAGGCGCTGCGCACCGCAACCATCAGCGGGGCTCGCTCGCTGGGCTTCGACAAGGACATCGGGTCGATCGAGCCGGGCAAGCTCGCGGACATGGTGATCATCGATGGCGACCCGGTTGCCGATATCCGCCAGTCCGACAAGATCACCCACGTCATGCTCAACGGGCGGCTCTACGACGTGCCGACGATGAACGAGACCGTGACCGGCACTGCGATGCTGAAGAAGTGGTACTGGGAAAAGTAGGGGACGAAGCCAGCCCGGCCGTGCCAGCCGATTTCTGTTCCCGTCACCCTGAACTTGTTTCAGGGCCCATTTCGCCGACTATAGCATCAGATGCTGCGGACAGATGGGTGCTGAGCCAAGTTCAGCATGACGGGTAGAGAGGGAGGCTTTGCAGTCGTGCGATTGGCTTTATGCAAAAGCGTTCGGCATTTTGCGCAGCCACCAAATTGAGCTACGGCCAACAGCAATGACGCGGGCGATTTCAAACAACCAATATGCGGCGATTCGGCCATGCTGATCGGCAACGGCAGCATGCTGGTGATTGCGCTTGTCTTCGCAGGCTGGACCGGCGCAGCGATCTGGGCACTGGTGACCGGGCTGCAGATGCGAAGGTCGGCCAGCACCGCGCGGCGCCAGTTGCGCAGGCTCACGCGGCTGGTCGATTCAGGGCCCGCAGTCCCGCTGATCGTGCGGTCGGATTCGCGGATCGAGGGACCTGAAAAGGTCGCGCGCTGGCTGGGCCTTGCCAAACTGCCGCCGTATCTGTCCGAGCTGGCGCAGGAGGACAAGGGCCTGCCGCGCGATGCGCTCGACGCCTTGGGCAAGCAGATCACCACCGCGCAGAAGAGCGGTGCGCCGTTCGAGACCGCGGTCACCGCTCTGGGGTCGAACCGGCGGCTGCGGATCGAAGGCAAGCTAGCCGACCCGCAGACGATCGCGCCGGGGGCGGTGCTGCTGTGGCTCTACGACGCGACCGAAAGCGAAACGCGCATGGCCGCGCTCGCCGATGCCGAGGCAGAAGCCAAGCGCGCGTTCGATGCGCTGTCCGGGCTGATCGAGGCCGCGCCGATCCCGATGTGGTTCCGCCGCGAGGATCTCTCGCTGCTGCTGGTCAACACCGCCTATGTCCGCGCGGTCGGCGGGCAGGATGCGGCGGACGTGGTGCAGGCGGGGCAGGAGCTGGTCGAAACCATCGACGGGCTCACCCCGATGGCGGTCGCCGCGCGCGCGATCGAGAGCAACGCGCCCTCGAGCCGCACCGTCACCACCACGATTGCCGGAACCCGCCGCGCGATGGAGATCGTCGATCTGCCGATCAGGGGCAGGGGCGTTGCGGGGTATGCGATCGATGTCCACGATCTCATCCTCGCGCGACAGGCAACCGACCGGTTCCGCGATGCGCAGCGCGACATGCTCGACAACCTTTCGGCAGGCGTGGCGCAGTTCGACGCGCAGCGCCGTCTGATCTTCGTCAACCAGCCGTTCGTGCGAATGTTCGCACTCAAGCCGCAATGGCTACAGGACGGGCTGGAGTTCGAACGGCTGATCGACCGGATGCGCGAGGCGGGGCGGGTGCCCGAGGTCCGCGATTTCCCCGTCTGGCGCGACGAGAAGCGCGAATGGTTCCATTCGGCCGAGCCCAAGGAAGAGGTCTGGCTGATCCCCGATGGCACGCACCTGCGCGCCATTGCCCAGCCCACCCCCGACAACGGCCTGCTGCTGGTGTTCGAGGATCGGACCGAGCAGGTGCAGCTGGCGAGCGCACGCGACACATTGCTGCGCGTGCGCACCGCGACCTTCAACAACCTGTTCGAGGCGCTGGCGGTGTTCACATCGGATGGCCGGTTGCATCTGTGGAATACGCGGTTCGGTGCGGTGTGGGATGTCGAGGAGGGCGTGCTCGCCCAGCATCCGCGTGCCGACGAGCTGCTCAAGGCGATAGCGCCGCGCCTCAAGCGGCCTGCACAGATATCCGCGCTGCGCGAGGTCATCCGCGCAGCAACGCTCGACCGGGTGCAGCGCGCGGGCCAGCTGGTGATGAAGGATGGCCGGGTGTTCGATTTCGTCGGCATCCCGCTGCCCGATGCCAGCGCATTGTTCACGATGATCGACGTGTCCGACGCCAAGAAGATGGAAGACGCGCTGCGTGAGCGCAACGAGGCTCTGGTCGAGGCGGATGCGATCAAGACGCGGTTCCTCGCCAACATGAGCTACGAATTCCGCACCCCGCTGACTTCGATCGGCGGCTTTGCCGAGCTGCTCGCGAGCGGCGTAGCGGGCCCGCTGTCCGAACAGGGCCAGGATTATGCCAAGGCGATCATCGATTCGGTCGAACGGTTGTCGGCGCAGATCAACATGGTGCTCGATCTCAGCCAGAGCCAGGCAGGCACTCTGCCGCTGAAGCTCGAGCTGACCGATATCGGAGCGCTGCTGGTCGATGTCGCAAAGGGTGCGGCTGGGCTTGCGGGCGGTCGCAACATCGCGCTCGAACTCGACGTAAAGGGCCAGCCCGGCAGCGCCGAGGTCGATCGTGCGCGCTTCGGCCAGGCGATTGCCGCGGTGGTCGACAATGCCCTGCGCTATACGCAGGAGGGTGGCCGGGTACTGCTGCTGGGTGACCGGTTCCGTGGCAAGTTGCGGATCGTGGTGTCCGACAACGGCCCCGGGCTTGACGCCCGCGCGCAGGCGCGCGCGCTCGATGGCGTGTTGCAGGCAGACGAGGCGGGCGGAAAACCGTTGCAGAAGCGCTCCGGGCTTGGTCTGCCGCTGGCGAAGAACCTGATCGAGGCGCATGGCGGCAGGATGGAGCTGATGAGCGAGCCCGGCGCGGGAACGATCGTCACGATCCTGATGCCATGACGCTGCAGATCGCATCGCTGGAGGCCATGCAGGCGTTGGGAACGGCGCTGGCCGAGGTCGCACAGCCAGGGGATGTCATCGCGCTGTCGGGTGATCTGGGCGCGGGCAAATCGACGCTGGCGCGCGCGATCCTGTTGGCGCTCGGCTTTGCTGGCGAGGTGCCCAGTCCGACCTTTGCGCTGATCCTGCCCTATGATCCGCCAGAGGTCCGCATTCCGGTGATCCATGCCGATTTCTACCGGCTCGATGGCGCGATGGAGCTCGACGAGCTGGGGCTCGATGCGGGCGATCCGGCGCTGCTCATCGCCGAATGGCCCGAGCGGGTTGGTGGCCTTGATGGGCCGGACACGCTGGAATTGCGGATCGAGGGCACCGATGCTAGCGAGCGCACGATTACTGCGCAGGCCGGATCGAACTGGCACGCGCGCTGGCAGCAGATTGCAGGTGACAGGTCTTGAACGAGCGTGATTCGGTTATCCGGGGTTTTGCCGAGGCGGCAGGTTGGGGCGGTGCAGAGATCGCACCAATCCCCGGCGATGCCTCGTTTCGCCGTTATTTCCGGGTGATCGAGGCGGATCGTCGCGCGATCCTGATGGATGCGCCGCCGCCGGAGGAAGACCCGCGGCCGTTCATCGATGTCGCACGCTACCTGACCGCACATGGCCTGCGCGCGCCAGAGATCATCGCGGCCGATGCCGAAGCCGGGCTGGTGCTGCTCGAGGACTTTGGCGATGTCCGCATGCGCGAGACGGTCGATGCTTCTGACGCCGAAACCGAGCGCACGATCTATGCCAAGGCGATCGAAACGCTCGCGCATCTGCACCAGCGCCCCGCTGCCAGCGTGCCGCTATACGATCGCGCTGTCTACCAGCGCGAGGCCGGGCTGCTGACCGAATGGTATTGTGCCGCGCGCGGGCTGGATGTCGATGTTGCGGGCTATGTCCGCGCCTGGGATCAGGTGCTCGATGCGATGGATGCGTCTGCGCCGCAGGTCACGGTGCTGCGCGATTATCACGCCGAGAACATCATGCTGCTGGACGATGGCAAGCAGGGGCTGCTCGATTTCCAGGACGCGCTGGTGGGCGATCCGGCCTATGATCTGGTCTCGCTGCTGCAGGATGCGCGCCGCGATGTTGCACCCGCTTTGGAGGCCGAGATGATCGCGCATTATCGCGCCCTGGCCAATCCGGCCTATGATTTCGACACCGCCTATCATGTGCTTGGCGCGCAGCGGAATGCCAAGATCGTCGGCATTTTCGTGCGGCTGTGGAAGCGCGACGGCAAGCCGCGCTATCCGCTGATGATCCCGCGCGTATGGGAGGCAATGGAGCGCGATCTCAAGCACTCCTCGCTGGCGCCTGTCGCAGCCTGGTTTGACGCCAATATCCCGGCAGAATTGCGCGATCCTCGCGCCACCCTCGGCGGCGAGTTCGCGCTGTGAGCGCGCGCGCGCCTTTTGCGCGTACCGCGATGGTGATGGCTGCCGGGCTCGGCAAGCGCATGCGGCCGCTCACCATCACCACCCCCAAGCCGCTGGTGCGCGTGGGCGGCAAGCCGCTGATCGACCATGTCATGACGCACCTTGCCGAAGCCGGGATGCAGCGCGTCATCGTCAACGTGCATTATCTCGCCGACGCGCTCGAGGCGCACCTCAAGGCGCGCGATTATCCGTTCGAGGTGATGATCTCCGATGAACGCGAGCAGTTGCTCGAGACCGGTGGCGGGCTGGTCAAGGCGTTGCCGATGATTCAAGAGGATCCGTTCTTCTGCCTCAACAGCGACAATGTCTGGCTGGAGAGCGCGCGCTCGTGCTTTGACGAGTTGCGCGCGGCATGGGACGACAGCCGCATGGATGCGCTGCTGCTGCTGGTGCCGCACAGCCGCGCGGCAAATTATCAGGGAGTGGGCGATTTCCACCTCGACCAGATGGGCCGGATCATCCGTCGCCGTTCGGGGCGGGTCGCGCCCTATATCTATACCGGTATCCAGCTGCTTTCGCGGCGGCTGCTGGCGGGTGCTCCCGAGGGGGCATTCTCGACCAACATCCTGTGGAACCGCGCCATGGCCGAGGAACGGTTGTACGGCATCGCGCATCTGGGCCAGTGGTTCGATGTCGGCACGCCCGGCGCGATCGAGCCCACGGCCGAGGCCCTGTTGAATGCCTGACCCTGTCCAGACCAGCGTCTATGCCATCGGGGCGCAGCGCGGGTTTGCGGATGTTCTGGCGAGCGGGCTGCTCGGCCGATTCGGCAAGGACCCGCTTGGCCTTGCCCGCGTCACGCTGCTGATCCCCAACCACCGCGCGGGGCGGGCGATCACCGAGGCGCTGGTGCGGCATGCGGCGAACGGCCTGCTGCTGCCGCGCATGGCGTTGATCGGCGATATCGATCTCGACGAGAGCCTGGGCGCTTTGCTCGATCCGCTGGGCGAGGGCGAGATGGTGTCGCCTGCGGTCGATCCGCTCGAGCGTCGCTTCCGGCTGGCGGCGATCATCGCGCGCGAGGGCGCAGGGCGGCCCGGCGCGCAGGACCCTGCAGAGGCTCTCAGGCTTGCGGCGGAATATGCGCGCGTGCTCGACCAGTTGCAGATCGAGGAGAAGACGCTCGACCAGCTCGACGCGGTCGATGTCGAGTCCGACCTCGCCGACCACTGGGCGCAGGCCCGCGACCTGTTCGTCCGTGTGGGGCGCGCCTGGCAGCGGGAGCTTGCCACCCAGGGGCGGATCGATCCTGCCGAACGACGCAACCGGTTGCTCGCCAAGACCGCCGAGCGCTGGCGGGTGAGCCCGCCCGACAGCGCGGTAATCGCCGCCGGTATCACCACGGCAGCCCCGGCTGTTGGGCGATTGCTGCGCAGCATTGCGCATCTGCCGCAGGGCATGGTGGTGCTTCCGGGGCTTGATCTGGAGATGGATGATGCCCTGTGGGAAGCGATCGGTTCGCCGGTCCCGGTGACCATTCCGGGCGAAGCGCCGCCTGCCGAACGTCCCGCGATCACCCATCCGCAATATCATCTCAAGCAGCTGTTGAACGCGATGGACATCAGCCGCGATGAGGTCCAGCCGTGGCTGTCCGAACCGCGCACCGGGCTGGTCGCCGATCGCGCCAATTTGCTGCGCAGCATTTTCCTGCCCGCAAGGCTCAGCGACCGCTGGGTCACGCTGGCGGCAACCGAGCGCCGCACAAAGGGCATCCGGATCATCGAAGCAGAAACGCCCGATGAGGAAGCGCAGACCATTGCCTTGCTGGTGCGCCAGGCGCTCGACATACCCGCGCGCCGCATCGCGATCGTGACGCCGGACCGCACGCTTGCCGCGCGGATCATTGCGCATCTCAGGCGCTGGAACATCGAGGCGGATGACAGCGCGGGCGAGGCTTTGCCGGTGACGCCGCCGGGGCGTTTCCTGCTGGCGGTGGCGCACTGCCTGGCCGAAGATTTCGCGCCGGTCGAACTGCTCGATCTGCTCAAGCATCCACTGGCCCAGCCGGGTGAGGGCAGGCTTGCCTGGCTCGATCAGGTGCGCGCGCTCGACATAAGGCTGCGCGGGCCCCGGCCCGCCCAGGGGCTGCGCGGGATCGATGCCAGCATCGGCCAACCCGAGCTTCGCGAATGGTGGGGCGGCGCCAAGGCGCTGCTGGCGCCGATCGCGCAATTCCCGCGCGATCCGCAGCCGCTGTCTAGCGTCATCGCCGAGATTGTCGCCACGGCCGAGGCACTTAGCGGCCAAGCCGTTTGGAACGGCATCGCCGGGCGCTGCGCGTCCGATCTTGTGCAGCAACTGCTCGCACGCACCGGCAGCCATGACCCGCTGGTGACAAGCACCCAGGCTGCAACCATCCTGTCGCGGCTGATGGCCGAGAAGGCTGTGCGCCCGCCCTTTGGCAAGCACCCGCGCGTTGCGATCTACGGTCTGCTCGAGGCGCGCTTGCAGAGCGCCGATCTCGTCATCTGTGCCGGTTTGAACGAGGGCGTATGGCCGCAGATCCCGTCGCCCGATCCCTGGCTGGCACCGATGGTGCGCAACGCGCTCGGGTTGCCGCCGCTGGAGATGCGCGTCGGGCTTTCGGCGCAGGATCTGGCAGGCGCGCTCGCTTCTCCCGAGGTGGTGCTCACCCGTGCGCGCCGCGATGGCAGCGCACCCACGGTCGCCTCGCGCTTCCTGCTGCGTCTGCAGGCGGTCGCGCCCGACAAGGACATGGAGGATGCCGGCACGCTGGCGCTGGCGCGCGCGCTCGACCGGCGCATGCCACAGGTGCGAATCGAAAAGCCGTCACCGCGACCCACGCCCGCGCAGCGCGCAGTCAGGCTCTCGGTAACCGAGCTCGATCGGCTGCGCGCCGATCCCTTCGCCTTCTATGCCAAGCGGATACTCGCGTTGCGATCGCTCGACCCGGTCGATGCCGAACCCAGTGCGGCGTGGCGCGGCACGCTGGTGCACGAGATTCTTGAGCTTTGGCACAAGGAGGATGGGCTCGATCCCGTGGTGCTGGTGCCGCGCGCCAATCTGTTCCTTGCACGGGCCAACGTCCACCCGCTGATCAAGGCGCTGTGGCGGCCCAGGCTGGTCGCGGGGCTCGAATGGATCGTCCAGCAGACGCTCGACAATGCCGAGTCCGGACGCAGGATGATCGATGCCGAACGCAGCGGCGAGATGGTCATCGATGGGGTGAAGATTTCGGGCAAGGCCGACCGCATCGACCGGATGCCAGACGGAACCCTCGCGATAGTCGATTACAAGACCGGCAAGCCGCCCTCTGCCGCGCAGGTGGAAACCGGCTTTGCGCTGCAACTGGGGCTGCTGGGGCTGATGGCCGAGCGCGGCGGGTTCAACGCAGATACCGAGCGCGCCCCGATCACCGGCAGCGCCGGGGTTTTCGAATATTGGTCGCTCACCCGCCACAAGGACAGTGAAACCGGTTTCGGCTATATCGACAGCCCGGTGCTACAGGGCCGCAGGAAGAGCGGTCTGCCCGCCGATGCCATCGTCCCGACCAGCGAAAAGTTCCTCCGCGAGGCGCTGGCCAACTGGATATTGGGCGATGCGCCGTTCGAGGCCAAGCTGGTGCCCGACCATGCGCTCTACACCGAATATGACCAGCTGATGCGGCTTGCCGAATGGTACGGCCGACAGGATGGTCGCACAGGGGGCAACACGGCATGAGCGGCGCTGCTGCAAGTCTTCACCCGCTGCACGGTGACCAGGCGCTGGCAGTGTCGCCCTGCGATCAGGTCTGGCTCAGCGCGTCTGCCGGGACCGGCAAGACGCAGGTGCTCACCGCTCGGGTGTTCCGGCTGCTGCTGGAACCCGGGGTCAATCCCGATGCGATCCTGTGCCTTACGTTCACCAAGGCCGGCGCAAGCGAGATGGCAAACCGCATCAATGCGCAGCTCGCCGCCTGGGTGCGAATGAGCGATACTGCATTGGGCGCGGACCTGCGCTGCATCGGCGCGGCGGTCGATCCCGACACGCTGATCCGCGCGCGCCGCCTGTTCGCGCGCGTGCTCGATGCGCCGCAGGGCGGCCTTCGTATCCAGACGATCCACAGCTTCTGCCAGTCGCTGCTGGCGAGCTTCCCCGAAGAGGCCGGGCTGGCGCCGGGCTTCCGCCCGATCGAGGACCGCGACCGGGTGCAGCTGGCGCGTGACACGCTGGGCGCGATGCTGGTCGAGGCCGCACGCAATGGCGATGCGCGGCTGTCGGACAATCTGGAAGCGCTGAGCCTGAAGCTTGGGGCAGAGGCGACCGAAAAATTTCTGATGCGCTGTGCGGCCAAGCCAGATTCCATGGACATGCTCAAGGGCGACATCCGGCCCTATGTCAACGCGGCCCTCGGGATGAAGCGCGATGAGGATGGCGGCGATCTTTCGCGGCTGTGCAGCGATGGCCTGTTCGATATCGGCAACCTCGAAGCGCTGCAGGAGAGCCATGTCCGCTGGGGCACCGCGACAGGGCAGAAGTTCGCCGATGCCATCCAGAGCTGGCTGGACATGGGCGACGACGAGCGTCTCGAGCATCTTGACCTGATCTGGTCGGTGGTCGCGATCGCCAACGGCAACATGCGATCATTCACGACCTCGCCCAAAAAGGTCGACCCCGATTACCCCTATAAGGCCGAGAGCCTGTACTCGGATCTGCTCTCGTTGCGCGAGCATGTCGCGCTGATCGGCTTTTCGCGCGATTATGCCCGCGCGCTCGAGGTTGGCCGCAGCTTTGCGTGGAGCTTTGCCGAAGCCAAGCGCCAGGCGGGGCTGCTCGATTTCGACGACCTGATCCGGGCCGCGGCAGAGCTCCTGTCGGGTTCCACGATGGCGCAGTGGATTGCGTTCAAGCTCGATCAGCGCTTCGACCATGTGCTGGTCGATGAGGCGCAGGACACCAACCCCAGCCAGTGGGCGATCGTCGGCGGGCTGATCGCGGACTATTTCGCTGGGCAGGGCAGCAAGGCGGACCGTTTCCGCACGCTGTTCACGGTGGGGGATTTCAAGCAGGCGATCTTCGGGTTTCAGGGCACCAGCCCGCAATATTATGCCGCCGCGCGGCACCGCATCGGTGCGTTTGCGCAGGATGCAGGCCAGCCCTTCCTGGCGCTGAGCCTCGATCGCAGCTTCCGTTCGACCCAGCCGGTGCTCGACATGGTCGACGCGGTGCTGGGCGAACTGGGGCCTGCAGCCCTGGGGATTACCGACGACACGCTGCCGCTGCACGAAGGCCGTGCCGGGCCGGGTGTGGTCGAGCTGTGGCGCCCGGTGGGCGACAGTGTCGAGACCGAGGACGGCGAGAGCGAGGCCGGAGCCGAAGGCGAAGCCGCGGAGGAATGGCTGTCGGGCGCGGACCTGCGGTTCGCACATCAGCTGGCAGACCGTATCGCAGGCTGGCTGAACCCCGCATCGCCGCAGCGGCTATGGTTGGCGCGGCGCTCGGATGGCAGTTCGGGCTGGGCCGGTGCAGGCGATATCATGGTGTTGCTGCGGCGGCGCGGCGAGCTGGCGTCGCTGATTGTGGCGCGGCTTTATGCGGCGGGCGTCCCCGTTGCCGGGATCGATCGGCTGCGGCTGGGCCAGCCTCTGGCGGTTCAGGATCTGGTCGCGACCATCCGCTTTGCGTTGCAGCCGCTCGATGACCTGACCTGTGCCGCGCTGCTGGTATCACCCTTGTGCGGATGGACGCAGGAAGAATTGCTTCGCTATGGCCATCGCCCGGACAAGCGCGCTTTGTGGCCGCATCTGCGCGATCAGGCGCGCGATGACGCAGGCCTACAGGCGCGGCTGGAGACGCTCTACGCGCTGCTCGGCATGGCCGAATACGGCACCGCCTATGATTTCCTCGAGCAGGTGCTTACCGGTCCCATTCAGGGTCGTGCCCGTCTGGTCGCGCGACTGGGCGGCGAGGCGCTGGACCCGATTGCCGAGCTGCTGTCCCTCGCGCAGAAGTTCGCCTCCAGCCATGATGGCGGGCTGCAGGCGTTCCTGCACTGGTTCGATGCCGGCGACGAGGAGATCAAGCGCGAACTGGCCGGGCAGTCGGACATGGTTCGGGTGATGACCGTGCACGGCTCCAAGGGCCTGCAGGCGCCGATCGTCATACTTGCCGATGCCTGTGTCGACCCGGCGCGAAAGGTGGACAGCAGCTTCGACTGGCCGGTGGAGATCACGGGCGCCGACGCCACGATCGATCTGCCGGTCTACAGCCTGCCCAAGGCCGAGCGGGTAGGGCCGCTTGCCGAGGCGCACGATGCCGCGCGCGAGGCCGATATGCAGGAGCATTGGCGGCTGCTCTACGTCGCGATGACTCGCGCGGCCGAGCAATTGTATGTCGGCGGAACGCTGGGCCGGCGCGCCAAGGAACCGCCCGAACAAAGCTGGTATGCCGCAATCGAACGCAGCTTCATGGGGCTGGGCTGCGACTGGTGCGACGAGGGCGATGGCGCCTTCCGCCGCTTCGGCAGCGGTGCGCTGCCATCGGACCAAGCACAGGCGCGCGCCGAGGTCCGGTCTGCTGAATCACCCGCGCTGCCGGATTGGGCGCTGACCCCCGCCGCGCCCGAGCAGCGCCCGCCGACCCCGCTGGCGCCGTCTTCGCTTGGCAAGGACGACACCGCCAGCCCCCCGATCTTGGGCGCTGACCTCGCCAAGGCGGCCCAGCGCGGGCTGATCATGCACAGCCTGTTCGAGCGGCTACCCGCGGTGGCACCCGAAGAGCGGCGCGAGGCCGCGCGGCGCTGGCTGGCGAGCCAGCACGGCATGGCCGACAGTGCCGAGGCCGATGCGATCATCGATTCCGTGAGCGCGGTGATCGATCATCGCGACTGGGCCGACATCTTTGGTCCAGGCGCTCTCGCCGAGGCGCCGATCGCAGCGGTGGTGGGGCTGAACGTCGTTACCGGAACGGTCGACCGGTTGTTGATCGAGCCCGACCGGGTGCTGGTGGTGGATTTCAAGACCAGCCGTCGCCCGCCGCGCAGTCTGGAGCAGCTGCCGATCGCGCATGTCCGCCAGATGGCGGCCTATGTCGCGGCGCTGCGGCTGATCTTTCCGGGGCGGGTTGTCGAGGCCGGGTTGCTGTATACCGCGACGCCGCAGCTTTTCGTGCTGCCCGATGCTTTGCTCGCCGCGACGAAGCTGGACTAAGCCACGGCACAGGAATAGTTGGGGCGCACGCCTTGAGCGGCCCGACTGCCGCGCTTACATTCCACACCAAGTCACCAACAAGGAGTTATCCCCATGGCCACCACTGCAATCAGCGATGCAAGCTTCGATGCCGATGTCCTCAAGTCCGACAAGCCGGTGCTCGTCGATTTCTGGGCGGAGTGGTGCGGCCCGTGCAAGATGATCGGCCCGGCTCTCGAAGAGATCAGCGAGGAGCTGGCCGGCAAGGTCACGATCGCCAAGATCAACATCGACGACAATCCCGATGCCCCCGCCAAGTATGGTGTGCGCGGCATTCCGACCATGATCCTGTTCGACAAGGGGCAGATCGTCGAAACCAAGGTCGGCGCCGCGCCCAAGAACGCGCTCAAGAGCTGGCTCGAAGGCGCACTTCCGGCCTAAGTGAGTATCGCTGCCGCTTCGTCCCACAGCCGGGTTGAGGCGGCGGCGATCATTCCGGTGCGGCGGTCGCCCGGCAGATAGCGCGAACCGTCTAGCCGCGCCGCCTTGCCGCCCGCTTCCTCGACGAACAGCACGCCTGCGGCATGGTCCCATGGCAGCGTGCGCTCGAACAGCGTGACATCGTTTTCGCCCAGCACCAGACGGGGATACTGCTCGGCGGCGCAGCGCGGGATATCGACGAGGCGGAACCTGCCTTCGGACGCCCGGTTGATGGCGCTACGACGCGGCTCCTCGATGAACAGGGTCGAGATCGCCGCGACGGGTAGCTGCTCGCCGCTCGCGCGGGCGGTGACCGGCAGATCGTTGATGAACGCGCCGCCGCCGCGCACTGCGTGGCACATGCGGTCAGCCAGCGGATCGTAGAGCCAGCCCGCCACCGTCTCGCCGCGCTCGACCAGCGCGATGATGATGCCGAACGGCGGATGGCCATGGGCATAATTGTGTGTGCCGTCGATAGGGTCAATGATCCAGGCAGTGCTGTCGTTGACACGTTCGATCAGCACCGGGTCAGCCTCGACCGCTTCCTCGCCGACGATGCTGGCCTGCGGAAGGATAGCCGCGAGCCCCGCGCTCAGCCGCCTTTCGCTTTCCTGGTCGGCGATTGTCACCAGGTCGCCCGGGGTCTTCTCGCTGATCTGGGCCGAAGACAGCTGCTGATATTGGTGCAGCACGACCTCGCGCGCGACGGTGCGGATCAGGTCCGAGACGGGGGTGTAGAGCGTGTGCATCAGGTCAGCGCGATCATGACATTGGCGGCAAAGCCGGGGCGCGTCTTGAGCCGGTCATACCACGCCTTGACGCGCGGCATATCCGGTCGCGGCATCGCCAGCGTGAACCAAGTATGCGCATAGGTACCCATCGGGATATCGGCGATGCCGAAGTTCTCGCCGGTCAGCCAGGCTTGCTTCGCCAGCACATCCTCGAGCATCGCCATCATCCTTGCGGTGGTCTCCGCTCCCCTGGCAATGACGGCGGCGTCGTGTTCTTCGACGGGCTTGCGCACCAGCATCAGGAACACATCGCGCTGCGCATCGGCAAAGGCGAACTGCCAGTCCATCCACTTGTCCGCCGCGGCGCGCTGCTCCAGATCATCGGGCCACAGATGCGGGGCGTAGCGCGCTGCAAGATAGCGCAGGATCGCGTTCGATTCCCACAGCACCAGCCCGTCATCCTCGATCGTCGGGATCAGCGCATTCGGATTGAGCGCAACATACGCCGCATCCATCCCGAACTTGCCGCCGACATCATGGCGCACATAGTCCAGCCCGATCTCCTCTGTGAGCCACACGACCTTCTTGACGTTATGCGAGTTCAGGCGGCCCCAGATGGTGAGCATTCAGCTTAGCTCCGGTAGTCGGCGTTGATCGAGATATAGCCGTGGGTGAGGTCGCAGGTCCACACCGTTGCGCGGCCCTGTCCCAGCCCGATACCGGCCTCGACCAGAATCTCTTGCCCCTTGAGGTGCGCCGCAACCGGGGCTTCGTCATAGCCTTCGACGACGACCCCCTGGGCTGCAACCTCGACCCCGCCGAAGCGGATCGAGAGCAGGTCGCGCTCAGCAGGTTCGCCGGCCTTGCCCACCGCCATGACGACGCGGCCCCAATTGGCGTCCTCGCCCGCGATCGCGGTTTTGACCAGGGGCGAGTTGGCGATCGAGAGCGCAATGCGGTGCGCGCTCTCGTCGGACACTGCGCCGGTCACCCGCACCTCGATGAACTTGCTCGCCCCTTCGCCATCGCGCACCACCAGATGCGCCAGCTGCCGGCACAGATCGGCCAGCGCGGCGGCGAACGCATCCGCGCCCACACTGTCCATCGTCTCGAGCCGGGGATGATCCGCCTGGCCGGTGGCAAAGGCGAGCACGGTATCGCTGGTCGAGGTGTCGCTGTCCACGGTGATGCAGTTGAAGGTATTGCGGTTGGCCGCGCCCAGCATCTGCTGGAGCAGCGCGGGCGCGATGGCGGCGTCGGTGAAGATGTAGCCCAGCATCGTTGCCATGTCGGGCGCGATCATTCCCGAACCCTTGATCACACCGACCAGTTCGACCCGCCGGTCGCCGATCATTGCGCTGGTGGTTGCGGCCTTGGCGAAGGTATCGGTGGTGCCGATGGCGTCGGTCAGATCGCGCCAGCTGCACGGGGCTGCGGCGAACGCCGCGTCGAGACCCGCGCGCGCCTTGTCCTGTGGCAGCGGAACGCCGATCACCCCCGTGGCCGAGACGAACACCTCCTGCGCCGCGCAGCCGAGCTGTGCCGACACCGTGTCGACGACCATCTGCACCGCATCGCGGCCCTTGCCCCCGGTAAAGGCGTTGGCGTTGCCTGCGCTCACCACCAGCGCGCGGGCGCTGCCCTGGGGCAACGCACTGCGGCACCATTCGACTTCGGGAGAGGGGCACTTGCTGGTGGTGGTGACGCCGGCGACTGTCGTTCCGGGGGCGAGCTCGACAAGGCTCAGGTCGCAGCGGTCCCAGTCCTTGTACCGCGCGCGCGCCACATGCGGGGTGACGCCGGCGATTGCCGGAAGTTGGGGAAAGGGAAGCGCGAGCGGCGAGACGGAATGGGACATGATGCGATCCAGCAAGAGCGAACACTGCGCCCGGCACTAAGCCGGATTTTGCCCCATGCAAGCCTTTTGCCTGGAAGCGCCCGGGTCGTGGTCTGGATCGGTCGGGCAGGGGCTCTTGGTGCGGGCGGTGGGACTCGAACCCACACTCCTTGCGGAACCGGATTTTGAGTCCGGCGCGTCTACCATTCCACCACGCCCGCCAAGAAGCGGCAGCCTATAACGGGTCGGGAAATTCCTGCAACCCGCAAAAGCCACCGCTGATCCTGGCCTCGTTCAGAGCTTCAGATCGCGCGCGATCGCCTTCTTCGTCGCATCGCCATAGGGTGGCAGGAAGCCGCCCAGCTTGGCCACATCGATCCGCGGCTGGCTGTAGATCGACTTGGCATGGCTGAAGGTTCGGAAGCCATCGAGCCCGTGATACGCGCCCATCCCCGAGGGGCCAACGCCGCCGAACGGCAAATCTTCCATCGCGACGTGGAAGATCGTGTCGTTGAGCGTGACCCCGCCCGAAACGGTGCGATCGGTGACCTTCCTGGCCTCATCGCCGTCCTCACCGAAATAATACAGCGCTAGCGGGCGGTCACGGCCGTTGACGTAGTCGATCGCCTCATCGACCGTGGTGTAGGTCTTGACCGGAAGGATCGGGCCGAAGATCTCGTCCTGCATCACCTTCATGTCATCGGTGACGTTGCGCAGAATATGCAGCGGCATCTTGCGGCTGTTGGCCGATTTGAAATCCTCGTTCCCCGGATTGACCTCGATCACCTCCGCGCCCTTTTCGCGCGCGTCATCGAGATAACCGGTCAGCCGCTGGTGATGGCGTTCGTTGACCACAGCGGTGTAGTCGTCGTTGGTCAGCAGGGTCGGGTACAAGGCGCCCGCGGACTGCTTGATGTTCTCGATGATCTCGCTCTCGTCCTCGCGCGGGACATAGAGGTAATCGGGTGCGATGCAGATCTGGCCGGCATTGAGCATCTTGCCCATGGTGACCCGCTGCGCCGCCTTGGCCTTGTCTGCCCCGCGACCGATGATCGCAGGCGACTTGCCGCCCAGCTCGAGCGTGATCGGCACCAGGTTCTTGGCGGCAGCGCGCATGATGTGGTGGCCGACGCTGGTCGCGCCGGTGAACAGCAGATGGTTGAACGGCAGCTCGGAAAACGCCTGGCCCACGTCCGGTCCGCCGGTGAAGAAGGCGACTTCGCTCGCATCGAAGAACTGCGGGCCGAGTTCGGCGAGCAGGTTCGAGGTCTTTTCGGTGTATTCGCTGTTCTTGATCATCACCCGGTTGCCCGCAGCAAGCGCGCCGATGGCGGGGGTCAGGCAAAGCTGGATCGGGAAATTCCACGGCGCGATGATGCCCACAACGCCCAGCGGCTGATATTCCACCCGTGCGCGTGCGCCCAGCAGCCCCAAGAGAAACTGCACGGAACGCTTTTCCGGCTTGGCCCAGCTGTCCATGTGCTTGAGCGTGTGCCGCGCGCAGTTGAGCACGCTGACGATGTCGGTCATCTTCGACTGCTCGGCGCTGCGGTGGCCGAAATCCTCGCTCATCGCCGCGACCAGTGCATCGGCGTTGTCGTGAACCAGCTTCATCAGCCGCTTGATGCGGTCCTTGCGGACAGCCATGGGAACGGGCAGCTCGGCAAGGAACGCCGCCTTCTGCCGGTCGAGAACTTCTGTCAGCTGATCAGCCTTGAGCGCAGCGTCGGTCATGGTCGCCATTCATCGTCTCCCGATTGTGTGTTTCGCGGTGGAATAGCGCGATAGGTTGCGAAATGAAATGGCTTTGCGCCAGCAGCGCAGACACACAGCCTTCGCTTTATCCTGAGCTTTACTTCGCCGGAGTCAGCTTGAGCAGGCGACCCTTGGATCCGCGCGCACCGTCTTCCAGCACCCAGATCGCACCGTCCGGGCCCTGTTCGACTTCGCGGATGCGGCCTTCCATCGCCCAGTTGTCGGCCTTTTCGGCGTTCTCGCCGTCAAGCTTGACGCGCACCAGCGCCTGGCCGCTCAGCGCGCCGATAAACGCGCTGTTCTTCCATGCCGGGAACAGGTCACCGGTGTAGATCATCAGGCTGCTGGGCGAGATGACCGGGGTCCAGAACACCTTGGGTGGCACGAAGCCGTCTTCGGGCGCATGGTCGGGGATGTCGCGGCCGTCGTAATGATCGCCGTTCGAAACCTTGGGATAGCCGTAATTGGCGCTGCGCCTGACGAGGTTGAGTTCGTCGCCACCCTTGGGGCCCATTTCGGAATTCCAAAGATTGCCCGCGCTGTCGAATGCAAGCCCCAGCGGGTTGCGGTGCCCATAAGACCAGATCTGCGCCTTGATCCGGCCCTGATCGTACATCGGATTATCCGAGGGGATGCCGCCGGTCGGGGTCAGCCGCACGATCTTGCCGAGATTCTGCTCGAGATCCTGAGCGGGATCGAACTTCTGCCGCTCGCCCGAGGAGATATACATCATGCCATCGGGGCCGAAGGCGATGCGGTGGCCGTAATGGCCCTTGCCGCTGACCTTGGGTTCCTGCCGCCAGATGACCTGCATGTCCTTCAGGCTTGCACTGCCATCCGCCGCAGTCACCATCTTGGCGCGGGCGACAGCAGCGCCGCTGGTATCGCCTTCGCCGGCCTCGGCAAAGCTGAGATAGACAAAGCCGTCATTGGTGAAGTCGGGCGACAGCACGACATCGCCCAGACCGCCCTGGCCGCCATAAGCCACCTTGGGGGTGCCCGAGACATCGACCATTGCAGGCTTTCCGTCCGCACCAAAGCTGACCAGCTTTAGAACGCCCTTCTTCTCGGTGACCAGCGCGCGGCCATCGGGGAGGAAGGTCATCGCCCAGGGTTCGTCGAACGCGGCGACTTCAGCGGTTTCGAAAGGCAGGCGATCGACCGGGGAAATCGCAGCGACTTCGGTGGCGGCCTCGCCGCTGGCCACGGCTTCTCCGCCGCTGTTGCACGCAATCAGGGCGAGCGGCAGCGCGGCGCTCAGGGTCAGTCGGTGCATCAGGGTCACTCCGTTTTTCATGGAAACGATCATCGCCATCCGGGGACAGATTGCAAATGATTCGGGATATTTGCGGTCGTTTGGCGGGGCGGTGCTTGCGGTCGCAAGGGCCTTGCGGCAGAGACGCACGATGACCCGGTCCGGTTCCCTAGATATGCCCTTTTGCCTGTCTGCAACCATCGCGGGTGTGGACGAGGCGGGCAGGGGTCCGCTGGCGGGTCCCGTGGTCGCCGCAGCCGTGATCCTCTGCCCGGATGGTATCGAAGGGCTGGCCGACAGCAAGGTGCTGAGCGCTGCAAAACGCGCGCGGCTGGAAGCCGAAATCCGCGAGCGCTGCAGCTTTGGGATCGGTATCGCCAGTGTCGAGGAGATCGACGCGATCAACATCCTGCAGGCAACCATGCTGGCAATGACCCGCGCGGTCGAGGCGCTGGGCGATGCGCCGGGGCACGTGCTGGTCGATGGCAACCGGCTGCCGCGCTGGAGCTACCGCGCCGAGGCCATCGTCAAGGGCGACGCGCTGCATCCGTGCATCTCTGCGGCTTCGATCCTGGCCAAGCAGCACCGCGACCGGATGATGCTTGCCGCTGCGGCAGAACACCCGCATTACGGCTGGGAGCGCAACATGGGTTACGGCACCGCCCAGCACCTTGCCGCATTGCGCGAGCATGGGCCTTGCCCGCTTCACAGGAAGAGCTTTGCCCCCGTGGCGCAGGCAATGCTGCTCTGACGCAATTTTTTTTGCGTGCCGAGTCCTCGATGTCACACCACTAGGCGTTGAGTCCCGACCGGTTAACAAGACTCAACATCTGGATTTGGACTCATTGTGTTCCGCACAAAGACCCCCGCGTTAACCATTTGAACACCCGGAATCCCTAGGGTTTTGGCCTTGACCGATGGTCGCCGAGGACTCATGCAGGGCCCTGTTCCAAGGGTATGTGGGGGTAAAGATGGTTTTGACTGGCGAGATGATGGCGCCTGTGGTGCGCAAGGCGAAGGCGCCGGTGCGCGTGCGGCCCGCGGCCAAGCCCGAGCTGCCCCTGGGCCAGATCCTGCGCGGCGACTGCATCGAGGAAATGCGCAAGCTACCCACCGGTTCGATCGACATGATCTTCGCCGATCCGCCCTACAACCTGCAGCTTGGCGGCGACCTTTTCCGGCCCGAGGGCGGCCGCGTCGATGCGGTCGACAATGACTGGGACAAGTTCGACACCTTCGCCGCCTATGACCGGTTCACCCGCGAGTGGATGACCGAAGCCCAGCGCATCCTCAAGCCCGATGGCTCGATGTGGGTGATCGGCAGCTATCACAACATCTTCCGTGTCGGCGCGACGCTGCAGGACCTGGGCTTCTGGATCCTCAACGACATCGTCTGGCGCAAGGCCAACCCGATGCCCAATTTCCGCGGCACCCGCTTCACCAACGCGCATGAAACGCTGATCTGGGCCTCGCGCGACGAGAAGTCCAAATACACCTTCAATTATCGCGCGATGAAGACCCTGAACGACGAGTTGCAGATGCGCTCCGACTGGGTGATCCCGATCTGCGGCGGCCAGGAGCGGTTGAAGCGCGGCGGCACCAAGGCGCACCCGACGCAGAAGCCCGAGGCGCTGCTGTATCGCATCCTGCTGGCCTGCACCAATCCGGGCGATGTGGTGCTCGATCCGTTCTTCGGCACGGGCACCACCGGTGCGGTCGCCAAACGGCTTGGCCGCGAATGGATAGGCTGCGAGCGCGATCCGATCTATTGCGAGGTCGCCGAAGAGCGCATCGAAGCTGCGCTGCCGCTCGATGAATCGGGCTTGAAGACCATGCAGTCGCCCAAGAGCCAGCCGCGCGTCGCCTTCGGTACGCTGGTCGAAACGGGTTATATCCAGGTCGGCGCGGTAATCATGGACAAGGCGCGCAAGCACCGCGCAACGGTTCGCGCCGATGGCTCGCTGCTCACCGGCGATCATACGGGATCGATCCACAAGGTCGGGGCGAGCTTGCAGAATGCGCCGTCGTGCAACGGCTGGACCTATTGGCATATCGAGACCAAGGACGGCCTCAAGCCGCTCGACAGCCTGCGCCAGACCTATCTGCTCGCCACCGAGCCCTGAGGCCCATGTCCGGCACAATCTATGTCCGGCCTGTCGGGCTGGCCGAAAACCCGCAGACCTTCGATGGCGCCACCATCCGGCTGGGCAACAGCCTGGTGTGGTGCCATCTGCTGGCGATTGAGACGATTGAGGCAGGCAGGCTGGTCGCGCGGCAGATCGTGCCGGTCGATGGCTTTGCCGACGCGCTGACAACGCTGCCCGGTGACCAGGCCGACCGGGCTCGCACCCAGTTCGCCAATCTGTCGCGGCAGCACCCGCCGCTGGCACTGGGCGACCGGATGCTGCGGTTCGACCAGCCGCAGGTGATGGGCATATTGAACGTCACCCCGGACAGCTTTTCCGATGGTGGCCGCTTTACCGACGATCCCGCTGGCGCGGCTGATGCAGGCTTTGCGATGCTGACCGCGGGCGCATCCTTGATCGACATCGGCGGCGAATCCACCCGCCCCGATGCGCCGGTGGTGTGGGAAGGCGACGAGATCGCCCGCGTCGTCCCGGCGATCAAGACGCTCGCCCACAGCGGCGCAATCCTGTCGGTTGATACCCGCAAGGCTGCGGTGATGGAGGCCGCGCTTCAGGCTGGCGCGCACATCGTCAACGATGTCTCGGCGCTGCTGTTCGACAGCCGCGCGATCGATGTCGTCCGCCAGGCCGGGTGCCCGGTGGTGCTGATGCACGCGCCCTCGCAGGGGCAGAACCCGCACACCGGTGCAGGCTATGGCAATGTCGTCACTGACGTGTTCGACTGGCTCGAGGCACGGATCGCTGCGGTGATCGCAGGCGGGATTGCGCGCGATCGCATCCTGATCGATCCGGGCATCGGCTTTGGAAAGTCCCTCGCCGACAATCTGGCGCTGATCAACGCGCTGCCGCTGTTCCACGCGCTGGGCCAGCCGATCCTGTTCGGCGCCAGCCGCAAGCGCATGATCGGGGCGCTATCCAACGAGGCAGCTGTCGACGCGCGGCTGGGCGGATCGATCACGCTTGCGCTGAGCGCGATCGGATCGGGCGCGCAGATCGTCCGGGTGCATGACGTGCCCGAAACCGTGCAGGCGGCGCGCGTCTGGCGCGGATTGCGCGATGCTGCCTTGACGATGCCGGGTCTGGACTGACACACGGGCGGGCATGACCAGCTTTGTCCTCTCGCTCGCCGTGCTCACTGCCTTCGCGCTGATCGCAGGCGCCATCGTTCTGCTGCGGCGCGGTCAGCGCAAGCAGCCGGTGCTGATGCTGATCCTGGCGGCGGTGATGATCGGCAATGTCGTGATCTGGTCCATCCCGACGCCTAGCGGCGATGTCCTGGCCGACAAGCCAGAACTTCCCAAGAATTAGGCCTGGCCGACGGTCAGGGCTGCACGGTCCGCCTGCGCCGCTGCTTTTCCAGTATAGCCTGCTCTGCCTCGTCGAGCGCGACCGAATCCGCCAGCACCGCGCCGCGCTGGCCCAGCGGACGGTCGGCGCCCACGGTTGAATCGCGGAAAGTCTGGCGCTCGGTCTCGGCATTGATCTCCGCGCCGATCAGCACCGCATAGGCCGACAGGAACAGCCACATCAGGAAGATCACGATCGCCGCGAGAGAACCATAGGTCGCGTTATAGTCGCTGACATTGGCGGCGTAGAAGCCGAAACCCAGCGTTATGCACAGCCACAGCACCGTCGATGCCATAGAGCCCAGCGACAGCCAGCGCCACTTGGCGGCGCGGCGATCGGGAGCGTAGCGGAAGAAGATTGCGAAGGTCACGCTGACCAGCATCGCCGCGACGACCCAGGTCAGCGTCTGGATCAGCATCAGCGACGATGCGCCGATATAGGGCGCCAGAAAGTTGCGGACATAGCTGAACAGCGAGATCGACACGAGACCGACCACCGCGATGCCAGCCATTCCTAGCGTGATCATCACTGCGACCAAAGTGGTGCGGAAGAACCCGCGGGTTTCGTGCTCTTCATAGATGATGTTGAGCGCGCGCATCATCGCGGTCGCCGCGCGCATCGCGCCATACGTTGAAAACAGCAGCGCAAGTACCAGCCCCAGGCCCTGCTGGGTTGAACTGGTGGTGACGATCTGCAGCAGCTGTTCGCGCAGGATCACCAGAACCTCGCTCGGCACGACCTCGTTGAGCAGGTCGAGGCTGTTGGCGACGGTCCCCGGATCGGCGATCAGCCCGTAGAGCAGGACGGTGACCGCGATAAGCGGCACGAACGCCAGGAATACGAAGAACGCAACACCCGCCGCGAGCAGCGCGAGGTTGTGCACCCCGTTCATGACATAGACCCGCTTGATGATCGCCCACCACGCGCTGGGCGGCATATCCAGCGGAGAATGGGCCCTGGCACCGGGCACCTGATCAGCCAGCGCCTCGACGTCGGCGGGCATGGCGCCTGCATCGGCAAGGGTGGCGGGAGGTGTTGAGGCCATGGTTACTTCACGTTTGTTACAGGAGCAGGGGTCGGGGACGCAGCGGAATTGCCAAGTTCGGCGCTGGCCTGCTCGGCTTCGCGCGCGGCATCCAGCTGCTTTTTTGCATCGGCATCGATGCTGCGTGCCTTGGCGGCAAGGTCGCGCGATTGCTGTTCGAACTTGGTGTCAAAATCCGGTTCGGCCTGGCAGCCGCCGAGCAGCACCATCGCCGTGCACGCCATCAGAAGAATGCTGCTCCGCATCAATAGTCCTTTCGGTACTGGACGTTGACATTCGATCCGCCGAAGCTGCCGACCTGGCTCAGCACCGACAGCGCCTTGCTCAGGCTGATTTCGATCTGCGTCGCTGTAAAGCCGCGCGTGTCGGTAATGATTTCGACATAGACATCGTTCGAGATATACTGCCCCACCGCGAGCGAGGTGCCGCGCCCGGTGTCCTCGTCGGCTCCCAAAATGCGCAGCCGGTCGATGCCCGATGCCGATTGCAGCACGCCCAGCGGGTTGAGCCCGCCGCTGCCGCCGCGCAGGCTATTGAGCGAGGCGGCGAGCTGCACTGCCTGGATCGGGGTCAGCTCGCCGATCGAATTGCCGAACAGGATGCGCGCCATGACCTCGTCCTGCGGGAGCGCGGGCGTCGAGGAGAACGCGATGTCTGGATTCTCGCCGGTGCCCGATACGTTGATGTTCACCGTGACATCGCCCGCTTCGCCGCTGGCGCGCAGATTGATCACCGGATTGGTGGCGCTGCCGCCGTTGAACCGCAGGCGGCCCTCTTCCAGATCGAACGAGCGCCCGGCAAAGCCCAGCGTGCCGCGCACCAGATCGATACCGCCGGTGATCCGCGGATTGCCCGTCGTTCCGGTGATGCGGATGTCCGCAGCCCATTCGGAATCCAGCCCCATTCCCGAGACATAGACCTGATTGTCCGCGACCAGCTTGACGTCAAGCCGCCAGTCGCTGGGTACGCCCGAAATGGGATCGGGGTCGCCGGTGATCCGTGCACGGCCCAACGCCGGCTTGCGCCTGACGCCGGTGAGCTTGGCGACCTGCACCGAACCCTGGCGCACGATGCGGTAGCGGGTCTCGGGCAGCCGAATAGTGCCCGAGATCAGCGCTGGCTGGGTCGCGCTGTTGATGATGCTGAGCTGTCCGGTGGCGGTCGCGGCTAGGCCGCTGCCATCTGCCAGTCGCGCATTGTCGAGATCGAGCGCGAGCTGCACCGGAAAACCCTGCGCCGAGCTCAGCGAGACGAAGCCTTCGCCGCTGATCGTGCCGCTGCCGGCGCGCGCGGTCAGCTGCTCGACCTGCAGCCGGTCGCCGGTGAAGCTGCCGCGCAGCCGCATCTTGGTCAGCCGGGTGCCGTATTGTTCGTTTTCGTATGTGAGGTTGTTGGCGCGCACGATGCCGCGCAGCTGCGGCTGCTGGACACGGCCCGTGAAGTCCGCAGCCACGCCGATCGCGCCCGACAGGCTCTGGTCGGGAAGCGCGGCGAGCGAGAACAGGGTGTCGGCAGGTCCATTGTAGCGCAGACCGCCGCTCAGCGGAGCGGCAAGCAGCCGGGTGGTCCAGCTGCCGGCGCCAGCGGCGAGCGGGGTGAGCGCGACCTGCATGCGGCCGATCACCGCACCACGCCGCCTGATGATCGCGCGGGCATTGCCGCCATCGGGCTGCAGCGTCCCGACCACGCTCATATCCACCGGCTGCGAAACCGAAGCCAGGCTGGTGCGGGTGAAATTGTCGATCGTCAGCCGGGCATCGGCCTCGGGGAAGCTGTTGGCATTCGTCTGGCGGAAATCCAGGCTGCCCGAGGCCGTTCCGCCCAGGCCCAGTCCGGGCATGATCGGGTTGATCAGCGCCAGATCGACCTCGGCAAGCCGCGCCCCGATATCCATGCCTGCGCCATAGCGGCCTGCGAGCTGGATTGTGCCGCGTGACAGATCGATGGTGGTAGGCATCAGCCGGTACTGCGCGGCCTCGGGAATGATCCGCGCCGGGTTGCGGGTCTTGAAGTCGATGCCGTTGGCACGGCCATCAAGCGCGACGCGCCACAGCTCGGGTTGCAGAACCGCATTGGCGGCAAAGCGGAACGGAAAGCTGTTGCGCCCTTCCGCCATCACCCGGGCGCTGCCCTGGCCGTTGCGATAATCGATCTTGGCGCGCGCGGCGGCGATCTGCAGTTGGCCCATTCTGGTGCCCGCGAGCTGGACATCGGCGACGATCTGCGGCTGTTCGGTCAGCACCATGTCGGCTGCGATGATCGCGCGGCCGATGACCACGCCTGCGGGCCCGGGAAGCCGCGCATCGCGGGCGTTCAACGCCAGCACCGCGCGCTGATAGGCACCCGCGGCGGAGAGGTCGACATTGCCCGACACTCCGGCGCCATCGGCTATGAGCTGGCCTGCGAAGGGACCGGCGCTGGTCTGGCGGACCCTGCCGGTGATGCCGATATCGGCAAAGCGGGTGCCCGGGTTTACCGCGATCTCGAGCGGTCCGCGTGCCGTGAAGACGTTCACATCGGCAGCAAACGCGCCGTAATCGGTGTCGCCATTGCCGGTCACCGCATAGCTGTTGCCGTCTCCGCGAATGGTGGCGATTACGTTGGACATGCCTATGCCCAGCCCGGGCCGCGCAGCTTTCACGGTCGCGACGGGTCGTGTTACCGTCCCTGTCACCGCGACGGTCAGCGGGCCATATTGGTTGGATGAACCGCGCGCGTCGAAGCGGATCTGGCCGTCGGTAGAATAAGAGCCCCGGCCTTCGGAGAGCCGGAATGCCGGCGCTGCCACGGTCAGCCTTGTGACCCGGCCGATGCCGTCGCTGCCATAGCTGACATCGGCGTTGATCAGCGCATTGCCGCCCATGAACTCGCGCAGGCCGTCGTTGAGGATCTGGCTGGATCGCGCCGAAATCTTGCCCGCGAGGCGGAAGCCGCCATTGCCGGTGGTTTCCAGATCGATATCGGTCGCGACGTTGAAGATGCCCACGCTCTCTACGCGGTAGCCGTTGACCCGGCCATTGAGCGCGCCGGTATACAGCCCGGTGTTCAGATCGGCGAGGATCACCGCCGTTGCATCGATGCGGCTGGACCGGATTTTGAGGTTGTCGGACATCAGCCGGGCGTTCGAGTAAGCAAGGTCGCCGTTGAGCCGGACGTTTTCGAGGAGGCCACCTGCGGCGGCATTCAGCCCCGCGATGCGGCGTGCGCGCGCGCTCACCGGGATCATCCAGGCATCGGCATCAAGCCGGGCCGCGCCGCTGGCTGTCAGGCCGATCACCGAAATATCGTTGAAGCCCAGCCGCGCGGCGGTGATGTCATAGGCGATCTGCGGGGAGGCAAACCCGCCGTTGAGCGTGAGGTTGGCGGCAATCCCCGCACCGCTCAGGTTCTCGGCGATGGTGCCGGGCTGCAGCAGGCGGAAGGCCACCTGCAGATCGCGCATCTGACTTGTCCCCAGATCGACCAGACCATCGGCATCGAACGCGAAATTGGCGTTGCCGATTTTGGCCGCGATATCGAACTGCCGCTCGTTGGCGGTGGTGGTGATGTCGATCGTCGTTTCGGGCTCCAGCAGCGCGCCGGGCTGGGCTGCGAGCAGCAGGGCAGGGCGCATCTTGCCGCGCGCGGTGAAGGTACCCTTGCGCGCGGTGAGCACGACATCGGCGAGCGACTGCCCGCCCAGCGTGCCGCCCAGCGCACCGTTCCATGCGTCCCAGTCACCCTTGCCGCGCAGATCGACGCGCATCGGCTGGGCAACGCCGGTCAATCCGGCGATCAGGCCTTGCGCCGGGGCGTCGAGATTGAAAGCCAGGTCGAGCGTATTGGTTTCCGGAACCGCGCGCAGATCGAGCGTCATCGTCTCGCCGCCTGCAAATCCGGTGCCTGCCTGCGTCGCCGCGCGCGCGCTGACCACGGCGGTGCGGTCGGCAATGTGGACCTTGCCTTCGAGGGATGCGCGATGGCGCTGGCCTGTCACTGCCGGATCGATGTCGATGCGGCGGAGGTCCAGTCGGGCGATATCGATGTCCAGATCGGGAAGCAGCGGCTCGTTGGTGGGCGGGGTCTCATTGAACGCGGGCAGGCGGCGAAGGCGCATCTGCGGCACAACCAGCGAGCGGATATCGACATGGCTGCGTGCAAAGGCAAATGGGCGCCAGTCGACCTCGACCAGTGGCGAGGAAGCAAAAACGCCCTGCGGATCGCGCAAAGTCAGGTCGCGGATTCGCATCTGCCCGTACAGCGAACCTTCGATCCTGCCGATGCCGATGTTGAGTCCATTCTCGAACTCCATCCCGGCAATCTGCTTGGCAACGAAACGCTTTCCGCTGCTGCTATCCAGCCAGACATAGCCGATCGTGAGCAGCGCCAGGATCGTGCCCAGCAGCACCGCGACACCGATGGCGATGCGGCGCGGCCAGGATTTTAGCGGGTGTTCGGTCTGCACCGGCTCGGCCACGGGTTCGGCGGCGGTATCGATTGCGTCGGCCATCAGAAGGCCTGACCGATAGAGATATAGACCGCGACGCGGGATTCGCCGGGGCGCCGGGCGATCGGGGTTGCGACATCGAGCCGCATCGGCCCGAAATTGGTATAGAAACGCCCGCCGATCCCGACGCCATAGCGAAGGTCGTCAAACCCCGGGGTCGAGCTGGTCGAAACCTGCCCTGCGTCGACAAAGCCAACGATCCCGTAATTGCCGAAGCGATAGCGGATTTCCGCCGCCGCCTCGACCAGGCTGCGCCCGCCGATCGGACGGTTGTCGGGGTCCTTGGGACCCAGTTCCTGATAGCCGAAGCCGCGGACCGACCCGCCGCCTCCCGCATAATATCGCCGCGAAGGCGCGATGTCTGTGCGGTCGGCGCCAAAGATCGACCCCACCCGTGCGCGTCCGGCAATCACGATGTTGTCGCCCACCGGGTAATAGCCGGTGCCCTCGAGCAGCCCGCGGCCATAAAACAGCGTTCCGCTGCCAAGCGACGCCTCGGGCGAAACCTGCGCCGAGAGCCGGAAGCCGCTGGTCGGGTCGAGCAGATCGTTCGAACGATCCCAGGTGATCTGGCCCGGCAGCGCAGCGACATAATAGGTCCGCCGGTCGCGCTGGCCGAGGGTGAAGTTGTAATCCTGCTCGTTGGTGCCCAGCAGTTCGAAGCCATAGCTGTAGGTCAGCCGCTTCTGCCAGATCGGCGTGCTGTAATAAGAAACACGCCCCGCCAGCCGCCCGGTGAAGGATTCATACGCTGCAAAGTCGCTGCGCAGCGCCGACAGGCTCAGTTCGACCGCGCGGTCACGGCGTCCGGCGTTCGATCGGCGGAAAGTCGCCGATGCGCCCTGTTCCTGCGTGCCTGCGGTTATGCTGGCGATCAGCGCGCCTTCGGGCGGGAAGAGGTTGCGATGGGTCCAGCTGCCCTGCGCGCGGATGCCCTGGCCGGTGCCGTAACCGGCATTGGCCGCGAGCGTGCGCTCGGGGCCAGCCTCCTGATCGACCTTGAGATCGGCATATTGGGTTCCGTCGGGCGCTGCGGTGCCCGAAGGTTCGGGCTGAACGGCGACCACCGAATAGAGCCCGGTTGCCACCAGCGCCTTGCGCAGATCGTCGACCAGTCGGCTGTCGTAAAGGTCGCCCTTGTCGAAGCGGGCAAGCTTGGCGATGTGCTCGGCCTCGAACACGGTCGATCCGCTGGTGACGATATCGCCAAAGCTGCTGCGCGCGCCAGGGGTGACGGGAAGCGTGTAATCGCCGGTTACGCTTTCGGGATCGAGCAGGATGTCGCGCTGGCCGACCTTGGCAAACGGATAGCCCTGCTGCGGCATGGCGACTGCGATATTGGCCTCTGCCGCGAGAATGCGCTCGGCATCGATCGGCTCACCGGTGGCGGGAACGAAATTGCGCGCGATCAGATCGGCAGGCTCGACCGGCGGCGCGTTGAAGGTGATCGTGCCGAGGCGATAGCAGGGGCCGGGACTGGCGGTGAGCACGACCATCATCGGCCCGGTGGTGCCGCTTTCGGCAAATTCGATCGCGCCGTTCACGGTGGCGTCGAAATAGCACTGGCCGATCAGCAGGTCGGCGAGGAGCTGCTGGTCCTCGAGCATCCGCGCCGAAACCATCGCGCCGTTGCTCGCCTTGCCATCGCCATCGTCGAGCGCGGACAGCTCGCCAAACCGCGCGCGGATCGAACCTGCGCCATCGGGCTCGGGGTTGGCTTCATCTGCTGCATCGAGTGCGTCCAGGCCGTCGATCCGGTAGCTGTAACGTACCGCGCGGGCAGCGTCGTCGTCTGCCTCGGTGTAGCGGCTTTCATCGAACGGCTCGACATCGAAGCTCTCCAGCGGGCCTAGCGGCGCGGCAAGCTCGGGGTCATCGACCAAAGGCGCGGTCAGCAGATCTCCCCCGACGGTCCCATCGCCGGTCTGGCCAAGCGCGGGCGCCTGGGAGTCGAGGCGTGCCTGCTCGGCGTCCCAATCCTCGATCGTCCCCATCGGCGCATCGGGATCGATCGACGGAATGGTCGCGTCGAACTCTTCGTCGGTGATGATCGGAGGTTCGCCTGTCTCATTCCCGGGCGCGGGCGAAGGAGCTTGTGCGGTCCGCTGCATGGCGATGGCCGCCGGGGTATCGCAAAGTGTCGGCAAAAGGACGCAACAAACCGAACATAGGCGCAGAAACATCTAAAATCCTGAATTCCGGGCGCCTGGCATGAACGTCCCCCGCGACTCTACGCGCCAGCTGGGCAATTGGTTCACGCACATAGGTTAGAAAGTTTGTCGGGCTGTATGCGAACCGGACGCAACGTGCCCAAAGGGCGGTGCGCCGATAGCTCGCGCACACCACCCACATAGGATCAAGCGATCCTGCTGGCTTGGAAATTCTAGACCTATGGAAGGTCCCGGAATTGATCGACATCCTCAAAAGGATGGTGACCCCTACGGGAATCGAACCCGTGTTTCAGCCGTGAAAGGGCCGCGTCCTAACCGCTAGACGAAGGGGCCATCTTCGCGGGAAGCGCCCCATTAGGGATTCGCGGCTGGGCAGTCAAGCGCGCTATTTCGCTTTTCGCAGCTTTTTCAAAGATCGACCGCGGCAAGGTCGTCAACGTGCATTTCCGCGGCGTGATTGCCGTTCCAGTTGTCGATCTTGACGCGCCCCGCCAGCCAGAAGCGTCGGTCGCGCGGCGCGCCCAGCAGCGCCTGGCCCAGTGGGGTATCGACGCTGCGAAACGCCATCGCCTTGAACGATGCGCCGTCATCCCCCGCCGCAATCGCGCGGACGTGCGTCGTGCTCACGACATCGCAGCGCACGATGCGCACCGGGCCGGTCGCGAGCCGCGGCGCGGGCCAGCCCATGCCATAGGGGCCTGCGCTCTCCATCCGATCGATGAGGTCCGGCGTGAGTCCGCGCGGAGCGACCAGCGCATCGACCAGCAGCCGCGCCGCTCCCGATGCCGCAGCGACCCTCGCTGCCAGATGCTCCTCCAGAAACTCGCTGAACCGGTCGATTTTGTCGGCGTTGATCGTCAGCCCTGCCGCCATCGCATGGCCGCCGCCTGCCACGAGCAGCCCGGCATCCTTGGCCGCGATAATCGCCGCGCCCAGATCGACGCCCGGGATCGAGCGGCCCGAGCCCTTGCCGATGCCCTTGTCGTCCAGCGCGATCACCAGCGAGGGCTTGCCCGTCCGCTCCTTGATCCGGCCTGCGACGATACCGATCACGCCCGCGTGCCAGCCCTGGCCGGCAAGCAGCGCCACCGCCCGGTTGTGCTGCCCGGCGAGAAGCGCCTCGGCCTCCTCCTGCACCATTGCCTCGATCGCGCGGCGTTCCTCGTTGAGGCGCGAGAGCTGGGCTGCGATATCACTGGCTTCGGCCTCATCCTGCGTGGTGAGCAGCCGCACGCCAAGGTCCGCCGCACCGACGCGTCCGCCTGCATTGATTCGCGGGCCGAGTGCAAAGCCCAGGTCCGAACACACCGGCGCGCGGGTGAGGCGGCTGACATCGATCAGTGCGGCCATGCCGATATTGCGCCGCCGCGCCATGATCTTGAGCCCCTGCGCGACAAAGGCGCGGTTCAGACCCTTGAGCTGGGCGACATCGGCAACGGTGCCCAGCGCCACCAGATCGAGCAACTCCATCAGCGCAGGTTCTGAGCGGCTGGCGAAATAGCCCCGCGCGCGCAGGGTGCGCACCAGCGCTGCGCCAAGCAGGAAGGCGACGCCGACCGCGGCAAGATGGCCGTGCGCGGCCGCCTCATCGTCTTCGTCGAGCCGATTGGGATTGACCAGCGCAAAGGCGCGGGGCAGCTCTGCGGCGCATTTGTGGTGATCGACCACCACGACATCGACCCCGACATCATGCGCCATCTGCAGCGCCTCATAGGCCATTGCGCCGCAATCGACGGTAACGATGAGGGTGGAGCCCGCCTCGGCGAGGCTGGTAAGCGCTGCGCCCGAGGGGCCATAGCCTTCCATCAGCCGGTCGGGAATATAGGCGCCGGCATCAAGGCCTAGGTCGCGCAGCAGGCGGATCAGCAACGCGGCGCTGGTTGCGCCATCAACGTCATAGTCGCCATAGATGGTGACCTTTTCGCGCGCGATCACCGCCTGCGCCAACCGGTCGGCGGCGCTGTCCATGTCGCGGAAGATCGACGGGTCGGGCATGAAGCCACGGATGGTCGGTGCGCGATAGCGGTCGAGATCGTCGCGCGGCACGCCCCGGCTGAGCAGCAGCAGGGCGACCAGATCGTCGGGCTCGAGATCGGCCTGGCGCCTGTCACCTTCTGCGCCGCGCCAGTGCCATGGCTGGCCGGTCAGCGACTGGGTGATGCCGAGAACGGGTTCGGGATGGAGTGTGGCCATCGGTGGCGGTTTCCTAAAAAGTCGGTCGTTCAGCCGGCGCTCTTGCGGCGAAAGCCGGAACCCGGGGCGGGTGCAGTGCCATCACGCATCCGGGCTCCGGCGGTGGCCGGAGAGCGACAGGGATGCCCCGGGGTCTAGCGCTGCTGCGACGATTTGGCGAGGTCTAACGAAAACGGGTGGACCCTGTCCTGTGGGGGTCTAAACCAGACATGATGACCGAGATCCCGACCCTGCTGATCGTCTGGCACAGCCGTACCGGCGCGGCAAAGGCGATGGCGCAGGCCGCCTTCGAGGCGGCAGCGGGCGAGTGTACGGCGCGGATGCTCGCCGCCGACGATGTACAACCCGAAGACATGCTCTGGGCCACAGGCTATCTGTTCGTGTGTCCTGAAAATCTCGCCAGCATGACCGGGGCGATGAAGGAGTTCTTCGATCGCCATTATTATCCTGTGCTGGGGCGGATCGAGGGGCGGCCCTATGCGGCGATGGTTGCCGCAGGATCGGACGGGCAGGGCGCGGTGCGGCAGATCGAGCGCATAGCCACCGGCTGGAGGTTGCGGCGGATTGCCGACAGCCTGATCGTGTGCACCGATGCGCAAACTCCCGAGGCGATCGCGGCGCCCAAGCGGCTGGGCGCGACCGATCTGGCCCGGTGCGGCGAGCTGGGCGCAATGCTCGGCGCGGGTGTTGCCATGGGGATATTCTGATCCCAAGCCGCTGAAATTCCTTTCCGAAACGGGGAGGGGCCCGCGAAGCGGCGGAGGGGAAGCGGGGTTGTGCGCCCCTGTGATCTGTGTACGATCCCGCCTCCCCTCGGTCGGTCCTGCGGACTGCCACCTCCCCGGTCCGGGTGAGGATCATCGGGTGTGTTTTCTTAGGAGTGTCGCATGCTTTACCGTTCGACCTTGCTGGCCTTTGCCGCACTGATCGCTGTCCCCGCCACTGCGCAGCAGGCGCCGGTCGAGACCCGGCAGGTGGGCACCGCGCGGCTGGACAACGTGCCGGAAATCCCGCAGGACATCCGCGAGGCGGTACAGCGCTATCAGAACTATCGCGAGGCGCGGTTCCAGGACTGGCTGCCCGATGGATCGATGCTGATCACCACCCGGTTCGGATCGACCTTTCAGGTGCATCACGTTACCGCTCCCGGCGCGGCGCGGCGTCAGTTGACCTATTTCAACGAACCCGTCGGCGGGGCCAAGGCGGTGCCCGGCCAGAGCCGTTTCCTGCTCACCCGCGACACCGGCGGCGACGAATGGTTCCAGCTGTTCGTGCGCGATCTCCATGGCGTGGCGCAGTCGCTGACCGAGCCGGTAACGCGCAACCAGTCGCCGGTGTTCGCCAAGGATGGCAGCCTTTTGGTCTGGTCGCGCGCCACCAAGGGATCGGCCGATTATGCGATCATGGCCGCCGATCCTGCCGATCCCAAGAGCCGCCGACTGGTGTGGCAGGGGACAGGTGCGGTCGGGCCGCAGGATATCAGCGCGGACAAGGCGACCGTGCTGCTGGGCAAGGGTATCTCCAACCGCGAAAACCAGCTGATGCTGCTCGATATGGCGAGCGGCAAGGTCACCCCGCTCGAATTTTCAGTCAACGCCAAGGCGCGGTTCGAGGAGGCGCGTTTTGTCGATGGCGGCAAGGCGATCCTTGCGATCACCAACGCGGGCGGCGACTTCCGTCGGCTGGTCAGGATCGACATCGCGTCGGGACAGATGACCCAGCTTTCGGACAAGGTGAACTGGGACGTTGAGGCCTACGACCTTTCGCCCGATGGCAGGACCCTGGCCTACACGATCAACGAGGACGGCTTCTCGCGGGTGCTGATCTCGTCGCTGACCACCCCGCAGGCGATCTCTTCGCCCGAGCTGCCGCGCGGCGTCATCAGCGCGCTCGAATTCTCCCCCGATGGCGGCAAGCTTGCGATCGGGCTTACCAATGCCACCACCGCAGGCGATGTGTGGGATATCGATCTGGGGACCGGCGCGGTCACCCGCTGGACGCAGTCCGAAGCGGGCGAACTCGATCCGGCAAGACTGGTCGAGCCCGAGCTGATCCGGTTCAAGAGCTTCGACGGGCTTTCGGTACCCGCCTTCGTCTACCGCCCAAAGAACGCAGCAGCCGATGCAAAGCTTCCGGTGATCATCGACATCCATGGCGGACCCGAGGCGCAGACTCGCCCCTCATGGAACCCCGGCGCGCAGTATTTCGCCGATGTTCTGGGTGCGGTGGTGATCCTGCCCAATGTGCGTGGGTCGGACGGCTATGGCACCAAGTACCTCAATCTCGACAACGGACCCTTGCGCGAAGACAGCGTCAAGGACATTGGATCGCTGATCGACTGGGCAGGCAAGCAGCCGGGAATGGATGCCCGGCGCATCGCGGTCTATGGCCAGTCCTATGGCGGATACATGTCGCTTGCAGCCATGACCTTCTATTCGGACCGGCTGGTCGGCGGGGTCGAGCGCTATGGCATCAGCGATTTCATCAGCTTCATGGCGAACACCGAGGCTTATCGCCGCGACAACCGCCGCGCCGAATATGGCGACGAGCGTGACCCCAAGATGCGCGCCGTGTTCGAGCGGATCGCGCCGCTCAAGAACGTGGCCAAGATCACCAAGCCGATGCTGGTGATGCAGGGGGCAAACGACCCGCGCGTTCCGCAGTCCGAATCCGATCAGGTGGTAGCAGCCCTGCGCGGCAACGGGGTGCAGACCTGGTACGTGCTCTATGCCGATGAGGGGCATGGCTTCCTCAAGAAAGCCAACAACGATCTGCGCCGCGAGGTCGAGACGGTGTTCCTCAAGCAACTGTTCGCGCAATGAAGACGTTCTTCGACGCGCGGCAGCACGACCATGCGCCCGCGATGGAATTGCACAATGGCGCCTATGTGCCCTATGCCGAGCATCGCGGGCGAATGGAGAATGTGCTGGCGACGCTGTCCCAAGTGGGGGCTCCGCGCGACCATGGCATGGAGCCTATCCGGCGGGTGCATAGGGACAATTATCTCGCCTTCCTGCAAAGCGCGCACGAACGCTGGGTGGCCGCGGGGCGCAACGGCGATGCGCATGGCTATGCCTGGCCGGTGGTGGGACGGCGCCCGCTCAACCTGAACCGGATCGATGCGGATCTTGGCCAGTTCAGCTTCGATGCTTCAAGCCCGATTTCGGCAGGCACCTGGACCAGCGCCTATTGGGGCGCGCAATCCGCGCTGGCGGCCACCGAGGCGGTGCTGGGCGGTGAGCGCGCGGCCTTCGCGTTGTGCCGTCCTCCAGGGCACCATTGCGGCGCGGATTATCTCGGCGGATACTGCTTCCTCAACAATGTCGCGATCTCGGCCGAGGCGGCGATCGCGGCGGGCAAGCGGCGGATCGCGATCCTCGATGTCGATTACCACCACGGCAACGGCACGCAGGACATCTTCTACGAACGCGGCGACGTGCTATTCGTCTCGGTTCATGCCGATCCGGCGACCGACTATCCGTTCTTCTGGGGCCATGCCGACGAACGCGGCGAGGGCGCGGGCGAGGGCGCGACGCTCAACCTGCCGCTGCCGCGCGGGAGCGGGCTGGAGGCGTATCGTGCCGCGCTCGATACCGGGCTGGCTGCGATCCATGACTTCGGTGCGGACATGCTGTGCGTATCGTTCGGCGCAGATACCTTTGCTGGCGATCCGATCTCGCAGTTCGCGCTGCAGACGGCGGATTATACGCCGATCGCCCGATCGATTGCCGACCTGGACCTTCCCACGGTGATCGTGATGGAAGGCGGCTATGCCGTCGATGCGCTGGGCGCGAACGTCGCGGCGTTCCTGGCGGGGTTCGACTGGATGGGTGAGGCCCTGGGCCGGCTTAACCCTTCATCTGATCGACCAGTCGCCCGCCCTTGAACAAAGCGACGCAGCGTCCTTGGACCGGCAGGCGGTCGAACGGGGTGTTGCCCGCGCTCGCCGCCATCTTGGCAGAATCGACCTGCCAGGGGCGGTCGGCATCGACCACCACCACGTCGGCCTCGTAGCCGGTGCGCAGCGCGCCCGCCTGCACCCCGAGGATGCGCGCGGGATTGGCCGCGATCAGATCGAACAGCCGCTCGGTGCTGATCACGCCATCACGCACCAGCCCCAGCGACAACGGCAGCAGCGTTTCCGCGCCGGCCATGCCTGGCTGCGAATCGGCGAAGGGAAGGCGCTTGTCCTCCGGCCCGCGCGGATCATGGCCCGAGGCGATGACATCCAGCGTGCCATCGCCGACGGCGGCGATCGCGGCCTGGCGATCATCCTCGCAGCGCAGCGGCGGCGACAGCCGCGCAAAGGTACGGAAGCCGCCCAGTGCGACATCGGAGAGGAAAAGATGCGCAGGCGTGATCCCGGCGGTTACCGACAGCCCTTCGGTCTTGGCGGCACGGATCAGCGCAAGGCCTGCGCGCGTAGTCACCTGGCGGAAATGCACCCGCGCCCCGGTCATCCGCACCAGCGACAGATCGCGCGCGATCGCAATACTCTCGGCCTCTGATGGCGCCTGAGGCAGACCCAGCCGGGTCGCCATTTCGCCTGCGGTGGCGACGGCGTTGCCCGACAGGCCATGGTCCTGGCTGTGGACGATCAGCGGCAGGTCGAGCATCGCACAATATTGCATCAGCCGATGCATAACGCCGGTATCGACGATCCAGCGTCTCCCGGTGGCAACCGCGCGTGCGCCTGCCTCCTTCATCAGCCCGATCTCGGCCATCTCGCTTCCCGCAAGGTCGCGGGTTGCCGCTGCGAGCGGGTGCACCCAGAAATCGGGCTTGCCCGAATAGGCGGCAAAGCGCACCCGCGCCGGGTGGTCGAGCGGCGGGCTCTGGTCGGGCATCAGCGCAGCGCGGCTGATCCCGCCAAAATGGAACGCGGGCGGATCGATCGCGAACACGCCCAGATCCACGAGGCCCGGTGCGATCAGCGCGCCCCTGGCATCATGCACGGCATCGTCGGACCCGGGCGTCACGTCGCCGATCTCGGCAATCCTGTCGCCGATGATGCGCAGCGCGCCTGGCACAGGCTCAGCCCGGCCCGGCAACACCAGACAGCCGTTGGTGATTGTCAGCGGGCGGGTGGGAAGCTTGCTCATGCCCAGCCCTCCACGCCGCGGCGCCTGCGGGTGAGCACGTCAAGGCACGCCATCCGCATAGCCACCCCCATTTCGACCTGATCGGTAATCGCGGATCGCTCGACATTGTCGGCGATATGGCTGTCGATCTCCACCCCGCGATTCATCGGGCCCGGGTGCATCACCAGCGCATCGGGCCTGGCCAGCGCCAGCCGCACGTCGGTCAGCCCGTACAGATGGCGGAACTCGCGCGGGGAGGGGATGAACTGCCCCTGCATGCGTTCGTTCTGCAGCCGCAGCATCATCACTACGTCGGCGCCATCGAGCGCCTCGGCAAAATCGCGGCAGGGGGTGCCGCCCATCGATTCGACCGCAGGCGGCATCAGCGCGGGCGGCCCTGCGACGCGGACCTCGGCGCCCAAAGTGGAGAGGCAGATCATGTTCGACCGCGCCACCCGGCTGTGCAGGATATCGCCGCAGATCGCGACGCGCAGGCCCGCGATATGCCCCTTGCGGCGGCGGATGGTCAGCGCATCGAGCAGCGCCTGGGTCGGGTGTTCGTGCGTGCCGTCGCCGGCATTGAGCACAGGACAGCCGACCTTGTCCGCGATCAGCTGCACCGCGCCCGAGCTGCCGTGGCGGATGACGATGGCATCGGCGCGCATCGCATTGAGCGTCACGGCAGTGTCGATCAGCGTCTCCCCCTTCTTCACGCTCGACTGCGCCGCGTGCATGTTGACGACATCGGCGCCCAGCCGCTTGCCGGCGATCTCGAACGACAGCAATGTGCGGGTGGAGTTCTCGAAGAATGCGTTGATCAGCGTCAGGCCCGCCAGCCGGTCGTCGTGCTTGCTGGCCTGGCGGTTCATGTCGACCCATTGTTCGGCTTCATCGAGCAGGAACTCGATTTCCCATGGCTGCAGCCCGGCAATGCCGAGCAGATGCCGGTGCGGAAAGGCCAGGCTGCCGGGCGGATAATCGCTGGCCGGGCGGCGGGCGGAGCTGTTTTCTGGCGATGTCATCAAAGCCAAGCGTCTAGGAGCGAATCGCGATTGGCTCAAGCGTCGTTTTCATGGCAGCCACCCCCCGTTTGCAGGGTGGACAGGTGCGGCTGCAGCCGCAATGATAAGCACTGACAAGAATGTAAGCGGGAGGGATTCTGGATGGAGCTGGTAACCGAAGGCTTGCGCTTTCCCGAAGGCCCGGTGGCGATGCCCGACGGCAGCGTGGTGCTTGTCGAGATCGAGCGCGGCTGTGTCACCCGCGTGCTCCCCGATGGCTCGCAACAGGTGATCGCCGAGCTTGGCGGAGGACCGAACGGCGCGGCGATCGGCCCCGATGGCAGGCTGTATGTCTGCAACAATGGCGGCTTCGATTATATCGAGCGCGCAGGTCTGCTGGTGCCGCACGGCCAGGCATCCGATTATTCCGGGGGCCGGATCGAGCGGGTCGATCTTGAAACCGGAGCAGTGGAGACGCTGTACCGTGATGGCGATTTCGGCTGCACGCTTCGCGGCCCCAACGATATCGTGTTCGACGATGCAGGCGGCTTCTGGTTTACCGATCACGGCAAGACCCGCGAGCGCGAGCGCGACGTCACCGGCGTTTTCTATGCCAAGGCCGATGGCTCGCTGCTCAAGGAAGTGATCTTCCCGATGGAGAACCCCAACGGCATCGGCCTCTCGCCCGATGGCAAACGGCTCTATGTCGCGGAAACCTACACCTGCAAGCTGTGGGCGTATGACGTTGCCGGTCCGGGCGAGATCGCTTTCAGCCAGGGGCTGCTCGGGCCAAGCGGGACGTTCCTGTACAGCCCGCCGGGTTATACCTTTTTCGATTCGCTGGCGGTCGATGGTGCGGGTAATGTCTGCGTCGCGACGATCGGGCAGAGCGGCATCTCGGTGGTTTCGCCCGACGGCCAACTTATCGAGTTCGTCGCGACCGATGATCCGTTCACCACCAACATCTGCTTTGGCGGGCCCGACCTTAAGACCGCGTGGATCACGCTGTCGGGCACCGGGCGGCTGGTGAAGATGGACTGGCCGCGCGGCGGGGCGAAGCTGAATTATCTGAATATCGGATGATCCTTTCCCCTCCACCAGGGCGATAGAGAATTGAACTGCTGCAACAAGGAAGCCAAACCGTGACCGACCAACGCTGGGCCATCGACATCGACCGCGATCAGATCGCCAATGCGCAGATCGTCGCCGCGCCTGAGCCCGAGCTGCCCGAAGGTGCGATCGAGGTGACGATCGAACTCTACGCCATGACCGCCAACAACGTTACCTACGCGGTGTTCGGCAAGCCGCTCGGCCTGTTCGGCAATGATCAGGGCTATTGGGACTTCTTCGCAGAGCGGGACACCCCTGGACGTCTGCCGGTCTGGGGGTTTGCCACGGTCAGCCGCAGCCATCACGATGGCGTGCCTGAAGGCACCCGGCTTTACGGCTATTTCCCGATGGCGAGCCATGCCGTGCTGATGCCGGGCAGGGTTGGTCCGCACGGTTTCACCGACATGACCCCGCGCCGCACCACGCTGCCGGTGATCTACAACCAGTATCAGCGGATCGATGCTCTGGGCGATTATCGCGCGCAGGATCATGATTACTGGCCTGTGTTCCGCCCGCTGTTCCTGACTGGCTGGCTGATCGCCGATCTGCTGGAGGACGAGAGTGACTATGGCGCGCAGCAGGTGCTGGTCGCCAGCGCATCGAGCAAGACTGCGATCGGGCTCGCTTATGCCCTCGGCCAGCGCTCGGCGCGGCCCCGGATCGTGGGACTGACCAGCGCGGGTAATGCCGCCTATGTCGGGTCGCTGGGGCTCTATGACGAGGTGGTCACCTATGACGCCATCGGAGCGATGGATGCGGGCAAGACCAGCGCGATGGTCGACATGGCCGGCAATCCGCAGGTCGCCGCCAGCGTGCACAACCATTTCGGCGATGCGCTCAAGGCCTCGATCGTCGTCGGCAAGTCGCACTGGGATTCGGCCGACGATGGCACGGCGATGGCAGGGCCCGCGCGGCAGATGTTCTTTGCGCCCGGGCGCAGCGAAAAGCGGATCGGCGAATGGGGGCCGGACCAGTTCCGGCAGAAGCTCGAGGCCGCATGGCTGGGCTTTGCCGATCTGGCGCCGCGGCTGCTGGGGATCGAGAAGCGCGCTGGCGCCGATGCGGCGCTGGCCGCCTATCGCGAGACGGTCGAAGGCAAAGCCGATGCCAAGACGGGGCTGGTCATCACCCCATGACGTTTTCTGCCGTGATTTTCGATTTCGGCGGGGTGATCACCTCGTCGCCCTTCGAGGCGTTCAACCGGCTGGAGGCCGAGCGCGGGCTGCCACGCGACTGCATCCGCCGGATCAACGCCACCAATCCCGACGACAACGCCTGGGCGCGGTTCGAGCGCGCGGAGATCGATGCGTCTGCCTTCGATACCGCCTTTGCTGCCGAAGCCGCTGCGCTGGGGCTGGAGATCAGCGGCGCAGATGTCATCTCGTGTCTGGCGGGCGATGTCCGCCCACGCATGGTCGCCGCGCTCGATGCCCTCAAGGGTGCAGGCTATACGCTCGGCTGCATCACCAACAACGTGCGCGCAGGCAAAGGGTCGGCGATGGTGTTCGATGACTCGCGCGCCGCTCAGATCGCCGCGATCATGGCGCGCTTCGACCATGTCATCGAAAGCAGCAAGGCGGGCGTGCGCAAGCCCGATCCGCGTATCTATGCGATGATGTGCGACGCACTGGAGGTTGCGCCCAAGGCCTGCATCTATCTCGATGACCTTGGAGTGAACTGCAAACCCGCAGCCGCGATGGGCATGGCCGCGATCAAGGTGACAGGCGAGACGCAGGCACTGGCCGATCTGCGCGCGCTGCTCGGTTTGCCCGGCGATTGGCCACGCGCATGATGCGGCCTCTGGTCGCGCTGCTGGCGTTGTGCGCGGCTCCGGCACTCGCCGATCCGGGGACGGTTGTCGCCGTGGGCGGCGCGCTCGAGGATGACAACGCTGCGGTGTTTCGTGCGCTGGTCGATGCGATGCCCGCCGATGCGCCCGGGATTGTCGTCATACCTGCAGCGTCGGGGTCGGCGGGAGGATCGGCGTCGCGCTTTGCCGATGCGCTCGCCCGGCATGGCGTCTCGCGCGACAGGGTGGATCTGGTGCAGGTCGCGCTGGTCGACGATCCCGAAACCCCCGACGCCGACGAATCCCTTTGGCGCGATGGCGGCAGCAATCCCGCCGAGATCGCCAGGATAGAGCGTGCCGGGCTCATCTGGTTTGCAGGCGGCGATCAGGCGCGGATCGTGGCGACACTGGTTAGGCCCGATGGCAGCGACACGCCAATGCTCGCCGCCATTCGCCAGCGACTGGCCGCTGGCGCAGTCATCGGCGGCACCAGCGCAGGCGCAGCGGTGCTGGGCGAGCACATGATCGGTTGCGGCAGCCCCGATGTCGCGCTTGTCGCGCCGGTCTCGCGCAATCTGGCCGACTGCGCCACCACCGAAGAAGGCGCGGCCGGTGCGCCTCTGGTGCTGGCCCAGGGCTTGGGCTTCCTCCCAGGTATCGTGTTCGACCAGCATTTCAGCCAGCGCGGCCGCCTGACGCGGCTGCTGCGCGCAGTCGCATGTATCGACGCGGAGGCGGTGACCGGAATCGGCGTGGACGAGGACACCGGCTTTGTCTTCGGGCTGGGCCGCGAAACCGGCCATGCGGTGGGCAAGGGCACGATCACGCTGGTCGACCCGTCCGACGGGCGCAAGACCTGTGATGGTGCGGTAATGGACAATGTCCGCCTCGCCCGCATTCCCGCCCGCACCGGAAACTGAACTGCCATGGACAATTTCACCCACGGCCTCGCCGGATGGGCGCTGGGGCAGGCCGGGCTCAAGCGGATGACCGGGCTTGCGGTGCCGACGCTTATCATCGGCGCGAACCTGCCCGATATCGATGCGGTGCTCAGCGTGCTGGGCACCCAGTCGCTGGCGCTGCGGCGTGGCCTCACCCATGGGCCGATCGCCCTGCTGATCCTGCCGCTGCTGCTCACCGCCGCGATGGTTGGCTTCGAGCGCTGGCAGGTGCGGCGGCGCAAGCGGCCAAGGTCGCGATTGCCGGTGCGACCGGTGCCGCTGCTGATCCTCGCCTATATCGGAACGCTGTCGCACCCCGCGCTCGACTACATGAACAATTATGGCATCCGCCTGCTCGAGCCGTTCTCGCCTCGCTGGTTCCACGGCGATACGCTGTTTATCATCGATGCTGTGCTGTGGACCATCCTGCCGTTGGGCATCTGGGCCTCGCGGCGCAGGGAGGCGGCGGGACGGAACGGCTGGGAGCGTCCGGCGCAGGCGGTGCTGGCGCTGGCGCTGGTCTATATCGCAGGCAATTTCGCGCTCTCGGCCAAGGCGGAGGCGGACACTGTGCAGGCCATCCGCAAGCAGCGCGGGATCACGCCCGATCTGGTTATCGCCAACGCAGTCCCGGTGCGCTTCTGGCATCGCGACATGCTATGGCGCGGCGATGATCTGATCGGCAGGGGCGCGTACAGCGCATTGGGCGCGCCCGCGCTCAGCCTGCAGGCTGGGCAGGCTGCGACCAACATGGCAAGCCCCTGGGTCGCGCGCGCGGCGGCGCAAAACTCTGAAGCGCGGGCCTTTTTGTTCTGGGCGCGGATCCCATATGCCAGGCTGACCGATATCCCGGGGGGCAAAAGAGTGACCTTGCGCGACGCACGTTTTGACAGTTCGCCGATTGCCGACCGGTTCACCGTGGTCGTCGATGTGAAGGGCAGGCCATGACCCGCCCCGCGATTGTCTGGCTGCGCCGCGACCTCAGGCTCGCCGATCAGGCAGCGTTCGTGGCGGCGGCAAGTGCGGGGCCGGTGATCCCCGTTTATGTCCTCGACGACGACACACCCAGGCACCGCAAGATGGGCGGGGCATCGCGCTGGTGGCTGCACCACAGCCTCGCCGCGCTTGATGCGGATCTGCGCAAGCTGGGCTCGCGGCTGGTGCTGCGCCGGGGCGCTGCTGCCGATGTGCTGGCCGAACTGGCGCGCGAGACCGGTGCGGCATCGGTGCACTGCGTGCGGCACTACGAACCCTGGTGGCGCAATGCCGAAAAGGCGCTGAAAGAGGCGCTGCCCGAGGGTTGCGCGCTCGAGCGGCATCACGGCAACTATCTGATGCCGCCCGGATCGGTGACCACCGGCAGCGGCCAGCCCTACAAGATCTACACGCCGTTCTGGCGCGCGCTGGCGCAGCACATGCCCCCGCCTGAGCCGCTGCCTGCTCCGAAGTCGCTCGACGCGCCCAAGGCCTGGCCGAAAAGCGATGAACTTGCAGACTGGAAGCTGCTGCCGACCAAGCCCGATTGGGCAACGGGCTTTGCCGAGGAATGGACACCCGGCGAGTCGGGGGCGGCCGAACGCGTGGATGCCTTTGTCGACAAGGCCAGGCATTACGAAGACCGCCGCAACCTGCCCTCGATCGAGGGAACCTCGCGCCTGTCGCCACACCTCCATTTCGGCGAGATTTCGCCTGCGACCGTCTGGCACGCGACGATGGAAGCGGGCGGATCGGTCGAGACATTCCTCAAGGAACTGGTCTGGCGCGACTATGGGCAGAACGTGATTGCGCAATACCCCGATTACGGCAGGGCCAACGCGCGCGAACCGTTCGATGCGTTCCCCTGGCGCGATGCCGATGACCCCGAGGTTCGCCGCGAGGTCGAGGCCTGGCAGCAGGGCCGCACCGGCTATCCGCTGGTCGATGCCGGAATGCGCCAGCTCTGGGCGACAGGCTGGATGCACAACCGCGTGCGGATGGTGGCGGCCTCGTTCCTGATCAAGCATCTGCTGGTCGACTGGCGCGTGGGCGAGACGTGGTTCTGGGATACGCTGGTCGATGCCGATTACGGTTCGAACGCCACCAACTGGCAGTGGACCGCTGGCACCGGCGTAGATTCGAACATGTTCGTCCGCATCATGGCGCCGCTGACCCAGTCGGAAAAGTTCGATGCCGCAGGCTATATCCGCCAGTGGGTACCCGAGCTTGCCGATCTTTCCGACAGCGCCATCCATGATCCGGAAGCGGCGGGCAAGTTCATCAAGGGCTATCCCAGGAAGATCATCGCGCATAAACAGGCGCGCGAGCGCGCGCTGGCGGCGTATGCGGCGATGAAATCATGAAAGACATAAAAGAGGAGACAGGGTGATGCGGGTTTGGACGAGTTTTGCAGCGGCGTGTGCGCTGGCGGTGGGCGCAGGATCGATTGCGGTTGCCAAGGAATCTGCCCCGGCGGTCAAGGCGATCCAGCAGATGAGCCCCGCCGAGATGGAGCGGGTGCGCACTGCGGGCGCGCAGATCCTGTTCTGGTCCGACGCGCAGCGCTCGGCCAATTTCCGCAGCATGGAGGCGCAGTTCCCCGGCACCACCGCCAAGGCAGGAACGCCGCGAGCGCTGCCCAAGGGTGCGGCGCTTCCCGTGAGCGATGCCGAGATCGAGGCCTTCATGACCGCGCAGAATGTCGCCGGGCTGATGGTGATCCAGGACGGCAAGGTGCGGCTGGAGCGCTACGGCCTGGGGCTGGGCGCGCAGGATCGCTGGACCAGTTTTTCGGTCGCCAAGTCGTTTACCTCGACGCTGGTCGGCGCTGCGGTCAAGGATGGCCTGATCACCTCGGTCGATGATCCGGTGACCAAGTACGTCCCCGAGCTCAAGGGCAGCGGCTATGACGGGGTGTCGGTCAAGCAGATCCTGACGATGACCTCGGGGGTCAAATGGAACGAGGATTACACCGATCCCAACAGCGATGTCGTCAAGATGCTCTCAGTTGCGGTGAAGCCCGGCGAGGATCCCAACAGCGCATACATGAAGACGCTGCCGCGCGAGGCCGAACCTGGAACCAAATGGGTTTACAAGACTGGTGAAACCAACCTCATCGGCGTGATCGTCCAGCGCGCCACCGGCAAGACGCTGACCGAATATGCCGAAGAGAAGATCGTCAAGCCTGCGGGCTTCGAGGGCGATCTGTTCTGGATGGTCGATTCCGCCGGGCAGAATGTCGGCGGATGCTGCCTCTCGATCCGGCTGGCGGACTATGCCCGCATGGGGCTGTTCGCGATGGAAGGCGGCGCAGGCCAGGTGCCCGAGGGCTGGTTTGCCGAAGCCGGCAAGGAACAGGCGCCGATCGGCCTGCCGGGCTTTGGCTATGGCTATCAGTGGTGGACCTATCCCGGCGGTGCCTGGGGCGGACAGGGCATCTTCGGCCAGGCGATCCTGATCGTGCCGGAGAAGAAGCTGGTCATCGCGGTGGTCAGCAACTGGCCCAAGGCGAGCGGGGCAGATCTGCGTATCCCGCAGCTGCAGTTCTTTCAGCAGCTTGCCATGGCGGCGGATTGATCAGGACCGATGACCGACGACAGCCGCCTGCACAAGGAACTGACCGCCGCCGGGATCGCATTCGATCAGGTCGAGCATGAAGCCGTCTTCACCGTGCTGGAAAGCAGCGCGGTGGAGCGGCTGGTGCCCGGTGCGCACACCAAGAACCTGTTCCTGAAGGACGCGGGCGGGCAGTTCTATCTGGTGACGGTGCTAGCCGAAAAGCAGGTCGATCTGGGCGCGCTCAGGCATATGGTGGGGGCAGGGCGATTCAGCTTCGGCAGCGCGGACGAGATGATCGAGCTGCTGGGGATCACCCCGGGCTCGGTGACGCCGCTTGCCGTATTGAACGACGCGCGCGGGCGGGTGCAGCTGGTGCTCGACGAGGTGCTTGCAGCGCAGCCCCGCGTCAATGTCCACCCCTTGCGCAACACCGCGACTTTGGGGCTATCGGGGCTGAATCTGGTGCGGCTGCTGGTGCGCTGGCGGCATGCGCCGCTGATCGTTCCTGTCCCCAACAAGGCCCCGGCGCCCGAGCAATCCCAAAATTGAGGGTGGGCGCTGGCCGATGCTTGCTGTAGTCCTCACTGAATGACCCTGGTAACCGCCCGTCCGCTGATCGACAGCTTTTCGCGCACGATCAGCTATGTCCGCCTTTCGGTGACCGATCGCTGCGACCTGCGCTGCTCTTACTGCATGCCCGAGCGGATGCAGTTCCTGCCCAAGGCCGAAGTGCTGAGCCTTGAGGAGTTGCACCGGCTGGGCCTCGCCTTCATCGCGCGCGGCGTGCGCAAGATCCGGCTGACCGGGGGCGAGCCTCTGGTGCGGCGCGATCTGATGACGCTGATCGGGAAGCTGGGTCGCGAGCTGGGCAATGGGCTCGACGAACTGACGCTCACCACCAACGGGACGCAGCTCAAGCAGCACGCGGGCGCTCTGGTCGATGCCGGGGTCCGCCGGATCAACATCTCGCTCGATACGCTCCAGCCCGATCTGTTCGCGAAACTCACCCGCCGCGATGCGCTGGCACAGGTGCGCGAAGGCATCGATGCGGCCGACCGTGCGGGGCTCAAGATCAAGCTCAACACCGTAGCGCTCAAGGGTCTGAACGAAGAGGAGCTGCCCGCGCTGATCGGCTGGGCGCACGGCCGCGGCTTCGATGTCACGCTGATCGAGGTCATGCCGCTGGGCGAGGTCGAGGAAGACCGGTTCGACCATTACCTGCCGCTCACCGCGGTGCGCGACCGGCTGGAACAGGACTGGACACTGCAGCAGAGCCCGCACGACAGCGGTGGCCCTGCGCGCTATGTCGATATCGCCGAAACCGGCGGGCGGCTGGGCTTCATCACCCCGCTGACCAACAATTTCTGCGCCAACTGCAACCGCGTGCGCGTTACCGCGACGGGGCAGATCTTCATGTGCCTCGGCCAGAACGACCAGGTCGATCTGCGCGCCGCGATGCGTGGTCCGGACAGCGAGGCGGCGCTCGATGCCGCGCTGGATCGCGCAATCGCAAGAAAGCCCGAGCGGCATGATTTCCACATCGATGCCCCCGGCGCGGCACCCGCGCTGGCGCGGCATATGTCGATGACCGGCGGCTGAGCGCGGACCATGGCACAATTGCTGTTCTTTGGCCGTCTGGGTGATCTGGCCGGCGGGACCGAGCGGATGCTGGGCCTGAGCGAGCCGCAGGCGATTGCCGATCTGATCGGCATTATCGGGCAGAGCGACGACCTGCTGGGCAGCGCGCTCGCCGAACCGCGCATCCGCTATGCAATCAACGGCGCGATCGTCGATGCCGATGCGCTGGTCGAGGACGAAGACGAGCTGGCGTTCCTGCCGCCCGTCAGCGGGGGCTGACATGCGCTGCGACATCCGCATCCTGAGCGAGGGCTTCGATCCGGAGGCCGAAGTGGCGGCGTTCCGCGCGTCGCTGGACGCTTCGGGCGCGATGGTCAGCTTCACCGGTATGGTGCGGCCATCGGGCACCGATGGCGCGGTGAGCGCGCTTTGCCTGCAGCATTATCCCGGGATGACCGAGCGCGGCATTGCCGAGGCGGTCCAGGGGGCTGCAAACCGCTGGCCGCTCGAGGCGGTGCTGGTGATCCACCGGGTCGGGGAGATGGCACCGCGTGATCCGATCGTTCTGGTCGCCACCGCCAGCGCGCACCGCCGCGCGGCTTTCGAGGCCGCCGATTTCCTGATGGATTTCCTCAAGAGCCGCGCGCTGTTCTGGAAGAGCGAGACCGGGGCTGCAGGCCGCAACTGGATCGAGCCGCGCGACGACGACTATGCCGATGCCGCACGCTGGGACGCGGACTGACAGCAACGCTTGCCGGGTCAGCCGAACACCCGCCTGCCATGAGTCACCCGGTCGGCCATCGCCATGGTGGTCAGCTGCGCGTTGACGCGAATGCAGCTGGGCATCACGCTCGCGTCCGTCACCAGCACGTTGGTGGTGCCGTGCACCCGCTGGTCTAGATCGACCACGCCCTTGGCAGGGTCCGCGTTGATCGCATTGCCGCCATGCGGGTGACTGGAAGACAGCACGACGTCATCGGGTTCCTCGATATGCTTCCAGTAGAATTCGTCGATCTCGGCATCGGTCATGCCTGCCCTCAGCGTCTCGCCGTGCAGCAGCGCGGGGTAGACCTCGGTCGCACCCCCCGCAAAGTGTATCTTGGTCAGCGTCGACAGCGCGCGGCGAAGCACGGCAAGATCGGTCGGCTTGAGCTCGAAACCAAGCTTGCCCTTTTTGATCTCTCCCAATCGGTCGGCGGGGAATAGCGCGCCTGCCGAAGCCAGCCGGTTGTAGTTGAGCATCCGGCGGAAGTGCTCGTCGAACCAGCCCGGCACCAGCGAAGCCATGCTCATCGGCGGCTGGAAATGGCTCTCGATCAGGAAGTCGCCGCGATCGATGAAGGTCGCCATCTGGTCCTCGTCCCAGGCGTTGACCGGATCGGGCATCAACGCAGGCACAGGGCAGGCGATGTTGAGCGAGATGCCCTTGCCGGTGCCTTCGATGCCGCTCGCTGACAGGATGTTGCTCGATGCGATGGTGCCGGCGGCGACGACCACGCCCTTGGTGACCCTGATCGTCTTGCCGCGGCCATCGGGAAGCATCACCTGCACCGATGTCGCCACGCGCCGTCCGTCTATGACACGGTCGCCCCAGCCGATCTGCGCGACCTCGGCATGCGCCAGGATGCGCGCCTTGCGTCGCGCGCTGAGCGTCGCGTGCCGCAGGAGGCTCTCGGGCATCGCGCGCTTGCGTCCATAGGGGCAGCCGGTGTTGCAATAGCCGCACGAGACGCAATGATTGGGTTCGGTCTTCTGCCCCCAGTTCTTGCGGAACCAGCCCGAGATTGCACGCTGGTCGAGCGGATCGGTGGATCCCGCGCGATAGGCGTTCCACCCGTCAAGCAGCCGGGTGCCGTTGTTGCGCCCCAGCCTTCTGTCGATCTCGTGTACGCCCAGCCGCTGCTCGACCCGGCAATAGCTCTCCTCCAGCGCTTGCGGTTCCACACCCGCGCCGAGCGCGCGCCAGGTGGCCAGCACGTCATTGGCATCGGGATGGGTTTCGCCCTCGCGCTCGAGCCTGAGGCAGATGCCATTGTTGACCACGGTGGAGCCGCCGACCGTACGCCCCTGAAAGACTATGATGTCGCGGTTGCGCGTTGTCTGGATTGCTCCGTCCTTGAACAGGCTCGAAGACATGTGCGCCTCGTTGGGGGTCATCCGGCTGCTGGGCATGTAAGGACCGGCTTCGACCACAAGGACCTCATAGCCCTGATCGGCAAGGTTCGAGGCAGCGACCGCGCCGCCCGCGCCCGAGCCGATGACAATCACCTCGACGCTGTCGGGGATCGCATCTTCGCCAACAAACACCGTGTGAGGAAGGTCGTTGCCGACATGCTCCTCGATCAACGGATCATCGGGGGTCCCTGCACGGGCCCGGTGGCGGGGCAGGGTGAAGCCGATCGCATTGAACACCGGGTTGGCACGATTGGCGTCTTCGGAGGCTGCGTCGCTGGCATTTTCGTCGTCCTGGTCGAGCCAATGGCCGTAATAGCCCGCATAGACGATGCCGCGGATGCGGGCCATGTCCTGGAACAGATCGATCCGGCTGTTCTTCAGCCGCCGCTCGATCCGCCAGATGCGGAAAGGACGCGGGGCAAAATGCCAGATCGGACCACCCAGTACCACCCAGGTCGCGATCACCGACAGCGCGGTATCGCGCGGCGTGTCGCCTTCGATATTGGCAAAAAGGCGCTGCAGATTGTCGACCACCTGGCGGGGACTGATCGCCATCTGTGCGGGTTCGACAAACAGCGTTTCGGCAAGCCTTCGCCAGATTGCCGCCTCGAACGGATTGAACGGTTTTCTGAGCATGCTGCGAATCCCCCCGGTGTCGGAGGATAAACTAGCAGGGCGAATGTCGATTGTAAGTTTTGGACGATTATGGCGCGTTAATTCATCGTGCAGACCGTGGCGGACAGGCTGCCGCCCTCGACCGTGATGCGGTTGAACGAGGGTCGCGAGGTCCGGACGCGCTCGGACAATGTGCCTGCGCCGATCAGTCTCACCGGCCCATAGGCCGTCGTAACACGCTGGTCGAACGGATCGTGGACATGGCCGGACAGAACGGCATGCGCACCTGCCGCAGCAATGGCTTCCAGCGCCGCGCGGCCGCCCGTGGTGCGCCCGCTGGTGCGGGTCGCAGCCTCGATCAGCGGGTGGTGCGTCAGCACGATCCGGCAGGTGTCATCGGGGCCTGCTTCGAGCGATTGCACAGCATTGTGCAGCGCGCGGCTGCCGACTTTGCCCTTGGACCAGTTGAGACGCCATTGCGCGCGCGCAGTGGTGGGGAGCGAGACCAGATGGACGTGATCGATGCTTACGCCATCGTGCAACTGCTCCTGCAGCCGCATCACCCGGCCATAAGGCCGCCATATGCGCCGGACGGGGTTGAAATAGGGCAGGTCGTGGTTGCCGGGCTCGATCAGCACGGGCACGCCCAGCGCAGTTAGCCAGCTTTGCGCAGCGGCGAACTCGCGCGAGCGCGCACGCATGGTCAGATCGCCGGTGATCACCACCGCCTCGGGCGCGTCTTCCTCGACACAGCGCGTGAACCAGTCGAGCGCGGCGCTGTCCTCGGCTCCAAAATGCAGATCGCTGGCGTGGAACAGCAGCGTCATCGGTCGGCAGGTCCTCGTGTATCGATGAAGTTGTGCGGCGCGCGGCCTAGCACCAAGGTATCGCCCGGAGCGCAATCTGCAGGTTCGCCATCGATCAGCAGGCCGATGCTGTCGGCTTCGCTGACCAGCGTCGCGCGGCTCGCCTCGCCCAGATCGACACGGGGTCCATCGCGAAAGTCGCCATCAAGCCAGGCGCCGGCGTGCGCGATCACCTCGCCGATGCTCGATGCGGTAAACCCGCACAGCGCCAGCGTGTTTTCACGCGGCGCCGCGAAGATCGCAGGGTAAGTGCCATCGTGGCCCTCGATGCCGACCTGCGGTCCGCTCAGGCTTTCGGATATCGCAGCCGGGATGGTGGTGAACACCAGATCGGCAACGTCGGCACGCCGGGCATTCTCGCGGACCTTGGCCCAGCTCGTGGTGGGGCCTGCGATCACGCCGACATAAGCGATGTTCTCGCCGATCTGGACCGTGTTGAGCCGCCGCGTGTGGCGGTCGCGACAGGCATATGCGATGATATCCTGGCACGAATGCTCGCCATGCAGCGCGCGCGCCAGCAGGTTCATCGTGCCTCCAGGCAGGATCAGAACATCTCCGTCCCAGCCTTGCGCCGCCTTGAGCGCGCTGTTGGTGGTGCCGTCGCCCGCATAGATTGCCAGGATCGACACCCCCTCGGCCTCAAGCCGTTCGGGCGTCGGCAGTGTATCGTCGGGGCAGCGGACGACGCAGTCCACCGGCTGTCCGCCATCGGCGAAGCGGGTTACGATATCGGCGATCACGTCAGCATCGTAGCTGCCGCTTGCCTCGTTCACGATGAGCCATGTGCCTGTCATGCGCGCTCAACGCACCAGACCGCCGAAAGGTGCCACAAAAAAGGGCCGCGCTCCCCAAGGAAACGCGACCCCTTTTTATTCGACGACTTCAGGCGATCAGAACTTGGCGCCCGCCGCCATGAAGAAGGTCCGGCCGATGCCGCTGACCGGATAGGCAGAGCTTGCCAGGTACGGTTCGCGGTCGGACACGTTGTTGATGCCCGCGGTGATCGTGAAGTTCTCCGCGACGTCAAAGCTGGCAGCGATGTTATGCAGCCAGTATTCCGGAGCGAAGCCTGCCGGACCGAACTCGGTCTGGATACGCTCGATCTGGATCACCGATGCGGCCGCCTGCTTGCCGACATATTGCAGCGAATAGTTCAGCGTGAACCGTCCGCGGTTGTAGGTCACCGATCCCACGCCTGACCATTCGGGCGCGCCGAGTTCGTTGAGGCCGGGATTGACCAGCGTGGTATCGACCGGATCGAAGAACCGGTTGACCTTGTCGGTCCAGTTGGCCGCGATGTTCAGCGCAATGTTGCTGCCGCCAATCGAGAAGCGGTAATCGAGCGAGGCATCGATGCCTGCGGTTTCGATCTTGCCGAAGTTGAGCTGGGTCTGGCGCAGGAAGTTGAACCCGAAGGTCGTCGGTCCCGAGCCAGGTCCGTTGCGCGTGAACAGGTCGCAGAACTGGTTGGGGAAGGTGGTGTTGTCATAGCAGGTGTTGACGATGTCCTGCGCGGTGACCGCTGCGATCGCGTCCTCGATCTTGATCGAGTAGTAATCGACCGACACGGTCAGGCCGGGCAGGAAGCGCGGCTGCAGCACGCCACCGACGGTGAAGGTCGTGGCGGTTTCCTCGGTCAGGTTGGGATTTCCGCCGCTGGTTCCGGAGAAACGCGCGGTCAGCGGATCGTTGTAGTTGGCGAGGAAGGTCGTGGGGTTGGCGATCCCCAGCGCGGTGGCTGCCGCGATGCAGTTGGGCAGGCGGTTGGGCGTGGCCGACTGGTTGATCAGATCGCACGGATCTGCCGGACGGAAGGTCGCACCCTGCGCCGGATCGAACAGTTCGGCGATATTCGGTGCGCGAATGGCGCGCGAATAGGTGCCGCGGAAGCGGATATCAGGGATCGGTGCCCAGATGCCGTTCACGTTCCAGGTAAACGCGCTTCCGACCGTCGAATAATCCGAATAGCGCGCTGCGCCACCCACGGTCAGCTCGTGGAAGAACGGCGTGTCCTTGAGGATCGGGATCGAGATTTCACCGAATGCCTCGATCACGTCGAAAGATCCGCCGGCATTGAAGGTGCGGGTCTGGGCGTCGAAGATCAGCGACTGGTTGTCAGAGATATCGCCGATGAACGCACCCGCCGGACCTGCGGGCGAGCCTTCGGGAAGCAGGCCAAGCTCGAGATCGCTGAACCGCGAACGCGACTTTTCCTTGCGGTACTCGCCGCCGACCGCGAACTGGATCGCACCGCCGGGCAGATTGAAGAAGCCGCCGGTATCGCCGCTGACGAGGCCGGTGAACACGATCTGCTCAAGCCGGAAGCGGTCGGTGGTGGGCGTCGTGATGAAGTTCACCGCTTCTGCGCTGACCGAATTCTGCCCTGCCAGAATGTTGGCCGGGCGGCACTGGCCATCGCCGGGACGGAAGGTGAAGAAGCCGGGTGCAATCACCGGGAAGATTTCGCTGCCCGGATGCGGAACGCCACTGATGTCCGACCGGCAGATCGGCTGGCCGTTGGGGCCACGCACCACGTCGATCGCAGCGAACAGGCGGTCGTACCGTACCGTGTTGCCCTGGGTCACCTGGCTATCGGTGCGGCCGTAGTTGCCGACCAGTTCGTACTTCAGGTGATCGGTGATATCACCGGTCAGACCGCCGACGATGCGATAGGTTTCGCGCTTGGCCCGCTGGATGTTGGGACCAAGATCGAGGAAGTCACGGCTGACGCGCAGACCGCCTGCCTGGTTCGCATCCGCCTGCAGCACCGCCGGAATGAACGGGTTGTCGGGGAAGATCAGCAGGCTGTCGTAGAAGGTGTTGTAGTTGTTGCGCGAAATGGTGGTGTTGCGCGCATATTTGGCGTCGATGAACACATTGGCTGCAGGCGAGAACTCGTAGTTCGCGCGCAGGTTCGCGAAGATGCGCTCGCTTTCGGGGATCAGCGAGGTTTCGTTGGTGCGTTCGACCGCGCCATCGCCACCGAACTGGTTGGACCCGGTCGAAATGACGCCGTCTTCGAAGATCTTCACGCCGCCGCCGGGGGTCGAGACATAGCAGCCGCCGCCGCCAAAGCCGGTGAGGCCGATATAGCTTTCGCGGCAGTCGTTCACGCCGTTGCGATTGATGTCGGCATTGAAGAAACCGAAATCGTTGCGGAAAATCAGGCCCTGGCCCGAGCTGATCGCGAACTTGGGATCGGCTCCGATGACGAACAAAGGTGCGTTCGCCGCGCGGTCGATCAGCGCCTGTTCGGCTGCGGTCGGCGTGCGCCCGGGGAACTGGGTGGCGAACTGGGCCGCGGTGGGGATGGCAAAACCGATCGGGAAGCGCCCGGCGGCCTGCGAGAACCGCGTTGCGAAGTTGGGCGTCGCAGCGGCGCTGATATCGCCGCGCTGGAAGCGACGATCGGGGTTGGCATACGTGGTGCTGTTGTTGCCGCGGCCGTTGTCACGGGTGAAGTCACGCTGGCCGAACAGCACTTCGAGGTCCTTGGCATAGCCGGCCGAGAAAGTGATGTTACCGCGGCCGTCGCCGAAGTTGTGCCCGATCGTGCCGTCAAGCCGGTAGCTGCCGCCCGCGCCCTGCGATGCCATGCTGGCAAAGCCGTCGAGTGCGATGCCTTCGAAATCCTTCTTGAGCACATAGTTGACCACGCCGGTGACCGCGTCCGCGCCATAGATCGCCGATGCGCCGCCGGTGAGCACTTCGACGCGCTCGATCAGTGCTGCCGGGATGGTCGACACGTCGACGGTCTGCTGGCCGGCAACGCCCGAAACGTGGCGATAGCCGTCCACGACTACCAGGGTGCGGTTGGAGCCAAGCTGGCGCAGGTTGAGCGTGGCCTGGCCGATGCCGCCGCCGCCGCGTTCGATCGAGTCAGCGACCGTGCCCGAGGAGATCAGCGCGGGGATCTGGCGCAGCGTTGCCGTGGGATCGGAGTTGCCCGCTGCTGCGAGTGCCTCTGCAGTCACGGTGCTGATCGGCAACGGTGCTGTGGCATTTGCATCACGAGACAGGCGGCTGCCGGTGACCACGATGGTGCCTTCGGTGGCCTCTGCGGTCGCTTCGACCTGTTCCTGAACATCCTGAGCGGTGCACGAACCCGCTTCGCGGGAGTGGTGTTTGGGGTGAAGCTAAGCTGACGGCGCGGGCGCAGCGCCTGGATTGAACAGTGTCCGTGGTGGGCAGACCATTTCGACTCCTTCAACCTGAGGAGTCGAACGATGAACGAGCTTATAGCGATCGGTACGGTCAGCCCGCTGCGCCAGCGGTTGATCGAGGACATGAACATGCGGCGCTTCAGCCGCGAGACGCAGCGCAACTATATCCGCGATGTTGGACGTTTCGCCACATGGCTGGGACGCTCGCCGCACACGGCAACTGCAGAGGATCTGCGGCGCTTCCAGATCGACCAACGCGAGACCGGCGTTCCGGTGCCGACGATGAACAGCATAGTTGCAGCGCTGCGGTTCTTCTTCACCCACACGCTGGATCGGCCCGATCTGGCGCGCAAGCTGGTGCGCACTTCGCACGCCCGCAAGATCCCCGTGGTGCTGACCCAGGACGAGGTGAAGCGGTTGCTGGAGGCCACGACCTGCCTCAAGCATCAGGCAGCGCTGTCGGTTGCCTATGGCGCGGGACTGCGCGTCGGCGAGGTCTCGGCGCTCAAGGTGCGCGACATCGACAGCAAGCGCATGGTGCTGCGTATCGAGCGTGGCAAGGGTGGCCGATATCGCAACGCCATGCTGCCCGAAGGCCTGCTCGTGCTGCTGCGCGAGTGGTGGCGCGCCGGACGACAACAGGGCGTGTTGCATGCAGACAGCTGGCTTTTCCCAGGCAGAAGCGCGCTGCTGCCGATCAGCACCCGGCAGCTGTATCGCGTCGTCGTCGAGGCAGCCGAGGCAGCGGACATCACAAGGCGGGTCGGCCCGCACACCTTGCGGCACAGCTTCGCCACCCATCTGCTGGAGGACGGGGTCGATATCCGCGTCATCCAGGCGTTGCTGGGCCATGCCAAGCTTAACACCACCGCTTTCTACACACAGGTGGCAACCAAGACGATGCGAGCGGTGATCAGTCCGCTCGACAGGCTGGCCTTGACCTCATCCACCGCGCAGGTGCCCGACGGCTGAGGCCCGGTGCGCACCTCCATAGAGGTGGCCGACATCTTCCGCGTTGCAGGGCCTGGCTATCGCATTGCCCATGCCGGGCATCTGAGCCTGCACCAGCTCAAGATCATGTCGGCCGTCGAGCATTGCCGCACCGCTACAATGGGCGGTCACGTCGAAGCCTGCACAGACTGCGGGCATTGGCGGATCGCCTATAACAGCTGTCGCAACCGGCATTGCCCCAAGTGCCAGGGAGCAGCCGCGCGTACCTGGCTGGCCGAGCGCGAGGCCGACCTGTTGCCGGTGGGCTATTTCCACGTCGTGTTCACGCTCCCGGCACAGGTCAGCGCCATTGCGTTCCACAACAAGGCGCTGCTCTATGACCTGCTGTTCAAGGCCGCCTCCCAGACGATGCTGACCATCGCCGCCGACCCCAGGCATCTGGGCGCACGTATCGGCATTACCGCTGTACTCCACACCTGGGGCTCGGCGCTTACCCATCATCCGCATGTCCATATGATCGTGCCCGGCGGCGGTATCGCGCGTGATGGCGAGCGCTGGATATCTGCGCGCCCGGCCTTTCTTCTGCCCGTCCGTGTCCTGGGCGCCCTGTTCCGCCGCCTGTTCCTCACGCGGCTGATCGCGCTCCACGATGCCGGCAAGCTCGGGTTCTTCGGCAGCCTGGCGCATCTCGCCGAGCGGCGGGCCTTTCTGCGTCATCTGTCACCGGTCCGCAGAAAGCGCTGGGTGGTCTATGCCAAGCCGCCCTTTGCAGGACCTGAGGCGGTGCTCGCCTATCTGGCGCGCTATACCCACCGCGTCGCCATCTCGAACAGCCGCATCCTCCGCTTCGACAGTGAAGGCGTCACGTTCCGCTACAAGGATTATCGCCGCAATGGCGCGCAGCGCCAGCAGGACATGACCTTAGGCGCCGACGAGTTCATCCGTCGCTTCCTGCTGCACAACCTGCCACGCGGGTTCCACCGGATACGCCATTACGGGCTGCTGGCCGGTGCGACCCGCAAGGCCCATCTCGAACACGCCCGCCGACTGCTGGCGGTTGCGCCACCTGCCATCGATGACACGGCTGTCGATCCGCCGGACCATCGGCCACCGTGCCCGTGCTGCGGTGGCAGCATGGTCATCATCGAGACTTTCGAGCGCAGATATCAGCCGCGCGCACCACCGCATCCTGTCAACGCATCCGGGAGAACATCGTCGTGACCCGGCACGGCCTGCCTTCAACCGGCCCCGAAGCGACCGTGCTTCGGGGAGCACAGAGCACTGCGCCATCACCCACCAAAAGCAGACCTGCGCCCTCCAAAATCGGACGGTCCGATTTACGGCAACCCGCTCGTCACCCCAAAAGCAGCCAGTCCGCTTTCAGTTCCGTCCGCTTATCGGCAGCACCCACCGCTGCTCCCACAAGCCCAAAATCGAAATCCCCATAGACATCAGCACCTGACGACCGCGGGTTCGGGCACCGTCGACTTTCCGACGCCTCACGGCGTCCGAAACTCTAAACGAATGCGGCAGGGCTGATCAGGGCGCTGATCGCTAGCGCGGTCGCCATCGCCGGCAGAGAGACGAAATTCGAATGTAGATTTGCTTTTGACATGAATACCCCCAAGCCATTTTACAGGCGAGATCGCACACCGAACCATATCGGTGCGTGCATATTTCCGGGCGCTGAAAGCGCCTGGCCCTGTTCCCCTGCCAGGTCCCGGCGTCGTTCTGTGGCGCGCCGAAGTCCCTGTTTATGTGGCAAGGCTATTCGCCCTCGCCACCAAGTTGCAACATTCGCTTCATAGGAGGTTCATCTTTCTGCGAGGTTGTGACAATGGAGCAACAGCGCCCCGGTCGGTGCTTTCCCTGCTGACACTGGGGCAAGCTCCTGCTAATCGCGCGGACATGACCGAACTCAAGCACATCCGAAATTTCTCCATCATCGCGCATATCGACCATGGCAAATCGACCCTGGCCGACCGGCTGATCCAGCAGACCGGGGGGCTGTCCGAACGCGAAATGTCCGCACAGGTGCTGGACAACATGGACATCGAAAAAGAGCGCGGGATCACCATCAAGGCGCAGACCGTGCGGCTGAACTACACCGCCAAGGACGGGCAGCTGTACGAGCTGAATCTGATGGACACGCCGGGGCACGTCGACTTCGCCTATGAGGTGTCGCGCTCGCTCGCCGCGTGCGAAGGCGCGCTGCTCGTCGTAGACGCCGCACAGGGGGTCGAGGCGCAGACGCTGGCGAACGTCTATCAGTCGATCGAGCATGATCACGAGATCCTGCCGGTCATCAACAAGATCGATCTGCCGGCCGCAGAGCCCGAAAAGGTGAAGAAGGAGATCGAGGACATCATCGGTCTCGATGCCTCCGAAGCCGTGTTGGCCAGCGCCAAGTCGGGCATCGGCATCGAGGAAATTCTCGAGCAGATCGTCAGGAAGATCCCCCCGCCCAAGGGTGACCGCGACGCGCCGCTCGAGGCGATGCTGGTCGACAGCTGGTACGATCCGTACCTTGGCGTCGTCATTCTGGTGCGCGTCGTCAACGGCGTGATCAAGAAGGGCCAGAACATCAAGTTCATGGCCGGCGGGACCGAGCATCTGGTCGACCGTGTCGGCTGCATGCGCCCCAAGATCGAGACGCTGCCCGAGCTGGCAGCCGGCGAGATCGGCTTCATCACTGCGCAGATCAAGGACATCAGCCAGACTCGCGTCGGCGACACGATTACCACGGTGAAGAACCCCGCAGCTGCCCCGCTGCCGGGGTTCAAGGAAGTGCAGCCGGTGGTGTTCTGCGGGTTGTTCCCGGTCGATGCAAACGACTTCGACAAATTGCGCGACTCAATCTCCAAGCTGCGGCTCAACGACGCATCGTTCAGCTTCGAGATGGAATCGAGCGCGGCATTGGGCTTCGGCTTCCGCTGCGGTTTCCTCGGCCTGCTGCATCTGGAGATCATCCAGGAACGTCTGACCCGCGAGTACGACCTCGACCTCATCACCACAGCACCGTCGGTGGTCTACAAGATCCAGCTGACCTATGGTGGCGGCGAGATCGAGCTGCACAATCCCGCGGACATGCCCGATCCGACCAAGATCGACGAAATCCAGGAGCCGTGGATCGAGGCGGTGATCTATTGCCCAGACGAGTATCTCGGCAGCATCCTCAAGCTCTGCCAGGACAGGCGCGGTATTCAGAAGAACCTGACCTATGTCGGCGGACGCGCACAGGTGACGTACGAATTGCCGCTCAACGAGGTGGTGTTCGATTTCTACGACCGCTTGAAGTCGATCAGCCGCGGCTATGCGTCGTTCGATTACCACCAGATCGGCTATCGCGAAGGCGACCTCGTCAAGATGTCGATCATGGTCAACGCCGAACCCGTCGATGCGCTGAGCATGATCGTCCACCGTGGCACCGCCGAATCGCGCGGTCGCGGCATGTGCGAGCGGCTGAAGGACCTGATCCCGCGCCACCTGTTCAAGATCCCGATTCAGGCGGCGATCGGCGGCAAGGTGATCGCGCGCGAAACCATCGCCGCGATGCGCAAGGACGTGACCGCCAAATGCTATGGCGGCGACATCAGCCGCAAGAAGAAGCTGCTCGACAAGCAGAAGGAAGGCAAGAAGCGGATGCGCGAGTACGGTTCGGTCAGCATCCCGCAGGAAGCCTTTATCGCGGCGCTCAGGATGGGCGAAGAGTGATCAGGCCGGAAGGCTGGGCTCTGTCGGAATAGCCACCGGGTCCGTCTGCGGCTCCGTCAGAGGGGCGGCAACAACCGCCTCGCCGGTCTCTTCCGCCTTGGATATGCGCATTGGGATGGCCATCGCGATGCCATAGCCGACGATCAGCGTGCCCAGGATCGACCACATCGCCACCGCGCCCAGGCCGATCAACTGCGCCAGTAGCTGGCCGCCAAAGCCGCCGCCATCGGGATAGCCGATTCCGCCGAAGCTCGCGCTCGTGAACAGCGCCACCAGCAGCGCGCCGATCAGGCCGCCGACGCCGTGCAGAGCAAATGCGTGGTTGCTGTCGTCGATGGCCAGCGTCTCGGTGACGAAGCGCAGCACGAAATAGCAGGCGGGCGCGGCGATCAGGCCGATCAGGATGGCAGCGCCCGGAGACACCAATCCGGCAGCGGGCGCAATCGCGGCGATGCCTGCGGTAAGTCCGCTGACCAGTCCCAAGGCGGAGACGCTGCCCGTGCGCAGCTTTTCGATCAGCAGCCAGACAAGGCCGCTGACGCTTGCTGCGACATGCGCGTTGATGATCGCGCTGCTGGCATCGTCGGTGGCGGCCAGCGTCCAGCCACCGGCCAATGCAAAGTTGCCGACGAACAGCAGGGCTGCGCCTGCCAGCACCAGTGTTGGATTGTGCGGAGCCATCTCGGCGCCCTGCCACCCGGCGCGCCGTCCGATGATGAGTGCCGCGACCAGTGCGGAAATGCCTGCGCAAAAGTGCAGTGCGATGCCGCCTGCGAAATCGAGCACGCCAAATCCGAACAGCCAGCCGCCGCCCCAGATCCAGTGCGCGACCGGCGCGTAGACGATCAGGCTCCACAGTCCGCCAAAGGCCAGCGCCCAGCCAAAGCGGGCGCGCCCGACCCAGGCACCCGCGACCAGCAGCGCAGCCAGCATGGCCCCGGCGATCTGGAACAGAACGAACGCGCTTTCAGGAACAGCGGTGCCAAAGCGGACATTGCCCAGAGCGATCAGCATCCAGGCATTTCCGCCCCCGATTACCCCGCCGCCTGCATCTCCGAACGCCAGCGTGTAGCCGACCACAACCCACAGCAGCGACACCAGCGCTGCGATCGCCGCGCCCTGCAGGAACACCGGCTGAACTGCCCGCGAGGTTCCCCGGCCAGCCTGCATCAACAGTACCCCGGGCAGGGCAAACAGCATCACCAGCACCGCAGATATCAGGACAAAGGCGGTATCGCCCGAATCCGCCGGATCGATCGCGGCCATATCGATGACGCCCGGCGCCGCCCATGCGGGGGCCGCCAGCAAAGCTGCTGAAACAACTGCGGCGCGTGCCAGCCTTGCGATCATGCCTTGAACTTTCCGATTCCCGTAACCGCCGTGCACACCGGCTCGATGTTTGGGCAGAATGTGCAGCAGTTTGGCAAACAATCGATTAACGCTGACATGCGGCGGCGCGCATCGAGCGGCCGCTGCGGCGCGAACTACATCCAGCCTTCGAGCACCTGATCGGGCGGGCGATGGCCATCGAACCAGAAGCGGATATTGGCGATGACCTTCTCGCCGGCGACGCGGCGCCCTTCGAAGGTGGCGCTGCCGACATGCGGCAGCAGCACGACGTTCTTCAACGCGAGCAGCCGCGGATCGACCTGTGGCTCGTGGGTGTACACATCCAGCCCGGCGCCTGCGATCCTGCCGGCTTCCAGGGCATCGATCAAAGCTGCCTCGTCGACGATCTCGCCGCGCGCGGTGTTGATCAGATAGGCGCTGGGCTTCATCAGGCCGATGCGCCTTGCGTCGATCAACCCGCGGGTTTCGGGGCTGCGCGGACAGTGAAGCGTGATGATGTCAGACTGGGCGACCAGCGCATCGAGATCGGGCTCGAAGCTCGCGCCGAGCATCTGCTCGAGGCTCTCGGGCAGGCGGCGGCGGTTGTGATAGCGCACGTCCATGCCGAAACCGCGCGCGCGATGCGCCACGGCCTGGCCGATCCGGCCCATGCCGACGATGCCAAGCTGCTTGCCGCCGATTCGGTGACCGAGCATGCCGGATGGGCTCCAGCCGTCCCATTCGCCGGAACGCACGAGCTTCTCGCCCTCGGCGAGCCGGCGCGGTACCGACAGGATCAGCGCCATCGTCATGTCGGCGGTATCGTCGGTGAACACCCCCGGCGTGTTGGTGATGATGATGCCCTTGGCGCGCGCGGCCTTGAGATCGATATGATCGACCCCGGCACCAAAATTCGCCAGCAGTTTCAGGCGATCTCCGGCACCCGCGATCAGCTGGGCATCGAGCGCATCGGTGACCGTGGGTACCAGCGCATCGCAATCGGCCATTGCTGCAGCAAGTTCGTCGCGGCTGAAGGCGTGATCGTTCTCATTCAGGACAACATCGAACAGTTCGGCCATGCGCGCTTCGACCGAGGGAGCGAGCTTGCGTGTCACGACAACGCGCGGGCGCGCGCCGGGTGCATGCTGCGGGGCTGACGGCTGGGAAGAGGCGTTTGCAGGCATGTTTTTGCTATGCCGCAACCCGGGCAAAGGTCAAGCTGCAGCACTTGCTTGCGGGGCGTTTTTTCCGGTAAGCGGGGCAGGGGGCGAATTTCGGCCGGGCGTCTTGCCCGGGCCATGGGCTGGGGACAGGGATATGCGGACATCATGGTTCAAGGCGCTTGTGCTTGGCGGCATGGTGGCGGCTGTCGTGATGCCGGGAGGCAGCCCCGTGCAGGCGCAGGCAGAGGTCGAAGTCCCGTATTGGGCGTCGATCCAGCGCGACGAGGCATTTGCCCGCGCCGGGCCGATGGCAAGCTATCAGATCGAATGGGTGTTCCGGCGCAAGAACCTGCCGGTCAAGGTGGTCAAGCGCTATGGCACGTGGCGGCAGATCCAGGATCCCGATGGCTGGACGGGCTGGATGCACTCCAACATGCTTAGCCGCAAGCGCACCGCGATCGTGCAGGGCAGTGTGAGCGCGATCCGCGCCGCGCCGCAGGACAGCGCCAAGCTGATGTGGCGCGCGCAGCCCGGCGTCGTTGGCGAGCTGGGTGATTGCGAGGCCGGATGGTGCGAGTTTGCTGTCGATCGCCGCGCGGGCTGGGTGCGGCAGGACGAAATCTGGGGTGCCGGCGCGCCCTGACGGAATCAGGCCCGCCCATCGCTTGGGCCAAGCGATGGGCGGACCGTCATTCTACCGGCGAAAGGACTTACCAGTAGAAATTGGGGATGACGCGGATGACCGTGCCATTGCGCTGATTCACCAGCAGCATGTCGTTATAGTGCCGCACCCACGCCTGCCGCGCGCCCGGATTGGGCAGACGATAGTTGCGATAGTTGTTCACGACATAGCGCTGGCCGAAATAGTTCGGTGCGATGCGAACGCCGGGGCGGAACTGCTGATAGCGGAAGTTCGCGCGGAAGTTCTGGCCACGGAACGCCTGACGGTTGGTGCCGCGATACTGGCGATAGTCGCGCAGATCCTCGCGATATTCGCGGCGGGCTTCCTGGACGTCGCGGCGCTGTTCGCGCACATCGCGGCGTTCTTCGCGAACATCACGCGCGTTGCCATAGCGGCGGGCGTCCTGCACATCGCGGCGTTCGCGCTGCAGTTCACGCTGCTCCTGGCGCACGTCGCGTTCGGAACGAACCACCTCGCCACGCGACTGCGCGAAAGCGGGAACGGTGGCGACAGGCAGTGTGGTCGCCAGCATCAGGGTCCCTATCAGGGTCTTGGAGAGCATCTTCATAATCGTAACTCCTGTCATGGCCGGAGCATGGGGGAACCGCTCTGGACATGTTCAGGAATACGCTTGGTTATCTGAATGGGTTGCGAATGCTGCGCTCATTTTCATGAAATGTTGTCGCAAGGTGTAACGAGGGGAAATCGGACGCTCTTTTCGTCACCCCCGCGCACGCGGGGGGCCCGCTTGCGAGGGAATGACGAAGAGATTTCATTCCGCGACTTTCGCCTTTGGCAGCAGATCTGCGGGATCATTCGCCACGATCCCCAATACCGTCACCCAGGCTGCGACATTCTGCTGCATCGCCTTGGGGTCGATCTTGTCAAGCGTATCGTCGGGGGTGTGGTGGAGGTCGAAATAGTCGGTGCCGTCCTGCTGCAGGTCGATCGCATTGACCCCCAGCGCGACGATCGGGCCGTGATCGGGCCCGCCACCGGCAACATCGCGGCCGCGCCCGACGCCCAAGGGGGCAAGCGCGTTGGCGATGCGGGTCTGCAGATCATCGGTGCCTTCCGGCAGCCGGAAATCGACCTGCCAGATACGGTCGGCGCCGAAGTCTGATTCCATCGCCAGCGCATGGCCTGCTGCGCCGTGCTTTTCCGCATAAGCACGACCGCCGAAAATGCCGACCTCTTCAGCGCCCCACCATACGACACGAATGGTGCGCTTCGGCGTGCCCGCGTCCATGATCATCTTGGCCGCGGCGGCGCTGATCGCGACGCCTGCGCCGTCATCGATCGCTCCGGTGCCCAGATCCCAGCTGTCGAGATGCCCGCCGATCAGGATCATGCCCGCCGCCGGATCGCTGCCCGGCACCTCGGCAATCACGTTGCCGGACTGGGTGGTGCCGATCTGGCGCGGGGTGAGGACCAGCTTCATCCGCACCGCCTCGCCCTTTTTGGAGGCGCGCGCGATCATGCGCTCGAGATTCTCCGCGTCTGGGATCGAGAGTGCCGCTGCCGGAATGGGAACGCCCTTCTCGCCAAAGCTGGTGCCACCGGTGTGCGGGTTGCGATGATAATCGGTGCCGACCGACCGGATGATGATCGCCGCTGCGCCTTTTTCCGAGGCCAGGCTGGGGCCAATCCGCCGCACCCCGCCGAACTGGCCATAGCTGGCGCCGTTTTGCGTTTTGGTCATCTTGTGGCTGACAAAGGCGATCTTGCCCTTCAGGCTGCCCGCAGGTGCAGCGCCCAAATCCGCCAGCGTGCGGAAATAGACGACCTCGGCCTCGAGCCCCTTTTCGCCGGTGCTGGCCGAATTGCCCAGCGCCGAGATGTGCATCTTGCCGCTATAGGGGCCGGTGACCTCGGCGGTTTCGATGCCGCGCACCCAGGTCTTCATGTCGAAAGGTTCGATACGCACATTGGCAAAGCCCATCGCCTTGAGCCGCGTCACGGCCCAGGCGCGCGCCGCCGCCTCGCGTTCGGTGCCTGCGAGCCGCGGGCCGATCTCGGTGGTGAGATCTTCGACGATGCCATAAGCGGTATTGTCCCCCAGCGCCTTTTGCTGGAGCGCGGCAGGGTCATGGGCCGGGCTTTGCTGGGCGATAAGGGGGAAGGGCAGGGTGAGCGCGGCCAGTGCCGCAAGGATGCGCATGTTCATGGGGTAACGGCTTAACCAGCCTTGTGCGCTTTGCCAATGCCATGCTGCCTCTCCGCCAACCTGCCCGCCCAATGCTGTCTTGCCCGTAAGCTGCGTGGCCGCTAAGGCGCGGGTCAAATCCTGCCATTTTCCACAAAGGGCGTTTCTCAGCATGGCCGCACAATATTCCTACGTCATGAAGGGTCTGACCAAGACCTTCCCCGGCGCCAACAAGCCGGTGCTCAATGGCATCCACCTGCAATTCTATTCGGACGCCAAGATCGGCATCGTCGGCCCCAACGGATCGGGCAAGTCGACGCTGATGAAGGTGATGGCCGGGCTCGACAAGGAGTACACCGGTGAAGCGTGGCCGGGCGAGGGCGTCACCGTCGGCTATCTGGCGCAGGAGCCCGAACTCGACCCCACCAAGACGGTCAAGCAGAACGTGATGGACGGGGTGCGCCCGGTCGCCGATCTGGTCGAGCGCTTTGACGAGATCAGCAACCTGATGGCCGACCCGCCGGAGGACGCGGATTTCGACGCCCTGATGGAAGAGATGGGCACGCTGCAGGAAAAGATCGACGCGGTCGATGGCTGGACGCTCGACAACCAGCTCGAGATCGCGATGGAGGCCCTGCGCTGCCCGCCCGGCGATGCCGATGTCGCGAACCTGTCGGGTGGTGAAAAGCGCCGCGTGGCCTTGTGCCGCCTGCTGCTCGAAAAGCCCGGCATCCTGCTGCTCGACGAACCCACCAACCACCTCGACGCCGAAAGCGTCTCGTGGCTGGAGCGGCATCTGGTCGATTATCCGGGCAACGTGATCCTCGTCACCCATGACCGCTATTTCCTCGACAATGTCGTGAACTGGATCCTCGAGCTCGATCGCGGAAAATACTTCGTCTACGAAGGCAACTACTCGACCTATCTCGACAAGAAGGCGCAGCGGCTCCAGCAGGAATCGCGCGAGGACGAGGGCCGCCAGAAGGCGATCCAGGACGAGCTCGCGTGGATCCGGCAGACCCCCAAGGCACGTCAGACCAAGTCCAAGGCGCGTATTCGTGCGTTTGACGAACTGGTCGAGGCGCAGGAAAACCGCAGCCCCGGCAAGGCGCAGATCGTCATCCAGACGCCCGCACGTCTCGGCGGCAAGGTGATCGAGGCGCATGGCCTGACCAAGGCCTATGGCGACAAATTGCTGTTCGAGGACCTGTCGTTCACGCTGCCCCCGGGCGGCATCGTCGGTGTGATCGGCGCCAACGGCGCGGGCAAATCGACCTTGTTCAAGCTGATCACCGGCAAGGAAGAGCCCGACAGCGGGACGATCGCGATCGGCGATACGGTCAAGCTCGGCTATGTCGACCAGAGCCGCGACGATCTCGACCCGAACCACAATGTCTGGGAAGAAATCTCCGACGGGCTCGATTTCTTCAAGCTGGGCAAGCACGACGTGCCTACCCGCGCTTATGTCGGTGCGTTCAACTTCAAGGGTCAGGACCAGCAGAAGAAGGTCGGCCAGCTCTCGGGCGGTGAACGCAACCGTGTCCATATGGCCAAGATGCTCAAGGAGGGCGGCAACGTGCTGCTGCTCGACGAACCGACCAACGATCTCGACGTCGAGACACTGCGCGCACTCGAGGAAGCGCTCGAAAGCTTTGCCGGCTGCGCGGTGGTCATCAGCCATGACCGCTTCTTCCTCGATCGCCTGTGCACGCACATCCTGGCGTTCGAAGGCAACAGCCATGTCGAATGGTTCGAAGGCAACTTCGAAAGCTATGAAGAAGACAAGCGCCGCAGGCTGGGCGACGAAGCCGATCGCCCGACGCGGATGAGTTACAAGAAGCTGACGCGCTAAAGCCTCTCCCTTCCGGCTTGCGGGAGGGGCAGGTTCAGCTTGCTGAACCGGGGTGGGCCTGAACCGGCGCAAACATCAGGCCCACCCCGTCTTCGCCTGCGGCTCAGCCACCCCTCCCGCAAGCGGGAGGGGAGAGGCGGTCACCCCGCCAGCATGCCTTCCAACCGACCGCGGATAATCGTCTCCGCCTCGGATATGATCCGGTCGATCAGCTCCTTGCACGTCGGAATGTCGTGGATGAGTCCTGCGACCATGCCGCAGCTCCATGCGCCAGCGTCCATGTCGCCTTCCATCATGATGCGCGGATAGACGCCCGCGACCTGCTCGATGATGTCGGTGAACTGGAGGTTTGCACCCTTTTCGCGCTCGATCACCAGCAGCTCTTCGACCGCCGCGTTGGTCATCACGCGTTCGGTGTTGCGCAGCGGGCGCATGACGAGGCGGGTGTCGAGTTCGGAGGCAGCGACGATGGCCTGCTTGACGTTCTCATGCACCGGCGCTTCCTTCGTGGCGATGAAGCGGGTGCCCATGTTGATTCCGTCTGCTCCCATCGCCAGCGACGCGACCAGCGAGCGGGCATCGGCCTGACCGCCCGAAGCGACAAACGGAATGTCGAGTTCGTCTGCGGCGCGGGGCAGCAGGATCATGTTGGGCACATCGTCCTCGCCCGGATGCCCGCCGCATTCGAAGCCGTCGACCGACACCGCATCGCAGCCAATCGACTGCGCCTTGAGCGCATGGCGCACGCTGGTGCATTTGTGGATGACCTTGATGCCCGCTTCCTTGAGATAAGGCAGCACCATTTGCGGGTTATTGCCCGCAGTCTCGACCGCTTTCACCCCGTTTTCGATGATCACGCGGACATAGCCGGGATAATCCGGCGCGGTGAGCACGGGCAGGAAAGTCAGGTTGACCCCGAACGGCTTGTCGGTCAGCGCCTTGCACTTCTTGATCTCGGCATCGAGTTCTTCCGGCGTCTTCTGGGTGAGCCCGGTGATGATGCCTAGCCCGCCTGCGTTCGATACCGCGGCGGCCAGTTCGGCAAAGCCGACATAGTGCATGCCGCCCTGGATGATCGGGTGCTGGATGCCGAAAAGCTCTGTGATCCGGGTCTTCATGAGGTGCTCTCCTGAGTGAACTCTATAGCAATTGAAGCGGCGCGATCAGACGAACAAGGCCACACTCTGCATTGCGGCCATCACCGGTTCCAGCCTGCTGTTCCAAACGGTCATATACTGGCTCGAGGCACCGTGATGCGCATGGTGCGTCACCGATTCGAGCAGCCACCAGCCGTTATCCGTCTCCGGCGCATCGGTCAGCATGTTGACCTGCCAGTTCATCGAACTGATCGGTCCGGCGATGTCCATGAGCCCCATAGCAGACGGCGGCAGCCCATCGCCAATGCACAGCAGCTCGGTCATCGCATCGAGCCCGTCGCGCTCGGCAAAGCGGTGCCAGCTGGCAAGCCTGGGCGTGTTCATCCCCAGTTCGAGGCGCTTTTCGGGATACTCCATCTGCGAGGTGAAGAATTCGGGCGGACCGCTGCGGGTCGATCCTTCTGCCGGCGGCGGAGCGACATCGGGGCGGTGCACGCCCTCATAATCGATTCGGCTCTCGCGCTTGCTCATGAAGATAAAAGTGCCGATGAAGCCGAGCCCTTCGTCGCTGCGGATCTTGGTCTCGACAAAGGCGGTGTTGCGGCCCCGGCGCAGCAGATCGCAGCTGATCGTGACCTCGCCTGCCAGCGGGCCGACAAAGGCAACCTGCGCAGACCGTAGCGGCGGCGCATCGGGCACGGCGAGCCGCGCGGCGTGATGCGCAAGCGCAGAGGAGAGTCCGCCATAGGCGGTGCGCCCCTGCATCCAGCAGGCCGGGATGGTGACGGTCCAGCCGGTATCGGCAGGAACAAGCGAAGCGAGGGTTTGAGCCAAATTCATCGGGCGATTAAGACCAGAGAATGCGGCCCAAATCCACCGCAAAATTCAACGCCCACCGGTGCGCCCGGCCTCTAGCCCCACCACGCGATCAGCCCGCCGATGACGGTCGCCCCGCCGATCGGAGCGACGAGCAACAGCAGCACATTGAGGCCGATCGCCTGCATCAGCCGCTTCTGCTGGCGTGCATCGAGCAGCACCGGCGGTGCCTTGCGCGCAGGCTCGCGCCGGGGCGGATCGATCGGTGGCCAGTAGGGATCGAAGCGGAGAAACATGGGTAAAGGCCCTGACTATTGCTGCTTGCCGAGTTCGCGGTTGAACCACAAGGCGATCAGCGTCGCCAGTGCGCCCGACAGCAGATAGCCGCCCGCCGCCAGCAGACCGTAATTGGCCGACAGCCACAATGCGACCATCGGCGCAAAGCCTGCGCCGAACAGCCAGGCGAGATCGGCCGTCAGCGCCGATCCGGTATAACGGTGCTTGAGCGGGAAGAACGACGACAAAGCGCCCGAGGACTGGCCGAAGGCGAGGCCAAGCAGGATGAACCCGCCGAACATGAAGGCGACCTCGCCCGCGCCGCCGGCATCGAGCAGCTGCGGGGCAAAGCCGCTGAATGCGGCGATGGCGACCGCAGTGCCGGCGAGCACGTTACGGCGTCCATAGCTGTCGGCCAGCTTGCCCGATGCGAGGATCGCAAACACTCCCAAAGCGGCTGCTGCCGCCTCGATCAGCAGGAAGCGCGCGGGCGATTCCTCGGTGAACAGGAAGACGTAGCTCAGCGGATAGACTGTCACCATGTGGAACATCGCAAAGCTCGCAAGCGGGGCAAAGGCACCGAGAACGATGATCCGCCATTCGTTGCGGATCGTGCTCAGCACCGGTTCGGGTTGCAGCGTCTGGTTCTTGAACAGCTCGGTATATTCCGGCGTCACCACGATGCGCAGCCGCGCGAACAGCGCGACCACGTTGATCGCAAAGGCGACGAAGAAAGGATAGCGCCAGCCCCAGGCGAGGAAGTCTTCCGCCGGAAGCGCCGAGATCAGGAAAGCGAACAGCAGGCTGGCGACGATCAACCCGAACGGTGCGCCCAGCTGCGGGATCATCGCATACCAGCCGCGCTTCTCCTTGGGCGCGTTGAGCGCGAGCAGCGAGGCGAGACCGTCCCACGATCCTCCCAGCGCCACGCCCTGGCCCATGCGGAACAGTGCGAGCAGCAGCGCCGATCCGATACCGATCGAGGCATGGCCGGGCAGGAAGGCGATCGCCGCGGTCGATCCGCCGAGCAGGAACAGCGCGATGGTGAGCTTGGCACCGCGGCCATAGGCCTGGTCGACCAGGGTGAAGATCGCCGTTCCCGCCGGGCGTGCGACAAAGGCCAGCGCGAAGATCGCGAATGACCACAATGTGCCTTCGAGCGCGCCCAGATAGGGGAAGACCAGCTTGGGGAACACCAGCACCGAGGCGATGGCGTAGACGAAGAAGTCGAAGAACTCCGATGTGCGGCCGATGACCACACCGATCGCGATTTCTCCAGGACCGACCGGGTGGCCATCATCATTGACCGCCCGCGCGTCGCGCTCGGCCTCGGTGGTGGGGACGGTGTTGGCCGCCATAACGGTTCATCCTTGAAGTGAGCGCACAAATATCGACGCTGGTCTTATGCATCTTTGATCCAGATCATTGCATTGGACAAAATGTCCTATGTGCGCACCTTCGCCGGCCCTCTAGATGAGACGGCATGAAGAGCCCCTCATTGCCGATGCGCGCACGCCCCATGCTGGCCGCCCTCAGCCTGCTCCCGCTGCTTGGTGGATGCGGGATGGTGGTGCTCGATCCGGCGGGCGATGTCGCCCGGCAGCAGGGCGACCTCGTCGTTATCTCCACCCTGCTGATGCTGATTATCATCGTGCCCGTCATGGCGCTGACCGGCTGGTTCGCCTGGAAGTATCGCGCCGCCAACACCGCTGCGACCTACAAGCCCGACTGGGATCATTCGACCCAGCTTGAGCTGCTGATCTGGGCGGTTCCGCTGCTGATCATCATCTGCTTGGGAGCCGTGACCTGGGTCGGCACGCATCTGCTCGACCCCTATCGCCCGCTTGCCCGCACCGCACCGGGCCAGCCGGTGGGTGCAGACGTCAAGCCGCTCGAGGTCCAGGTCGTCGCGCTGCACTGGAAGTGGCTGTTCATCTATCCCGAACAGGGCATCGCCACGGTCAACGAACTGGCCGTGCCCGAAGGCCGCCCGCTCAAGTTCCGCATCTCGTCCTCGTCGGTGATGAACAGTTTCTACGTGCCCGCGATGGCCGGGCAGATCTACGCGATGCCCGGCATGGAAACCAAGTTGCACGCGGTGTTCAACGAGACCGGCAACTATGAAGGATTCTCCGCCAATTATTCGGGCGCGGGCTTTTCCAACATGCGCTTCGGGGTGCGCAGCATGACCGAGGCGGGCTTCGAACGCTGGGCGGCACAGGCCAAGGCTCGCGGCACCACGCTCGACCGCGCGGCATATCTCAAGCTCGAACGGCCCAGCGAAAAGGAGCCCGTGCGCCGCTACGCACAGGTCGATTCCGGGCTTTTCGACCGGATCGTCAACATGTGCGTCGAGCCCGGCAAGATGTGCATGCACGACATGATGGCGATCGATCAGCGCGGCGGAATGGGCCGCGCCGGGCTCTACAATGTCCGCCAGCTCTCCTACGACAAGTTCGCCGCCCGCGGCACCGGCGATACCGCCAGTGATCGCTATATCGCCGAAAACTGCTCCAACCCCGAGCTGCTCGGTACCAGTCTCGCGCGGGTCGAGGACCAGCCCGTCAACCTGGCCGAACTGACCGGGGCAGGGCTCTCGCGTCCCGGCACCCGCGCGCTTTCGCCCGCGCTCGATTCAGACAAGCCTGCCTCCGCGCGACCGGCGCTTACCCCGGTCAGCATCACGGAACCCGCATCATGACCACCGACGCCGTCGTCTCAACCTCCGCCGCCGAGCCGAGCTTCCTGCTGGGCAAACTGTCCTGGAACGCGCTGCCGCATGATCCGATCGTGCTCGCCACGATGGTCGTCGTGATCATCGGCGGCGCCGGGCTGTTTGCGCTGGTCACCCGCTACAAGCTGTGGAGCTATCTGTGGAAGGAGTGGTTCACCACCGTCGACCACAAGAAGATCGGGATCATGTACATGATCCTGGGCCTGGTCATGTTCCTGCGCGGCTTTGCCGATGCGATCATGATGCGACTGCAGCAGGTGATGGCGTTCGGCGGGTCCGAGGGATACCTCAATTCGCACCATTACGACCAGATCTTCACCGCGCATGGCGTGATCATGATCTTCTTCGTCGCCATGCCGTTCATCACCGGGCTGATGAACTATGTCGTGCCGCTTCAAATCGGTGCGCGCGACGTGTCGTTCCCATTCCTCAACAATTTCAGCTTCTGGATGACCGCGGCAGGCGCTGTTCTGACGATGGCGTCCTTGTTCATCGGTGAGTTCGCCGCGACCGGCTGGCTGGCCTATCCACCCTTGTCGGGAATTTCGTACAGTCCCAGTGTCGGGGTCGATTACTATATCTGGGCGCTGCAGATCGCCGGGGTTGGCACGACATTGTCGGGCATCAACCTGATCGTCACGATTCTCAAGATGCGCGCGCCGGGAATGGGCCTGATGAAGATGCCGATCTTCACCTGGACCTCGCTGTGCGCCAACATCCTGATCGTCGCATCCTTCCCGGTGCTCACCGCGGTGCTCGGCCTGCTGACGCTCGACCGCTATGTCGGCACCAACTTCTTCACCAACGACTTTGGCGGGTCGTCGATGATGTACGTAAACCTGATCTGGATCTGGGGTCACCCCGAGGTGTACATCCTCATCCTGCCGCTGTTCGGAGTGTTCAGCGAGGTCACCTCGACCTTCTCGGGCAAGAAGCTCTTCGGCTATACCTCGATGGTCTATGCGACGGTGGTGATCACCATCCTGAGCTATGTCGTGTGGCTGCACCACTTCTTCACCATGGGTTCGGGCGCGAGCGTCAACAGCTTCTTCGGCATCACCACCATGGTCATCTCGATCCCGACCGGCGCGAAGCTCTTCAACTGGCTGTTCACGATGTACCGTGGCCGCATCCGCTTCGAGCTGCCGATGATGTGGACGGTGGCGTTCATGCTCACCTTCACCATCGGCGGGATGACCGGCGTGCTGCTCGCGGTGCCGCCTGCCGACTTCGTGCTGCACAACTCGCTGTTCCTGATCGCGCACTTCCACAACGTGATCATCGGCGGCGTACTGTTCGGCATCTTCGCGGCGATCAACTACTGGTGGCCCAAGGCGTTCGGCTTCAAGCTCAACCAGTTCTGGGGCAAGGTCAGCTTCTGGTGCTGGGTCCCCGGCTTCTGGGTCGCGTTCGCGCCGCTTTATGTGCTCGGCCTGATGGGGGTGACTCGCCGGATGCGGGTGTTCGATGATCCGAGCCTGCAGATCTGGTTCGCGATCGCCGCCGTGGGTGCGTTCATGATCGCCGCTGGCATCGCCGCGATGCTCATCCAGTTCGCAGTCAGCATCTGGAAGCGCGAAGCGCTTGCCGAGACGACGGGCGACCCGTGGGATGGCCGGACGCTCGAATGGGCGACCAGCTCGCCGCCGCCTGCCTACAACTTCGCCTTCACCCCGCGCATCCATGCACTCGATGCCTGGTACGACATGAAGGGGGCAGGCGTCGCGCATCCGGCGGACGGCTACAAGGACATCCACATGCCGGCCAACACCGGCGCAGGGATCATTCTGGCCGGCATCAGCACTGTGTGCGGTTTCGCGCTGGTGTGGCACATCTGGTGGTTGGCAGGCGCAAGCTTCCTCGGCCTGATTGCGACCGCGATCATCCACACCTTCAACTACAGCCGCGATTTCCATATCCCCGCTGCCGAGGTCGCCGCGACCGAGGCTGCGCGGGTGCGCCAGCTGTCAGCGGCAGGAGCATAAGCGATGGCCAGCACCACGATAGCTGCCGGGAGCGAAGCCCCGGTCTATTACGAGATCGACGAGCATCCGCATCCCGAAGGGCACAGCACGATGCTGGGCTTCTGGATCTATCTGATGAGCGACTGCCTCATCTTCGCAATCCTGTTTGGCTGTTACGCCGTGCTGGGCGGCAACCTTGCTGCCGGGCCGGGGCCGAAGGACCTGTTCGACCTCAACCTGATCGCACTCAACACCGCGATGCTCCTGTTCTCGTCGATCACCTATGGCTTTGCGATGATCGCGATGCAGGGCAGCAATGTCCGCCACACCCAGATGTGGCTGGCGGTCACCGGTTTGTTCGGCGCGGCGTTCCTCGCGATCGAGATTTACGAGTTCGCGCATCTGATCCACATCGGTGCAACACCGCAGCGCAGCGCGTTCCTCTCGGCGTTCTTCACTTTGGTTGGGACGCACGGGCTGCACGTGACCTTTGGGCTGATCTGGCTGGTGACGCTGATCGTCCAGCTTGGCCGCCATGGCCTCAACCCCGCCAACCAGCGCCGCGTTGCCTGCCTCAGCCTGTTCTGGCACTTTCTCGACGTGATCTGGATCGGCGTGTTCACCTTTGTCTATCTGATGGGAATGCTGTGATGAGCGCCAACACCACTGCCGAGGACCCTGCATTGCACGCCGATACGTCTGACCATGCCGATGATCATCATCACGGCATCGAGATTCCGCACGCAAGCTATCGCGATTACGCCACCGGTTTCGGCCTGTCGGTCATCCTGACCGCGATACCCTTCGCGCTGGTGATGACCGGGACCCTGTCGCCTGCTGTGACGGCGGTGACGATCATGGGTTTTGCGGTGGTGCAGATCATCGTCCACATGGTCTACTTCCTCCACATGAGCCCCAAGGCAGAGGGTGGCTGGACGATCACTTCGCTGGTGTTCACGATCATCGTGGTCGGGATCATGCTGTCCGGATCGCTCTGGGTGATGAGCCATCTCAACACCAACATGATGCCGATGACGCACGAGGCGAGCCAGCTGCCGTGACCGGGCGCCGGCCAGCCACGCGGGTCGTGCTGGCGATCATGATGCTGGTCATGGCGCTGGCGGGCATCGGGCTTGGCGTCTGGCAGGTGCAGCGGCGCGCCTGGAAGCACGCGGTGATCGAGGCGGTCGAGACGCGCAGCAAGGGCCGCCCGGTCGAAGCACCGGGGCCTGAACAATGGCCCGACCTCAGCGCCGAGCGCGATGCCTATCGCCGCGTGACGCTGACCGGCACCTTTCTGCATGACCGCGAGACGCTGGTGCAGGCAGTAACCGATCTGGGCGGCGGCTATTGGGTGCTGACCCCGCTTGAGGGGAAAACCTTCACGGTGCTGGTCAACCGGGGCTTCGTGCCCTCGTCCAGGCGAACCGGCGCCAGCAGGCAGGCGGGCAATGCCGATGGCCCGGTTCGCGTCACCGGGCTGCTCCGAATCACCGAGCCGGATGGCGGGTTTCTGCGCAGCAACGATGCTGCTGAAGGCAAATGGTATTCGCGCGACGTCGCCGCGATCAGCGCTGCAAAGGGCATTTCCAGGCCTGCCCCCTATTTCATCGATGCCGATACCACCGCCAACCCCGGCGGCTATCCGGTGGGCGGCCTGACGGTGGTGCGCTTTTCCGACAACCACCTGGTTTACGCTTTGACCTGGTTTGCGCTGGCGATCGGCTGCGTCTGGGGCGCAATCATGATATGGCGGCGGCAATGATCCCTGTGTCCGCCCCAGAAGTCACCGATGCCGTCCGCCGCAACATGGCGCTGCTGATCCAGCTGCGCTGGCTGGCGGTCGGCGGGCAGCTGTTCACCATCCTGTTCGTCGATGGACCGATGGGAATCCCTCTTCCGCTGGCACCTTTGCTCGCGGCGATCCTGCTGCTGGTGCTGATCAACCTCGGCACGCTCTACATGCTGCGCAGCCATGAGGCGGGGCTTGAATATGCGCTGTTCGCCGCACTGATGTTCGATATCGCGGCACTCACCTGGCAGCTGCATTTCACCGGGGGCTTGGCCAACCCGTTCGCCGCGCTGTTCCTGCTGCAGGTGGTGATCGGAGCGATGCTGCTGCGTCCGGCGGCGTCGTGGCTGATGGTGGTCGCGACCCTGTGTGCGCTGGCGATCCTCGCTGCCGATTCGGTGCCGCTGGCGCTGCCGCCCGATCTGCAGGATGACGAATTCGGGCTGTACCTGCAGGGTAGTTTCGTCTGCTTCGGGCTGATCGCGGTGCTGCTGGTCGCCTTCGTGACCCGGATTGCGCGCAACCTGCGCGAGCGTGACGCTGCGCTCGCCGCGATCCGCCAGCGTGCGGCGGAGGAGGACCATATCGTGCGCATGGGGCTGCTCGCATCGGGTGCGGCACACGAGCTGGGCACGCCGCTCGCGACGCTTTCGGTGCTGGTCAACGACTTCCGCGCGATGCCCGAGCTCAAGGTAGTGAAGGATCTGGATGCCGATCTGACCGACATGGAAATCGCCGTCCACCGCTGTAAGACCATCGTCAGCGGTATCCTGATGTCCGCCGGGGAGGCGCGCGGCGAGGCGCCCGAGCGCACCACCATGCGCACCTTTCTCAAGGACGTCGTCGGTGAATGGCGCGTCGCGCGCGGGCTTGCCGAGCTCGACTATCAGGATCGTTTCGGCGCGGACATCGCCATCGTTTCGGACCCCGCGCTGCGCCAGGTCATCGGCAACGTGATCGACAACGCCATCGACGTGTCGCCCGAATGGGTGGGTATCGAGGCGGCACGCAAGGGTGATGCGCTGGCGCTGAGCATCATGGACCGCGGCCCCGGCTTTCCGGACGAGATTCTCGAAAGCCTCGGCCAGCCCTATCGATCGACCAAGGGGCGACCGGGCGGCGGCCTCGGGCTGTTCCTGCTGGTCAATGTGATGCGCAAGATGGGCGGGGAGGTCCATGCGAGCAACCGGGAAGGGGGCGGAGCCGTTATCACCATGCTGCTGCCCTTGCCCGCCATCGCCTATCCCGCAGGAGACCGCTCATGAGCGCCGACCGCCATCTGCTGATCGTCGAGGATGACGAGACCTTCGCCCGCACCCTGCGCCGTTCGTTCGAGCGCCGCGGCTATCTGGTCGAGTCCGCATCGAGCTTCGATGGCCTGCAGGATCTGCTGGCGGGCGGCCTGGCTCCCACCCATGCCGTGCTCGACCTCAAGCTTTCGGGCAGCGTCTCCGGGCTGGCGTGCGTGCAGGCGGTGCGCGCAGCAGCGCCCAGCGCCAGGATCGTGGTGCTGACCGGCTTTGCCAGCATCGCCACAGCGGTCGAGGCGATCAAGCTTGGCGCCGATCACTATCTCGCCAAGCCGTCCAACACCGACGATATCGAGGCAGCCTTTGCGCGCACCGAGGGCGATGCCGGCGCGTCGGTCGAGGCGCGTCAGTCGTCGATCAAGACCGTCGAATGGGAGCATATCCACCAGACACTGGTCGATACCGATTTCAACGTTTCGGAGACCGCGCGCAGGCTGGGGATGCACCGCCGGACCCTGGCCCGCAAGCTCGAGAAGCGGCAGCTGAAATAGCGCATGCAGCAAATGGCGTCGCTCCGATGGATTGCGTCGCATCCCGTTGCCACCAATGCGGACGAGCAGGGCCACTGGTTCAGGCGGTGCGGCATCGACCGGATCGACCACACGGGCAGTGTGAACCTGTCGTCGAGGTCTGAGATTCCGCGCGCTTCGGCGGCAGATCCGGGCGCTATCTCTTGATCATCAAGCCCTGTCCGGTGGGTAGCGTTGCGATATTCTGGTGCCGCTCGGCCGCAAATCGGTTCCAGACATCCCGCTGCGCTTCGTGACCTTTCCAGTCATAGTCGTCGATAAGGATGGCTGCGCCAGGCACGATGCGGTCCCACAACGCCTCGATTACCGCGCGTTCGGATGGTGCCATGTTCAAGTCGACTGAGAGATAGGCGATCGCTCCCAGTTCGGCCTGTTCCAGACTTTCGGGCAACACGCCGCGGACCAGAATGGCATTGGGAAAAGGGAAAAAGTTCTGCTGCGCTACATCGTGGACATCGCGATACAATGTGGCATTCAAGTGTTCCGCGCGCGCGTGTTCGCTCGGCGACAGCCGGTCCAGCGGAATGCCGTCGAAGGTGTCGAACAGAAAAAAACGTCGCGGCTGATCGGCGAAATCCATCGCATGACAAATGACCAGCGACAGCAAGCCGGTGTGCACCCCGCACTCGACGAAATCGCCCTCGAGCGAAGCGCCGTTCCTTGCCGCCCACAAGGCGACATGCGCTCGCCAGCGGATATCCGGAACACCGTCGGGCCAACCCGCCTCGTTCGCCTTTGCCGATACGTCCCAGGCTGCGGCGAATTTGGTTTCGCTCAGGAAATGGGCATTGCGGCCAAGAGCCGAGATCCAGTCCGGCGCCGACACGATCTGCTCGTCAAGCGCGGCCAGCCGGTCCGCATATTCCCGGTTCTGCCTGCGCGATTCCTCAAGCTCGGCTTCAAGCATCCGCACCCCTGCAATTGGAAACACTTTGGCAAGGGCACGCTTCAATATCCGGGCTGAACGCATCACGACATAGTGGCCAAAGCAACCGCCCGGCGCAACGCTTATGCTGAAGGGTGACGGGGCGGGTACAGCACACGCCACTTTGCGCCGCTGCAGTATGGCCATGAGGCACGGGTGGCACGCTTTGCCAACCCGATGCCGCGTAAGTATCTGAAAAAATGGTGGACGCACTTGGGCTCGAACCAAGGACCCGCTGATTAAGAGTCAGCTGCTCTACCAACTGAGCTATGCGTCCATCCCGTGGCGGGCGGTGTCGAATCGACCGTCGCGCCGGAAGAGCGCTGCCTATAAAAGATTGCGCGGGGATGAAAAGGGCTTTTGTGGCCTGAGCCGCAATTTTGTTGCCCGGTCGGTCCCGGGTGTTCGCAATGTCTTGGTCAGCCGACGACGCGTCCGCCGCTGCCGCTGCCCTGGCGGGTGCTGCGTTCGATGCCCATGAGCAGGCCGATGCAGATCATGATCGTCATCATCGACGATCCGCCATAGCTCAGAAAGGGCAGGGGAATTCCGACGACGGGGGCAAGCCCCATCACCATGAGCAGATTGATCGCGATGTAGAAGAAGATCGTCATCGTCAGCCCGCCGCCCGCCAGCTTTCCGAAGCGGCTGGGGGCGTTGAGCGAGACGGATGTCGCCCAGCGCAGCAGCAGCGCGAACAGCCCGATCACCACCAGCCCGCCGATCAGCCCCCATTCCTCGGCCATTGTGGCAAACACGAAATCGGTGTGGCCCTCGGGCAGGTAATCGAGATGGCTTTGCGAGCCTTGCAGATACCCCTTGCCGCCGATGCCACCCGAGCCGATCGCGATCTTCGACTGGCTGATGTGATAGCCGGTGCCCAGCGGGTCGCTTTCCGGATCGAGGAAGGTCAGCACGCGGTTCTGCTGATATTCCTTGAGCAGGAAGAAGAAGGCGAAGGGGACGAAGGCAGCGCCTGCAACGCCCGCTCCGATGAACAGCCTGAGCGGGACGCCAGCGAGGAACATCACCGTCACACCGCCGATCATGACCGCGATCGACGTGCCCAGGTCCGGCTGGGTCATCACCAGAAACCAGGGAACCCCGATGAGCAGCAGCGGCGGCCAGATTGCGCCCCAGCTGCGCGCCTGACCGATGGGGAGCAGTTCATAGAATCGAGCGATCGCCAGCACCACCAGCGGCTTCATGAATTCCGATGGCTGCAGGCGGATAAAGCCCAGATCGATCCAGCGCTGGCTGCCGCCCTTGACCGCTCCGACCAGCTCCACCATCAGCAACAGCACGGCAAAGACGATATAGCCGGGATAGGTCCACAGCTTGATGAAGTTCTCGCTGAACATCCGGATGACCAGCGCCATTGTCAGGAACACAGTAAACCGCAACGCATGCGTGCCCGCCCAGGGGCTCACGCTGCCACCCGCGGCGGAATACAGCACGATCACGCCGAAGCTCGCGATGGCGATGGTGATGCAGATGATCTGCCATGGCATCTCGGCCACCTGGCGGGGGACAAAGCTCAGCATGTCAGTCGGCAGATTCTTCAGCAGCGGTCTCGGGCGCACGGCCCTCGCTGCGGGCGCGGAAGCCGGCGAATTCGGATGCCATCCGCTCGGCGATGTTGCCGCCCCAGCCCGCCTCGAGCGCGAGCAGGCTGTCCATCGCCTTTTGCGGATCGAACATATAGGTCATGAAATCCTTCGCCACCGGTGCTGCGGCGCGTGATCCACCCAGCCCGTGCTCGATCACCACGGCAGCGGCGTAAAGCGGTTGCTCGACCGGAGCAAAGCACACGAACAGGCCATGGTCGCGATACTTCCAGGGCACGCCGGCACCACCGCGGCTGCCCGAGCCAAAACCGCGCACCTGCGCGGTGCCGGTCTTGCCTGCCATCGCGATGCCATCCAGCGGCAGCTTGCTGCGCGCGGCGGTGCCCTGGCTGACCACCTGCGCCATGCCGAGCTGCGCGATGGCGAGATGCTCGGGCGGATAGGGCAGGGTGGGGGCGACCTTGTTGTTGGGGATAAAGTGCGGATAGAGCTTGCGGCCAGACGCGATCCGCGCGGTCATCACCGCCAGTTGCAGCGGATTGACGATAACATAGCCCTGGCCGATCACCGCGTTGAGCGAATCCGATGCGGTCCAGGCCTGCTTGTACTTGCGCAGCTTCCATTCGCTGTCGGGGATGGTGCCATAACGCTGGTTGGCGCCGGCCAGATCGAAATCCTCGCCCAGCCCCAGTTCGCGCGCCACTACGGCGATCTTGTCATAGCCGAGCTTGTGCGCCTGGGCATAGAAATAGGTGTTGCAGCTCTTCTCGATGGCGCGGGTCATGTTGACCGGCCCGTGGCGGCCGAGGCACTGGTAGAAACGGTTGCCCAGCCGGTAGCCGCCGGGGCAGTTGATCGTCTCGTCCGGATCGACGCCGTTCTGCAGTGCCGCGATCGCGGCCATCGGCTTGAGCGTCGATCCCGGCGGATAGAGGCCCCGGGTCGCCTTGTTGAGCAGCGGCACACGCTCATCCTGCGACAGCATCGCATATTCCAGCCGCCCGATTCCGTCCGAGAAACTGTTGGGATCGAAGCACGGCATCGACGAGAAGGCGAGGATGCCCCCGGTCTGGCAGTCGATCACCACCGCCGCGCCCGATTCCCGCCCCATGCGGCGCGCGACATAGTCCTGCAGCCCGCCATCGATGGTCAGCTGGAGCGGCTTTCCGGGCACATCTTCCTGCACGCCCAGTTCGCGCACGATCTTGCCGCGCGCGGTGACCTCGACCTTGCGGGCGCCGGGCTTGCCCTGGAGCTGCGGTTCGAAGAACTGTTCAAGCCCGTCCTTGCCGATCTTGAACCCCGGCGTGATCAGCAGCGGGTTCTTGTTTTTCTCATACTCCTCGGCATTGACGATGCCGACATAGCCCAGCAGGTGGCCGACCGCCGCCCCGGTGGGGTATTGCCGCGAAAAGCCGCGCTGCGGCGCAACGCCGGGCAGATCGGGCAGCCGGACCGAAAGCGCTGCGAAATCCTCATAGGTCAGCCCCGATGCCACCGGAACCGGCTGCAGGCCGCGGGCATCCTTCATCGCTGCACGCAGATCCTCGACCTTGTCGGGCGGCATGTTGAGGATGTCGCGCAGCTGGCCGATCGTGGCCTCGACATCGCGCACCCGCTGCGGGATCAGGTCGACGCGGAAATCGGCCTTGTTGTTGGCGAGCGGCTTGCCGTGGCGGTCGATGATCCAGCCGCGCCGGGGCGGAATCAGCGTCAGGTTGACTCGGTTGCTCTCCGACAGCATCTTATAGCGCTCGTTCTCGACCACCGAGATATAGCCCATCCGCGCGGCGAGGATCGCGCCGACCAGCCCCTGGGCACCACCGATCAGCGCCGTGCGGCGGTTGAACGTCATGTTCAGCGAATTTCGGGTGATCAACTTGCCCGGCCGCTTCATGGCTGCGCAGCCTTCACCGCTTCAGGCGGACATGGTCGAGCCGCGCCACCAGACGCAGCACCAACGGAAACGTGAAGATGGCCAGGATCATCTGGGGAAACAGCACCGAAAGGCGGACATCGCTGACGAGAAGATTGTTGATGGCAAGGCCTCCTGCCAGCACGAGTATAATCGAGACCGCAGCGATGAACCAGTCCTGCCAGTAATTGCGCCAGATATAGCGCTGGTCGATCAGGTCGATCCCGATAAGGATGATCGACCACAAAAGCACCGCACTGCCCACCGGCTGCCCGCCGATGATGTCGTCGAACACGCCAAAGGGCATCCCTGCCCAGACCGGCCACAGCCCCGGACGCAGGATCTGCCACGATATCAGCACCATCAGGCCGAACGGCGGCAGAACGGGCGCGGAGGCGACGAGCGGCAGCAGCGGGGTCATCGATCCGATCAGCACCGAGGCGATCGGCACGGCGGCCTTGCGCAACGGAGATGCCTCGCGGTTCAGCCGGGCGCGATACGGAGCCTTCATGGCTGCGGCGTGCCGGTCGCCGCGGCCGCAGGTGCCTGTTCGGGCGACGCTTGCGGATTGGCGGGGGCAGGGGTCGAGGCCGGCCGGCCCTGCTGCTGGCCTTGCTGCGGACGTCGGGCGGGCGCGGTGCTCGCGGGCGCGGCCGATACAGGTGGCAGGCTGCCGGTTTCAGGATTGACCAGCTCGGGCTCGTACATCTCCTGAACGATGACGAAATCGGTCCCCGCCGGATTGGCGAGCAGCTTGCCGATGGCGCCATCGCTGGTCAGCTTCTCAATGATCGCGACCGGGACATTTGGCGGATAGATGCCGCCATTGCCTGATGTCACCATTACATCGCCGACCTTGAACGGGTTGATGCCGATGTCGATGAGCTTGATATCCACCCGGCCGTCGCCGCGGCCTTGCGAAAAGGCGACGACACCGTCACGCGCGCGGCGCACGGGAACCACGTTCTCCGGATCGCTGAGCAGCAGCACCCGCGAGGTGTTGGGTCCGGTTTCGAGCACCCGTCCGATCAGGCCGCGCTGTCCGCGCACCGGCTGGCTGCGCTGCACGCCCTGGCGCGAGCCGACGTCGAGCGTGGCGAACCGGCGGCTGCTCGATGCGCTGGAGTTGATCAGGCGCGCGGTGGCGACCGGGCGGCCTTCCTGCTTGATCAGTCCCAGCAGACGGCGCAGTTCCCGGTTTTCCTGTTTGAGCGCGCGCGCCTCGATCAGGCGGACGCGGTTGCGCTCGACCTCGCGCTGCAATCTGGCGTTTTTCGAACCCGCTTCGAAATAGGCCGCAACCTCGCGCCAGCCGGTCTGCGTGCTCACGCGCACCCCCGTGAGCAGCCGCGCGGGGGGCGCGGTCACTTCCGCGGCCATGCTGCGCACGGCTGAAAACGCTGCGGGATCGAAATAGGACAAAGCGAGCAGCAGCAACCCGGCAAACGCACCGGTGAAAGCCAGCAGATAGCCGGTGAAGATTTGCAGCTGCGCCTTGCGGGAGAACCCGGGGCGCCGTTTGCGGGGCGGCGCCATGCTGTGATGTCCTTAGGCGGTCATCAGCACGCCCCGGAAGATCGGATCTTCCATGGCGCGCCCGGTGCCGATGGCAACGCAGGTCAGCGGATCCTCCGCCACCGAAACCGGCAGGCCGGTCTCTTCGCGAAGATGTGCGTCCAGTCCCTGGATCAGCGCGCCGCCGCCGGTGAGCACGATGCCCTGATCGACGATGTCGGCGGCGAGTTCGGGCGCGGTGTTTTCCAGCGCGATGCGGACGCCTTCGACGATGGTGCTGATCGGTTCGGACAGCGCTTCGGCGATCTGGCCCTGGTTGATCGAGATTTCCTTGGGGATGCCGTTGACGAGATCGCGGCCCTTGATCTGGATGGTGTGGCCGATGCCGTCAGCAGGCGCGACGGCGACACCGAAGTCCTTCTTGATCCGCTCGGCAGTGGTTTCACCGATCAGCAGATTGTGGTGCCGACGGACATAGGAGACGATCGCTTCGTCCATCTTGTCGCCGCCGGTGCGGACCGAGGTGGTGTAGGCGAGACCGCGCAAGCTGAGCACGGCAACTTCGATGGTGCCGCCGCCGATATCGACGACCATCGAACCGATCGGTTCGGTCACCGGCATGTCGGCACCGATCGCAGCGGCCATCGGTTCGACGATCAGCATCACCTGGCTGGCACCGGCATTCGATGCCGCATCGCGGATCGCGCGGCGCTCGACCGAGGTGGACCCCGAGGGGACGCAGATCACGATTTCGGGATAAGAGAACATGCTCCGCTTGCCGTGCACCTTCTGGATGAAATACTTGATCATGTGCTCGGCGACTTCGATGTCGGCGATGACACCGTCACGCAGCGGGCGGATCGCCTCGATCGAATCCGGGGTCTTGCCCATCATCATCTTGGCATCCACGCCCACGGCCTTGACCCGCTTGATGCCGTTGATCGTCTCCAGGGCGACCACCGAGGGCTCATTCAGGACGATGCCCTGATCCTGCACATAGACAAGCGTGTTCGCGGTGCCCAGATCGATCGCCATGTTGTGCGAACCGAACCGGAAAAGTTTGGAGATGAACGACATGCAGACTTTCCAAATTCTAAAGAGGTGAAAGCGGCGATCGAGCCAGAAGAATGCGCAATTTTCCCAGGGCGGAGGCTAACCCGAGAGCCCGGCCAGACCAAGCGTGGATATGCGGGAAACTCGGGAGTCGCGTCCAAGCCGCGCTTGGGCTAGGACCGGGACCATGTCAATACGAAGGCTTCCAAACGCGCTGATAAACCGGATCGCAGCAGGCGAAGTGGTGGAAAGACCAGCCAGTGCGTTGAAGGAGCTGGTTGAAAACGCGATCGACGCAGGCGCGGACCGGATCGCGATCGCGCTGGAGGACGGCGGGCTCGGTTCTATCGAGGTCATCGACAATGGCTGCGGAATGTCGCCTGACGATATTGCCCTGGCGCTCGAGCGGCATGCGACCTCAAAACTGCCCGACGATGCGATAGAACTGGTGGCAACGCTGGGTTTCCGCGGCGAGGCGCTGCCCAGCATCGCCAGTGTCGCGCGGCTGTCAATCGCCAGCCGGACCGCCGATGGCGATGGCTGGCGGCGCGTGGTCGATCACGGCGATGTCGTCGAGGATGGCCCCGCATCGCTGCCGCCGGGCACCCGGATCCGGATGGACAGTCTGTTTGCCAGGGTGCCGGCGCGTCGCAAGTTTTTACGTTCGGCGCGCAGTGAATATGCCGCGTGCAGCGATGTCGTCAAACGGCTGGCGATGGCCAGGCCCGACATCGCGTTCAGCCTCGAGTCGGATGGACGGCGGGTGTTCTCGGTGCAGGCGGGCGAAGCGAGGCTGACGCGGATCGCGGCGCTCACTGCGCGCGGCCTGGCCGATAACGCGGTGCTGCTCGATTTCGAGCGCGAAGGGCTGAGGCTCACCGGAGTGGCCGGGCTTCCGACCTATAACCGGGGTGTTGCCGATCACCAGTTCCTGTTCGTCAATGCCCGGCCTGTGCGCGACCGGTTGCTGGTGGGCGCGGTTCGCGCGGCCTATGCCGAGATGCTGGCGCGCGACCGGCACCCGGTGGTGGCGCTGTTCCTCGACGTTGCCCCGCAGGATGTCGACGTCAACGTGCACCCCGCCAAGACCGAGGTGCGCTTTCGCGATTCCGCGATGGTGCGCGGGATGATCGTTTCAGGATTGAGGCGCGCGCTCGATCAGGGCGGGTTCCGTGCGGTGCAGCGTCCGGCACAAGGCGCGCTTGCGCGCTGGCAGAGCGAGCCTGCCGCACCCGCGCCGCTGCCGGAACGCGACATGTTCAGCCCCGCGCCCATCGCGACAGCCCCCTCGCACGAGCCCGCATGGCTCGCCGCCGCAGGGGTCGCAGAGCGCAGCCAGCCCTATATCGCCGCAGCGCCGATGGGTCGTGCCGAGCCGTCCTATTCACCGGTGCCGATGGCCGAGCGCTATCCTTTGGGCATCGCGCGCGGGCAGATCGCCAAGACCTATATCGTCGCCGAGGCCGAGGACGGGTTGGTGATCGTCGATCAGCACGCGGCGCACGAACGGCTGGTGCTCGAGCGGATGCGCAAGGCGGCCGATGGCGGGCACGTTGCGGCGCAGGCGCTGCTGATCCCCGAGGTGGTCGAACTCGACGAGACGGCCTGCGACCGGATCGAGGAGCGCGCTGCCGAGCTTGCCGATTTCGGGCTTGAGGTCGAGCGTTTCGGCCCGGCAGCAGTGCTGGTGCGCGCCACCCCCGCGATGCTGGGCGGTGGGGACGTGCACGCGCTGGTGCAGGACATCGCCGACGAGCTGGGCGCGTTCGATGCCGCCTTGTCGCTCAAGGAACGGCTCGACCTGGTCGCCTCGACCATGGCGTGTCACGGATCGGTGCGGGCAGGCCGCGTGCTGTCGGTCGCGGAGATGAACGCGCTGCTGCGCGAGATGGAGATCACGCCGCATTCCGGCCAGTGCAACCACGGGCGGCCGACCTGGGTGAAGCTGGCGCATGGCGACATCGAGAGGCTGTTCGGGCGTAAGTGATGGCATCACTCTCTCCCCTCCCGCAATCGGTAGGGGAAAACCATGAAGGTTTCGTCTCGCTAGCTGTCACGCTATAGGCGCGCCATCATCCTCGTACCCGGAGCCTCCCCATGCGCCTCGCCTTCCTGTTCCCGCTTGCCCTGCTCGCCGCGTGCAGCAGCGAAAAGCCTGCCGACGATACGCTGGTGACGCTTGATGGAGCAGACGGAGCCTCGCATGTTCCAGCGCCTGTGGTGACCGGTCCTGCTGCTCCGCAATCCGGGCTTCAGGCGGTCGATGCCGAGGGATCGAAGCTCGAGCCTTTGCTGTCGAGTGCGATCAGCGCGGCGGGGATGGACAGCGCTGCGTGCAAGTTCAGCCCCGCAAAGGGCGCGCTTCCCGTGATGGTGGCGAGCAAGACCGGCGGCAAGGGCATCATCTCGGTCGCGGGCAGGCAGATCGACGTCGCGCCTTCGGGTGCAGTGGCGGCAACCGGGGGCAGCTTCGCAGCGCAGGGCGTGATACTGATGGTCTCGGCATCGGGCAAGGATTCTGCGGGCAGCGCCGCCAGCATGCAGGTCAGCGATACCGATGGCCCGGCATTCACCTATCAGGACGGTTACTGGGCCTGCAACTGAGGCTCCATCGGCGTCAGTCCTCGATCGGCGCGTCGGGATTGCGGACCTTGATCAACCCGTTGCTGCGCATCGTCATCACCGGCTCGTCGTTCTGGTTGAACACGGTGAGGTCCGACTTGAACAGCCCCATGTCTGGGCGCTTCTTGGAGCGGCGCTTTTCGATCACGCAGGTTTCGCAGCGCAGCGTGTCGCCGGGATAGACCGGCTTCACCCAGCGCAGATCATCCATTCCGGGCGAGCCCAGCCCCGCCTGCTTGTGCTCCTTGAGGTTCGCGACCAGCATCGCCATCGTCATCGCACAGGTGTGCCATCCGCTCGCCGACAGCCGACCGAAATGGGTCTTGGCCGCGGCCTCGTCGCTCAGGTGAAACTCCTGGGGATCGTATTTGGAGGCAAATTCGATCACCTCCTCGCGGATGACGTCATAACGGCCAAAGCTTTGCGTGACGCCGATTTCGAGATCTTCATAGTATATCATGGGCATCAGTTTCGTTTGGCAACCTTCAAACTGCAAGCGAATTATCGGGTGACGATGCCCGAGAGCGTCTTCGCATCGCCATCCGAGGGCAGTGGTTCAAAGCCGATCAGCCGCGCGATCAACGGGTAGACATCGACATTGTCGAACAGCGGCAGGCTGGCGGTGGGGCGGATCGAAGAGCCGAATGCCATGAACAATGCGTGCATGTCCGAATTGGTCGGATCATAGCCATGCGCGCCACCGGTCACCGGATGCCGCGGCGGGCCCGCCAGGATCGTCCAGCCGTTGGAGGCGATGCAGATGATTGCCGCGACGCGCGGGTTCTTGCCGTAATGCAGGTGGCTGGGCAGCTCCTCCTTGCGGTAGCAAATGATATGTTCGCGCTTCTGCAGCAGAGCGTCAAAGACTCTGGAGTCGGTGCCGGCTGCGGGTTCGATCGCCGCATAGGGTCCTGTTTCGACCGCGATATAGGTGTCGCGCGGCAGGATATCGTCGAGCTGGATGACGCGATCCTCGGCGGTCTGCGCCATGCCATGATCTGCGGTGATGATGAAGTTCGCCGCCACGCCCATCGCTTCGATCCCGCGGACGAGTTCGCCGATGCGCGAATCGACCTCGGAGATCGCGGCATCGAGCTCGGGCGAACGGTCCGGGCCGAAGCGATGGCCTGCGGTATCGACAGTGTCGAAGTACATCGTCACCAGCCGCGGGCGGATATTCGCCGGACGGCGCATCCAGTCGAGCACGGTATTAACCCGCTGCTCGTTGCTGATCGCCTGGTCAAAGCGCATCCAGTCGCGCGGGCGAACGTCGTTGTGCGCGACTTCGCTGCCCGGCCAGAACATGGTCGCGGTGCGCAGACCCGCCTTTTCGGCGGTGACCCACACCGGCTCGGCCTCGATCCACCAGAACGGGTCGAGCGCCTGTCTGGCATCGCCCATGCTGAACATCTGCCCCGGCCGCATTGGGTCGATCATCGAATTGCCGACGATGCCGTTGCGGTCGGGGCGCTTGCCGGTGACGATGGTGTAGTGGTTGGGGAAGGTCTTGCTGGGGAAGCTGGGGCGCATCGCAGCGGCAACGCCCTTTGCCTTCAGCGCGGTGAGGTTGGGGGTCAGGCCGCGATCGAGATAATCGGGGCGCATCCCGTCGATGGAGATCAGGATGGTGACCGGCGGGCTGGCGTCCTGCGCAACTGCGGGATGCAACAGCGCCAGTACGCACAGCAACGCCGCGCCCAGCAGCCTGGCGATCATGCCGACAGACCCGTCATCCGCGCGCCCGGAACGCCATGTGCAATCTCCGCAGTGGCACGGCGCTTCATGGTGTTGGCGCGGACCGAAACCTTGTCGACCACCTGGAAGTGGCTGAGCCACGCATCGGGGGTGACCTCGCACACGACATAGCCACGCTGGTCGTTGAGGAACTTGAGTTCCGGATTGTTCTTCATCATCTGCTCGCTGCCATAGCGCAGGTCCGCTCCGTCGCCGCCGCTGCTGATCGAGGTCGCGACGATTTCGGTGCCCACCACCTTGTCACGATGGACCAGATCGCCGACGAAATTCTGGTGCTCGTCGCCGGTGAGCACGACGACATTGCCAAGGCCCGCCATGCGCGAGAGCATCCGCTGGCGCGGGACCTCGTAAGCGGCCCAGCTGTCCATGTTGGCGATGCGGGTGTCCTCGTTGGCGGCGCGCCGCCTGTCGAGGCTCATCATCATGATCTGCTGGCCGAGGCAGTTCCAGCGCGCCTGGCTGCCCGACAGGTTCTTGGCTAGCCAGGCCTCTTGCTCGGCGCCCAGCACCTGCGCAGTCTTGTCGTTGACGCCCTCGCACAGCGGCTTGAAGCCATCGTCGCACGCCTGGTCGCTGCGATAGGAGCGGGTGTCGAGCAGCTGGATTTCCGCCAGATTGCCGAAACGTGCGGTGCGATGGAACTGTCCGCCACCGAAGCGCGGCATGTTGACCTTGCGAACCGGCATATGCTCGTACCACGCCTGCAACGCTGCGGCGCGGCGAAGCTCGAACGCCTCTGCCGGGGCCGGATCATCGCCACCGCTGATCCCTGCGACCCAGTTGTTCTCGATCTCGTGATCGTCGAATGTGGGGAAGAAGCTGTGCGCGGCGTGCGCGCGCTGCAGATCGGTGTCGGTCTTGTACTGCGCATAGCGCTGACGATAATCGGCAATGTCGTACAGCGCCTGGCCCGCATGCTGGCGCACTGGCACCTGCAGCCCGCCACCGAAATAGTTCGCCCGCGTTGGGCTGCCGCGATACTCGTAGATATAGTCGCCATAATGAAACACGAAATCGAGCTCTTCGCGCGCCAGATAATTGTACGCACCGAAATATCCGTCCTCGTAGTTCTGGCATCCGACCACACCGAACTTGAGCTTGTCCATCGCGGCGCCGGCCATCGGCAGAGTGCGCGCGCGGCCCATGAAGCTGCGCTCGCCGCCCGCGGTAAAGCGGTACCAATAGGGGCGGTTCGGCTGCAGGCCCGCCACCTCGACATGCACCGAATGCGCCATTTCGGGCCGCGCAATCACCTCGCCGCCCGCCACGATGGTCGTGAAACGATCGTCGCTGGCGACCTCCCATTTGACCGGCATCGGGGTCATCGCCATTCCGCCGTGCAGCTCGAGCGGATCGGGCGCGAGCCGGGTCCAGATCACGAAGCCATCGGGCGACGGGTCGCCCGAGGCGATGCCCAGCGCGAACGGAAAGGTTCGGAACACGCTTTGCGCGCGCAACAGGCCCGGCGCGCCGATCAGGGTGAGCGGAGCGGCGGCGATGAACAAGCGGCGGGAAAGCATCAGGCGATGTCCTTCATGGCAAGGAGCGACGAACGGTCCCCCTTAGGCGTCAAGTCTGGCAGTTCGATGACAGCCTGCCAAGCAGCGGCAGGCCCGGTTTGTCAGACGTTGAACTTGAAGTGCAGCACGTCGCCATCCTGCACGACATATTCCTTGCCTTCCTGCCGCAATTTGCCCGCATCGCGCGCTCCGGCCTCGCCATTCAACGCGATGTAATCGTCATAGGCAATAGTCTCGGCGCGGATGAAGCCGCGTTCGAAATCGCTGTGGATTTCGCCTGCGGCCTGAGGACCCTTGGAGCCAACCTCAACCGTCCAGGCGCGCGCTTCCTTCGGGCCAACGGTGAAGAAGGTGATCAGGTGGAGAAGGTCGTATCCGGCGCGGATTACGCGCGCGAGGCCGGTCTCCTCGAGCCCGAGGTCGGCGAGGAATTCCATCCGGCCTTCCATGTCCATGGTGATCAGCTCGGCCTCGATCGCGGCAGAGACCACCACGGCTTCGGCGCCCTCGGCCTTGGCCTTTTCGAACACCCGCGCGCTGAACGCATTGCCCTCGGCGGCGCTGCCTTCATCGACATTGCAGACATAGAGCACCGGCTTGGAGGTCAGTAGCTGCGCCTGTGCGAGCACGCGTGCTTCTTCCTCGTCGGCAGGCTCGGTCAGCCGCGCAGGCTTGCCCTCGCGCAGCAGCTCGAGCGCCTTGCCGAGCACCGACGCGCCGATCTTCGATTCCTTGTCGCCCTGCTGTCCGCGCTTGACGAGCCCGGGAACGCGCTTTTCGAGGCTTTCCAGATCGGCGAGCAGCAATTCGGTCTCGACGGTTTCAGCGTCCGAAATCGGATCGACCTTGTTTTCGACATGCTGGATGTCGTCATCCTCGAAGCAGCGCAGCACATGGACGATGGCATCGACCTCGCGGATGTTGCCGAGGAACTGGTTGCCCAGGCCTTCGCCCTTCGATGCGCCGCGCACCAGGCCAGCGATGTCGACAAAGGCGAGCTGGGTGGGGATGATCTTCTGGCTTCCCGCGATCGCCGCGAGCTTGTCGAGCCGGGGATCGGGCACCGCGACGTTGCCGACGTTGGGCTCGATCGTGCAGAACGGATAATTCGCCGCCTGCGCTGCCTGCGTCTCGGTGAGCGCGTTGAACAGGGTGGACTTGCCGACATTCGGCAGCCCGACAATACCGCATTTGAAACCCATTGATCAGTCCTTGCCGAATGTGTGTGCCGTGGTGGGCAGCAATCTCGAATCTTCCAGCGCCGCCGTACGGTGGCCAATTCCGGCCAGATAGGCGGCATCTCCGTTCCACGCAATAAAGGCTTCCACGCTGGCCTGACGGATCAGCATGACCGCGTCCCAGCGTTCCCCTGCCGGCCCGATTAGCCACGCTCCGCCATCGCCCAGATACTCGACCGACCCGCCACTCGCCTGCAGGAAGGGCAGCGTGTGCTCGAAATAGCGCATGAAGGCGTCGCGTCCGCTGATCGGCGCATCCGGTGCAAGCTCCGGTGTCGCCGAATAGTCCGCCTCTGCGCGGAACCGTAACAGGTTGAGCATCACGACCGGGCCGGTGAGCGCGCGCATCATGAAATCCCGCCCCGCCTCCGCGCTGACATCAAGATAGGGGGGTGCAGAGATCATGGAAGTTCCTTCGTCTTTGCCATGGCTGCGCCCTTAGCGCCATCGGACAATCAACTCCAGCCTGACGGCCGGGCCTGCGCACTGGTGGCTTGTCATTGGCATAGACCGCAATAGATATGCCTGCATGGCGCCTCCGGTCACCCTCGGTCATCTTGTCGCCGATCTGTCGGCCTCTGGCCTTGCGCCGGGCGATATCGTCATGGTCCATGCCGGGCTGCGCAGCATCGGTCCGATGATCGGCGGGCCGGACACGCTGATCGCCGCGCTTCGGCAGGTGGTCGGCGATGCCGGGACGGTGATGGCCTATGCCGACTGGGAGGGCGCCCCTGAATGGGCGTGCGACGAGGAAGGGCATATCCTGCCGCAATGGCGCGCGCATGTGCTGCCGTTCGATCCGGCGCGCTCGCGCGCGATCCGCGACAATGGCGCATTTCCAGAATTCCTGCGCACCACGCCCGGCGCGCTTCGTAGCGCCAGTCCCGGCCCGTCGATGACCGCGCTGGGGGCGAAGGCGCGCTGGCTGATCGATCCGCACCCGATCGATTATGGCTATGGCTCCGGCACCCCGCTTGCCAGGCTAGTCGAAGCGCGCGGCAAGGTGATGATGATCGGCGCGCCCTGGGAGACAATGACGCTGCTCCACCATGCCGAGCATCTGGCCAGCATTCCGGGCAAGCGAATTGTGCGCTGGGATGTGCCCTTTGCCAATCCCGATGGCGGGACGATCTGGCGCAGAGTCGAGGAGTTCGACACCGGAAATCCCGTGGTGGATGGGCTCGATGACGACTATTTCGAGGAAGTTGTCCGCGACTTTGTCGCTGCGGGCGGCGGATGGCAGGGACAAATCGGTGCCGCGGCCGCCTTGCTGGTCGATGCTCCAGCCATACTGGGTTTTGCGGTAGGCTGGCTTGAATCGCGATTTGGCAGGACGACGCGTTAGCGCCGCGATCCCGCCGCCGAACGATGCCGGCGACGGGATCTGCATGCTTCAATTGCCCACGGGCTGCTTGTCCGTGCGCGTCACAACAATGGTCGAGGACCGCGGCTTTTCACCATTGACCGGCCAGTTACCGGTAGGGTGCTGGATGTTGATGAAGAAGTCGGTGAGGCCGGGCGTATAGGCAATCCCGGTGATTTCGCAGCCGAGCGGCCCAACCAGGAACCGTTTCGACTGTTTCGTTTTCTGATCGACATGGAACATCGCGTTATGACCGAAGGCCTGGTCGATGGTCACGCCCGTGACCCCCGACGTCCCCGGGACCGAGTGATCGGTCTGCACCCACATGCGACCCTGCGGGTCGATGCGGATGCCATCTGGGCTGGAGAAGGTGTCGCCGTTGATGTTGCCGGTGAGGTTCGCGCCGCCAGAGGCCAGCGCGGGATCCCCTGCGAGCAGGAACAGCTCCCAGGTGAACGACCCAGCCAGCGGCGAGTCGCCCGATTCGCGCATCTTCAGAATGTGCCCGTGGCGGTTGGTGACGCGCGGATTGGTGGCATCGGTGACCCGGCGACCCGAGTTGTTTGTCAGCGCAACGAAAATGGCGGTGTTGTCGGGGGCGACGGTGATCCATTCGGGTCGATCCATCACCGTTCCACCGGCAACACGCGCCGCCGACTTTGTGTTGATCAGGACATCGGCCTGGTTACGGAAATCGACGACGGTGGGCGTGGGCGGGGTCGTGCTCTGGCTGATGTTGCCCGGATCACGCGCGCCGACAACGAGGCCATTCTGGCCCTGCTGGAGCAGGCGCCATTCGCCGGTGCCGTCTGCATTGAATCGCGCGACAAAGAGCTGACCGACATCGAGCATATCGATGTTCGCTGCGCGGCTGGTCGCGCTGAACGCCCGATCGCAGACGAACTTGTAGATGCAGCCCGGCGTCGCATCATCGCCCATGTAGAAGGCGACGCGGCGATCGGCGTTGGCCATGAACGCGGTGTTCTCGTGGTCGAATCGGCCCATTGCGGTGCGCTTGGTCGGCGGCGCAAGCTCCAGGAACGGGTCGATCTCGACCACCCAACCATAATTTTCCGCAGGCTGGCTGGGGTCGATGTAGTTGTCGGTGGTTTCCTCGCAGGTGAGGTAGGTGTTCCACGGGGTCCGACCACTGGCGCAGTTGTTCAGCGTTCCCTTGATATTGGTGCTGAGCAGACCGGCAGCAGGACCGCCCGCGCGATAGTTGGAATTGCCACTGTAGCGCTTGTTGAACCGCGAATTGGCCACCACGGACCATTTGCCGTCTGCTCCGCGCTGGATTTCCACCACACCCACGCCGACCGCTGATAGCGCGAGCTGGCGCTGCGTGGCTGTGGCCGCTGCCGGATTCGCCTGGACCGCGGTAGCTTCGGCATCGCTCATTAGGATGTTGAAATCAGGATATTCGAAGTTCACCGCGAGCAAGCCTGCGGTGTTGGGATCGACACTGGGAATTGCGAACAGCTCCATGCCGTCATGGTTGCCGCCTGCCCAGTTTTCCGCCTGGCCCGGTGTCGGGAAGGATCCGTTGAAGGCCGCCCCTCCGGGCACGATCAGATCACCGGCCTTGAGCAGGACGTTAACCTCATAGCCGGTGGGGACGGTCACCCGGTCGTTCTGGTTGGCAGGCACCGAATTGAAGCTGATCGAGAAGCTGGGGGCCGGGGCAGGGGTGGGAGCAGGCGTCGGCGCCGGACCGGCGGTGGGCGGCAGCGTTACCGGGTTCCCCGCAGCGCCATTGTCGCCGCCGCAATTGGCCACCATCGGTGCGAGCACAAGACCCATCAGGCCGTTGGTGAGGATCCGGCGGCGCGAGGGATTGGCAGCGACGATCGCTTCCAGGCTGTTCGATGGATCGAAATCAAGGGTGTCGGTGCGATAAGGCGCGCGCGCGGCGTCGGTCAGGTGTGACAAGGCAATTCCCCCGAGAATCAGTCAGATGCTGCCGCGATCAACCCCGTGCTGTCCCGGCGCTCGGCGGTGATGCCTGTTTCTCAAGCGATCATGATGGCAGATCGATGACGGATTGGCGCGCACTAGATGACAGTTACGCGTCACGGTCCCTGAACAACCCGTCTGGCCCGGGAGAAACGCTCCCGCCGCCTTGCGCCAACAGTGCAACGCCAATCCACAAACCGAGCGGAAAGCTCATGCCGGCGCCCACCAATGGCACGGGGAACCAGCCAAATGCAGGGGCGATGCTGATTGCTGCACCATAAAGCGCAAGCGCGCGGGACGCACGACCACCCGAGCCAAGCCTCCAGATGATCAAGGGCAGCGTCGCCAGCGCAGCAACGGCCAGTGCCGCGAGCGCCGGGTGCACGGACAGCGCCAACGACACGATCTGCTCGACCTCGAGTACTGGCATCAGCGGATCGGGGCTCAAGGTCGCGATGATAGCAAGCGCAGTCAGGACCACGGCCTGAACCGCTATGCTGGGCGCGCGATCAGGCAGCAACCAGGCGAGGCAAGCGAAGGCAAATCCCCAGGCCTGTGACGCATCGGGCTGAAGCGCCAGAATGGCCGCGACACCCAGGGCGACCGCCTGGGCCAGCCGGGCGCTCTGTCCCATCCGCGCGAGCGCGACGATCACTGCGGGCAGAGCCACGGCTGCGGCATTGACGAACACCGGCCCGATGGCGAGCCAGCGATGCACACCCAGCTGATCGGGCCCCGCAAGGGTCGCAGCGACCGTCACCGCGCCGCCGATGGCAATCACCGGCCATGCCATGCCGCGCGGTCTTGCCTTGACGATACCATACGCCAGCAGCGCGCCGACACCCCAGGCTGCAAGCGTCAGCGACCAGCGGATGGCCGGTATTCCAGTCAAGACCATCGTTGCTGCACCGCTGAGCACGGCGACAAGCGATGCGATGGCATAGGCGAGCAGCAGCCAGGTGCCGGAGTTGTTCGAGCGACGATTCGCCATCGCGGTCATTCCTGCAGCCGCAGCGCCACGTCGTTCATGAATCGCGCGTCGTCGTCCTTCGCCAGCCATGCAGCTTCGGCGGCGATGGCGCCCAGCATGTCGGTGAGGTCGTCGAGTTCGGTCTTGTGATAGTTGCCCAGCACATGGCCGGTGACCCGGTCCTTGTTGCCCGGGTGGCCGATGCCGATGCGCACGCGGCGGAATTCCGGGCCGATATGCTGTTCGGTCGAGCGCAGGCCGTTATGCCCCGCGGTGCCGCCGCCGCGCTTGACCTTCACCTTGAACGGCGCGAGGTCGAGCTCGTCGTGGAAGACGGTGACGGCTTCAGGCTCGAGCTTGAAGAAGCGCATCGCCTCTCCCACAGCCTGGCCGGACTTGTTCATGAAGGTTGCGGGCTTGAGCAGCAGCAGCTTTTCGCTGCCCAGCCTGCCTTCCATGGCCCAGCCCTGGAAGCGGCGCTTGGGGGGCTCGAAGCCGTGGACATCGGCAACGGTATCGAGCGCCATGAAGCCGACATTGTGCCGGTGCATCGCATATTCCGCGCCGGGATTGCCAAGGCCGACCCAGATTTGCATGCTGAGAAACTCTCTCTTCCCTTAAGGGGAGAGGGTCGGGGAGAGGGGCCTATGCGCCACCCTCCCCACACTCCCCTCTCCCAACCCTCTCCCACGAGGGGGAGAGGGCCAGCAAGAAGAATTACTCGCCAGCTTCGTCGGCAGCTTCGCCGTCGCTCGACTTGAGAGCCGAGGGAGCAACGATCGTGGCGATGGTGAAGTCGCGATCGGTGATCGCCGATTCGCTGCCCTTGGGCAGGGTCACGGCCGAGATGTGGATCGAATCGCCGATTTCGGTTCCGGTCACGTCGACTTCGATCTCATCGGGGATCTTGGTTGCGTCGCAGACCAGTTCCAGCTCGTGACGCACGACGTTGAGAACGCCGCCACGCTTCAGACCGGGCGAAGCTTCTTCGTTGACGAAAACGACAGGGACCGAGACCTCGACGGTCGAGCCCTTGGCGATACGCAGGAAATCGACGTGAAGCGGACGATCCGACACGGGGTGGAAAGCCACGTCCTTGGGAAGCGTGACAACCGCCTTGCCGTCGATTTCGACTTCAACGATCGAGTTCATGAAATGGCCGGTGCCGAGCAGCTTGTTCAGCTCGCGCTCTGCGATATGAATCGCTTCCGGTTCTTTCTTGTCGCCGTAAATAACGGCGGGTACACGGCCTTCGCGGCGGAGTGCACGGGAGGCTCCCTTGCCTGCCCGATCACGCAGCTGGGCCGACAGGGTAAGCGTATCGCTCATAAACTGTCTCCAGAGTTTTTGGTGGTCGTTCAATCCCCGCGCCACGCCTCCAGGGATGACCATGGCGTCGGAGAAGGCGGGCCTATAGGGGGACAAGGCCCGAAAAGCAAGCGTCGTGGCGGCTAGCGCAGGTCGGGCGGCTATTGCAGCCGGGTGACGGTGTAGCCGCGCGCTTCCAGCAGCGTCTGCACGCTGTCTTCGCCCGCCAGATGCGCAGCCCCGACCGCGACGAACGGTCGCGCGCCAAGCTTGAGCATGTCGGTGATCTGGTTCGCCCAGTCGCGGTTGCGGCGGACGAGGATCTGCTCGCGGACTTGCGGGCGCTGCAGCAGGCCCCGGTTGGCGGCCTGCTCAAGCCTCGCGACATCGCCGGTCAGCCATCCGGTCACCATGTCGCGATAGGCTGCAGGCGCATTGTCGGCATCGGCGATGACGCTGGCCAGCATCGCGCGCTGGTCGGCCTCGGGCAGCTGGTCGAAATAGGTGAACTGGCGCGCGGCGGTTTCCAGCCCGATCACCGCCTTGTCGCGGTTGCGATAGCGTTTGGCGAGCACCCGCTCAACCCCGGCTTCGCGCACCATGTCCAGATTGGTGGTGGCAGCGCCTGCCAGTGTGATCGCGGCGGCCCAGCTTTCCAGCGTCTCGAACTTGGTGGGATTGACCCGGCCCTTGTCACGCAGCTTTTCCCCCGCTGCGCGCAGATCGACCGGCAGCCGCTCGGCGAGAGGCGGCTGGTTGGGACTGTTGCCCAATGCCTGGAAGGTCCTTGTGATCTCAGCCGAATCTTCCAATCCCACGACTTCGAGTACCAACCTGTCGCTGGCGTCCATCGCGGTCTTCATCTTCGGGGTGATCCATTTGATGTTCGCAGGGAGCGCATGGATGCCGCCGAACAGCCAGGCTTCTCCGTCAGGCCCCTTGACGTGCCACAGCGCGGGCGCGCCCTTTTTGGGGCCATCCCATGCGGCCATCGAGGGAAAGGCGCTGCACGCCTGGGCCAGCAGCAGCAACGGCAGGATCAGCCAGCGCGATACGATACGGTTCATCGCCCCTAATTAGGGATGGCAGCCGGCAAAGGGAACAGGCCGCGCGCGCATCAACCAGCGAACCGCGCTTCGATCTCGCTGCGGATGCCCGGTACCAGCCCGGGATCGGTGGTGAGCAGTGTCGCTTCCTCGTCGCAGATCGCCAGAAACGCGCGGCGCTTGAAATCTGCAAGAACGGCATCGGGCAGGGCGCTGCCGGGCGGAAGCGCGGATGCAATGATGTCGATCAGCCGCTCGGCCCCGTGCAGCCGTCCCCACAGATAGTCGTTCTCACGATAGGCGCGGCTGAAGAAGGCGCCAAAGCTGTTGAACTGGATGCCCTTGAGCGTGGCATCCGCGCCGCCGTCGCGGATCGACTGGGCATCATCGGGGGAGATGCGATCGACCTTGATCGGGTCGTACTCGTTCTGCCCTTCGCCCTGCAGCAGCGGCAGCGTTGCGATATCGTAGAAGGGGAAGCCCAGATAGGCGAGCAGCATCGATCTTCGGCTGACCTTGGGGAGAGTCGCCAGCGCGCTGGCGAGCTGCTCGTCGACGATGGCATCGGCAGCGCGCAGATCGCGGCGGTTGGCGAGTTCGGAAATCGCCAGCGCCGGGTTGTCGATCGCGGATGCGGCGATATCGGCAAATCCCTGGCCCAGCATGTCGGTCGTTTCGCGCTCGAGATAATGCGACAGGCAGGTGTACAGCGTGTCGTGCATCGCCACCACCGCCTCGGGCGGGGTGCGACCCGATTGCGCGATATCCTCGCCCAGCCGCCGCGCCAGAAAGCGCAAGCGGCGGATGCGGAAGCCCAGGTCCTGGGTGCGGAAGAAGATGATCGCCTCCTCGCTCGCACCGCCGCCCTTGCCCGAGAGGTGATCGAGCCCGCTGCGCCGAAGCTCCGCGCCGATCGCCTCGCGCAGCCGCTCGGCATAAAGCGCCTTGGGGCCCTGATAGGCGCGGCGCAGCGTGTCGACGATATCCTCGACGATCGAGGCGAGCTTGAGTTGGCCATAAGAGGCATATGCAAAGCCCGCCATGTGCGCGGCGCGGTCCTGAGCCTTGTTGCGCCAGTTGGTCAGCCGCCGCGGGGTGGGGCTGTCGAGGAACAGGGTATAGCCGAACAGCTTGCTCACCGTGGCCTCCACCTCGGTGCGCAGGGAATCGGTGATCATCCGCATCTGCAGCACGCGGCTGGTGCGTCGCTCTATCCCTTCCAGATTGTCGCGGATCGGCTGTTCGCGCGGGATATCGGATATTGCGCCGAAGATGGTCGAGAAGAAGCCGGGTAGCCTCTGGCCCATCGCATCGCGCTGGTGCGCTTGGTCCATGCCGCGCACGATATCGGGCTTGGGATCGATATAGACGAAGCGCCGGTCGATCTCGCGGTGCGCGGGGCGGTTCCTCAGCGCGTCGATCGCCTGCGCAAACGGCGCGTTCGCGAGCACCGATCCGTCGATCAGCACCGCGCTCTCACCATGTCCGTCCTCGTGATGCTGCGGGAAGACACGGCGCAGGAAGTTTTCGCGGCCCGGCCACAGCTTCTCGCGCCGCTTCAGCATCCGGTCCATTTCGGCGACGTTGAACGGCGGGAAGGCGCCCGGGAAGCTGGCCGTCGCGCGCGCGGCGAAGACCAGTTCGGCAGGATCCGCCAGCGCGTCGTGGCGCCCGCGCAGATAACGAAAGCCGATCGACAGCCTGTGCTCGGTCTCGACCACCTCGGCAGGGCTGTTCAGTCGCAACCGCTCGAGATGTCCCTTGAAGTCGGTCACGGTGACGAACAGGTCGAGCGGCTGGCCGATCGGGATCAACCTTGGACCTGCCGGGGTCGCCGCCATCGCCTCGAACGCATCATACAGCAACGCCGAAAAGCCGGTGCCGCTGAACGGCGGCGCGAACCAGCGCGCACGCACCAGCCGCGACAGCTTGGTGCGCACCTCGCTGCGCGCCTCGGGTGCAACGCTGCGATCGAGCGCGCCGCCGGGTCTGCGCAACAGCAGCCACACCAGAGGTTGCGCCCAGAACTTGGTGAACCTCGACCAGGGCCGTGCATCGGGATCGAGCAACTGGTCGATATCCGCGCATTCGAGCCACAGCCGGGTCAGCGGTTCGAGCGACTGGCCGCTGGTCAAAGCCTGCGCCAGAAACACGCCGTTGATCCCACCCGCGCTCGCCCCGGAGATGATGTCGGGAAGCAGCCTCAGCCGGATCTGCGCATGCGAAGCCATCGTCTCGAACAGATCGCGGTACACCCCCTGGCTGCCGCTGGCGGGGGGCTCGCCGGCATGGAAATTGCGGCTGGCGCGGGTGGCGCGCCAGATTTCCTTGGTGATGCCGTGCATGTACACCGCAAGGCTGATGCCGCCATAGCAGACCAGAGCAATGCGGAGTTCCTTCTGGCGCATAGGCTGGGACAGGGACCTTTCTGGGTGCGATGGCCGCACGCGGATATTCGTGCAAACGCTATCTATGTTACGGTCGATGGCAAGCGCAAAGCGGCAATTGCGTTCCAGTTTTGTTCAAGCTATGCCGCAGCCATGGCAAAGCCCCGCAAAACCTATGTCTGCCAGGCCTGTGGCAGCGTCGCCACCCGCTGGCAGGGCCAGTGCGCCGATTGCGGCGAATGGAACACGCTGGTCGAGCAATCGGCTCCAACCGCCTTTTCGGCACGCCACGATCTGCAGACCGGCGGACACCGCATCGCGCTCTCGCGGCTCGACAGCGCGGTCGCCTTGCCGCCGCGCATCCCCACCGGAATTGCCGAGTTCGACCGAGCGCTGGGTGGCGGGCTGGTGGCAGGCTCGGCGGTGCTGATGGGCGGCGACCCGGGTATCGGAAAATCGACATTGCTGCTGCAGGCGTCTGCCAACATGGCCAAGGCGGGCAATCACATCGTCTATATCAGCGGCGAGGAGGCGGCCGATCAGGTCCGCCTGCGCGCGCTGCGGCTGGGCCTCGCCGATGCGCCGATCGACCTCGCCTCGGCGACATCGGTCCGCGATATCCTGACCACGCTGCGCGCGATGCCGACGCCGGTGATGCTGGTGATCGATTCGATCCAGACGATGCACTCTGACCTCATCGAGGGTGCGCCGGGAACCGTCAGCCAGGTACGCGCATCGGCGCAGGAGCTGATCCGTTTTGCCAAGGACACCGGCTGCGCGGTGATCCTGGTCGGCCACGTCACGAAGGACGGCAGCATCGCGGGCCCGCGCGTGCTCGAGCACATGGTCGATACCGTGATGAGCTTCGAGGGCGAACGCAGCCACCAGTACCGCATCCTGCGCTCGATCAAGAACCGCTTCGGCGCGACCGACGAGATCGGCGTGTTCGCGATGGAGGAGGAGGGGCTGTCCGAGGTCGGCAACCCCTCCAGCCTGTTCCTGAGCGATCGCGATGCGCAGATGCCCGGCACATCGGTGTTCCCCGCGCTGGAAGGCACCCGGCCCGTGCTGGTCGAGATCCAAGCGCTGACCGTGCGGTTGTCGAGCGGTGCGACCCCTCGCCGCGCGGTCGTGGGATGGGATTCGGGCCGCCTCGCCATGGTGCTCGCGGTGCTGGAGGCGCGCTGCGGCCTCAGCTTCTCGACCGCGGAAGTCTATCTCAACATCGCCGGCGGCTATCGATTGTCCGATCCTGCCGCCGATCTCGCCGTGGCCGCTGCGCTGATCTCGGCCCTGTCGGAGCATCCCATCGGTGCCGGCACGATCGTGTTCGGCGAGCTTTCGCTTTCGGGCGAACTGCGCCCGGTCGCGCATGCTGGCCTCAGGCTGCGCGAGGCGGCCAAGCTGGGCTTCGAAAAGGCGCTGGTGCCAGCCAGCGTGACGGCAAAGGGGGCAGGCGAAAGCAGCGGAATGCGGCTGACATCCTATGCCCGGCTGGCAAATCTCGTTGACCAACTGCTTGGGCGAAACTAGCGGTTCGCTTCATGACCGCATTCGATATCATCGTGCTGACGCTGCTCGCGGGCGGCGCGATTCTGGGTTTCAAGAACGGCTTTGTCCACGCGGCGGTCTCGCTGATCGCGTGGGTGGCGGGCATCTTCGCTTTGCGGCTGTTCCACTCGCCCGTGACCGCGATGCTCAAGGAACCGGTCGGCAACGACAGCGGCGCTGCGGCGCTGGCGCTGGTCGGGCTGTATCTGGGCGTCTATCTGCTGGGCAAGCTCATCGCACACGGCCTGCGCGCGCGCACCCGCAAATCGGTGCTGGGCCCGATCGACCGGGTGCTGGGCTTCGGCTTCGGCGCGCTCAAGGGGCTGATCCTGGCAACGCTCGCTTATCTGCTGATCACCATGGTTCATGACATCATCTGGCCCGGCGAAGGGCAGCCCGAATGGATCACCGAAAGCCGCACCTTCCCGCTGCTCAACGCCAGCGGCACCGCGCTCGTCGACCTTTACGATTACCAGCAGTTGCTGGGCGATGAATAACCCGCACGGCCAGACCCGTCATGGCTAAGGCGCTCTACACGCCCGATATCCTGGCGCTGGCGGTGTCGCTCTGCGACTGGCCGCTCAGCGAGGATCTTGCACGACAGGCCGAACTGCGCTCGCAAAGCTGCGGGTCAGTGGTGCGGGTCGGGCTCGAGCCGGATGCCGCCGGCAAGATCGCGCGCTTCGGGGTCGATGCACGCGCCTGCGCGCTGGGACAGGCCTCGGCTGCGGTGCTTGCGAGCCATGTCATCGGTCGCGACCGCGCAGAATTGGTCGTGGTGCGAGACGCGCTGACCGCGTTTTTCGGCGGAGACAGCATAGCGTTGCCGGACTGGCCGGGTATCGAGCATCTGGAGACCGCCTTGCCTTATCCCGCTCGGCATGGTTCCATCCTGCTCCCCTGGCGCGCGGTGGTCGCGGCGCTGGATTCGCCTGCAGCAACGGACACCCACCAGATGGAAAATCGCTGATGGAGCATGGCGGCGATATCTTCCTGTCGGGCACGGTGCTGCTCGCAGCAGCGCTGTTCTTCGTGCTGCTGTTCCGCAGGCTCGGGCTGGGTGCGGTGCTGGGCTATCTGGTCGGCGGGATCATCATCGGGCCGCAGGTGCTGCAGCTGGTGGCCGATCCCGAGCTGATCGTCGGATTTGCCGAGATCGGCATCGTGCTGCTGCTGTTCCTGGTCGGGCTGGAACTCGCGCCCTCGCGGCTCTGGCAGCTCAAGCGCGACATTTTCGGGCTGGGGCTGTCGCAGGTGGCGTTGTGCGGTGTCGTGCTTGCGGCGTTCGTCTACGCCGTCACCGGTTCCAGCTGGGGCGCGGCGCTGGGTCTTGGCCTTCCGCTGGCACTTTCATCGACCGCGCAGGTGCTGCCGCTGCTGCAATCGCAGGGGCGTTTGAACACTCCGACCGGCGAGCGTGCATTCTCGATCCTGCTGTTCCAGGACCTGTCGATCGTTCCGCTGCTGACCATCATCGCGGCGATGTCGCGCGCGCCGCAGACCGGGCCGCAGACGCCGGGATGGCTGACCGCGATCTATGCGCTGGCGGCGATCGCCGGGCTGGTCGCTGCCGGGCGCTACGGCCTTGCACCGCTGCTCAAGCTGATCGGCAAGGTCGCCGAGCGCGAACTGTTCATCGTCGCCGGGCTGTTTGCGGTATTCGGCAGCGCCGCGCTGATGCACTCGATCGGCATTTCCGCAGCTTTGGGGGCGTTCGTCGCCGGCGTGATGCTCGCCGACTCGCCCTTCCGGCACGAGCTGGAGGCGGACATCGATCCGTTTCGGTCGATCCTGCTCGGGTTGTTCTTCCTGGGCGTCGGCATGATGCTCGACATTGGCGTGATCATGGCCAACCCGCTGTTCATCGTTGCGATGGCGCTGGCGCTGGTGGGCATCAAGGTGGCGATCATCTTCGGCCTCGCCAAGGCGTTCGGCATGGAGACGCGCGCGGCGCTGGTGCTCGGCCTGCTGCTCAGCCAGGGCGGCGAATTCGCCTTCGTGCTGTTTGCCGAGGCGCAGGCAGCACTGCTGATCGCGCCCGAGGCGGCAAGCCGGTTCGGGGCGATCGTCACGCTGTCGATGGCCACTACACCTTTCCTGATGCTGCTCACGCGCTTTTTCGGCGGCGTTCGCGGGTCGGGAACCGATGACATGGTTGATCCCGAGCAGGCGCGGCAATCGAGCGCCATCGTTGTCGGGCACGGGCGCTTTGGCCAGGCGGTCGCGCAGATCTTTGCCGGGGCAAACGTGTCGGTCACCCTGATCGACATCAACCCGGACCAGATCAGGCTGAGCGGCGAATTTGGTCGCAAGGTCTTTTACGGGGACGGTACGCGGATCGACCTGCTGCGGCGCGCGGGCGCCGAGCATGCCGACGCGCTGCTTTTCTGCATGGACGACAAGGAGTTCGGGCCCGACCAGGTCGAGCCCATCGCGCATGCCTTTCCCGATGCCAAGATTTTCGTGCGCGCGGTTGATCGGCGCCAACTGCTGGCACTCAAGCACGCGCCGATTGCAGCAGCCCAGCGCGAACTGTTCGAATCCTCGGTCAAGCTTGCGCACACCGCGCTGCTGCGCACCGGCATCGATCCGGTGATGGCCGATCGCGTGGTCGAGGAGTTCCGCAGGCGCGATTGCGAGCGGCTCGAGCTGCAGATGGAACAGGGCAACCTGCACGCCGGCAAGCACCTGAGCTTTGGCGCCTTCGATTCCCAGGCCTTCGATCCGGAGGTCGGGTGAGGGCGGCCTGCAGCGACCGCGCAGCAAAACATTGGACGAAGCTGCTACCAATGCCTATGTACTGGGCTCGTCAGGGATAATCATCGTACCGTGAAGCTGCTTCTTGCCTTGCTGGCCATCCTAACCGGGTTTTCGGTCACGGACGGCGTGCGTGTGGCAGAACCTGCGATTGCGGAAGGCGACGGCGCGCTGCGCGGTGCCTGGAATTCCGATGATGTCAGGCCCAATGTGGCCATCGCCGCCGTTCTGCTCGTTGCCGTCGCGCTGCCGCTGGTGCTAGCCAGCATGCCTGCGATGCGCTGGGCGCCCAAGCCGACCCGGCGCGCTCTGGCGTTGACCGTTCACCGGTCCGACAGGCTGCTGCAATAAACCGCTGACGGGTTTCGCGGCTGCATTGCCCGCCTGCCGCCCATGCGCGCACTGCGGTGCGCCGCCCCCATTCTGCCTTGTTCAAAGGCTCGCCGTACCGCCAATTTTCGCGCGTGTCGGCAAATCCCCATCGCTTCGTATTTAAGGAATTCCGCCATGCTCGGCGCCATTGCCAAATCACTTTTCGGGTCCGCCAACGACCGCTACGTCAAGGGCCTGCTCAAGGTCGTCGACAAGATCAACGCCTTCGAGCCCCAGATCTCGCCGATGTCCGACGATGAACTTCGCGGCCAGACGCAGAAGTTCCGGGACCGTCTTGCCGCGGGCGAGACACTTGACGACATCCTGCCCGAGGCGTTTGCGACGGTGCGCGAAGCATCGATCCGCACGCTGGGCATGCGCCATTTCGACGTGCAGATGGTCGGCGGTATCGTGCTGCACAAGGGCGAGATCGCCGAGATGCGCACCGGCGAGGGCAAGACCTTGGTCGCGACGCTCGCCTGCTATCTCAATGCCATCGAGGGCAAGGGCGTGCACGTCGTCACCGTCAATGATTACCTCGCCGCGCGCGATGCCGAGTGGATGGGCCAGGTCTATCGCTTCCTGGGTCTGACCACCGGCGTGATCGTCCCCAATCTGGGCGAAACGGCGCGGCGCGAGGCCTATGCCGCCGACATCACCTATGCGACCAACAACGAGCTTGGCTTCGATTACCTGCGCGACAATATGAAGCACGAGCGCAGCCAGATGGTGCAGCGCCCGTACAACTTCGCGGTGGTCGACGAGGTCGATTCGATCCTGATCGACGAAGCGCGCACCCCGTTGATCATCTCCGGGCCCACCGACGACAAGTCCGAGATGTACATCGCGGTCGATGCGATCGTGCTCAAGCTCGATGAAAAGGATTACGAGAAGGACGAAAAGGCCCGCTCGGTCATCCTCACCGAGGACGGCACCGAGAAGGCCGAGCGGCTGCTCGAAGAGGCTGGCCTGCTCGAGGGCAGCAACCTCTACGACGTCGAGAACACCCAGATCGTCCATCACCTTGACCAGGCGCTCAAGGCCAATGTGATGTTCAAGCGCGACATCGATTACATCGTCAAGGACGACCAGATCGTCATCATCGACGAGTTCACCGGACGCATGATGGATGGCCGTCGCTGGTCGAACGGCCTGCACCAGGCGGTCGAGGCGAAGGAACGCGTCCAGATCAAGCCCGAGAACCAGACTTTGGCCTCGATCACTTTCCAGAACTATTTCCGCATGTATCCCAAACTGTCGGGCATGACCGGCACCGCGGCGACCGAAGCGGCCGAGTTCTTCGACATCTACAAGATGAACGTGGTCACCATCCCGACCAACAACCCGATCCGCCGCATCGACGAGGAAGACGAGTTCTACAAGAACACCGCCGACAAGTTCCAGGCGATCGCCAAGGGCATCCGCGAAAAGAACCTGATCGGTCAGCCGGTGCTGGTGGGCACGGTGTCGATCGAGAAGTCCGAGCTTTTGTCCGAATATCTCAACAAGGAAGGCGTGCCGCACAGCGTACTCAACGCGCGCTTCCACGAGCAGGAAGCGCGGATCGTCGCGCAGGCCGGACGCATGGGCGCGGTGACCATCGCCACCAACATGGCGGGCCGTGGCACCGACATCCAGCTGGGCGGCAATGTCGAATACCGCGTCGATGACGAACTGCGCGACATGCCCGAAGGTCCCGAACGCGATGCCGCGATCGCAGCGATCAAGGCAGAGGTTGCCGCCGAGAAGGCCAAGGTGCTGGAAGCCGGCGGGCTGTTCGTGCTGGGCACCGAGCGCCACGAAAGCCGCCGCATCGACAACCAGTTGCGCGGACGTTCGGGTCGTCAGGGTGACCCCGGCCTGTCGCGCTTCTATCTGTGCCTCGAGGACGATCTGCTGCGCATCTTCGGCCCCGATACCCTATTCTCGCGCATGATGAAGAACAACCTCGCCGATGGCGAGGCGATCGGATCGAAGTGGTTGTCGAAGGCGATCGAGACTGCGCAGAAGAAGGTCGAGGCGCGCAATTACGACATCCGCAAGCAGGTCGTCGAATATGATGACGTGATGAACGACCAGCGCAAGGTGATCTACGAGCAGCGCGCCGAGATCATGGATGCCGATGCCGTCGACGATGTCGTGCTCGACATGCGCAACGACACGGTCAATGCGATCGTCGGCGAAGCGTGTCCTCCGGGAACCTATCCCGAACAGTGGAACGTGCCCGGCCTGAAGGCGCGCGTGTCCGAGGTGCTGGGAATCGAGCCCGATATCGATGCCTGGCTGCAGGAAGACGTGATCGAACCCGACATGATCGAGGAACGCATCCGCGAGATGGCCGAGGCCAAGGTCAACGAAAAGGCCACCCAGGTCGAAGAGGGCATGTGGCGTTCGATCGAGAAGTCGGTTCTGCTGCAGAGCCTGGACCACCACTGGAAGGAGCATCTGGCGACGCTCGACGCGCTACGCCAGGTCGTGTTCCTGCGCGCCTACGCCCAGAAGACGCCGATCAACGAGTACAAGCGCGAGGCGTTCGGCCTGTTCGAACGCATGCTCGAGGTGATCCGCGAGGACGTTACCGGCACGATCATGAGCCTGGAAATCCGCGAGCCCGAAGTGCCCTCGCTGCCCGAATTGCCCGACTTCCTGACCACGCACTTCGATCCGTTCACCGGTGAGGACAACAGCGCGGACATCGACGGCGGCACGCTGGGCACGGTCGCAGCCACGCTGCCCCCGCGCCAGTCCCCGATGCCCGAGGCGTCGGAAGAGCTGTTCTCGGGCGAAATCAGCCGCAACGCCCCGTGCCCATGCGGATCGGGCCGCAAGTACAAGCACTGCCACGGCAAAGCGGCTTGAGCTTTTTATGATGGGATGCGCCCTGGCGTCGGAATAACCCCGGCGTCAGGGTGCCTTGCAAGCGCGCCAGGTGGCACCATCAGTCATCTGACGAACACTGTCGGCATGAACGCCGGAACACGCTCGTCGAAAAGTGGCATAGCAGCCGGTATGATATCAGAGATTTTTGCACTGAGGTGCGCTTGCTGGCAATGCCAGTGACCCCTGCAGTGATCGGATGCTGTTCGCACTGTGCCTTGCTACACCCGGGGCAATTGCTGCCGGGGCAAGGACTTAGAAAGGCTGGCTCCCCGAGTAGGATTCGAACCTACGGCCAAGTGATTAACAGTCACCTACTCTACCGCTGAGCTATCGGGGAATGCCCTCTATCCCTCTAAAGACACTGTGTTCTCCAGAAGAAGCGCGCCTATAGCACCGGGTTTTTTGGTTTGGCAAGCGTCTGCGTGCCACATCACACGATAAATTGTTCCGCCGATATCCGGTCGTCCAGGCTGTGGCCCGGATCGAACATCAGCGACAGGCGGCGGTTGGGGTCGATGGCGATCTGGATGTCGCGAATGTCGCGCACCTCGCGCTGGTCTGCGACCGCGCTGACCGGGCGTTTGGAGGGCTCGAGCACGCGCAGCGATATCCTGGAGGAATCAGGCAGCAACGCTCCCTTCCAGCGGCGCGGGCGGAACGGGCTGATCGGGGTCAGCGCCAGCATGCCGCAGCCCAGCGGCAGGATCGGGCCGTTGGCGGACAGGTTGTACGCGGTCGACCCTGCGGGTGTTGCCACCAGCACGCCATCGCAGACCAGCTCGCTGATTCGTACGGCATTGTTGACGCTGACCTCGATCTTGGCGGTCTGGCGCGTTTCGCGCAGCAGCGAGACCTCGTTGATCGCAGGATAGGTGACCCGCTCGCCCGCCATGGTGGTCGCGGTCATCGACAGCGGCAGCACCTCATAGGATTGCGCCTGTTCCAGTCTGCGCACGATGCTGTCGCCGCTGCGCCACAGGTTCATCAGAAAGCCCACCGTGCCCAGGTTGAGGCCGTAGACGGGCACGATCTTGCCGCGTTCGAGCATCTGGTGGAGCGTCTGCAGCATGAATCCGTCGCCGCCCATGACGACGACGATGTCCGCTTCCTCGAGTGCGACCCATTCATGCGCGGCCTGCACCTCGCGCGCGGCTTTGCGGGCGCGTTCGGTGGGGGAGACGGCCAGCGCGATTTTGCGTTCGAGAACCGAGGTCGGCATACAGGGCGCCTTCATGGGTGAATGCACCGGGTCTTAACTGATCCGTGCTAATGCGCCAATCATTCTTGACGCGGCCACGAGCGCCCCACAAAGGCACATCAGGCCGGGGGCGAGGGGCCTTTCCTGCGCATTGGGGGTTCGAATTCTGAGCAGCATCGCCGAACAGCGACACCGGCCAAGCTGGTGCATGACCGGATCGGCCGCCGCCGATCCGCAGCTGGCGGCTGCGCTGGAGGCTGCGGGATTCGAGCCATCGGGCACGGCAGAGGCCGACCTGATCATCATCGATATTCGCGGGCAGGGCGAGGCGCGGCTGCCGGATGCCGTGGCAGCGCCGGGCGGGCTGGCGATGCTGTTGTGCGATGCCGGTCACGCAGGTGTACTGGCACAGGCCGCACCCGGCATCACCCATAGCCTGGTCACCCCGTTTGCGCCCGCAGCATTGGCACTGCAGCTGGCGCTGATCCGCTCGCAATTGATCGGTGGCGCTGACATGCAGCGCGATCTGCACGGACAGCTGGCAGCGCTGGCTCGGACAGCCGATGGCAGGCTGCACGCGATGTTGATCGGCCTGCGGCGGATGTCGGCGATCAATGCGACCTATGGAGCGGCGGTGGGCGATGCGGCGCTGGAGACCATCGGCCAGCGCCTCACCCGGCAGAACGCCCGCCTGTCGGGCGGGGCTGCGCTTACCATGCGGCTGTCTGGCGGAGACTATCTGCTGGCGCATGTGATGCCCGAGGAACGGGTCGGCTGGCAGGTGATGGCCGAGCGGCTGCTGCGGGTGATCTCCGAGCCGCTGGATGCCGGGGGGCACCGCTTGCGGTTGACTGCGCGCGCTGCGCTGGCGCTGGGCCGGGCCGATGAAAGCCCACTTTCGCTGCTGGACCGGCTGTCTGCAGGGCTGGCAGCGGCGCGCGAAAGCGCCGCCGAACCGGTACGTTGGGCCGACCGCCAGTCCGACAACGCACCACAAAGCGGATACCGGCTCGAGCAGGACATCGTCCGCGCCATTGAGCAGGACGAGATCACGGTTCTGTTCCAGCCTCAATTTGCAGTCGAGGACGGGGCTATCACCGGCGCCGAGGCGCTGGCACGCTGGCAGCATCCGCTGCATGGCGAGATTGGCGCAGGCACGCTGTTTGCCATTGCGGACAAGGCCGATTTCACCCGGGCGCTCTCGCGGCATATCCGGAAGCGCGCGATGGAACAGGCAGCGGGCTGGACCGGGCCGCTGGCAAACCTGCGCATCTCGCTCAACGTCACCGCAGAAGATCTCGGCGAGAAAGGCTTTGCCCAGCGCGAACTCAAGATGATCGCCGCATCAGGTTTCGACACGCAGCGGCTGACGCTGGAGATGACCGAATCCGCGCTGATCCCCGATCTCAAGCGCGCGGCCGCGCGCTTTGCCACCTTGCGCGAGGCAGGGGTAAGGATCGCGGTCGACGATTTCGGCACCGGCTATTCCAGCCTGCTGTATCTCAAGCGGCTGCCGCTCGATTATCTCAAGCTCGATCATGCGATGACCCGCGACATCGGCGGCGCGGAAGCCGACCGGATAATCGTGCGCTCTATCGTCGCCATGGCCAAGGCGCTCGACCTCAAGGTTATCGCAGAAGGGGTCGAGAGCGAGGCGCAGCTTGAAGCGCTGCGCGAGGAAGGCTGCGACTATTTCCAGGGCTTCCTGCGAGGCAAGGCTATGGAGGCGGAAGTTTTCGCGGAATTTGCTACTGCTGCTCTCTCCCTTGAAGGGGAGAGGACTTAGCCCGCCTTAGCCTTCTTCTTCACGATCCCCGCCAAGCCCTTGGAAAGCTGCACCAATCCGTTGATTCTCGTCGCCGGATCGCCCCATACCCGTTGGATCATCAATTTCTGGTCCGGCCGCAGCTTGGCGACGCCGTTCAGCCGTTCCACATAGGCCAACAGCCCCGGTACGTCGGGGAAGCTGTCGTTGTGGAAGCTGACCAGCGCGCCGCGCGCGCCCACATCGATCTTGGAGACACAGGCGGTGATGCAGTTCTGCTTGATCTCAATCAGCTTGATCAGATTGGTCGTCGCCTCGGGCAGCGCGCCGAAGCGGTCGATCATCTCGGCGGCGAAGGATTCGATCTCGGCGCCGCTGCTGAGGTCGTTCATCCGTCGATAAAGCGCCATGCGCACCGCCAGATCGGGGACATAATCCTCCGGGATTAGAATCGGGGCGTCGACGGTGATCTGCGGCGAAAACTTCTGGCGCGGCAGGTCGAGCGCGAAGCCGCCCGCCTTGGCCTCGATGATCGCCTCTTCGAGCATCGACTGATAAAGCTCGAACCCGACCTCGCGAATATGCCCGGACTGCTCGTCGCCGACCAGATTGCCCGCGCCGCGGATGTCGAGGTCATGGCTGGCGAGCTGGAAGCCCGCGCCCAGAGTATCGAGATCGCCGAGCACCTTGAGCCGCTTTTCCGCGGTCTCGGTGAGCACCCGGTTCTCCGGCGTTGTCATGTAGGCATATGCGCGTGTCTTCGACCGGCCCACGCGCCCGCGCAGCTGGTAGAGCTGGGCGAGGCCAAAGGTGTCGGCGCGGTGAATGATCAGCGTGTTGGCGCTGGGGATATCGAGCCCGGATTCGACGATCGTGGTCGACAGAAGCACATCGTACTTGCGGTCGTAGAACGCGCTCATCCGCTCCTCGACCTCAGACGGTGCCATCTGACCATGCGCCATGATGTGGCGGATTTCGGGGACCTGCTCGCGGATGAACTCGCCCAGTTTGTCGAGATCGCTGATCCGGGGAGCGACGAAATAGGATTGCCCGCCGCGATAATGTTCGCGCAGCAGTGCCTCGCGGATCACCACCGGGTCCCAGGGCATCACGTAAGTGCGCACCGCGAGGCGGTCGACCGGCGGGGTCTGGATCACCGAGAGCTCGCGCAGGCCGCTCATCGCCATCTGCAGCGTGCGCGGGATCGGCGTGGCGGTGAGCGTCAGCACATGAACATTGGCCTTCAACGACTTCAGCCGCTCCTTGTGGACCACGCCAAAGCGCTGTTCCTCATCGATGATCACCAGCCCCAGCCGCTTGAACTCGACCGACTTGGCGAGCAGCGCATGCGTGCCGATGACGATGTCGGTGGTGCCAGCAGCCAGCCCTTCGCGCGTCGTCTTGGCCTCGCCCGCGGTCACCAGCCGCGACAGGCGGCCGATGATCAGCGGGAAATTTTGAAAGCGCTCCACAAAGTTGGTGTAGTGCTGGCGGGCAAGCAAAGTGGTGGGAGCGATGATCGCGACCTGCATCCCCGCCATCGCCGCAGCAAACGCGGCGCGCATCGCGACCTCGGTCTTGCCGAACCCGACATCGCCGCACACCAGCCGGTCCATCGGCTTGCCCGAGGCCAGATCCTCGAGCACCTCGGCGATGACTCGCTCCTGGTCCTCGGTCTCCTCGTACGGGAAACGGTCGACGAAGCTGGCATAGGTCCCCGGATCGATCTCGGCGACATCGGCGGTGCGCAGCGCGCGCTCCGCTGCGGTCTTCATCAGCTCACCGGCGATCGCCTGGATGCGTTCCTTGAGCTTGGCCCGCCTGCGCTGCCAGGCCTCGCCGCCCAATCTGTCGAGTGGAACGCCGTCGCTCTCCGAGCCATAGCGGGTGAGCACGTCGATGTTCTCGACCGGAACATAGAGCTTGTCGCCACCCGAATAGGTCAGCCAGACGCAGTCGTGCGGGCTCTTGCCGACGGGGATCGAGACCAAGCCCTCATAGCGGCCGATGCCGTGATCGATATGCACGACCAGATCGCCTGCCGACAGCGACTGCAGCTCGGCGAGGAAAGCGTCGGCGGACTTGCGCTTCTTGCGCCGACGCACCAGCCGGTCGCCGAGCAGGTCCTGTTCGGACAGGAGCTCGTAGCGATCGGTGGCAAAGCCGTGATCCTGCGGCAGCACGACCATCGCGGCCATGCCGGTTGCAGCCTGGCCCAGCGCCTCCTGCCAGCTGCCGGCCAGCGCCATGCGCGCGAGCCCGTGGTCCTTGAGCAACCCGAGCAGACGGCTGCGCGAGCCTTCCGAATAGCTCGCGATGATCGCGCCCTTGTCGGCCGCGCGCAGCGAATCGATATGCTCGGCAGCCGCGGTGTAGACATTGTCGCCGCGCGCCCGTTCCGCACCGAAGTCGCGCGCCGCGCGATAGCCCAGGCCCAGCACGCTCGCCGATTCCGGCTCGTCATGGCCGCTGACGAGGTGCACCGGCGTGTCTGCCTGCAGCGCGCGCCATTCCTTGGGGATCAGATAGAGAGCAGAGGGCTTGAGCGGGCGATAGCTGCCGGTCTTGTCCTCGTTCCCGCGGGTGCGGTTGGCGTGGTAGTCGGTGATGCTCTCGAAACGCTGGTCGGCGGCGGCATCGGCGCCGGCATCGCGCAGCACGAGGTCATTGTCTTCGAGATGATCGAACAGCGTATCGAGCCGCTCCTCGATCATCGGGAGCCAGTGCTCCATCCCCGCCAGACGCCTGCCGTCGCTGATCGCCTGGTAGAGCGGATCACCCGTCGCGCCCGCGCCGAACGTCTCGCGATAGGCGCTGCGGAAGCGCTTGATGCTGTCGGCATCGAGCAGCACTTCGGAGGCCGGGAGCAGGATGTGCCGCTCGACCCGCTCGGTCGAGCGCTGGGTGCCCGGATCGAAGGCGCGCATCGAATCGAGCTCGTCGCCGAAGAAATCGAGCCTCAGGCCGCTGTCCATCCCGGCGGGGAAGATATCGATGAGGTTGCCGCGCACCGCGAACTCGCCGGAATCGGCAACGGTGTCGGTGCGCGCGTAACCCTGGCGGACAAGCTTGGCGATCAGCGCCTCGCGCTCGACGACCATGCCGGGCTTGAGCTCGGCACCGATCTGGCGAATACGAAAACGCGTCAGAGTGCGCTGGGCAACGGCGTTGACCGTGGTCACCAGCAGCTGCGGGCCGCCTGCGGGCTGCTGCAGCGTCCACAGCGCCTTCAGCCGCCGCGCCGTGATCGCCAGCGAGGGTGACGCGCGGTCATAGGGCAGACAGTCCCAGGCGGGGAACTCGATTGTCTCGAGATCGGGCGCATAGAAGGGGGCGGTCTCGGCAACCGCGTGCATCATCGCATCGTCGGGGGCGATGAAGACCACGCGGCCACCCGACTTTCGGCCAGCGGTGGCGCGGGCCAGATCGGCAAGCAGCAGCGGCAGCGCGCCGGGTGCCACGCCCGCCAGCGTCAGCGGGCCTGCCGCAGCCAAAATCCTGCTGATGCTGTCCATAAATCGGGTGTTGCCTGTAATCCGGGGTCAGCGCGGGATGTTGATGAAATCGAGCTGGCGCATGGCGTCCATCTGCGGCCCGGCGAACTGCGCAGGGACAGGCAGCGTGCCGATCGCCCAGGCCATGATGTCGACGTCCTGTTCCTCGATCAGCGCCTCGAACCAGGCGAGCTCTTCGTCCGACCAGCTCTGGCCATAGCGATCGAAGAAACCTCCGATCATGAAATCGGCCTCACGCGTGCCGCGATGCCAGGCGCGGAAGGCCAGGCGGCGCAGTCGGGTATCGCGGTCCATCGCATTGGCTCCTTCGCTTGGGGTTGCCTTGCAGGGCAGGCCATGTCTGCCTAAGACGGGCGGCAAGACTTCAGCCAGCGGCACCAGATGTGACCGCGTTTTTTGCGATAGCCATGCGCCCCGATATACTCAACCCCGCATTCGCCGAGATCGAGACCCTCAAGGGCGTCGGCGTATCCCTGCAAAAGCCGTTCGCGCGGCTGGGAATCGCGCGGGTCAAGGACATGGCCTATCATCTGCCCACCGGCTTCATCCGCAGGCGGGCTGTCGCGACGGCGGACGATGCCGCGACCGGCGAGCAGATCATCATCGCGCTGACCGCTACGGGCTATCGCAGCAGCCCCGGACGTGGGCCGACCCGGGTGATCGCCGAGGACAGCATCGGCAACCATATCAGCCTTGTCTATTTCGGCGGCAACCCCGGCTGGGCGCGCAAATTGTGGCCGCTGGGCGAGACCCGGCTGGCGGCGGGCAAGCTCGAGATCTGGGGCGAGGCGTGGCAGATCGTTCACCCCGATCATGTCGTTGCCCCCGAGGAGGCTGACCAGATCGCCGACGCCGAACCGGTCTATCCGCTTGCCGAAGGCCTGGGGCAGAAGCGCGTCGCCTCGCTCGCGGCGCAGGCGCTGTCGCTGATGCCGCCGCTGCCCGAGTGGATCGAGCCGACGCTCAAGGCCAAGCAGGACTGGCCCGACTGGCACGAGGCGCTGGCAAGCGCGCATCAGGGGATGGACGGGCTTCCCCGCGAGAGGCTGGCCTATGACGAGATTTTCACCAACCAGCTCGCCTTCGCGCTGATCAGGCAGAGCAACCGCAAGCGCAAGGGGCTGGCGCTGCAGGGCGACGGGCATCTGCGCGATGCGTTGCGGTTGCCGTTCGCGCTGACCGGCGCGCAGCAGCGCACGATCGGCGAGATCAACGGCGACATGGCACAGCCGGTGCCGATGCTGCGGCTGCTGCAGGGCGATGTCGGCGCGGGCAAGACGTTGGTCGCGGTGATGGCGATGCTCAATGCGGTCGAGTGCGGCGGGCAGGCGGCCCTGCTCGCGCCGACCGAAATTCTCGCGCGGCAGCATTTCGACACCATCTCGCGGATGCTCTCGGGGCTTCCTGTGAGCATCGCGGTGCTGACCGGACGCGACAAGGGCCGCGCGCGCGATGCGACGCTGATGGGGATGGCGGATGGATCGATCCAGATCATCATCGGCACGCACGCGCTGTTCCAGGACGCGGTGCGCTACAGGAATCTCGCGCTGGCGGTGATCGACGAGCAGCACAAGTTCGGGGTGTCGCAGCGGCTGATGCTGCAGGAAAAAGGCCGGGCGACCCCGCATCTGCTGGCGATGACCGCAACCCCGATCCCGCGCACGCTGACGCTCAGCCATTATGGCGAGATGGATGTCTCGCGGCTCGACGAGCTGCCGCCGGGGCGCCAGCCGATCGAGACCCGGGTGATCGCCGACGAGCGGTTGTCCGAGATCGTCGATGGGCTTGGCCGGCATATCGAGCGCGGCGGGCAGGCGTACTGGGTGTGTCCTTTGGTGATGGACAGCGAGACCAGCGACCTGGCGGCTGCCGAGACGCGCGCGGCGCAACTCTCGGAGCGCTTCCCGGGCAAGGTCTCATTGGTTCACGGCCAGATGCCCGCCGAGCGCAAGGATGCGATGATGGCGGACTTTGCCAGTGGCAAGACGTCGCTGCTGGTCGCCACCACGGTGATCGAAGTCGGGGTCGATGTGCCCAACGCAACGCTGATGGTGATCGAGGCGGCCGAGCGCTTCGGCCTGGCGCAGCTGCACCAGCTGCGCGGTCGGGTCGGGCGGGGTGATCAGAAATCGGTGTGCGTGCTGCTGCGTGGCAATGCGCTGAGCGAGACCGCGCGCGCCAGGCTGGCGCTGATGCGATCGAGCCAGGACGGGTTTCACATCGCAGAGGAGGATCTGCGGCTGCGCGGGGGTGGCGAACTGCTCGGCACCCGCCAGTCCGGCGACGGCGCGTTTCGCATCGCGACGCCAGAGCAGGTCCAGCGGCTGATCGCGACCGCGACCGACGATGCGCGCCTCCTCATGGATCGCGATGGCGGTCTGGACAGCGAACGCGGCCAGGCCGCGCGGGTGGCGCTGTATCTGTTCGAGCGGGATTATGGCGCGAAGCTGCTGAGGGGAGGGTAGTCAATCAAGATCCTCCCCTGAAGGGCGAGGATTTTAGAAGGCGCTCAACGCCGCCCGTTGGGCCCCGTCGTCGCGCCAAGCACGTCGATCATCTCGTTGAATTCGTTGAGCCGGATCACGCGCTCCAGCTGGAACCCGCTGCGCCCGCCGATCGACCAGATCAGATGTGCCTCGATTCGGCCGATTACCGGTAGGCGCACGGTGATGCGTTCGCCCTTGGCGAGCGGCATTTCGCCTTCGGTCATGAAGCCGTTGGCGGAAATGTTGACGATATGCGTCTTGATGTCACCCAGATGGCGATGCTCGGCAATGGTCGCATGATTGACCGCGTGGCGCGCGGCTTGTCGCTTTTCCACCACTGCGAGTCTGGCTCCTCTGGACATGTATCGACCACCCGTTTTGGCATTGCTTGCTGGAAGCTACCATCACTCAAAAGTGCGAACAAAGTGTAAATTCTAACGGAAAGTATACGTCCGTCGGAGAATTGCAATCAGTCCTCGCCGAGGACTAGCCCGTGCTTTTTCTGACCCAGGCTCAGCGTATCGCCGGGCTTTACCAGATAATCAAAGCCTTGCACCTTCTCGCCGTTCACGCGCACCGCGCCTTCCTCGATCTTGCGCTTGGCTTCCTTGTTCGAAGTGGTGAAACCCAGGCCGGTGATCGCGTGAATGATCGACATGCCCTCTGCGGGCACCTGGATGCTGGGCAGATCGCCGCCGGCATGGCCTTGCTCGAAGGTCGCGCGCGCGGTCTCGGCGGCGGACCGTGCGGCATCGGCGCCGCGACACATGGTGGTCGCAGCATCGGCAAGCACCTTCTTGGCCTCGTTGATCTCCGATCCCTGCAGGTTTTCGAGCCGCGCGATCTCGTCGAGCGGGATATCGGTGAACAGCCGCATGAACCTGCCGACATCGGCATCCTGGGTGTTGCGCCAGAATTGCCAGTAGTCGTACGCGGGCAGCGAATCCTCGTTGAGCCAGACAGCGCCCTTCTCGGTTTTGCCCATCTTGCCGCCATCGGCGAGCGTGATCAGCGGGGTGGTGACGCCATAGACCTCGGTCCCGTCGACACGGCGGGCAAGCTCGATCCCGTTGACGATATTGCCCCACTGGTCCGACCCGCCCATCTGCAACCGGCAACCGACGCGGCGCGACAGCTCCAGGAAGTCATAGGCCTGTAGAATCATGTAGTTGAACTCGAGGAAGCTCAACGACTGTTCGCGGTCGAGCCGCAGCTTGACCGAATCGAAGCTGAGCATCCGGTTTATCGAGAAATGCTGGCCGATATCGCGCAGGAACGGCACATATTCGAGCCTGTCGAGCCATTCGGCGTTGTCGACTATGATCGCATCGGTAGGCCCGTCACCGAAGGTGAGGAAGCGTTCGAACACACGCTTGATCGAGGCGACATTGGACGCGATCGTCTCTGGCGTGAGCAGCCGGCGGGCCTCGTCCTTGAAGCTGGGGTCACCGATCTTGCCGGTGCCACCGCCCATCACGACGATCGGCTTGTGGCCGCTCTGCTGCAGGCGGCGCAGCAGCATGATCTGCACGAGCGAGCCGACATGCAGCGACGGCGCGGTCGGATCGAACCCGATATATCCGGGCACGATCTGCTTGGCCGCCAGCGCATCGAGCGCGGCTGCATCGGTCAGCTGGTGGATATAGCCGCGCGCATCGAGCAGCGCCAAAAGATCGGATGTGTACTGGGTCATGATGGCGGGCCGCTTAGCATTGATGGGCGCAGGCGGGAAGATCGCTTGTGGCAGGCGGGCGTGGGCGATCAGTCGGCGGGCGGGCAGCGGGCGTCGTCGCAGGGGATGACCTCGAAGGTGCAGTGCGACAGCTTGCCGATGCCCCGGAGCAGCGCACGATAATGTTGCGGAGGGCGAGGGTCATGCGTGGCAAGCAAGACGATTAGCGCAAGATGCCCGGTGCCGACCTGCCATAGGTGCAGATCGACGACACGGTTGTCCGCGTCCCCCTCGATCCGCTTGCGGATGGTTTCGGCCCTGGCCGGGTCCGCCTCCATGTCGAGCAGCACCCGCGCGCATTCGCGCAGCAGGCCGCGCGCCCACCACAGGATCACGACTGCACCGACGATCCCCATCAGCGGGTCTAGCCAGTCCAGCCCCAGCATCAGGCCGCCGGTCAACGCGACCAGCGCCAGCACCGATGTCAGCGCGTCGGTGAGCACATGGATATAGGCTGCGCGCAGATTGTGGTCGTGATGATGGCCATGGTGGTGATCGTGGTGATCGCCGCCGTGGTCGTGATGATGGTGGTGATGGCCACCCGAGCTCAGCATGAAGGCGCTGGCGACATTGACCGCCAGCCCGATCAGCGTGACGACGATGGCGGCGGTGTAATCGATGGCGACGGGATCGGCGAGGCGGTCCGCCGATTCCCAGATCATCAGCATCGCGATCACGCCCAGCAGCAACGCGCTACTGAACCCGGTCAGCGATCCGACCTTGCCGGTGCCCATCGAGAAACGGCGGTCATGTGCATGGGTGCGGGCAAAGCGATAGGCGAATGCGGCGAGCCCCAGGGCTGCAACATGGCTGCCCATGTGCCAGCCGTCGGCGAGCAGCGCCATCGATCCGGTCCACCAGCCGCCGAGGATTTCGGCGATCATGGTGACCGCGGTCAGCGCGACCACCCAGAGCGTGCGCTGTTCGCTGCGCGCCTCGCCATCGGCGGCGAAGCGGTGATCATGGGTGAATTGCTCGAGCGCGGCATCGTGGTGCATGGCGGTTCCGGATGACAGGGGGGTGTCCGGGCTGTTTGTCCCGGTCCATGCCTGCAATCCTGTCAGCCCCGGCCCTCGAACGCAATCCCCACGGGACCGCGCCGCGATATAGTCAGGCTTCGGCCAGCGCCTTGAGGAGGGCGCGTTCGAGCGGATCGAGCTTGCCGTCACCGCCCACCATGGCCTGCAGCCAATCCTGTTCGCTCGCGGTCAGGCCGTCTTCGGGTGCAGGCTCGGGTTCGGCAGCGGGGCTGGAGGCTGCGCCCAGCGGAGTCCTGTCGGCCAGTGACCCGGCCATCCGTCCGAAAAAGCTGCCGATTCCTGCAGAGGTATCCGCCATGAAGGCATGCAGTCGCTGCGCATCCTGGCGGGTCAGCGCGCGGAAGCGCTGGTTGGTCATCAGATGCAGGCTCAGCGCCTGAACGAACAGCGTCTGCCATTCGGGCGCGTTCTGCCCGGCGAGCGTCGCGTCCTTGATTTCGAACAGCAGTTCGGCCTCGGCACGGTTGATGTGCGCGGGCGCAGCGCCACCGGCGGCATAGAGCACACGGCGCAGAAGCCGCACCTCGGTGGTGCCGATGCTGCCGGGCTGCAGCCCGCCGCCACAGCGGGTCGGCCCCTCGCCATGCAGCACGGCATGCCTGATCTGCTCGAGCGCATAGGCCTTCAGGCTGTCGGGAACATTCTCGGCGCGCTCGATGACCTTCACCACGAGTTCGAGCTCGGCGAGGGTATCGACCTTGCCGTCCTGATCGATCGCCTGCATCAGCCATGCGGCATTTTCGTCGCTGACATAGCCCCGCGGATCGGCCTGCTCGACCAGATAGGCGGTGATCGCCTCGACGAAGAAATCGACCCATTCGCGGCTGGGGGCGCTGCTGACTCGGTTGAGCGCGAACAATATCCCGGCTTCCTGCGCGCTGATCTTGCCATCGGGCCAAACAGCGCGGCGCAGGGCGAGCGTCTCATCCGGTCCCAGGCTGCGGGCCTGGGCGATCATGGCTGTTACATCGTCAAGGGGTCTGGTCATCGGGCTTCGCCTGCAGTGGAAGGTGTGCGATAACTACCAGCGATTGCTTAATGCCGGGTTAGGCCGGCCAGGCCGAGAAGGGGACGGGATGCGTAAACGATTCGATGTCGCAAAGCTTGGGTTGCTGGTGGCTGCAGCCGGAATGCTGGGCCTGATGTCTCCAGAGCTCTCCGCTCAGGCTCAGGCGCAGCACACCGCCGGACAAGGCAACAGCCTCGATGCCGGAGCGCTCGTACCGCTGTTGCAGAAAGGCGGGTACATCCTGCTCATCCGCCACGAACGCACCGAAGTACCCGCACGGGCGGACGATTACAGCAAGCCGACCACCAACTGCATGGCGCAGCGCAATCTGTCTGTCGCAGGCTATGCCGGATCACAGGAAACCGGCAAGGCGCTTTCGGCACTGGACATTCCGGTGGGGATGGTGCTGGCGAGCCCGATGTGCAGAAGCATGGACACCGCGCGCTTCATGTTCGGCCGCACCAAGGCGGAGCCCCGGTTGATGCATCATGACCCGGCTGGCGCGCGCACACTGGATGTGGCTGCTGCCGACATGAAGGCACTGGTCGCCACGCTCGATCCCGGCGCGAGCAACATCGCGCTGGTCAGCCACGTTGCCAACATCTGGCGGGCCTACAGCATCAGTCTGGCAGAAGGCGAAATTGCGGTCCTGCAGAAACAGGCCGATGGATCGGTCAAGGTGATTGGTCAGGCGATGGGGAGCGACTTTGGGCCGTTCGCTCGGATCAAGCTGGGTCCGGTGCCGCCGGTGGAGTGACCATTACCCGCGCTTGGGCGGCAGCGGGAAGAACGACGAGGTGCGCGCGATGTAATCGGCGTATTCGGGCCGCGTCTTCTTGAGGCCGCGCTCCAGCATCGCAGCCCCGCTCCACTTGACCAGCGTGAAATTGAGGAACAGCGGGCCGATCAGGCTGGCAAGGCCGATATCCCACCCGGTCGACAGGGCCACCAGCCAGATTCCCCACCAGGTGCAGGCATCGCCGAAATAATTGGGGTGGCGGGTATAGCGCCACAGGCCGGTGTCGAGCACTTTGCCCTTGTTTGCAGAATTGGCGCGGAAAGCTTCAAGCTGCAAGTCGCCGATCGTTTCGAATGCGATGCCGATGATCGCGATGACCGCCCCTGCAATCCCCAGAGCTCCGGTTTCGCCGCCACGCCAGATGCCCAGTTGCGCGGGCAGGCAGACCATGAACAGCAGCGGCCCCTGGAGCAGGAACACCTGCAGCAGCGCGGTCTTGGCAAAGCTCCAGCCCTTTTTCTGCTCGGCCAAGGCGATGATCTTGGCATAACGCGGATCGATCCCGTTGCGCCGCCAGCGGACGAACAGGTGGATGCCCAGGCGCAGCCCCCAGATTGCCGTCAGCATCAGCAGCAGCACCGATGCAGGCGAGGCAGCGTTGGCCAGCCAGAAGGTCGCTGCGGCGAGCAGTACCATCCCCATCGGCCAGACCGCATCGATGAACGAGACGTCCTTGATCGCAACGGCCACACCCCACAACACGATCATGACGCCAAAGATCAGCACCAGATTGTGCAGCAGCAAAGGGATGGCGTCGGTCAGGGGAAGGCTCACAGCCGGCTGTCCTTGATGATGTCCGTGCCCGCGCGATCGGGATGGCGCGGCGTCACGCTCTTGTAGAAATCCATGATCTTCTTCATGTCCTCGGCATAGTCGCCCGTGGGCATGATCGCAGGGCCGAGCCCGCCGACCTTGCGGCCATAATCCATCAGCCCGCAGACCAGCGGCACCCTTGCGGCCAGCGCGATCTGGTAGAACCCGGTGCGCCAGTGGCGGACATTGCCGCGCGTGCCCTCGGGCGCGATGGTGAGCATGAACTCGTCGCGCCGTGCGAATTCCTCGACCATCTGCTGCACCTGGCCGCGGTTGTAGCTGCGTTCCACCGGCACCCCGCCCATGTCGCGCATGAAGCGCCCCAGTGGCCAACGGAACAGCGAGGTCTTGGCCATGAAGTGCGCCTTGACGCCAAGGTCCGTGGTCAGCCCGAGAAAATAGAGAAAATCCCAGTTGCTGGTGTGCGGGGCTGCGATGATGACGAAGCGGCGCGGTTCGGGAACGACCCCTTCTGCGCGCCAGCCATGCCGTCTGTAGAGCAGCAGCAGCAATCGCCGAACCAGCCGGGAGAGCAATGTGGGCGGACGGTCGTCGGTCCTGGGCGGCCAGCCCTCCTGCTGAAAGTCCATGATTGGTAAACCGCCCCCCGTTCTGCGCCTTGCTGCGAGATACGGGGCCAAGAGTGCATAAGATGCAGCCCACTGGCAAATGTTATTGACGCAAAGCCAGTTGGCCATGCGGGCCGGGGAGGGATCAGCCGCCGTTCAGCGCCTCGAGCCGGGCGATCAGGGCCATGGCGTCACCTGCCACGTGGACCTGCTTGTTGCGCCCGGTTTCGCCCCTGTGGATCACCACATCGCGCTTGCGGACACCCAGCGCGGCGGCGAGCAGATCGGTCAGGTCGGCATTGGCGGCGCCTTCGGATGGGGGTGCTGCGATGCGCACTGCCAGCACGCTGCGCCCGTCCGCATCAAGGCCGATCCCTGAGATCTGGCTGCGGCTGGCTCGTGGCGTTGCCCGCACGATAATGACAACCCCGCCCGGCGCAGCGCGCCAGGGCGGGGTCGGTTCGGCAGCGGGGGCAGGCTGATCAGCCAGCGCCCGTCATCCCTTGCTGGCGACGATCCAGCGGTTGATCTTCTCTTCCAGCACGCTCATCGGCAGCGCGCCGGTGTTGAGAACCTGATCGTGGAACTCGCGCGGATCGAACTTGCTGCCCAGTTCCTTTTCGGCCTTGGCCTTGAGCCGCTGGATCGTCAGCGCACCGATCTTGTAGGCCAGCGCCTGGCTGGGGATCGCGATGTAACGCTCGACCTCGGCAGTGGCGTCGGTCTCGCCCATCGACGAGTTGTCGAGCATGTACTTGATCGCCTGTTCGCGGGTCCAGCCCTTGGAATGGATCCCGGTATCGACCACTAGCCGCATGGCGCGCAGCATCTCGTCATCGAGATGGCCGAAGCGCTGATAGGGATCGGTGAACAGACCCATCGGATAGCCCAATTTCTCCGAATACAGCGCCCAACCCTCGACATAGGCGGTGTTGCCGCCAAAGCGCATGAACGCGGGCAGGGCCTGGTTTTCCTGTGCCAGGCTGATCTGGAAGTGATGCCCCGGCGCGCCTTCGTGCAGATACAATGTCGTCATGCCCGGCGTGGTGCGGCTGGGAAGGTCATAGGCGTTGAAGTAGAAGATGCCGGGGCGCGAGCCATCGGGATTGCCCGACTGATAGCTGCCACCTGCTTCGAACTTCTCGCGGAACTCCTCATAGGGGCGGATTTCCAGCGGGGTCTTGGGCAGGATCTTGAACTGGGTCGAGATGACAGCGTCGACCTTCTTGCCGATGTCGTAATAGCCCTGGGTCAGCGCCTCGCGGCTCGCCATCTTGAACTTGGGGTCAGTGCGGATGTGGTTGAAGAATTCGCCCAGCGTTCCCTTGAAGGCGACCTCGGTCTTGATCGTGTCCATCTCGGTGAGGATACGCTTGACCTCGCTGAGCCCCAGATTGTGCACTTCATCGGCGGTCAGCGGCAGCGTCGTGGTCTGCTCGATCATATAGGCGTAAAGCTTGTCGCCGCCCTTCATGTACTTGAGGCCGACCCCTTCGCGCGCATCCTTGAGATACTCATTGGCGAGGTAGTCGCGCAGCCGCTGATAGGCGGGATAGATCTCGTTGGTGATGACGTTGCGATACTCGGCGGTGAAGCGCGCCTTGTCGGCTTCGCTGAAATCTGCCGGGAAGGTCTTGATCGGGCCGTAGTACGGCGATTCTTCGGGGGTCTGCTTGAGCTGGGTTTCAAGCTGCTCGATGACGTTGCGGATGGTCAGCTTGGTTTCGAAGACACCGGAGGCCTGACCTTCCTTGAAGCGGCCAATCGAACGATCAAGCAGGACGACGAATTCCTTGTGGCGCTTCAGGTTGTTCTCGTAATCCACCACGGTCTTGAACGGCGCGGTGCCGGTGCCCGAGGCGAAGTTGGGATAGAAGGTGTGGAAGCCGAAAAAGTGGTTGAGCGGACGCACCGCAGTCAGCGGCAGAAATTCGGGCGAAAGGCCCTTGATCGCGTCCTTCTGGTTGCGGCTGAAGATGTCATAGGCGATCTGGTTGGTTGCGGTCAGCTTGTTGCGGTCGATCTTGGCAAGCTCGACCAGATTGGCTTCGGCCGCCTTGCGTTCGCCGTCGTAGTAGGCGTCCGAAATATAGTCGCCGAGCTGATCGGCATAACGCAGATCGCCGCGGAACAGGCCACCGATCGGGTTGCGCTTCAGCTGCGCTTCGTCGTCTGCCGCAAACAGGGCAGTCAGCCGCGCGTCTTCGGACTGCGGGGCGGCCTGGGTCGCTGGCTGCGCGGCTGCGGGGGCAAGCGCGAGCGGCGCTGCCAGCGCCGCGCTGGCGAGTAGCAGGATGGTTTGACGGAATGACGGCATAGGACTGAAACCTTCCAGGTCGCAAAGAGGAACGCGCCTGGGCCTGAAGGCCATCAGGCTGCGGATGCTACGCGCTAACACGCGGTTAATCCTACAGCAATCCAGCCGTTAAACATCTTGTCGAAGCCGGGCGTGCGTTGGTGGAAACTCGCGGCTCGAAATCGGATGAATCGAGCGTTTCGATTAACATGCATCAACTAATCGATGAAACTTTATGGCTCACCGGTGGTTTGATGTTGCGAAGGCCGTTCATTGGGAATGGCGCAGCAAAGATTTGAAGACCCAGTGTCATGACCGCCCGCATCCTCATCATTGAAGACGAATTTCTCGTCGCGCTCGACATGCAGGTCGGGCTGGAAGATGCCGGTCACGAAGTTGTCGGGGTCGGCGATGATTGGACATCGGCAATGCGTCTGGCCGAACGCCAGCCGAGCATTGCGCTTGTCGACATCAACCTGTGCGATGGCGCGACCGGTCCTTCGATCGGCGCCTGGCTTGGCCAGGAAATCGGCTGCACGGTGATCTTCGTGACAGCCAATCCGCGGCAGATCGATATTCCGATCCCCGGCGCGCTTGGCGTCATGATCAAGCCTGTCGACAGCCGTCAGGTGATCGAGGCAGTGGATTTTGCGGTGGCAGCCCGCAGCGGCATGCCTACGCCCACCCCGCCGCCGGGGCTGATGCTGCTGTCTTCCTGATCGCGGATTGCCGCCCGGTTAAACGGGCGCGCCCTCGGCCCTGCGCAGGCGACTTGCCGACATCCGCATGTCGACGCGCAGCCCTTCCGGCAGCCAATGCCGCTGGATGTCGCCGGCCAACTGCTGGTTGATGGCAAGCTGCACAAGCCGTGTACCGAACCCTGTTTCCTGCGGCTCCCCGACGATGGCCGGGCCGTCGCGCTCGGTCCAGTTAACCTTCACGTCATTGCCGTCCTGCACGATGTCGATATCCACCCTGCCTTGCTCGGCGGACAGCGCGCCGTATTTTGCGGAGTTGGTTGCGAGCTCGTGAAACACCAGGGCGATCGGCGTAGCACTGCGATCATCGATCTCGGGATCATCGCCGGCGATGACCAAGCGGCCTTCGCCGAGCGCCGGATAGGCGACGAGGATCTCGGTCAGCAATCCGCGCAAGGTCGAAGCGATAGAGACCGGTCGCGACTGCTCGCTATGAGGGCGGGCGAACTCGTGCGCGCGGCCCAGCGCCGCGATCCGGTCCTGGAGTTCGGCGGCGAGCGGCTTGAGCTCGGGGCTCTGCCGCGCCGACATGCCGATCAGCCCGTTGATCACCGCGAAAATGTTCTTGATCCGGTGGCTGAGCTCACGGCTGAGAACCTCGTTTTCCTCGGCCATCATCTTGGCTTGGTGAATATCGGTGCAAGTGCCGATCCAGCGCACGATCTTGCCCTGTTCGTTGTGCAGCGGCAGCGCGCGGCCGAGCGTCCAGCGGTATTCGCCGCTGTGGTGCCGCAGGCGATAGGTGATTTCGTAGGGTTCGCCGGTTTCCAGCGAATGGCGCCACACACCCCAGGCATGATCCTGGTCAGCCGGATGGAACACGCCGTTCCACCCTTCGCCATCGGTCGAGCCTGAGGGCACGCCGGTGAATTCGTACCAGCGCGCATTGTAATAATCGTGGAAGCCATCGGGCAGGGTCGACCAGACCATCTGCGGCATCGCATCGGTGAGGATGCGGAATGCCGAATTCATCCGCAGCAGGGCATCGCGTGCGGCGAGCAAGGACCCGGAATCATCGTCTTTGGCCGATGGTGCTTCAGGGCCGAATCCGAAAGCGCGCGACAGGAAATCAAGGTCAGACATTAGGAACGCTTTCTAGCCGACGCCATCGCCGGACGACAGATACTGGCAGGGCGGTCATCCCGCCGCAGGGGGGAACCAGCTTGAATCGACAGAGCTGAAACGATCGACGAAGCGGGAGAGGTCAACCAGCCCCTGCTCATCAAGCAGCGTCACCGTGCTGCGGTTGCGGGTGATCAGTTTCTCTTCGGTCATCTGGCGGATCAGCCGGTTGACGTGAACCTGGGTGAGGCCAACCGCATCACCCAGATCGCTCTGGGTCAGCGGAATGCGCACCACCGGATTGTGCTCGCCGGTCACCGCGCGCATACGCGCGGCGATCGAGAGGAACAGGTTGGCGAGCCGCGCCTTGCCCTCGCTGCGCCCCATGGCGCGCAGGCGGTCGGACAGATCGATGCTTTCCATCTGGCTGATGGAGAAGAACAACGCCGCCAGCCGGGGGTGGGCGATAAACGTCTCGCCCAGGGCCATGCGCGGGAATCGGCAGACGACCATGTCGGTGGCCGCCACGATGCTGGCGGGCGCGTCGCGAAACGCGATCCCGGATGCTCCGATCAGATCGCCCGAAAAATGAAAGCGCAGGATCTGGCGCTTGCCGCCGGTCAGCCGCGTTTCAGACAGTGCCCAGCCCTGGTGCACGATCAGAAGTTCGGAAACGTCATCCCCTTCGGTCCACAGCGTCGTGCCGGCAGCGTAATTCTTCGGGTCGCGCTCGAGCTGCGTGATCGCATCCCTTTCGGACGGCGTCAGATCGAGATAGCGGTTCAGACGTGCCACAAAACAGCTGTCGAACAAGGTTGGCCTCCTGTATTGTGGACGCTGCGGCGGCACACCGCAAAATCCTCGGCTTTGATCTCAAACCCATGCCCGGCGCGCCCAATTTAGGTGCTTGAGATTAATTATCCAGTAAATTCAGTAAATTAACCTATGTTATAAAGAGCATCCGGTTGCTAGGGATGCCTACGCACGCCTGCCTGAATCGATCCTGCAATTGAGTGATTGCGCCGCGCATCCATTTGCATAGTGTTGTCGCAACACAGAAAAATGATGTTAGAGGATCGCCAAGCCATGACGATAACGGAAACCACGCCCGCGCCCCAAGGCTACGCCGCGTCATCGTGGGCGCCGCCTTTGGGATGGCCTGCGATGTCGATCAAGCAGATCGAGGCGATCTTGTGCGCGCCGGGTCAGCCGTTCGAGATCGAGACGGTCGAGGTGGAAGGCGTTGCTACCCGGTGCTGGAAGAATGCGCCGCCAAGCCTCGCCGCGCTTGCGCTTGCGGCGCGGGCGCATGGGGAGCGGACTTTCATCGTCTATGAGAACGAACGGGTCAGCTATGAAGCTTGGTTCCGTGCGACCGCGACACTGGCGCATGCGTTGCAGGCGGCAGGCATTGGCAAGGGCGACCGGGTGGCGCTGGCGATGCGCAATCTGCCCGAATGGCCGGTGGCGTTTTTCGCGATCGTCAGCCTGGGGGCGATCGCGGTGCCGCTCAACGCCTGGTGGACAGGGGGCGAGCTGGCCTATGGCATTTCCGATTCCGGCGCCCGGCTGCTGATTGCCGATGGGGAACGCCTCGACCGGATCAGCCCGTATCTTTCCGAACTGGAAGACCTTGAGAGCATCCTCGTCACCCGCAGCACGAGCGACCTGCCGCACAAGGCGAAGCCATTGGAGGACCTGATAGGTTCGCCGCACGGCTATACGGCGCTCGATGCAGCGACCTTGCCGGATATCGCGCTGGCTCCTGAGGATGCTGCGACCATCTTCTACACCAGCGGTACCACCGGCAACCCCAAGGGCGCGCTGGGCAGCCATCGCAACATGACAACCAACATCCTGACCACGGCCTATGCCGGGGTCCGCAGCGCGCTGAGGCGCGGCGAGGCGCCGCCCGCGCCCGAACCCGCCGTGATGCTGACGGTTATCCCGTTGTTCCATGTCACCGCCTGCAGCGCGGGGATGACCGGGATCATGTTCGGCGGGTCGACCATGGTGTTCATGCACCGCTGGGATACGGTGAAGGCGCTCGAAATTATCGAGCGCGAGCGCGTCACCGCCACCGGCGGGGTCCCGACCATTGCCTGGCAGCTGATCGAGCATCCCGATCGCGACAAGTATGATCTGAGCTCGCTCAAGTCGATTTCCTATGGCGGTGCGCCGTCTGCACCCGAGCTGGTGCGCAAGATCCGCGACATCTTCGGCGCGTTGCCCGGCAATGGCTGGGGCATGACCGAAACCATGGCGACGGTGACCAGCCACTCGGCCGAGGACTATCTCAACCGCCCCGACAGCTGCGGCCCTGCCGTGCCGGTCAGCGACCTCAAGATCATGGATGCCGATGGCGTGACCGAGCTTGGGGTCGGCGAGGTTGGCGAGCTGTGGGCGAGGGGGCCGCAGATCGTCAAAGGCTATTGGAACAAGCCCGAGGCCAGCGCCGCCACCTTTGTCGATGGCTGGGTGCGCACCGGCGATCTGGCGCGCCTCGACGAGGAGGGCTTTTGCTACATCGTCGACCGCGCCAAGGACATGATCATCCGCGGCGGCGAGAACATCTATTCGTCAGAGGTGGAGAACGTGCTCTACGATCACCCCGCGGTCACCGATGCCGCGTTGATCGGCCTGCCGCATCGCACATTGGGAGAAGAACCGGCGGCGGTGGTGCACCTGGCTCCCGGAACCCATGCCAGCGAGGCGGAACTGCAGGCCTGGGTGCGCGAGCGTCTCGCCGCGTTCAAGGTGCCGGTGCGGATCGTGTTCTGCACGGATACGCTTCCGCGCAACGCCAATGGCAAGATCCTGAAAAAGGATCTCGCCGGACTTTTCGGCTGACAGCAAACGCACATCGGCTGCTGCGCTGCCCGGAGATGCCGGGGGCGCAGCAGCCGATGAATGCAATCACCTGATCTGGTGATTACTTGGTCTGGGTGGCTTCTGCCGGAAGGTTGGGCACCTTGCCGTCCGCAGCCTGCTGGGCGAACAGATCGCGCATCACCTGCAGCGAGAACAGATGCGCGTGGATCAGCGGCAGGGCGCCGTTCTGGCTCAGCTTGCGCAGTTCGTCGCCGCGCATGTCGCGCAGCTTCTCTTCGTTGACCATCTGGAAGCCCTGATAGACGAAGGGCTGGGCGAGCGACTGGTGCTCGATCTTAAGCTCGCCGTCCATCAGCAGGTCGTGCTTCTTGAGCTCTTCCATGAAGAAGGCGGTACCCTGAACCGCGCGCTCGAAATCCTCGCAGAACTGCAGGATGTTCTTGGTGGTTTCGCTGGGCTGGTCGCCGTCGAACAGCGCATCGCCTTCCTCGAACTCGCCCAGAGCCTCGCAGGTCGGGTCGAAGCACAGCGACAGCTCGTCGGCATCTGGACGCAAACGTGCGAGCATGAAGGGATAACGACGGACATAGGCCGGCACATAGGCAGGCTGACGATACTTGCCGTTGTCGTCGAGGAAGACGTTGACGCCTTCGTTCATGCCCATCAGCGCCAGCGGCACGGGATCGGGACCGGCGGAGAAGATGATCGGGTAATGGCGCTGGGCTGCGGGAAACTCTTCCACGGTCAGCGGGATGGCGTGCTGGTTCTTGAGGAAGTGCGCGCCGTCCAGGGTCCGCGACCGAAACTTGGCGTGGTCGTTGGAATTGAGCGGCACCAGGTCGTTGAAAAGGACCGGCAGACGGTTGGCTTGCGGCGCACTGGCCATGAACTATTCTCCGCTGAAACTGTTGACTTGATGGTTAGTCGGAGTTCGCGCCTTAAGTTGCCCGCAGGCCCGGCGCAAGAGGGACTGCGTTCAGCCCGCGACCAGCTTGCCCGGATTCATGATGCCTTGCGGATCGAGCGCACGCTTGATCGCGTGCATCGCGCCCATCCGCGCAGGATCGCTGAGCCGCGCCAGCTCGTCGCGCTTCATCTGGCCGATGCCATGTTCGGCAGAGATCGAACCGCCCGCTGCCACCACCAGATCGTGGACGAAAGCACTGATTTCCTTGCCGGGATCGTTGGGCCACCGGGCTGGATCGGCGCCGCGCGGGGCTGCTACGTGAAAGTGGACATTGCCATCGCCCATATGCCCGAAGGCCGCGACCTCCGTGCCGTCAAACCGTGCCTCGACCGCGGCACCGGCATCGATGATGAACTGCGCCATCGCCGCAACGGGCACGCTGATGTCGTGCTGCATTGCTGGTCCTTCGGCGCGTTCGGCCTCGGAGATGGAATCGCGCAGCTTCCAGAACGCCTCGGCCTGCGATTCGCTGGCCGAGATCGCAGCATCAAGCACGAGGCCGCGCTCGAACGCTTCGGCCATCAGGGCTTGCGCAAACGCCTCGGGCGCGGGCGCATCCGCCGTGTCGCGGGCAAATTCGACCAGCACATGCCAAGGGCAGGGCGCGCCGAGCGGGGCGCGGGTTCCGGGGATATGCCGCAGCACATTCGTGAGGCAGCGCTGGGGCACGATCTCGAAGCCCTCCATCTCGCGGCCCGCGCGCGCTTCCAGCATCAGCAGCAACTGCCGCGCGGCAAGCGGCGATTCCACGCCGGCCCAGACCACGGCCCTGTCGACCAGCGCCGGCACCAGCTTCAGCGTGGCCGCGGTCACGATCCCCAGCGTCCCTTCCGCGCCGATCAGCAGGTGCTTCAGATCATAGCCGCGGTTGTCCTTCTTGAGTGTCACCAGACCCTCGTAGAGCGACCCATCCGGCAGCACCGCCTCGATCCCCTCGACCAGCGCGCGCATCGTGCCGTGGCGCAGCACCTGGGTGCCGCCGGCATTGGTCGAGACCAGCCCGCCGACCGTGGCCGAGCCCTTGCCACCAAGGGTGAGCGGAAAGCGCAAGCCCTGCGCCGCCACCGCCTCGTGCAGCGTCTGCAGTACTACGCCAGCCTCCGCCACCACCGTCCGCGCCTGGGGGTCGATGGCCCGGATCGCGTTCATTCGCCGGGTGCTGAGCAACAAAGCGGTGCCGGTGGCGTCGGGGGTCGCGCCGCCGACCATGCCGCTGTTGCCGCCCTGCGGCACGATCGGGGTGCGAGTGCTCGCGGCCAGGCTGACGACAGCGCTCAGTTCCGCCGCGTTTGCGGGGGCAACCATGGCGATGGCCGCGCCATGATAACGCCCGCGCCAATCGGTCAGCCACGGGGCAAGATCGGTGGGGTCGGTGGTAAGGCCTTTGGCGCCGACGATGGCAGCGATCTGGTCCAGCAGGGCGGGGCGAACGGGTGCTTCGATCATGGCCAGTCTGTTACACCTGTCGCGGGCTGCAAACAACGGCGCTGCTATGGCAAAAGACCGTGGCGCGAAAGCAACAGGCGATGGGGTAAATCGTGGCTTGCAGGACGAACTGGCGCAGCGTTAATGCACGGTTCAATCGCCCGGCTTAACCCGGGGCATGGGGTGGCTGCAGCTGCAGTCTGAGGGTCCGGAGGGTAGCCGTACGCGGCCATGGCTTATGTTGACGTCCTGTTTGCGCTGTTGATGCTGGGCGCGTGGCCCGCATCGGACGAACGCGCCGTCGACAGCCAGCCTGTCGAAACTGGATTACCACAGTCGGTGACACGCGCGCTCACGCCGATACCGCCGAGCCTGGGCCAGGTGCGGATCGAGCAGCGGCTGATCATCCGCGTGCCGCGCCAGTCGATTTCGCGGTCCTCACTGCTTCCCATGCCAGCCCCGCGCCAGGCACCCCCGCCCGAACCGCCACGCTTCGAGCGGCGCAAGGTCGGCAAATGCCTGGCGATGCGCGACGTCTCCGGGGTGCGGGTAATCAACGACGACATGCTGGTACTGTTCATGCGCGACCAGCGGATGATCGAGGCGCAGCTCGAACGCACCTGCAGCGCGCGCGAATTCTATCAGGGCTTTTACATGGAGCGCAGCGGCGATGGCCGGTTGTGCGTCGACCGCGATCTGCTTCAGGCGCGGTCGGGGAGCAAATGCGAAGTCGAAAAACTGCGTCAATTGGTCCCGGAAGATTGATCGGGCATTTGCATGTCAACGCACAATGGTTGACTTTTGACCGATGTTTGCGCAGAGCACCCGCGTGGCCCATGGCCCTGCATCGATAGCGCGACGAACTGTGTGTGCGCTGCTGCCTTAATCTGGATACTCTATGATATTTGCCGATCTCGGCCTTTCCGAAAAATTGATCCAGGCGGTCACTGATTCCGGCTATACGACCCCGACCGCGATCCAGGCGCAGGCCATCCCGTCGGTCCTGATGGGCAAGGACATCATCGGCATTGCGCAGACCGGCACCGGCAAGACCGCCGCATTCGTTCTGCCGATGATCGACGTGCTGGGCGAAGGCCGCAGCCGCGCGCGCATGCCTCGCTCGCTGATCCTCGAGCCCACCCGCGAGCTCGCCGCCCAGGTGGCAGAGAATTTCGACAAATACGGCAAGTATCACAAGCTTTCGATGGCGCTGCTGATCGGCGGCGTGTCGATGGGCGACCAGATCAAGGCGCTCGAAAAGGGCGTCGATGTGCTCATAGCGACCCCGGGTCGCCTGATGGACCTCTACGATCGCGGCAACATCCTGCTGACCGGTTGCGGGCTGCTGGTGATCGACGAGGCCGACCGCATGCTCGACATGGGCTTCATTCCCGACATCGAAACGATCTGCACCCGGCTGCCCGCAACGCGCCAGACGCTGCTGTTTTCGGCAACCATGCCGCCGCCGATCAAGAAGCTCTCCGACCGCTTCCTGACCAGCCCGAAGTACATCGAGGTCGCCAGGCCTGCGAGCGCCAACGCCTCGATCGAGCAGGGCAAGGTCCGCGTCCAGTCGCGGCGCAAGCGCGATACGCTGTTTGCGATGCTCGATGCCGGCGTCCACACCGCGATCATCTTCTGCAACCGCAAGACCACGGTGCGCGACCTCAACAAGGCGCTGCGCCAGGGCGGCTTCGATTCGGGCGAGATCCATGGCGACATGGAACAGCGCGACCGCATCGCCGAGCTCGACAAGTTCAAGGACGGCACGATCAACATCCTGGTGGCGTCAGACGTCGCCGCGCGCGGGCTGGACATCAAGGGCGTCAGCCATGTGTTCAACTATGACGCGCCGTGGCATCCCGATGACTATGTCCACCGCATCGGCCGTACGGGCCGGGCAGGGGCGACCGGCAAGGCCTATACCTTCATCACCGAGGAAGACGCCGAGGCGCTCGCCAACATTGAAAAGCTGATCGGAACGACGATCCCCGAGATCACCGTGGCTGATCCTGGTGGTTCGAGCGCGGAAGCCAAGCCCGCCAAGGCCCGTGAACCCGAAGAGCGTGCGCCCCGGCGCAGGACCGCTCGCGGCGAAGCCAAGGCGCGCGCTCCTCGCGAGGATCGCGCACCGGCAGCAGACGTCGCTGGAGAGGAAATCCGCGAGGAAAAGCCACGCCGCGAACCGCGCGAGGCAAAGCCCCGGGAAGACAGACCGCGTGAAGACAGGTCCCGCGACAGCAAGCCCCGCGAGGATCGCCCGCGCTCGGCCGACCGTCGCCCGGCAGCTTCCAAGCCGCGGCGTTCGAACGATCGCGACGATGGTCCCGATGATGGCTGGAACGGTCCGATGCCGGACTTCCTGTCGGTGGGCTTCGGCGAGAGCTGAACCTGCTACGGGGCAGTTCGTAGCCCTTACATCTCATTGCTCGAGTTCCCTCGTCACCCCCGCGAAGGCGGGGGTCCCGCTTCTACGCCTATTGCGCGAAGAAGAGCGGGATTCCTGCGATCGCCGGAATAACGTGGGTACGAGGGATATCTCAACACAACCAAAGCCCCTGTTCTGCGACTCAGGCCGAAGAACAGGGGCGCATGAGTCAATGCGTCAGAAGCTGAACTTCGCCGAGATGCGGAAGTCGCGGCCCGCGAGCGGAGCGAAGTCCTTGGTAAAGCTGGCTGCGCGGCGACCGACGACATCAAAGATGTTATTGGCGGACGCGATCAGCGTCACCCCGCGCGAGGCGCCGAACGGCTTCCACGAAGCGCTGGCATTGACCAGCGTGAAGCCATCGGTTTCGGTCTCGAAATTGGCATTGCGCTGCTGATCGTCGAACCACTCGACCTCGGCGCGCAGCGATACCGTATCGCTCTGCGCTTCCAGCCCGCCCAGCAGGCGCAGCGGGGGGATGCGCGGTACAGGACCCAGACCGTCGAGCGAGGCATGGACGTAATCGGCCACGCCATCCGCGCTGAAGCGGAAGCCGCCGGCGCGCGCAAAGATCACCGAAGCCTCGGCCTCGAGACCATAATATTTCGCATCGTTCTGGATGAACTGGAACACCGGCAGATCATCTTCCTCGAGCCCCGTGGGCACGTCGATGATGAAGTCGTCGAAGCGGTTGTAGAAGCCAGTGAGCGCAAGGCTGACATCGGGCGTGGACCAGCGGATATAGGCCTCGCCGCCCCAGCTCTTTTCGGTGGTGAAATCGGGGTTGCCGATCTCGAAAGCCTGGGTCGCGATGTGCGGGCCGTTGGAGAACAGTTCCTCGGCCGCCGGAGCGCGCTGGGCGCGGTTGAGGTTGACGCCGATCCGCAGCTGGTCGTTGGCGATATAGGCAGCGCCCAGTGCGAACGAATAGGAATTGAAGTCACGCTCCACGCCCAGCACCTGCGACTTGACGTTGACCTTGTCGTAGCGCGCGGCGCCTTCGATCTCGAAATTGCCCGAGCGGATTTCCTGCAGTGTGAAGAAGCCGATCTGATCGGTCACATTGGGCGGCACGAATGCTTCGGCGCCGACGGCGCTGAAGTCGCGGTGGACATACTGCACGCCGCTGGCACCGCGCCAGCCACCGCGCTCGCGCTGCACCAGCTCGAGCCGCGATTCGATGCCCTCGTTGGTGAACACGGTGCCCACCTCGTCACCTTCGAACTCGGTCTGCTTGAAATCGGCATAGGATGCACGCAGGCGCAGCGCTTCGAAAAAGCCGGGCAGGAACACTTCGCCGCGGAAGTCGACCTTGATCTGGTCGAGACCGATGGTCACCGGACCTTCCTCTTCCTCGCCGCCGGCTTCCTCTTCGCCTTCCTCGCCATGGTGATGGCCCGCGCCGGGACGTTCCGGAACGCCGTAGAGGCTGTTGTAATAGCTGCCCGAGACACCGAAGCTGCCGCCCTCGCCGATATAGGCCAGGCCGCCGCCAAAGCTGTAGGTCTCGGTCCCGGTGTTGGGGATGCGACCGCGCAGGCCGGCGAGTTCCTCTGCCTCTTGCGCTTCCTCGATATTGCCTTCTGCGCGCTCTTCAGCCGCTTCTTCCAGCTGCTCGGCGCGCAACCCGGGTGATAGTACGAAGCCGCCGACGCGCATGTCGTTGGACTTGCGATAGCTTCCATCGAGATGCAGCACGAGCTTGGATGTCAGCGGAACATCGAGGCTGGCGCCGAAGCTGCGCTCGTCCGCGGCGCTGCCATAAGTGGCCAGCGCATCAAGGTGGAATGGCTCTTCGGGCACTTCGCGCGGGATGCGCTTGTCGATCGCGTTGACCGCGCCGCCCACAGCCTGGCCGCCGAACAGCAGCACGGCGGGGCCGCGCAGCACTTCGATGCGGTCGAGGATGATGGGTTCGACCGTCACGCCATGGTCGGGCGAGGTGTTGGACACGTCGATCGTGCCGATGCCATCGGTCAGCACGCGGATGCGTTCGCCCTGAAAACCGCGCAGCACGGGGCGCGAGGCGCCGGGCGAGAAGCTGGTCGCCGAAACGCCGGGAAGCTTGGTCAGCGAATCGCCGATCTGCGAGCGGGCCTCGCGCGACAGATCGTCGCCCGAAAGCTCGGATGTGCCGGCAAGGATGCTGAGGTCGCGCACAAACGGCGCGGTGACAATGATGCCGCGATTGCGATGGAAATCATCGCCCTCGTCCTCGTCTCCGGCTTCCACCGGGGAAGCGGTCTGCTGCGCCAGCGCGGGCAGGGGGGCCAGCAAGGCTGTGCCGAGGCTGAGCGAGGAGGAAACGAGCAAAAGCGTGCTGCGCATGGTCAAAGAATGCTCCCGTTATTTGTTTTTTCAGGTTGCAGCCGCCAGTTGCCTTGTGGTGTGTGGGTCACGCGGGCGGATGACCCGGATGCCACCCAGGCGGCTGTTCGCGTGTCCGCTAGCACTGGTGTAATGTTATATCAATATCAATATAGCCACCATGCGCCGGTTTGCGACGGGTTGCCGATGGGGGGCGGTTGCTGCAAAACCACGGCACGCCCAGGCCGATGCGGCCCCCCATCCTGCCAAGGACATTGCTCATGACCAGCCCCACCCCCCAGGACGCCACGGCAGAGGCGCTGATCGCGCCTCCGGTTGACCCCGAAACATGGTGCACGCCTGCACAATATGGCGAGCTTTATGCGGCATCGCTGCGCGATCCGGATGGCTTCTGGGCGCTGCAGGCGGACCGGATTGACTGGAGCGCCAAGCCGACGCGGATCAATCGATCGTCGTTCGATCCGGTCGACATCCGCTGGTACGAGGATGGCGAACTCAACCTGTGCTTCAACTGCGTCGATCGACATGTCTTCGCAGGGCATGGCGGCGACACCGCACTGATCTGGGAAGGTGACACCCCGGGTGATGTGCGCTCGCTGACCTATGACGACCTGCTGCGCGAGGTTCAGGCGATGGCGGGTGCGCTCAAGACGCTTGGCGCACAGAAGGGCGACCGGGTCACCATCTACATGCCGATGGTGCTCGAAGGCGCGATCGCGATGCTTGCCTGCGCGCGGATCGGCGCGGTGCATTCGGTGGTGTTCGGCGGGTTCTCGCCCGAGGCGCTGGCCGGGCGGATCGAGGATTGCGCGAGCCGCTTCATCGTCACCGCCGATGCCGGGATGCGCGGCGGCAAGACGGTGCCGCTCAAGGCCAATGTCGATGCCGCGCTGGAGCAGCACGGCATCGATGTCGAGGCGGTGCTGGTCGTTCGGCATACCGGCTCCGATGTCACGATGACCGAAGGCCGCGACCACTGGTATCGCGACGTTGCCGCGACCGTCCCTGCGACGTGTCCCTGCGAGCCGATGGGGGCGGAGGACCCTCTATTCATTCTCTACACCTCGGGATCGACCGGCAAGCCCAAGGGCGTTCTCCACACCACCGGCGGCTATGCCGTCTGGGTCGCGACGACGTTCCACTACGCCTTCGATTACCGCCCCGGCGAGGTCTATTGGTGCACCGCCGATATCGGCTGGGTCACCGGTCACAGCTATTCGGTATACGGCCCGCTGCTCAACCGCGCGACCAGCCTGCTGTTCGAAGGCGTTCCCAATTACCCCGACCACAGCCGGTTCTGGGACATGTGCGAACGCCACGGCGTCAACATCTTCTACACCGCGCCGACCGCGATCCGCGCGCTGATGCGCGAGGGCGACGCGCCGGTCGAGAGGCACGACCTGTCCGCGCTGCGGCTGATCGGTTCGGTGGGTGAGCCGATCAACCCCGAGGCGTGGCGCTGGTATCACCGCGTCGTGGGCAAGGGACAGACGCCGGTGATCGACACATGGTGGCAGACCGAAACCGGCGGGATCATGATCACTACCCTGCCTTATGCGCATGCGATGCGTCCGGGCAGCGCAGGGCTGCCGTTCTTCGGAATCGATCCCGAGCTGGTCGATGCCGATGGCAACATCCTGGATGGCGCGACCGAGGGCAACCTGTGCATCGCCGCTTCGTGGCCGGGACAGGCGCGCACGGTCTATGGCGACCATGACCGCTTCGTGCAGACCTATTTCAGCACCTACAAGGGCAAGTATTTCACCGGAGACGGCTGCAAGCGCGACGAGGACGGCTATTACCGGATCACGGGCCGGGTGGACGATGTCATCAACGTGTCCGGCCACCGCATGGGCACCGCCGAGGTCGAAAGCGCGCTGGTGCTGCATCCGCGCGTCGCCGAGGCTGCGGTCGTCGGTTTCCCGCACGACATCAAGGGGCAGGGCATCTACTGCTATGTCACGCTCAATGTCGGTGAGGAGGCAGACGATGCGCTGACCGCAGAGCTGAAGGCGCTGGTCCGCAAGGAGATCGGCCCGATCGCGACACCCGACCACCTCCACTTCACCCCCGCGCTGCCCAAGACCCGCAGCGGCAAGATCATGCGGCGGATATTGCGCAAGATCGCAGAGAATGACGTCGGGGCATTGGGGGATACCAGCACATTGGCCGATCCGGCGGTGGTCGATGCGCTGATCGCGGGGCGCAGGGTGGTGTAAAATCGCTGGCCAGCACGCCGCGACTTTGGCATGATAGGGCATCGGCTTGGCTATTTTGTCGTTCGATTTCTGCGGCTTCGCAGCTTTGCCGGAAATTCTCCACCATGTTTGATACACTGCAATCCACGCTCGTCGTCGCGGGCCTGTTCGGTCTGATAGCTGCACCTTTCGTCGGCGTGATGCTGATCCTGCTCGCCATCGGAGCCTCGTCCGGGCTGATCATCGGCATCGGCTTTCTGGCATTGCTCGCCAGCGGCACGTTTTCCGTATCGCAGCGCGGCCAGACCTTTTTGAGCAACGGCCTGCGCAAGGCGACGCGTCGCTAAGACCAGACTCTAAAAGCTGAGCAAAGCCACCGGCCAGGCCGCCGCTGCCATCAATGTGCCCAATGGAAAGCGGGTCGCGTTGTCGAGTACGGTGCCGCGCGCCTGCAGGACGAGCGCGATGGCAAGGCCTGCGCCGCTCGCGATCAGCAGCACGAGCGGCAGCGCCTGCCAGCCCAGCCACAGCCCGATCGCGCCCAGCAGCAGCGGGTCGCCGCCGCCCAGTCCGTCGCGCCCGCGCAGCGTGCGATAGGCCAGCGCGATGCCCCACAGCATCGCCAGACCCGCGCCTGCGCCTATCAGCCGGCTGGTCACATCGGGGGGGAGGCCTGCAAAACCTGCGATCAATCCGCCGATGGCCAGCGCCAGGGTGAGCGGGTGCGGCAACCAATAGTGCCGCAGATCGAGCCAGGCGAGCGGCAGCAGCAGCCAACCAAAGGCGGCGATGCCCAGCCCCGCCCAGCCCGGGTGCAGCGCGAACGCGAGCGCGCCGATCGCGGCGGCAAAAAGCTCGATGACCAGCGTGTCGGGTCCGATCGCCGCGTTGCAGATGGCGCACCGCCCACGAAGTGCCAGCCAGGAGATGACCGGTACGAGGTGCCAGGGGCGCAGCACCGTATCGCACGATTCGCAATGCGAACGACCGGACAGCACCGATCGTCCCTGCGGCCAGCGGCTGACCAGTGCGGCGATGAAGCTGCCGAGGATTACCCCGATTATCGCTGCGGCGATCGGTGCGATCACGGGGTGCTGCAGCAGGGGCGCAAACATCGTTTCAATAGCCTTGCACCGGGAAGGGGGACGCGTCCTAAGCCTTAGCGGGCTTGGGTCGCGCGTGAAAAGCGCTTTTGCATGACGCGTGCGGCATTTGAAATGCACCGCAGCTTGCTCTAGGGGAAACCGCATCATTGAACCTGCCAGAGGACCGAATGTCATGACCGCTTTTTCCGCCGCCGATCCCGTCGTCATCCTGTCCTATGCGCGCACCCCGATGGGCAGCTTTCAAGGCAGCCTGTCCGGTGCGAGCGCGACCGATCTGGGCGCCACGGCAGTCAAGGCAGCGGTCGAGCGCGCCGGAGTATCGGGCGGCGATGTCGAGCGGATCTACATGGGCTGCGTTCTGCCCGCAGGCCTCGGCCAGGCTCCCGCGCGCCAGGCTGCGCTCAAGGCTGGTTTGCCGACATCCGTCGAGGCCACCACGGTCAACAAGATGTGCGGAAGCGGAATGCAGGCCACGATCATGGGCGCCGAGGCGCTGGCATCGGGTTCGGTCGACCTGCTGGTGGCTGGCGGCATGGAAAGCATGACCAACGCGCCGTACCTGCTGACCAAGCACCGCGGAGGGGCGCGGATCGGGCATGACCGGGTGATGGACCACATGTTCCTCGATGGCCTCGAAGATGCCTATGAACCGGGCCGCGCTATGGGCAGCTTTGCCGAGGAAACCGCAGGCGAATATCAATTCACCCGCGAGGCACAGGATGACTATGCGGTGACTTCGCTGACCCGTGCGCAGCATGCGCAGACCTCGGGCGCGTTCGACCGCGAGATCGTCGCGGTGGAAATCACGGGCCGCAAGGGCACCGAGACGGTCGACAAGGACGAGCAGCCGCTCAAGGGCGACGCCAGCAAGATCCCGACGCTCAAGCCCGCCTTCGCCAAGGATGGCACGATCACCGCCGCCAACGCCTCGTCGATCTCCGATGGCGCAGCAGCTCTGGTGCTGACGCGGCAGAGCGTGGCCGATCGCCTCGGTCTCAAGCCGGTCGCGCGGATCGTCAGCCACGCGGCGCACGCGCATGCCCCGGCAAAGTTCACCACCGCGCCGGTCGATGCGAGCCGCAAGGCGATGGAAAAGGCCGGTTGGAGCGTCGATGACGTCGATCTGTTCGAGGTCAACGAGGCGTTCGCCTGCGTCTCGATGATCGCCATGCGCGACCTCGGCATCCCCCACGACAAGGTCAATGTCCATGGCGGTGCGACCGCGCTGGGCCACCCGATCGGCGCCAGCGGTGCGCGGATCATCGCGACGCTGATCTCCGCGTTGCAGACGCGCGGCGGCACGCGCGGCGTTGCGTCGCTGTGCATCGGTGGCGGCGAGGCGACCGCGGTGGCGCTTGAGCTGATCTGAGGCGACGGCAGCTCTGCCACCGGTAGAACAATTTGAACGTCACCCCCGCGAAGGCGGGGGGGCCCGCTTCTGCGCCAAGGTCAAAGAAAGCGGGATCCCCGCGTGCGCGGGAATGACGAAGGTCAGTCCTTCGGCGCGTAGGTTTGGTCGGCGCTGGGGAAGCTGCGCGCGGTGACTTCGGCGGAATAGCTCTTCACCGCGGTTTCGATCACGCCTGCAAGGTTCTCGTACTTCTTCACGAAGCGCGCGGTGCGTTCGAACAGGCCCAGCATGTCTTCGGTGACCAGCACCTGGCCATCGCAATGTGCAGACGCGCCGATACCGATGACGATCGCGGCCACAGCCTCTGTCACCGCGATGGCAATCGGTTCGACCACGCCTTCGACGACGATGGCAAAGGCGCCTGCCTTGTCGAGCGCAACCGCATCGCTGACGATCTTGTCGGCTTCGGCTCCCGAACGCCCGCGCGCAGCATAGCTGCCCAGGATGTTGATCGCCTGTGGGGTCAGCCCGACATGGCCGACCACGGGGATGCCGCGCTCGGTGAGAAAGCGCACGGTGGGCGCCATCGCGGCGCCACCCTCGAGCTTGACTGCCGCCGCGCCGGTTTCCTTGAGCAATCGTGCGGCGCTGGCAAAGGCCTGCTCGGGCGACGCTTCATAGCTGCCGAACGGCATGTCGATGACGACGATGCTGTGATAGCTGCCACGCACCACCGCAGCGCCATGCGCGGCCATCATCTCGAGCGTGACGGGCACCGTGCTGGGCAGGCCATATATCACCTGGCCCAGCGAATCGCCCACCAGCAGCATGTCGCAATGCGGATCGAGCAACTGCGCCATGCGCGCAGTGTAGGCGGTGAGCATCACCACCGGCATATCGGTGACGCCACCTGCCTTGCGCCGCTGGATCCCGGGCACGGTCAGGCGCTTCATGGGCGCGGGCGTCGGATTGGCGCGGCTGGTCGATGTATCGAGCGTGTAGGTCGTGGACATAGAGGCAGGTGTAGCGGCGCACACGGCGCTCTGCAAACACAACGGCGCAGTAAGGGACGCCGCGCTTGCCTAATCCCGCGCAGCACGCGACAAGGGTCCTCTCTTTTCCTTCCACAACGGATATGATTCAGGATGCTGCGAATCCTTGTTTTTGTGCTGGCCGCCATTGCCGCAACCGGCACGACGCTCAGCCTGCTGACCAGCTATCGCTGGTACATCCGCATGTGGGACTTTCCGCGTGTCGCGCTGATGGTGCTTGCCGCGATCGCTCTGGTCGCAGCGGTCCCGGTGCTGACCGGATGGGTCCGCGCCGCGGTTGTGGTGGCGATGCTGCTGGTAATCGGCTGGCAGGGCTTTCGCATCTATCCGTATACCCCCTTCGCCAAGACCGAGGTCGCAAAGGCGGTTATCAACCGTGAAAACTGCATCTCCGCTTTCTCGTTCAACGTGCTGCAGACCAACCGCGATTACGCGCGCACGATCGAGCTGATCGACCGTGAAGACCCTGACATCGTGCTGCTGCTGGAAACCGACAAGCTGTGGGAAGATGCCCTCAAGCCTGTCATCGACCGTTATCCCCACCGCTCGTCCGCGCCGCTCGACAATCTCTACGGGCTGATCCTGCTGTCGCGGCTGCCGGTGGAGGATGCCGAGATCACCTGGCTGATCGACAAGGAAACCCCATCGGTGTTCGCGACCATGCAGACCAAGGCAGGTGCGCAGTTCCGCTATATCGGCCTGCACCCGCGTCCGCCCCAGCCGGGCGAGGACACCGAAAAGCGGGATGGCGAGATCGCGATCGCCGCGCGCCACGCCAAGGAAACGAAGCTGCCCGTGCTTGCAATGGGCGATTTCAACGATGTCGCCTGGTCGCGCACCTCGCAGATGTTCAAGCGGATCGGGGGCTATCTCGATCCGCGCATCGGCCGCGGGCTGTACGCGACCTTCCCGGCCAATCTGCCCGGGCTGCGCTGGCCGCTCGACCATCTGTTCATGTCGCCAGATTTTACCTTGGTGGACATGAAGGTGCTGGAAAATGTGGGGTCGGACCATCTCCCGGTGCTGGCCAAGGTCTGCCTGGCGCCGCGTGCCGCCAAGGTGCTCAACGACGAGCCCGCAACCCCCGATGCCGCCGATCACAAGGACATGCGCGAGGCGATCCGTGACGGCAAGCAGGCCGCGCGGGAGGAAGGGACCGCATCGGGCGGATCGCCGCCTCCGCCCTGATCGCGCGTCTCGTCACCGGGCGGCGGCGACGCCTTCTACGACATTGTCGGTAAAATAGCCGTCGATCCCCGTGGCGAGGAATGCGCGAATATCGGCGGTGACATTGCCGGTCCCGGCAGGGTCGGTGCCGATGCGCAGATCTTTCGACAGGAAATAGTTCTCGCGGCGGAACGTCCAGACATGGATCTTCAGGCCCGCCGCATGCGCGTCGCGCACCAGCGCCGTCGGCTCGGCCAGATCGCCGCTGGCATCGCGCGGGATGACCATCGCCTTTTCTACTCCGATCGCATTGGCGTATCGCGCGATATCGGCAAGGCCCTGCTGCGTGCTCATTTCGGCCTACGTTATACCGGGCAGATCGGGTGGGCCGAAGGCGCCCGCCATCAGCTGCACCAGCGGCAGCTTGGTCATGCCGCGCAGGCGTTTAAGGTTCTCGACCTCGAAGCTCTGGATGAAGACAGGGTCGGCCGCTCCGTCATAGCCGGCATCGCCCAGCATCGTGACCAGCTTCTCCTCGATCGGGAGCCCGATCGAGCGGAAATAGCTGGGGTGCTTGGTTTCGGGATACAGCCCGATCGTCCGCCCCGTCTCGCTTTGCCGCTTGCGCACCAGCGCGATGATTTCAGCCAGCGTCGGCACTTCGTAGCGCCCATCGAACGCGGTGTTCGCCTTGCGCAGCTGCGGGAGACGCTCCTTCGCGCGCAGCGTCTTCAATTCGGCGAGCGTGAAATCCTCGGTGAACCAGCCCGTGAGCGTCTGGCCGTCGATCAGCTTGCTGGTCTTGCGGCTGGCAAACTCAGGTCGCGCAGCGACGTCGGTGGTCTCGGAAATCTCGTTCTCGTGCCGCGCCACCAGCACGCCGTCGCGGGTGCTGACAAGGTCGGGCTCGATAAAATCTGCCCCCTGATCGATCGCCAGAGCATAGGCCTCGAGCGTATGCTCGGGCCGCTCCCCGCTCGCCCCGCGATGCGCGATGACGAGGGGGTTGGCGCTGCTCGCGAGCATCATGAAGGCGCTCAGGATCACGCGGTGACCTCGACGCCCTTCCAGAACGCGAGCCGGTCGGTGATCTCCTTGGCCGCATCCTTGGGCTCAGGGTAATACCATACGGCGTCGGCATTGGTCTTGCCGTCGACCTCGAGCGAATAATAAGAGGCGGTGCCCTTCCAGCCGCACACACTGGTGGTGGCGCTGGGTTTGAGCAGATCGGCGCGAACGCTGTCGCGCGGGAAATAGTGGTTGCGCTCGACTACGACGGTATCGTCGCTCTCGGCGATGACGGTACCGTTCCAGATGGCCTTGGGCATGACTGCATTCTCCTGTCAGTGATCCCTCGTAGATGGGGACGGAGACAGCGATATGACAGCGGCGCAGCCCAAATCTTCAGGCCAAATCTTCAGGCCGAATTTTCAGCCGAGTGCGCTCGCATAGACATCCGGCTTGAAGCCGACCAGCACGCCGCCGGGATGCTCCAGCACCGGCCGCTTGATCAGCGAAGGCTGCTCGACCATCAGCGCGATCGCCTTGTCACGGGTGATGTCCGCCTTGTCCGCGTCGGGGAGGTTGCGGAAGGTCGTGCCCGCCTTGTTGAGCAGCACCTCCCATCCTACGACATCCGCCCAGGCGTTCAGCTTGCCGGAGGTTATCCCGACTTTCTTGTAGTCGTGGAAATCATAGGCCAGTCCCTGCGCCTCGAGCCAGACGCGCGCCTTCTTCATCGTGTCGCAATTGGGGATGCCGTGGAGAGTGATCTTGGTCATCGATGTCCTTGCGCATTCTTGCCGTGCCCGGTGGGCGTGGGATTTTTTCGGAGGCAATCGAGATGCCAGCTTTTCGTACCGCCGTCAAAAAAGGCGTCGTTCAGCAAACGCCCCCCCAAGCCGACTTCCCACCGTCAGTCTCAGCCTTTGAACTTTTGACCGTACGGTCGGTTGCGAATTCCCCTCGTGTATGCGAGCGTTACCTATGGCAGTTTTTAGTAACCTCGATGAAAACGTCGTTGTCACCAGAGGCCATCTCCTGATGTGGCGAGCGCTAGCTACGATCTTCGCGGGCAATTCGCTGATTTTCGCGGGAATGCAGTTTGATGGCTGGCTCGAGCTTGTGACGGTTGTTTCAGGCGGTCTTTTCAACGTAATCGGTTTGGTCGTGCTTCTTGCAACCTTCCGTCACGCTTCAATAAAGTCCCAGCGGCAAGCCTGAAATTCTTCGAAAACGCCCTGCGAAGCATGACTGAACAAAGCGGATGAGGTGGATGGCTCCCGCTCACGGCATCTTGGTGCCAATATGGGTTGCTGTCATGCAAACCCGAGCAAAGGAGCCACCCGTCATGGAGATTAGCACAATCGGCCTCGATCTGGCCAAGAATGTTTTTCAGGTTCACGGCGTGAGCGCCACCGGTGAGGTGGTGCTCCGCAAGACACTGCGGCGAGCGCAGGTCTTGCCGTTCTTCGCAAAGCTACCGCCGTGCCTGGTGGGCGCCGAGGCCTGCGGGACGTCGCATCACTGGGCGCGCGAGCTGACGAAGCTCGGGCACGAAGTTCGGCTGATGCCGGCGTCTTACGTGAAGCCTTACGTGAAGCGCGGCAAGAACGACGCTGCCGATGCCGAGGCGATCTGCGAAGCGGTGACGCGCCAGACGATGCGGTTCGTGCCGATCAAATCGCGCGAGCAGCAGGCCGCGCTGTCGATCCACCGTGCGCGCAGCCTGCTGATCAAGCAGCGCACGCAGCTGGTCAACATGATGCGCTGCGTGCTTGCCGAGCTCGGCATTGCGATCCCGGTCGGCGTTGAAAAGGCGTTGCAGATGGCGCGAAAGATCGTCGATGGTGAGGCCGAGCTAGATCTGCCGGACGAAGCGGCGAACGTCGTCGGTGTGCTAGCCGGGCAGGTGCTCCAACTGCACACACAGTTGCGCAAGCTCGATCTTCGTCTTGCTGCTCTGCAGCGCAGTGACGAACGGGCCCGGCGCCTTGCAACGATCCCTGGCATCGGACCCGTTGGCGCTACTGCGCTCGCCGCATCGGTAGGCGACGCCGCACAGTTCAAGTCGGGACGACAGTTCGCAGCCTGGCTGGGGCTGACACCGCGCCAGCGATCGAGCGGTGGCAAGGAACGCCTCGGGCGGATCACCAAGATGGGCGACAACTATCTGCGCCAGCTGCTCGTTGTCGGTGCAACCGCATTGATCCGATCTGCCAGGAGCAAGCCCGAGACGGTCGATCCGCGCTTTGTTGCTCTACTCGCCAGAAAGCCCGCGCGCGTCGCCTCGGTTGCCATCGCCAACAAGATGGCGCGGATCGCATGGGCGATCATGGCGCGGGGCGGAGTCTTCGAGCGCGGTCATGCGCCGATACTGGCTGCATGAGAGATCAAGAGCTTAGCTGAGGAGATCAGCTTCACGACGTTGTGAGAGCAAAGCGATGTGATGGAACGAACCGGTCGGACCGGGAACAAGGACAACCCAACGAATGGCGAAGGCGTTACAGCCTGCAAAGCCGATCGGGACCATGTTCGCGGACCCCATCAGGGCCAGCAGTCCATGCCGACTGCATCAACAGGCCGGACAGACGACTGCACCCGACCCATCACCTGATCATCACTTTATGCTTGCAACGCGGGAGCCATCCACAGACGCCATTTGGCAAACGAGCCCTTTTCGAGGATTGCCGGGCGGGTTAAAAAGAAGGGGCAGTTTCCTGTAAGGGGAGAATGGTTTCCCATGACGCGAACTCGGACCATGGCCCTGGCATTTGCCCTATTGTGCGGCACCTTCATGATCCTGGCGGCCTTCTGGCTTCATGCCGGGCTGTTGAAGGGCGCAGAATTGTTGGCTGACACCGTCAAGACCAGCTGGTCTGGCGAACAGATTGCAACGTTCATGCAATATGCCGCGCCGCTTTCGCTGATCATGGTCGGGCTCGGTCTCGCCTTGATGTTCTGGTCAACGGAACGCGCCAAGAAGCAATGAGGGCTCCATCAGACTGTTTTGCAATAAAGCCAACCTGTCGTTGCGAATTCGACCAATAAACAGCAGTTACTCGGAGGCGATGCACCTCCAAGCCGGGGAGGGCGACTTTCCTTCCGGTATTGCTGCAACCTGAAATTCATTTGTCGATCCGAAGGCGGAAAACAGGCAAGCCATTTCGAGCTATGCTACGCGTTGATTGCTGGTTCGGCACAGGCCGGTTCTTGGGTCGTTGGTGGTTATCTGGGAGTTCGTTTATGCAGGGGCGTGCATCAATCCTCACGGTCGCGCTTGCGCTGTGCGCCGGGCAAGCGGCAGCACAGCCCTCAAACACGCCGCCCGCCGATCTGAGTGTGCGAATGGGCGACACGGTCGCGATGTTCATCAACAATCAACCCGTGCGCTTTCGCCTGGCACCGGATGCCGTCTCGGTGCCGACCGTGAATGCCGATGTGGCAGAGAAGGTCGGGCTGAAGCCCAGCATGATCGGGTATGTGTATTTGATCGGACCGGTGAAGATCGCCCTGCGAACCGACAATGTAAAGTATCGTGCAGGAACCACGTCCTTCAAGAGCCGCACGGCTTTCAGTGACCGGAAAGTGGCCGCGGCGCCGATGGCGTTGCCGGCCCTGCCACATTCCCGTTCCGGCGCACCATATTTGTCTTGCGGGACCTGCAGGCGGGCGATCAGGCGATGACCTTCCCCCTCGACAAGGATATGGGCCTCAGCCAGACAGGCATGAAGATCGACGTTGGCGGCAAGCCGGTCTACGTCGCGTTCTCCCTGGCTCGTGCAGAAAGTGTGGTGACTGCAACCGGCGGGCGATGGATCGCCGATGTGCATGGCGGGCGGTTCAACGGGGATGCCCGCGAGGCACCGATCCTGTATGAAATACCGCGTCCCATCCGCCGCCTAGAGCTCGATCGGCCCCTGATGCTCGGCGATCTGGAGATACGCAATCTTGCAGTCCGCGTTTCGGACATGGGCAACTCCCAAGGCATCCCCGACGGCGCTGCTCCCGACCAGGATCTCGACGAGATTGTGGTCACGGGCGACAGCAAGCGCAAGGTCCCGACCCAGCGGCTGTACATCGGCTTGGATACGATCGGCCACTGCGCGTCGCTCACCCATGACTTCAAGGCTGGCACAGTCACCTTGATGTGCCCGAAACAGCCATCTGCTGCGGCCACAGGCTGAAGCGCGGGGATCTCGGGAAAAAACCTTCGTTCGGCAAACGACTCTTTTGTGGTCATTCCTCCTCGAGACGGTGGATGTGACCAGGTCACCATCATGTGTGATCCGAGCAAGCGTCGCCAAGCCTGGATGCGGCCACGGCAAGGTGCTTACGGATCTTCGCGCTGGTCTGATCCCATCATGAACTTCACCCGCTCGGTGCATCCGACATAGCCCCGGTTCGTCGCTGCCTTGCCGCCGCGAACGACGATGGCAGCCCGTGCGCCGAAGTCTTCGCTGGGCTCGCTCGCGACGACCTGGATGTTCGAGACTTCTCCCCACGGCGCGACATCATAGGTGACGACGGCCCACCCCTCGATCGCGCGGCGGCGATAAGGCTCCGGGAAGCGCAGCGCAGGCTGCACGGCCCAGTCGTGGCGGGCAGGGCAGGTCGCGCCGGCGGGGCGGAACTGCTGCTCATCGGGTAATGCCGGGGCCGGTAGCGGAGCAGGGCTGAGCCAATAGGGGAACCGGCAGCCCTGGCGTCTGCCCTTGTAATAGCGCGTCCTTGCCACGGCATCCCTGCTCGCGGCGTCAAGTGCGGCATTCCGGCTTCCCGCGACGGTTGCGATGTTGGTGGTCGCTCCGTTTTCCTCGATGTCATAGCCAACCATCGACCACTCGCGCACGCCGGGGGTTGCCGCAATCGCCTTGAAATCGGGAAAGGCACGGGTTTCGATCCCCAGCGCGCGCTCGTCGCGGCAGTTGCTGTCGCCGTGGATGCGCTCCCAGCCCGGCCTGGGCAGGGGGCCGGATATCGCGTTCACCGAATAGGCGATGAGATCGGCAACCGGCGCCGCGTTCAGGCTCGTCGGCTCAGGCGCATAGCTGATCGTGCAGTCGGAGCGCGGCTGGCCGGCAGCAAAGCGGCTCGCGGCGAGCGAGGGCGCGATGTCCTCCGAGCCATTGGCCCGTGCGTCCTTCGGGACCCGGCGTATCGCCATCGTCCGACCGCTCGGATCGATGGCGAACGTATAGGTCACCGTGTTGCCTGCAACCTGACTCGCCCATGACAGGGTCGCCAGCGGGCGCTCGAGGGACCTGGGTCTGACGACAGTCCCAGCGCAGCGGACCTCCCCCGGAACCCAGGCGAGCAGCGCCCGCTCGGTGTTCGGGGGGGCAGGTGGCGCAGGCGGAACGGCGATCGCGGAAGGCGCCACAAGGGCAAGGAGAAGAGCTTTCATCACACCATCATGCCCCGGAATCATTACGGCCATAAGGCTGACAACGTTCGTAGCCGATTTTGTTGCCGCTCAGCGCCTGCGCATGAAGTCCCGGATATCGCGCGACAATTTGGTGAGGTCCGTCTCGTTGACATACATCATGTGGCCGGCGTCGTAGCTGGTGTACTCGATCCGGTCGGTGGGAATGCCGGTGCGGGTCAGCGAATATTCGGCGCCGAAGAACGGGGTGGCGAAATCGTACCAGCCCTGCGCCACCAGCACGCGAAGCCCGCTGTTCTCGCGCAGCGCGCGACCGATATAGGGCGCGACGTTCTTATAATATCGCGCCTCGCCGCCATTGCCGGGCAGGTCCCAGTCCCAGTCGCGGATGCCGCCGATCGTGACATACTGCCGCTCCGGGCTGAACTTCAGCTCCTGCCGGACATAGGCGTTGAAGGCCGCGGTATAGCTGCCGTCGATGCCATAGAAGCTGGGATCGTTGTCGGGGGTTTCGCCGGCATTGTCGAAGTCCTTGCCGGTGTAGCGCGCATCGAGCCGCCCGACGACCAGTCCGCGATCGCGCAGCAGCTCCTTGTAGAACCGGCTGGGTGTGACGCGCAGGTCGGCGCTTTCAAGATACTGCTCGGTCAGCCCGGTATAACGCGAAAGCTTCGCACGGATCGCGGCGCGTTCCTCGCCCACCAGCGCAGAGCCCTTCATCAAAGCGGGCAGATATTCGTTGGTCGCAAACACCTTGGCCTCGGCGGCGAGCGCGGCAGGGCCGGTCCCCGATGCCGCCGGCGTTGTCTTTCCGTGGTAGAGCGCGGTCACCGCCATGCTGGGGACCATCAGCACATAGGGCATTTCATTGCCCGGGACCTCGGCCTGCGCGCCGAAATCGAGGATGGTGGAGATCAGCAGCAGTCCGTTGAACGCGACGTCGTTGTACGTGCCTTCGAGCTCGTTCACCACCGCAGCGGTGCGGGTGGTACCATAGCTTTCTCCGCCCAGATATTTGGGCGCGTTCCAGCGGTTGTTCTCCGACAGCCAGGTGCGGATGAACTGCGCGATAGACTTGGCGTCCTTGGTGACGCCCCAGAATTCCTTGGGATCGGTATCGCCCAGCGCGGTGGAAAAGGCCGTGCCGACCGGATCGATGAACACGATGTCGGTCACGTCGAGCAGGCTGTCGGGGTTTTCGACGATGCGATAGGGCGGGGCACCGTCGTCGCGGCCGTCATTGGGAATGGCGACGCGCTTGGGGCCGAACGCGCCCATGTGCAGCCACAGCGATCCCGACCCCGGGCCGCCGTTGAACAGGAACGTCACCGGGCGGTTGGCGTCGGCACCATCCTTGACATAGCTGACTGAAAAGATCCGCGCCCGCGGGTTGCCCTTGTCGTCCTTGAGGAAGGTGTCGCTGGCGGTGGCGGTATAGGCGATCCGCTGGCCGCCGAAGGTGCCCGAATGCCGGGTCACCGATACCATCGGCTCGGCCCGCACGGGCGCTGCCTTTTCGCTGTCCTTGCTGCCGCCCTTGGCCGCATCCTGTGCCAGCAGCGGCGCCGATGCCAGGCAAAGCGCGATCGCCGCAGAACCAATCCAGCTGCGCATCATGTCATCCTTTTCGTGCAGAAAATCCGTATACAATCTGCAACTTGGCACGGCAGGCCGCTGCTTGGCAAGACGCCAGCGGCGGAGCGATGACGATCAGGCGGGCTGCAGCGGACGCTGGCCCACCTCGGTGAACCGGCGCGGGCCAAGGTCAAGCCGCAACGGGCCGACGCGCGGGCCAGGGGGCGAGCTTTCCTCGCCGATCACGAACGACTGGGTCACGGCGTAGCGCGTGCCATCGGGGCCGGTATAGCCGATCCAGATGTGTACGACGGGGACGAACAGCAGCCGACCCTGCATCTCGATCGGCTCGATCTGCTCGAGCGGCAGCCGGATCTGCCCCTCGCAACGGCGGGTGGCATCGGCCGCGATATCGTCGAGCGTCTGCAGCTTCGGCAGCAGGACATCCCCGCGCAGCGGGTCAATGGTCGGCGGCATGCCGCGCCGCGCCTGCACCACAGCGCCGTGAAGCACGACCTCGCTGACGGTGATGTCGGACATGTTGGTGATGCCCAGGTGATACCGGGCGATGGCGTTGACCAGCGTCACGTCGACACCCAGCGTGGTGAAATCGAGCAGCAGCCTGGGCGGCTGGGCTACCGACGCGGCAACGCTTGACGTCTCGGGGGCAGGTTCCGGCGAGGCGTGCGGCGCAGGCGCGGGTGGCTTGGAAGGTTCGGCTGCGACTGGTCGTGCAGGTGCGGGAGCAGGCGCAGGTGCCGGGCTGGCTCCGAAAGCAAAGCCGCCGCCTTGCAGCGTGCCGAAAGGCGCCGATGCGGGGAGCGGAGCGGGGCGCGGTGCAGGCTGCGGGACTTGCTGGCCAGAGGGCTGTCCAGAAGGCTGAGGAGCGGGCCGGGAAAAGGCTTGTGCAGCAGGCTGGGCGCTCGGCTGCGGCACCGGCGGAGGGGTGCGCAGGGGCGGGGTCGGGACCGTCGCGGTGGGCACAGCCGGAGCTGGCGGAGCCGCTGCCTCGGCGCGAGCAGACGACCGCTGGCGCAGCGCCATTGCGATCAGGCTGACCAGCGCGATCAGCCCTGCGCCCAGCCACCACCAGATCGATCCGTCGGCGGGGGCGTTGTCCGTATCCAGCTCAGGCACGGCACCAGGTTGCGTGTCATCGGGAATTGCCGGAGTCGGTAGCGGCAGCGTTGCAGGCGCATCCACAGGAATGTCGGTCGCACTGTCCTGCGACTGCTCACCAGAGTCTTGCGGTGTTGCGGGCTCGGCTTGAATAGGGGCAGGGGCAGTCTGGCGTGGTTCGCGCTGGGTCCGCGGCGTGTCCGCCCGCTGACTGGCGGCGTCGCGCTGGCGCTGTTGCGGGGTGGGCACGGGCACCGGGGCGATGCTGGGCAGCGACGGGCTGGTGGTGCTTGGCGCGGGTTCGTCGGTACGGCGCGGCGGCGACGATTCGGCATCGACCGGGCCCTGCACATCGCTCGGCGGTTGCTGCTGCGGCGGCGCGCCTGCCGGAAGCGAAAACCCGCCCGAAGGTGTTTCCTGCGCAGACACAGCTTTCGCACCCGCAAATGGCAGCGCCAGCGCGAGCGCCAGGACCACCGGCACGACCTTGCGATACCCTGTCTGCGTTGCGTCCATGCTCTTGATCTTCCCCATCGTACCCCGAACGGCCCTGTTTTCCTGCGACACAAGGTCTTCCTGCAACGCCGGTGGTGCGCTTAATCCGCGCTGAATGCATTGCAGGAGATGACATCAGCCGTGTGCCGCATTAGATGAGGCGCATGTCCGATCAACCCCAAACACGCTTTCTGGGCAAAGACAGCCCAATGCCGACATCGCCCGAGACCGCGGTGCTGGATTATGTACCCAACCCGCGTCCCGGCAAACCGTATCTGGTGCGCTTTGCCGTGCCCGAGTTCACCTCTTTGTGCCCGGTGACCGGGCAGCCCGATTTCGCGCACCTCGTGATCGACTACGCACCCGACAAGGTGATGGTCGAATCCAAGTCGCTCAAGCTGTTCCTCGGCAGCTTCCGAAACCATCAGGCGTTTCACGAGGACTGCACCGTGGGAATCGGCGAGCGGTTGTTCGACGAGATGCAGCCGCACTGGCTGCGCATCGGCGGTTACTGGTATCCGCGCGGCGGCATCCCGATCGACGTGTTCTGGCAATCGGGCGAACCACCTGCGGGGCTTTGGCTGCCGCCGCAGGAGGTTCCGGGCTATCGCGGGCGGGGCTAGAGCCCCAGGGCTGCCAGGATCGCCGCCCAGCTCACCAGCTTGAAGTTCTGTGTGCCGCCGCCGTTGTCGCCATCCTGCGCGATGAACACGCCCTGCTCGAAGCCGGGGCCGAAATTGCCCGTTGCCAGCTCGATCCCGTCGGTTTCGGACGTGCCGTCAAGCATTCCGCCGTTGATGCGGAAGCGGCCCAGCAGTCTGCCCGTGGTGGTATCGAACACCGCATAGGCATTGTCGCCCTGGCTCGAGGCGACGAGCCAGCTGCTGGCGCCATCGCGCGCGGCAATCGCCATACCTTCGACGTCGGCGACCAGCGCCTTGCCATCGGCTGCGGCAAACAGCACGGGCGCAGCATCGGGACGCGCGACATCGATCTTCCAGATGCCGACATCTTCCTCGCCGACGAACAGCGATCCAGTCGCAGGGTCGATCACGCAGCCTTCGATCTGGGTCGCCAGCTTCCAGCTCGCGCCCATCTGGTGTTCGACTCGGCCCTGCTTGTGGGAGATGCGAATCTGGCGGACGCTGCCGTCCTTGATCGCGGCATAGACTGTCATCGCATCAGCCGCGCCCACCATGGCGGTGCGCGGGGCGGGGGCGACGCACACGCCATAGCCTTCGCCCGGGCCGCTGGGCACGCTGGCGAGCGGGGAGAGTGCTGCTGTGACCGGATCGAGCAGGAACAGCGCCAGCTTGGAATTGACCGGATCGGTGCGGTCGCTGGCGATCACCACGATACCGTGCTCGCCCGCCTGCAGCGCGACGTTGTTGTAGCGCCCCGTCAGCGACGATCCGCGCACCTTGCCATCCATGCTATAGACGTAAAGCCCCGCCTTCTTGTCGGTGCCGACGATCAGGCTGGCGGCTGGGTTGTCCGGGTTGAGCCAGATTGCCGGATCGTCCGCTGCATCGGCATTCGCCGTGCCCACCGGATCGGTTTCGCGCGCCGCGGCGACATCGGTTGCGGGCAGGGCATTGGCGATGCGGGTTGCAAGCGGAACCTCCCTGGACGCGCATCCCGTCGCGACAAGGGCCAGCAAGCTGCAGCCCAGCAGGGCGATGCGAGGAAAAGCGATCATGAGCAGATGTTCCTTTGAACAAGCGGACGAAGTGACCCGGCGCCGCTGCCACGGGGATGCGACGCGTTCATGACAGTTTTGCGCACAAACTGACGCAAATCCGCAATCCTGGCGTCATCCATCCGTCGCCGAGCGCTGTTAGCGGCGCTGCGACAGCGGACTTGCCGCTGATTGATTCGGGGGTTTTCGATATGACGAAATTTCAGGGCTTCGGCCTGCGCGCGCGCCGCGTGATGCTTGCGGGTATTGCCGGACTTGCGATGGTTCCGAGCCTTGCCGCCGCACAAGAGACGGTAGCGGACGATCAGCAGCGCCCCGATGGCGAACAGGCGATCGTGACCTCGCAGGACATCGTGGTGCAGGGGCAGATCGGCTATCGAAACCGCATCGATGGCGCCGAGCCGGTGCTGGAATACGGAACCGAATATTTTCAGCGCTTCGAACCGCTGACCGCTGGCGACGCGCTCAAGCGCGTTCCTTCGGTCACCTTCCTGTCCGATGTCATCGAAAGCGATGGCCCCCGGCTGCGCGGCCTGCCTCCCGGCTATACCCAGATTCTGATCAACGGCGAGCGCGTGCCCGGCGGCCAAGCCGACCGCTCGTTCTTCCTCGATCGCATTCCCGCCGAGCTGATTTCGCGGGTCGAGATCGTCCGTTCCAACTCCGCACGCCGCACCGGGGATGCCGTCGCAGGATCGCTCAACATCGTGCTGCGCGATGGCTATCAGCTTGATGGCGGCTATGTCCGCGGCGGAGCGCTCTATTATGACGATGAGGAGTTCGAGCCCAGCTTCGGCGCGGTGTTCGGCGGCAAGGTTGGCCCGGGTCGTCTGCTGATCGGCGGCAACTTCCAGGGTCGCCACAATCCCAAGCTCAAGTCGAGCCTGCGCTTCAGCGAGTCGCCCGAGAACAACCCCAGCTTTGCCACGCAGGATTTCGACAATCGCGAGGATCAGACCGATACCCGTGACGGCAAGGATTACTCCGTCAACGCCACTTACGAAATTGACGGCGCGGACACCAATTTCCAGCTGCGCGGTTTCTATGTCCGCACCGACCGCACCGAAGATGAGCGCAGCTTCGAATACAACGACCCCACCGCCATCAACGGCCCCGTCCGCAATGGCGCCGCCAGCGGCAATTTGCTCACCGACAACGCCAATGTGAACGAGATCGATCAGGAGAACTTCACGATCGACGGCAAGCTGTCGCATCAGTGGTCTGCGGGCAAGACGACGCTTCGGATCGGCTATGCCAATTTTGACGACAAGCAGCGCGAGACCGAGTTCGAGGTCGATTTCGACCGCGCCACCCCGCGCTTTACCGGCGATTTCACGACGCTTGATGTAGGCGATAGCGAATTCACCGTGAAGCTCGAACATGCGGTGGACCTGACCGACGAGGTCAAGCTGGTGTTCGGCGGTTATTATCAGGACAAGGACCGCGACACCGCGATCCTCACCGTGCGTAACCGGTTCAACGTTGCAGCGGCGCGCAACTGGAACCAGTTCGAGCGCAACCCGACGGAACTCAACACCGCTTTCGCCGCGCCCGCCTTCACCCCGGGAAGCGTAAACTCGATCGAGGAACGCCGCATCGACGGCTTCGCCTTGGTCGAGGGTCGCAATGGCGGGTTTTCGTGGGAAGCGGGCGTTCGCTACGAGACGACCGACCTGACGATCATAGACGTTACCGGCGCGGCCGCCGGCGCGCTGGGCAATGACTATTCCAAGCTGCTGCCTTCGGCGTCGTTCAAGTACGACATCACCGATCAGGACCGCATCATCGGATCGGTCGCGCGCACTAACCGAAGGCCTGAGTTCAACTTTCTCTCCCCGGCGCTGCTCGAGGCAGAGCTTGGCGACAACGATTTGCTGGGCAATCCCGGGCTCGATCCCGAAACCGCCTGGGGCTTTGATCTTGGCTATGAGCGGCGCATCGGGCGGGGCGGCATCGTCGGCATCAACTTCTTCTACCGCGACGTCCAGAACCTGATCGAACTGACCAACACCGGCGTTGTCGGTTCGGAAGGCGCCGGAACTTTCGTCTTCCAGCCGCTCAATATCGGCGACGGCAAGGTCTATGGTGTCGAGTTCGACCTTTCGACCGACCTTGGCTTCCTCGGCCTTCCGGACACCGGCATCTTCGGCAACGTTTCCTATCTGGACAGCGAAATCACCGATGTCTTCGGCAAGCGCCGGTTCAACGACCAGTCCAAATATGTCTACAACTTTGGCGCCATCCAGGACGTCAAGTCAATCGGCATGGCGTTTGGCGCGACCTATCGCAAACAGGGCAACGCCTTTGGCCGGGTGATCGGGGAGGAAGTGACGACCAGCTACGGCGCCGATCTCGAGATCTTCATCGAAAAGCGTTTCGGCAACAGCCTGACCATCCGTGCGGTGGGGTCCAACCTGCTGAACGGCAAGAAGCGCGAAGTGTTCAACAAGTTCACCACCGTCGAAGACCAGACCGATCGCAGCTTCGACGAGTATGAACTCGAAGCGGAGGAAGCCGGACCGGTGTTCCAGGTGATCGCCCGTTACGCGTTCTGAACCGCGGCTGACCTGCCGATCCTCGCAATGCCGCGAGCCTGTCCGGGCTCGCGGCATTTCCGCTTCCGTAAACTGCTGACTCCAGCTACATTCGTGCCCGATGACAAACCCCACAGCCATAAGCCACGATCACCCGATTTCCGTCGATGCTTCCGAGATCGATTTCATGGGGCACGTCAACAATGCCCATTATCTCAAATGGGTGCAGGATGCGGTGGTTGCGCACTGGCAGAATATCGCCCCGCCCCAGGCGGTGGCCGAGCATCTGTGGGTCGCGCTCAAGCACGAGATCACCTATCGCAAGCCTGCTTTTCTCGACGATCAGGTGATCGCCACCGTGGTGCTCGAGAAGGTTCACGGCGCGCGCGCCTTCTACGAGACGATCATCCGCCGCGGCGAGGATGTGTTGGCCGAAGTCAAATCGAGCTGGTGCTGCCTCGATGCTGAAACGCTGCGCCCCGCGCGGCTGGCCGAGGATATCAAGCGCCGCTTTTTCGGCAGCTGATCCTCACCCCACCAGTCCCAGGTTGACCAGGATCGTCAGGAACAGCGTCACGACGATCGTCGTGCAGGTGAGCAGCAGCGCCAGCCGGAACATGCCTCCGATCCGCGACGTGCCATACGCATGGCGGAGTTGCCGGTACATGTGGAAGGGCGCGTAGAACAACGCTGCCGGGATCACGATGCCAGGCACGATGCTGAACTTCACCGACAGCGTGACGACGATGAACAACAGCGACATGAACGCGATCGAATAGGTCGTGAACACTGCGTGGTCGTAGAACCGGTGCCCGCGCTTGCCGAGCGTGGCCAGCCAAACGAACGGGATCGACAGCGGTATCAGCAGCCAGGCGAATTTATAGCCGTTGGACTGGATCTTGTAGAGCAGCAGCTCGGGGTTCTTCTTGGCCTTGCTTGCCAGCTTGTTGATCCAGGCATCGAACGCCTTGAAGCCGGTATCGACATCCGAGTTGAAGTTGAACATGTCGGCCATGTTCTCCCCGCCCGGCCCCAAGGCTTCGGGATAGCGCGCCTTGCCCTCGGTCGCATAGGTCAGACCGTTGACCTCGCGCTTCAAGTCGGTGATCTTTTCGGTCAGCGCGGCGCGGCCCGGATCGTCGGCGGGAAGCTTATCAAGCTCGCTGCTGCTGGCGGCGATCTTCGGCTCGATCTGCGCGATTTCCTTGCGCATCTCCTCGCGCCAGTCGCTCACCCCGATGACCCTGGTTCCCTCCTTGTTCCTGACGGTCGAATCCCCGGTGAAATTGGGCGAGCCGACATAGGAGAAGATCGCGAACATCATGAAGATGGAAAACAGGAACAGTGCCATCGGGCTGATGAACTTGGCGCGTTCGCCATGGATGTAGCGCCGCGTCAGATGCCCGGGCTGCCAGGCTAGCAGCGGCAGCGTATTCCAGAACTTGCCGTCGAAATGCAGCACCCCGTGCAGGATGTCGTGCCAGAAGGCCGAGATCGAGCGGTGGACATGCGCCGCCTGGCCGCACTGGTGGCAATGCGGGCCGGTAAGCACGGTTCTGCAATTGAGGCACTTGCCGTGCCCGTCCGCAGTGCTCTCGCCGGCGTTCGGCTCGGCCGCGCGGGCCCACATGCCGCCATCGGCAATCGTGCCAACTGCTTCGAATTCGCCGCTCATGCCTGTTGCCGCCCCGCACCCGTTCCATCGCCCCCTCCTGTCTAGCTTTAGCCTTGCAGGTGGCCAAGCAATTTGTCGGCGCGTCCACGCCACCGGTATTAGCCATTGCCTTTGATCTGCGCGTGCGGTTAATCGCCGGGCATGGCCCATTTCGATCCCAAGACCTATCGCAACGCGCTCGGACAGTTCGCCACAGGCGTGACGATCGTCACCACCCGCGACAGCGAAGGCAATGCGATTGGCGTCACCGCCAACAGCTTCAATTCGGTCTCGCTCGATCCGCCGCTGGTGCTGTGGTCGCTGGCGCGTTCGGCGCGGTCAATGGCAGCCTTCGAACAGGCTGGCGACTTTGCCGTGCACATCCTGGCCAGCGATCAGGACCATCTCGCCAATCTGTTCGCCTCGCGGGTCGACGACAAGTTTGCCGGCATGGACATTCTGGGCGACGGGCCGCCGCGAATCGACGGTTGCTCGGCGCGACTGGTGTGCACCACGCGTCATCTGTACGAGGGCGGCGACCATGTGATCATGGTCGGCGAGGTCATCGACTACGAGAGCGAAGGCAAGCCACCTTTGCTGTTCCACAGCGGCGGCTATGCCGATCGCATCGCCCGCGAGGCACGCTCGGGCCCGCCGCCGGTGCTCTACACTGTCGAGGACCGCATCGCGACGATCACGCTCAATCGCCCCGACACGCGCAACGCGCTGGCCGAAGAGGTCATCGGCGCGCTGGTATCGGCGCTCGAAGCGGCCGACGCGGATCCGGAAATCGACTGCGTGATCCTTACCGGCGAGGGGCCCAGCTTCTGTTCGGGTGGCAACATCAAGCAGATCAAGGCGCTGACATCGGAGCAGCATATGAGCCCGATGGAGCTGGAAAACTGGTACAAGACCCAGATCCAGCGCATCCCGCTGACTATGGATCGCATGTCGGTGCCGGTCATCGCCGCGGTGCGGGGACATGCGATCGGCGCAGGGTGCGATCTGGCGTGCATGGCGGATATCCGCATTGCCGCCGAGGATGCGGTTTTTGCCGAGAGCTTCCTGCGGGTCGGCATCATCCCGGGCGATGGCGGAGCGTGGCTGCTTCCGCGGATCATCGGCCTCGCCAAGGCCAGCCAGATGATGCTGACCGGCGAATTCATCGATGCCCACAAGGCCGAGCGTTATGGTCTGGTGTCGGAAGTGGTGCCGGTCTTTGCGCTCGCCGAGCGCGCCAAGGCGCTGGCGCGGATGGTTGCGCAGTTCCCGCCTTCGGCGATCCGCAAGACCAAGCGACTGATCAAGGATGCGCGTGATGTATCGCTGGTGGAGCATCTCGATCAGGCGGCCATCTGGCAGGGCGTGCTGCAGCAGATGGACGATCACCGCGAGGCGATCGACGCCATTCTCGAGAAACGAGCCCCCCGGTTTCAGGGCAAGTAACGGCGCATTATGCTGCGCGACACGTGACTGGGCCTCGCGCAAGTATTAACCATTAGCGCTGCTATTCGTTAACGTTTTCGAATCAGTTCTATTCGGAATGCCTAGCTCGTCGGGTGCGACTGGCAAGGTCAAAGTCGCGCAGCGACGACGGCGAAAGCGCACAAAAAAATGACCCCGGCTTTTTGGCCGGGGTCAAATGCTTGAAAAGCCGAGCTATCAGCTCAGTTCCAGCCGCCGCCCAGGACCCAGTCCCAGAACCCGCGGACAGGCTTCTTGGTACGCTTTGCCATTTTTAGCACTCCTTATTTGGGCGCGAAATACGATCCACGCCCAATTTCGAAGGTTAACAGAATGTAAATTGGTCAACAAGACGTTAACGATATGCCACGGCAAGATTGCCGCGCAAGCCAGGCGCGCGAAAGGGATATCGCCCGCGCGGCGCGGGAAACGGGGATTTCAGAAAGCTTTCGCGCAGCCCTATGCGCCCGGCGGCAGGTCCGCCGCCAGGGCACGTAGGTCGCTGCTGACAGTTTCAGTCGGCGAAGGACTTGGGCGCTGGCGATGCGATCGTCATTTGGCCTGCACCCACCTGCTGCACTTCCAGCAGACGCTCTGCAACGCCGCTGCGGCCAAACCGGAAGGCGCCATCCAGACCGATAAAGCCGCCCGCATCGCGCAGCCGGTCCATCGGGAAGGGCGTTCCGGGTTTCCAGTCGCGCGCAATGCGGGTGGTCAGGAGCACGCTGTCATAGCCGAGGGTCGAAAGGCGGAACGGATCTGTGCCGAACTGCGCGCGATATTTGGTGGCGTACTGACGATACAGGCCATCGGACACGCTGGCGAACCAGGCACCGCGCACCGCGGGCGAGGTGGCGAGCGCGCGTTCGGTGTTCCACAATTCGGTGCCCAGGATGCGCGCGTCGGTGCCCCCATTGGCGCGGATCAGCGGTACGATGCGGATGGCGGCTGCACCGCTGTCGGCGATCAGGATCGCCTCATAAGCGCTCTCTTGCTGCATCTTCTTGAGCGCCGTGGTCACCGCCGCGTTGCCCGACCCATAGCTCTGCATCGATACCACGGTGCCGCCTGCGGCCTTGACCGACGCCAGTATCGCCGACGAGGCGCGCTGGCCGTAGGTGCCGGCGGGGACCAGAGCGGCAAAGCGGGTGATGCCCTGTGCGCGGGCGTGGCGGACGACACGGTCGATCGACTGGGCAGGGACATAGCCCATGATGAAGACGTTGTTGCCGGCAATGCCGACATCGTTGGAATAGCTGATGATCGGGACATTGGCGGCCTTGGCGGTGGCGGCCATGGCGACCACGTCATCGCCCAGCAGCGGCCCCAGGATCAGCCGGTTGCCATCCGCGATCGCGCGCTGCGCTGCGGGCAGCGCGCCACGGGCGGTATCATAGCTGGTGATGCGGATATTGCTGGCTTTGGTGTCCATCAGCGCCAGCGTGGTCGCATTGGCGATCGACTGGCCGACCGCGGCGTCCTTGCCGGAGAGCGGCAGCAGCAGCGCAATACGGTGCCGCGAAGCGTCGCTGGGCAGCGCGCCGGTGATCGGGCCGTCGTCGGGACGGGCGGTGGGCTGGTCGGGCTGCTGGCTGGGGGTGGAAGGCGGCGCGGTCTTGGGAACCATGGTCTGGCACGCAGCCAGGAACATGGTGCCCAGCACCAGCATGAGGATGGCCTGCCATTTTCGATAGAGGTGTTTCACAGCTTGTCGCTCCCGCCCTGCCGGTCCATGAACATCCGCGTGACTCATGATCCCGAACCCGGCCTGTATATCGTTGCGACACCAATCGGCAACCTTGGTGATCTGTCCACACGCGCCCGACAGGTGCTGGAACAGGCTGATCTGATCGCCTGCGAGGACAGCCGCGTCACAGGCGGCCTGCTGCACCATCTCGGCTTCAAGCGGCCTCTCGTCCGCTATGACGACCATGCCCGGCCCGCCGACCGCGAACGGCTGATTGCTGCGGCCTTGCTAGGTCCGGTGGCGCTGGTGAGCGATGCCGGGACGCCGCTGATCTCCGATCCCGGCTACCGGCTGGTGCGCGAGGCACGCGAGGCGGGTGTCGCGATCCATTCGGTCCCGGGGCCATCGGCGGTGATCGTGGCGCTGACCCTGGCGGGTCTGCCGACGGACAGATTTTACTTCCACGGCTTCCTGCCCAACAAGGCCGGCGCGCGTGACAGGGAGATCGCAGGCCTTGCCGCAATCCCCGCGACACTGGTCTTTTATGAAAGCGCCAAGCGGATCGCCGCCTGCCTCGCCGCGCTGCACGCCATCCTCGGCGATCGCGAGGCGGCGGTGGTGCGCGAGATCAGCAAGAAGTTCGAGGAAACCCGCACCGGCACCCTGTCCGAGCTTGCCGCCTATTACGCCGATGTCACGCCGAAGGGTGAGATCGTGCTGGTGGTCGGCCCGCCGCTTGCAGATGCAACCGAGGCGGATGACGACGCCGTCGAATCCGCGCTGACCGAGGCGCTTGCGAGCATGCCGCCGGGCAAGGCGGCAGGCGAGGTGGCACGGCGCTTCGGGCTCGACCGCAAGGCGCTATATGCGCGAATCATGGCCGAGCGCGAAAGCGATGGCTGAAGCGCGCCGCAAGCAGGCCGAGTCCGCCGGACGCCGCGCCGAAACGCTGGCGGCATGGTGGCTGCGACTCAAGGGCTGGCGCATCCTCGCCAAGCGCGTGCGCACACCGCTGGGCGAGGTCGATCTGGTGGCGAGGCGCGGGCGGATGGTGGCGTTCGTCGAGGTCAAGCACCGGGCCACCGCACGGGAACTGGACGAGGCCATCGATCATCACCGCCTGCGCCGTGTGGCCGCGGCTGCCGAAGCGCTGATGCCACGTTTCGTCCGGGCACACGATGATGCACGGATCGACGTGATCCTGCTTGCACCGGGCCGCTTGCCACGCCATCTGACGCACGTCTGGCAGGGCGACTGATCGCCCGGCACCAATCCCGATATCCGCCAATCCTGATACCCCAAAGCAAAGGCCATTCCATGAAGATCGCGGTACAGATGGACCCGATGCCCGGCATCAACATCAAGGGCGACAGCAGCTTTGCGCTGATGCTGTCGGCGCAGGCGCGCGGCTATACGCTCTATCATTACGATGTCGAGACGCTGACTTATGAGGCGGGGCAGGTGACGTGCCATGCCCACCCGGTGACGGTCCGCGCCGTGCAGGGCGACCATTTCACTTTCGGCGATCCGGTACGGCTCGATCTGGGCGAGGATGTCGATGTCGTGCTGATGCGGCAGGACCCACCGTTCGATGTTGGCTACATCACCGCGACGCACATTCTCGAGCGGCTGAAGGGCCGCACCTTGGTGGTCAACGACCCCGCGTCGGTCCGCAACGCACCCGAAAAGGTCTATGTGCTCGATTTCGAGCGTTTCATGCCGCCGACTTTGGTCACCCGCTCGCTCGACGAGGTCAGGCGCTTTCAGCAGAAGCACGGCGCGATCGTGGTCAAGCCGCTGCACGGCAATGGCGGCAAGGCGGTGTTTCTGGTTGGTGAGGATGGCGCCAATCTCTCTGCGCTGGTCGAGCTGTTCGGCCAGATATGGCGCGAGCCGTTCATGGTGCAGCCGTTCCTTCCCGAGGTCGCGCAAGGCGACAAGCGAATCGTGCTGGTCGATGGCAAGGTAGCCGGCGCAATCAACCGCAAGCCGGGCGAGGGCGAGTTCCGCTCAAACCTCGCAGTGGGGGGCTACGCCGAATCCGCCACGCTGACCGAGCGCGAGCAGGAGATCTGCGACGCGATGGGCCCCGAGCTCAAGGAACGCGGACTGCTGTTCGTGGGTATTGATGTGATCGGAGGCAAATGGCTGACCGAGATCAACGTCACATCGCCCACCGGCATCGTCGCGATCAGCGCTTTTAACAACAGCGACGTCGCAGCGATGATCTGGGGTGCGATCGAGGCCCGCTTGAAGACATAGTCATGAACGATTTTATCCTCAATCTGGTAGCCAGCGGCGGATATTGGGGCGTTGCCCTGCTGATGGCGCTGGAAAACGTGTTTCCGCCTATCCCGTCCGAGCTGATCATGGGGCTGGCGGGAATCGAGGCGGGCAAGGGCCACATCAACCTGTGGGCCGTGATCCTGGCAGGCACGGTCGGATCGGTCGCAGGCAACTATTTCTGGTACGCCATCGGTCGAACGTTCGGGCTCAAGCGTCTCGACCATTTCGTCGCCCGCTGGGGCCGCTGGTTCACGCTCGACCACCGCGAAATATCCCGCTTCAACAATCTGTTCCACCGCCACGGCGCCTCGACCATCTTCTTTGCGCGGATGATCCCCACGGTCCGGACACTGATCTCGCTTCCCGCGGGGATCTTCCAGATGAGCCGCACCAAGTTCCTCGTCTGGACCTTCGCAGGAGCAGGACTGTGGAATGTGGTGTTCGCCGGGATCGGCTTTCAGCTGGGCTCGCGGATCGAGGAGATCGATCGCTATACCGGACCGATATCGACCGGGGTGATCGTGCTGATCATCGGCGCCTATCTGGTGCGGGTGATCTTCTGGCGGCCCGAGGCAGGCAACAAGACCGAAAGCTGAGCTCGCGGCTCAGGCCCGTGGGTGCGCGTTTTCGTAAACGTCCAGCAGTTGTGCGGCGTCGACCTGGGTATAGATCTGGGTCGACGACAGGCTGGCATGGCCCAGCAGCTCCTGCAACGACCGCAGGTCCGCGCCGCCCGCCAGCAGGTGGGTCGCAAAGCTGTGGCGGAGCGCGTGTGGCGTGGCGTCCTCGGCCAGTCCGAGCAGCCGGCGCGCGTTCATCATCGAACGCCGCACCAGCGCAGGCGACAGCGGACCGCCACGCGTCCCCCTGAACAGGGGCGTATCGACGGAAAAATCAAACGGAGCGAGCGCGACATACTGGCTGATCGCGTCGCGCAACTGGGGCAGCACGGGCACGACCCGCTGCTTGTTGCCCTTGCCGGTGATCCGCAGCGTCTCGCCCAGCGGCAGCACCGCGGCGGTCAACCCCATCGCCTCGCTGATGCGCAGCCCCGCGCCATAGAGGAGCAGCAGCACCGCCCAGTCGCGCGCCTGCACCCATCCGGGCGCATCGCGCGAAGCCATGACGTCGCCCAGCGCCATGATGTCGTCGGGTGCGATCGGGCGCGGCAGGCTGCGCTTGATCCGCGGGCCCTTGATGCGTGGGGCGCTGCCGTCCGAGCCGCTGTGTTCGCCAGCAAACGCCAGGAACGCGCGGATCGCCGACAGTTCGCGTGCGGTGCTACGGTTGGCGAGCCCATCCCCGCGCCGCGCCGCAAGAAAGGCGCGCAGATCGGCCTGGGTCACGTCGCCCAGCCGCCTGGCATCGGGTCGCTCGCCCCAGTGATCGGCGAGGAACTCGGTCAGTCGTTCGGCGGTCGCGACATAGGCGCGCACGGTATGCTGCGATCGGCGGCGGTTGTTCGCCAGATGCGCGCGCCACAGGCTGATCAGGGGAGGGGCGGGGTCTGCCATGTGCGGCAGGGTATCAGGCGACGGCGGCGGGCTCAATCGCCACCACCTCGGCGAGGATGGCATCGAGCAGTGGCATGCCCTGCGGTGTGACGGTGATCTGCTGGCCTTCGCGCTGGACAAAGCCCAGCCCGATCAGGCGATCGGTCGCCACGTCATCGATCAGCGCCGATTGTGCGATGCCGGATCGCGCGGCCACCCGCTCCAGATCGAGCCCCTCGGCAAGCCGCAAGCCCATCAACAGCGCTTCAATCGCCTGCGTTTCAGGATCGAGCGGGCGCTCGACCGATAGGCCATTGCCGTTGCGGGTGATTGCGGAGAGATAATTCTCCGGCTTGCGGTGGCGTTCGGTCGCCATGTTCCCGCGCCTGCCATGAGCGCCCGGGCCGATCCCGGCATAATCGCCATAGCGCCAGTAAGTGAGGTTGTGGCGGCTCTGCTCGCCGATCCGGGCATGGTTGCTGATCTCGTACGCAGGCAGCCCCGCCGCGGCGGTGATCTGGCGGGTGAGGTCGAACAGGTCGGCGCAATGGTCGTCATCCGCCGGAACGAGATCGCCGCGCCGCACCAGTGTCTCGAACCGCGTCCCCGGCTCGATCGTAAGCTGATAGAGCGACAGATGCCCGGTGCCGAAGCCGAGCGCACGGGTGAGCTCGCGCTCCCAATCGGCGAGCGACTGGCCGGGGCGCGCATAAATGAGATCGAAAGAGACACGCGCGAAGCGGTTCTGCGCGATGTCGAGCGCTGCCAGCGCCTCGGTCACCGAATGCGCACGGCCCAGAAACGCCAGCACATCATCTTCGAGCGCCTGCAGCCCCAGCGACACGCGGTTGACGCCGGCGAGCGCAAGATCGCCAAAGCGCGCGGATTCCACCGACGAAGGATTCGCCTCGAGCGTGATCTCGATATCGTCGGCAAAGCGCCAGTGCCTGCCTGCCTGATCGATCAGAGACTGCACGAGCGCAGGTGGCATCAGCGATGGCGTGCCGCCACCGAAAAAGATCGAGCCCAGCGTCCGGCCTGGGAGCAACGCCGCCTCATGCGCCATGTCGGCAAGCAGCGCGGCTTTCCATTGCGTGATATCGACGCCATCGCGGACGTGGCTGTTGAAATCGCAATAGGGGCATTTGGAGACGCAGAACGGCCAGTGGATGTAGAGCGCGAGCGGCTCATCTCCCCTACCGCTCGCGGTAGAGAAGAGGTGCGTACCGCTATTCAAAAGCACGCCTCGACCAGCTTTGCAAAGGCATCGGCGCGATGACTGATGCTATGCTTGTGTGCGGGATCGAGCTCGGCGAAGGTCTGGTCGAACCCCTTCGCCACGAACACCGGGTCATAGCCGAATCCCAGCGTGCCGCGCGGCGGCCAGGTCAGCGCGCCGGTCACCCGACCTTCGAATATTTCCGCATGACCATCGGGCCAGGTGAGCGCGAGCGTGCAGATGAAATAGGCGCTGCGATCAGCGTCCGGGCCAAGTTCCGCGAGCCGCCCTTCGACCTTGCCCATCGCCATGTACCAGTCGCGGCCCGGCTCGCCCTCGAACCATTGCCGTTCGGCCCAGTCGGCGGTGTAGACACCGGGTCTGCCGCCGAGCGCGGCAACGCACAACCCGCTGTCATCGGCAAGCGCAACGCAGCCGGAAGCCTGCGCAGAGGCATGCGCCTTGAGCAGCGCGTTCTCGGCAAAGCTCGTGCCGGTCTCTTCGGGCTCGGCCAAGCCAAGGTCCCCCGCCGACACCGGCTCGATGCCGAATGGTTCGAGCAGCGCGCGGATTTCACGCACCTTGCCCTGGTTATGGCTGGCGATCACCAACCGGCCAGGCTCGAGTTTGCGCGCCGCCATCGGATCAGGAAACCGCGCGGTCCTGCGCCGCAAAGATCTCGTTGCAGCCCATGCGCGCCAGGCGAAGCAGCCGCAGCAGCGCCTCTTCGTCGTAGGGCGCGCCTTCTGCGGTCGCCTGCGCTTCGGCAATGTTGCCGCCTTCGATCAGCACGAAGTTCGCATCGGCATCCGCGTTCGAGTCCTCGATGTAATCGAGGTCGAGCACCGGCGTTCCCTGATGGATGCCGCAGCTGATTGCCGCGACCTTGGCGGTGATCGGGTCTTCCTTGATCAGCCCCTTGGCCATCAGGCCGTTGACTGCGAGCCGCAGCGCGACCCATGCGCCGGAGATCGACGCGGTGCGGGTGCCGCCATCGGCCTGGATGACATCGCAATCGAGCGTGATCTGGCGTTCGCCGAGCTTCTTGAGATCGACCACCGCGCGCAGCGAGCGCCCGATCAGCCGCTGGATTTCCTGGGTGCGGCCCGATTGCTTGCCTTTGGCCGCCTCGCGCTGGCCGCGGGTGTGGGTGGCGCGCGGCAGCATCGAATATTCCGCCGTGACCCAGCCTTCGCCCTTGCCCTTGAGCCAGGGCGGAAGACGTTCCTCGATGCTCGCGGTAACTAGCACCTTGGTATCGCCAAAGCCGATCAGGCAGCTGCCCTCGGCATGCTTGGTAAAGCCGGTTTCGATGCTGATGATGCGCATTTCGTCGGGGGCGCGGCCAGATGGGCGCATAGGATGATTCTCCAGGGTCTGTCAGTGTTGCTGCGCCGATAGCGGGCGGCCAGCGCAATGGAAAGCACCAAGCCACTTGCCATGCCGGATCAAAAATGGCAGTGGCGCGGCACTCCAGCGATCATGGGCGATTAGCTCAGTTGGTAGAGCATCTCGTTTACACCGAGAGGGTCGGCAGTTCGAGCCTGTCATCGCCCACCATGATCCGCGAAATCCACCCGAATTTGTTGCCCGTTTGCCACGCCCGACAGGCGAATCGCCTGCGTTGGGTTTTGTTCAGCAACCGGTCAGGCAGGCGGTTTCAGATAATGCGCCCATGCCGGGTCATCTCCTTCTTGCCATAGCGCTGGGCGCTGCCACCATCGGCGGCGCGGCGATGCTGGCGACGGTGGATCGCGGGACGCCTGCGCAGGGCGAATGCCTCAGCAAGAAGCGCGTCATTTCCGGCACCGCGCGGATCAAGCGCGCCGAGCCGCGCAGGCGCTGTCATGTGATCGTGCCGATCCTGATGTGATCGGCCTGCACCGTCAGCCCTTTGCGAGCGTCTCTTCCATCAGCGCGGATGCCCGGGTCCCGTTCCAGTCCATTCCGCCGATCATCCGCCACACTTCCTTGCCCTCGGCATCGTACAGCACGGTGGTGGGCATCACCCCGGTCATGTAGCTGAAGCCCAAATTGTTTTCCGGATCGACGAACGGCTGGATCGTCTTGTAGCCCTTTTCGGCGAAGAACGGCTTGATCGCGTCGAGGTTCTGCATGTCCTGCGACACGGTGAGCACCACCAGCCGGTCCTTCTCGCGCGCTGCCAGAGCGTCCAGAGTGGGCATCTCGACCACGCATGGTCCGCACCACGTCGCCCACAGGTTGACCAGCACCGGCTTGCCCTTGAAGGCGGCCAGGCTGGTGGTGTTGCCGTCGGGATCGCTGAAGGTCACGTCGGGCGCAGCCTTGCCACGCTGCGAGATATCGAGCGTGCCCGAAAGCGGGACCGAAGGACCCGCCTTTTGAGCAGTTTTTTCGGACTGAGCGGGTTGCTCCGAGGCAGGGGATTGCCTATCGCACGCCCCAGTTGCCAGCGCGGCAAGAGCCACCACCGGCCAGATGCGCTTGCTGGAAAAATGGGCGGTACGCATGGGTAACAACTCCAACAGCATGTGGGGCGGACGGTTTGCCGCAGGGCCATCCGATGTGATGCGGGCCATAAACGCCTCCATCCCGTTCGACAAGGCGCTGTGGCGGCAGGATATCGATGGCTCGCTGGCGCATGTCGCGATGCTGGGCGCGCAGGGGATCATCCCGGCTGACGACGCCGAGGCTATCACTTCTGGCCTCAAGCAGATCGCACAAGAATATGCCGCCAACGGCGTGACCGAGGACTGGTCGCTCGAGGACATCCACATGCATGTCGAGGCACGGCTGGCCGAGCTGATCGGGCCTTCTGCCGGACGCCTGCACACCGCGCGCTCGCGCAACGACCAGGTCGCCACCGATTTTCGCCTCTGGGTGCGCGATGCCTGCGATGCCGCCGATGCCGCGCTGAAGGCGCTGCAGACCGCATTGGTCGACCGCGCCGCCGAACATGCCGATGCGATCATGCCGGGCTTCACCCACTTGCAGATTGCGCAGCCGGTGACGCTCGGCCATCACCTGCTTGCCTATTACGAGATGTTCGCGCGCGATCGCGACCGCTTTGCCGCTGCGCGTGCGCGGATGAACCAATGCCCGCTGGGCTCTGCAGCGCTCGCTGGAACCGGCTTTCCGATTGACCGCGATGCGACCGCCAGCGCGCTGGGCTTCGAGCGCCCTACAGCCAACTCGCTCGATGCCGTATCGGACCGCGATTTCGCGCTCGATTACCTCACCGCCGCCTCGCAATGCGCGCTGCACCTGTCACGGCTGGCCGAAGAGTTCATCATCTGGGCAAGCCAGCCCTATGGCTTCGTCAAGCTGCCCGACAGCTTCTCGACCGGATCGTCGATCATGCCGCAGAAGCGCAACCCCGATGCCGCAGAACTGGTGCGCGGCCATGCCGGGCGGATCATCGGCTGCCAGACCGCGCTGATGATCACGATGAAGGGCCTGCCGCTCGCCTATTCCAAGGACATGCAGGACGACAAGCCACCGGTGTTCGAATGCGAAGGCCTGCTGATGCTGAGCCTGGCCGCGATGACTGGGATGGTGGCCGAAACCACATTCGAGACCGCAGCGATGCGCAAGGCAACCGAGCGCGGCTTTGCCACCGCGACCGATCTGGCCGACTGGCTGGTGCGGCAGGCGGGAATCCCGTTCCGCGAGGCGCACCATATCACCGGCGCGGTGGTCAAGCTCGCCGAACAGCGCGGCGTGGCGCTCGACACGCTGCCGATCGCCGATCTGCAGGCGATCGATGCGCGTATCAGCGAGGCGGTCTACCCCGCGCTGTCGGTCGACGCATCGGTCGCCAGCCGCAACAGCTATGGCGGCACCGCGCCCGATCAGGTACGGGTGCAAGTGGCGCGCGCTCAGGCTGCGCTCAACGGAGAATGACGATGGCGCGTGCCTCCAACCTGCTGCTGGCTGCGGTCGCAATCCTGGCGCTGTCTGCCTGTGGCAGCCGCCAGAAGCTGACCGCGGTCGAAGGCACCGCGCCTGCGCCCACGGCCTATGGCGCCTCGATGGTGGCTGCGCCCGATCAGTTGATGGAGCCCAGCACCCAGTCGCGTCCCGAACGCAATGTCGAGCTGCGGCGAAAATCCGAGGCGCGCGCCGACGACCCGTTCGACCTTCCTCCCGAGTAACAGTCAAAAGGCTCCGTTCAACATGGACCATTTCTCGCTGATTGGCGGCCAGCTGCACGCCGAGCAGGTGCCGCTGGCGCGCATTGCCGATGAAGTCGGCACGCCCGTCTATGTCTATTCGCGCGCGACGCTGGAGCGCCATGCCGATGTCTTCCGAGAGGGGCTGGCGGGTGTTCCGCGCAAGCATCTGGCGTTCGCCGTCAAGTCGAACCCCAATCTGGCGGTGCTCAAGGTGCTGGCTCAGCGTGGTTATGGCGCGGATGTCGTTTCGGGTGGCGAGCTCGACCGCGCACTCGCCGCAGGAATTGCGCCTGCCGACATCGTGTTCTCGGGCGTGGGCAAGACCGCGGACGAAATCCGCCATGCGCTGGCAACCGGCATCGGCCAGTTCAACATCGAATCCGAAGAAGAAGGCGAGATGCTCGCTGCGGTCGCGGACTCGATGGGGCTGAGCGCCGCCGCGGTGCTGCGGATCAATCCTGACGTCGATGCAGGCACCCATGCCAAGATCTCGACCGGCAAGGCAGACAACAAGTTCGGCGTCGGGCTGCATGTCGGGCCGGGGATTTATGAGCGCCTGTCGCAGCTGCCCGGGATCGGGCTGCGCGGCGTCGCGGTGCATATCGGCAGCCAGCTGCTCAGTCTCGATCCGCTCGAGGCTGCGTTTGGCAAGATCGGCCAGCTGGTCGCCGATCTGCGCGGCGCGGGGCATGCCATCACGCATGTCGATCTGGGCGGCGGGCTTGGCGTGCCGTATCAGGCCGGGAGCAACCCGCCATCGCCTGCCGATTATGGTGCGCTGGTCGCGCGGGTGACTCGCGACTGGGATGCCACCATCCAGTTCGAGCCCGGACGCGTGATCGCAGGCAATGCCGGCGTGCTGCTCACCCGGGTGATCCGGGTAAAGCCCGGGATCCAGCACCCCTTCGTGGTGGTCGATGCGGCGATGAACGATCTTGCCCGCCCGGCCCTGTACGATGCCTGGCATGACTTCGAAGCGGTGGTGCCCGATGGCACCCGGATGATGGCCAATATCGTCGGCCCGGTGTGCGAAAGCGGCGATACCTTCGCGATGGGCCGCGATATCGACACCGTTGCCGCAGGCGATCTCGCGGTGTTCCGCACCGCAGGCGCCTATGGCGCTACGATGGCGAGCAGCTACAACAGCCGCGGCATCGTCGCCGAGGTGCTGGTCGATGGCGACCGCTTTGCCGTGGTCGCCAACCGCATCACCCCTGCCGAGATCATGGCCGCAGAGCAGGTGCCCGACTGGCTGTGAACCAGCTGCCGATCTTCCTCAACCTGCGTGATCGCCCGGTGATCCTGCTGGGCGATGGCGAGGCGGCAGATGCCAAGCGGCGGTTGATCGCGCGTTCGGGCGGGATCTGCGTCGGGGAGGACAATCACGACGCCCGGCTGGCGATCGTCGCGCTGGAGGATGAGGACGAAGCGATCGCAGCAGTCGCCCGGCTCAAGGCGCGCGGACTGATCGTCAACGCGGTCGACCGGCCTGCTTTGTGCGATTTCACTACGCCTGCGATCATCGACCGCGATCCGGTGCTGATCGCGATCGGCACCGGCGGCGCATCGGCGGGGCTCGCCAAGGCGCTGCGCCAGCGGCTCGAGGGCCTGCTCCCCGCGACGCTGGGCGATCTGGCGCGCAGGCTCGATGCCGCGCGGGACGCCATCAGGCAGCGCTGGCCGGGTGGTGCCGAGTGCAGGCGCGCGATCGATGCCGCGCTGGCACCCGGCGGTACGCTCGATCCGCTGAGCGATCATGCCGCGGATGCGGTGGCCGTCTGGATCGCTGGCGGCGGGGCAGGGGTGTCGGCGGGACGCTACGAGATCGCGATTGCATCACCCGATCCGGATGAGCTGACCTTGCGTCAGGTGCGGCTGCTGGGTAGCGCCGATCTGGTGCTGCACCCTTCGGACATGCCGCCTGCAATCCTTGCCCGTGCCAGAGCCGATGCCGCCATGCGGATCGACGATGAAGAAGACGGTGCGCCCGAGGGTGTGGTCGTGCGGCTTATCTGGGCGCCGACAGCAGGAAGTTCATGAACACGGTGGCGATCGGCTTGGCCGGGTCGTCCTGCCAGGCCTTGGCTTCGACATTGGCCACCCGCCGTCCGATCCTGGTCACTTCGCCCAGCGCATAGGTGCGCAGTTCGCGTCCGCCGCGCATGAAGTTGATGGTGATGTTGACCGGCTTGATCTTCAGGTCGCTCTCGTCCTTGCCCAGTGTCACCCGCAGCGCCGCGATCGCGGCGACTTCCATCAGCCCGCTGAGCGCGCCACCGTGCAGGAAGCCGGGGCGCCCCATCACGGAAGGGCCGTAATCATAGGCGATGACCGGAAGCCCGGCGTGCATATGGTCGACGGTCATCCCCATGGTGGTTGCGAACGGCGGCATGAAACCCAGGACGGTTGCGATGGTGTCTTTCTCGCTCATCGGTCAGGCTAGGAAGTTTTCGACGCGGATGAAGGTCCCTGCGACGTGCGCGACCGGGTCATCGGGATCTCCGTCATGGGCGATGCCGCGGACAAAGGCCATCGAGCGCGTGGTCTTGTAGCATTCGCCGCGTCCGATCACGGTCTTGCCGGGGGTCGCGGGGCGCATGTAATCCACCCTGAGGTCGAGCGTCACCTGGGGCCGGAACTTGCCGATCGCCGTCCAGACCGACAGGCTGGTGGCGTTGTCCATCAGGCTGATGATCGGACCCGATGCGATCACCCCGCTGTCGACATCGCCGACGAGCCCGGGAGCATATGGCAGCGCGAGCTCCACCCAGTTGTCGCCGTGTGCGCTGTAGAGGATACCCAGATGGCCGCTATGGCCGTGGGTCGACATCATGGTCTGGAACATGCCGGGGTCGAAACCGTCGTTCAGGTCGGCAGCTTCGGGGGTCGGGTCGTCATTCATCACAAGGGGTTCGATTCGCAGCCGTTCGGATTAATGGACTATAACTGGCAAAGCCGCGGCAAGCTCTGCACTCTCCCGCCTGTTCGTCAACCCCAAGGACAGGAGAAGACAGCCATGCCATCCGGAAATCCCGCACCCAGGATCGACGTGAACGATCTGCCGGACCTCGATTCCCCTGTTGCGCTGCACGGGGCACGGCTCGATGTCAGCCCCTGCACGGGGGTCAGCGACGATCTGTGGATCATCGCGGTGATCCTGGTCTACGAAAACTGACGCAGCGCAGCAGGGCGGACGGCGCGTGACGGTGGAGCGCAGACTGCGCGCGTGTGTCGATCGGTTTGCAGGCACGAGCGGATACGCGCTGTCCCAGGCGCTGGGGCCGATGCTCACCGATGCAGAGCTCGCGAGCATGTGGCTGCAAGAGCGGCTCATCGGCCTTCAGCAGCCGCGGCCGCAATTGCCCGCGGGCTTTGCCGACCCAGTGTGCCAGTCGCTGGTGATGCTCGATCATCAGCGGGTACATCTGTCGCTGGCGATCGTTTCGGCCGAGGGATGGAAAGCGGAGCGCGCGACACAGGTTGGCGCACCGCAGATCGTCGGATTTGCCGATGGCTGGACCACGATCCGCTTTCTCTCGGCACCATTGGCCAAGGTGCAGCGCCATTATCTCGACCAGACACGGCAAGACCGCCGCGCCTTTGCCGAAAGTCCCAGGCAGGTGACCACCGGCGAGGTGATCTGCCTCGACAATGCGCGAGAGACGCTGCGGTTCGTCGGGCTTGGGGCGGATGTGGTCATGCTGCGGTTGCTGGTTCGCGACCCCGATGCGCAACAGGCCGTCGAATGCGATGCCCGCACGGGCGCAGTGCTGCGCATTCGCGAGGCGCAATCGGGGGATGGCCGCACCCGCATGATGCTCTCGCTGCTGCGATCTTTGGGGCGCAGCGATGCCGTACCCGCCATTGCCGAAGCGCTCGCCTCCTGGCCCGCGCATCTGCGCTGGCACGGCGTCCGCGAGGCGCTGGCGACCGACAGCATTGCGGGGTTCGCTCTGCTGCAGGCCATGGCCGAGACCGATCCCGATGCGGATCTGCGCGCTCTCGCCAGCCGGACACGCGATGATCTGTTCACCCGCTATCCGCAACTTGCAGCCTAGCGCCCGGTCATGGCGCTGACGCTTCACACAGACCCCGCGCAGCCCTGCACGCTGGAGGAATGCTTGGCCGCGCTCGATCATACAGGGTTCGAGCCCGATGACCCGAACTCGGTGGCGCACGCCGCGCACTGGCTGGCACGGCTTGCTGCCAATCGACACTTTCTGGGCGATCTGGCGCTCTCCCGGTTGCAGGCAGCCCATGTCGGTCAGGCGGGACAGGGCTATACCGCGCAGGTGATGATGCTGGGAGCGCCGCGCCCCGGCTGGTTCATGCGCGCGGCGATCTGGCCGTCTGCGCAGGACGCGGTAATGCGCGACAGCGGTGCTGCCGCCTTCGTTTATGGCCTGCCGCACGATCACAATTTCCACTTCCTGACGGTGGGCTATCACGGCCCCGGTTACCGCAGCGACCATTACGAGGTCGATCCCGAGCGCATGACCGGAGTGGTCGGCGAGGCAGTCGATCTGCGTTTCGTCGAGACCAGCCTGCTCCATCCGGGACGCGTGATGCACTACCGCGCCCGGCGCGACGTGCATTGCCAATATGCGCCCGATACGCTCTCGGTCTCGATCAACCTGATGCACAGCGCGCCCGGGCAGCGGTGGACCGACCAGTTCGAATATGATCTGCGCCGGGGCACGATCAGCAGGGTGCTCACCGGGTGCACCGCCGATACGCTTTGCAAGCTGGCGACGGCGTTGAGCCCTGCTGCCGCGCTGGATGTGATCGAGACCATCGCCCGGAGCCATCCTGTCGAACGCCTGCGCTGGTCGGCGATCCGGGCCCTTGCAGCCGAACAGCCCGGCACCCAGGCGCGCGCCGAGTTTCTTGACCGGCAGGCGGCCAGGGCAAGCGGCTGGCTCGCGCGTCGCTGCCGGGCCGAGATTGGCGATTGATGGGGCCGGGTCGCAGGCTATAGTCGCTCCCGAAACCATGTTGGGGGCACGTCATACCTATGTTCATTGCGGAACTGGAAATCGGACAGATCGGGCGATTGATCCAGTTTGCCATGGCCCCCGCCTTCCTGCTGGTGGCGACGGGCAACATCCTGCAGCTGTTTGCCGGGCGGCTGGCCCGAGTTATCGACCGCGAGCGGGTGCAGCTTGCCGAGTTCAGCCGGACCACGGGCGAGGACCATGTCCGCGTGGTGCGCGAACTGCAGATTCTCGACCGCCGCGCTTCGATCGTCAACAAGGCGATCCTGATGGCGACGCTGAGCGCCTCGACCGTCAGCCTGTTGATCGCGGCCATGTTCGTGCTGTCGCTCACCGGCTACAAGTTCGGCCAGATCGTCGCAGGGGGGTTCATCCTGGCCATGGCGTTCCTGATTGCCGGGCTCGGCCTGTTCATCGCCGAGATTCGACTTGCGACCCGCAACATCCGCATCGAGGAGCGTTTGCTCATTCTCGAAGACGAGTGATCGCAGCCAAGCCCAAAGAAAAAGGGCTCCGCGCTGGTGCGCGAAGCCCTTTTCGATCTCAGAATGCTTGAGGCGCTATCAGCCGGCAGCAGGCGCCGCAGCAGCATCGGCTGCGGGGGTTGCTGCACCGTCGGCAGCGGCAGGTGCTGCTCCACCTTCAGCGGCCGGGGCTGCGTCTGCTGCGTCCGGTGCGGGCGCAGCGGGGAGAGGCAGCGGGCTGCCGGTCTGGGTGTTCATCCATGCCATCAGATTGGCGCGATCTTCAGCCTTGCCGAGGCCCGCAAAGCTCATCTTGGTGCCATCGGCATAGGCCTTGGGCGAGGTGAGCCACTTGTTCATTTCCTCGAAGGTCCACGGACCCGACTTGCTCTTGAGCGCGTCGGAATAGGCGAAACCTGCGACCGATGCGTGGGGCTTGCCCATCACGCCATAAAGATTGGGGCCGATGCCGTTGGCGCCGCCGCTGTTGATCGAGTGGCATGACGAGCATTTGGCGAAAACCTTCTCGCCCTTGGCAACATCGGCGCTGGCAAGCAGCGTGGCGATCGGCACTTCGGCGGCGGCTTCACCTTCGGATGAGACGACGCCTTCGATCACATAGCCCAGCTTCTCGGGGCGTTCGGGCTTGTCGGCGTGGAACACCTTGCCGCTGATGATCGACAGGCCAAGGGCAGCGATGCCGCCTGCAAGAGCCCAGCCTGCAATCGTGTTCTTGTTGTCCTGCATTGCCCTGTTGCCTCGTCTTTTGCTGCAGGCGCCATGACAACACGGCGCCCTGAAAGGTCGGTGTCCGATCAACCCTGCGTCAAAGCCGGGCGTATCAGCGTTTCGAAAGGCCTGATGCCGCGTCGCAACAAGGCCGGTTCGCCGCTCCCTCTAATCATGGTCAAGGCGCACTGCAAGCCCCGACGCGCCCGTTTTCGCCTTGTCGTCGCGGCATTGGGTGCCTATTCGGCGTGCCCATGCAAAGCTACCCCCAGATCGCCCGCCTGATGGTTGACACCATGGCCCGCACCGCTGCCGACGCGCCGGAGTGCACCATCGCTTTTCAGGGCGCTCCGGGAGCCTATTCCCACATCGCCGCGCGCGAGTTCGCGCCCGACTGGCATCCCTTGCCCTGCTATTCTTTCGAGGATGCGATGGATGCGGTGAAAGACGGCCGCGCGGCCAAGGCGATCATCCCGATCGAGAACTCGCAGCATGGCCGGGTGGCGGACATCCACTTCCTGCTGCCGGAAAGCGGCCTGACCATCGTCGCCGAGCATTTCCTGCCGGTGCATCACTGCTTGCTGGCCAAAGGCGAAGGGCCGTTCCGCTCGGCGGTCAGCCATCCGCAGGCACTGGGGCAGACCCGCCATTATCTGCGCGCGCATGGCATCCAGCCTACCACTTATGCCGACACCGCAGGGGCCGCCGCCTTTGTCGCCGAATCGGATGATCCGTCGCTGTGCGCGGTGGCCTCGCGGCTGGCAGGCGAAGTGTTCGGGCTCAAGGTCATCGCCGAAGGCATCGAGGATGCCGCGCACAACATGACGCGGTTTGTGGTGCTGGCCGCACACCGCGACGATCCGCTTCCCGGCGCCGATACGGTGATGACCAGCATGCTGTTCGAGGTGAAGAACATCCCTGCAGCGCTGTTCATGGCGCTGTCGGGCTTCGCCACCAACGGCATCAACATGACCAAGCTGGAAAGCTATATTCGCGGCGGCAGCTTTGCGGCTGCGGAATTCTATGCCGATATCGAGGGCATGCCGGGGGACCCGGCGGTCGACCGTGCGCTCGAGGTGCTGGGCCATCACAGCAAATGGGTGCGGATCCTGGGCAGCTACCCCCAGGCGCTTCCCAGGGTATAGCCGCGCGGAAAGATTGGCTGGCTCAGGCGCCACGGTTGAGGCGCTGCATGATCGGCGTGACCGAGATGCCGTGCAGCAGGATTGATCCCAGAATGATCAGCCCCACGGTTTCCCACAGAGCGTGCTGGTCCTCGAAAGCGCCATGGTTGAGCGCGAACGCCAGGTAATAGACCGAGCCAAGCCCGCGAATGCCGAAAAAGGCGATGACAAAACGTTCGAGCGCGGGGCGCCTGAGATCGATCAGCGCCAGCCAGCCGATCATCGGGCGGATCACCAGCAGCACCAAGGCGGCGACGAGAACATTGTCCCAGCCGATGTCCGCCAGCAGTTCGCCTCCGGTAAGAATGCCGCCGAACAGGACCAGCAGCACCATCATCACCAGCCGCTCGGTCTCGTCGGCGAAATCGTGCAGTTCCGAGTTGAAATTGTCCCCCGCCGCCGAGCGGTTGAGCATGAGACCCGCCACAAAAACCGCCAGAAATCCGTAGCCGAATGCAAACTCGGTCGTCGCATAGATGACCAACGTTGCACCCAGCGCGATGAAGCCGTCGCCGGTTCTCGAGAGCCTGGTATTCTGTGGCAGTCGGTAAATGATCTGCCCCAGCAGCCAGCCGCCTGCGGCGCCCATCAGCGCACCGACGCTCAACCGCCAGATGACGTCTTGCCACAGCCAGGTGCCCATTGTCGCGAAGCCCAGCGTGCCGGCGCTTGCCGCCAGCGCCAGATAGACGAAGGGAAAGGCCAGCGCGTCATTCAGGCCCGCCTCGGACGTCAGCGCAAACCGCGCCTCGTCGCCATCGTCGCTGTTGGGGCGCTCGATCTGGACATCGGAGGCCAGCACCGGATCGGTGGGCGCAAGACAGGCGCCCAGCAGCAACGCCGATGCGAGCGGAAGGCCGAGAATCCAGTGACCCGACAGGGCGATCGCGCCGATGGTCAGCGGCATGACGATCGCCAGCAACCGGATGGTGATTCCCCAATTCGCCAAAGTGAACGGCCGCCCGATCTTGAGGCCAGCGCCCATCAGCGAGATGATGACGATGAACTCGGTAGCCTTTTCGATCATCACCGGCGATTCCACCGGGTGCGGCGAAAAGACCGATAGGGGCGTGAAAGAGAACACCGCCATCCCAAGCCCGACAAAGATGATCGGCAAGGACAGCGGCAATTTCTTGAGCAACAGCGGCAGCCACGCGACCAGCAGCACCACGAGCCCGATGACGAGCAGCCAGATCTTGTAGTGTTCGAGCAGGAACGCACCGATCAGGCTGGTAAACATGGGATCGGCAAAGGCGGTGACATCAAGCTTAGGTGAGTCCGGGATGACCGAATGCCAGCGAACCGCGGTCATCAGTGCGCCGCACCCCAGCTTGGCCCGGTTCCGATTTCAACTCCCAGCGGCACGCTCAGCGTCACCGCAGGTTCGGCCGCGCCCTCCATTACTGCGCGAATGACCTGCGACGCCGCGTCGACATCGGCTTCGGGCAATTCAAACACCAGTTCATCGTGCACCTGCAGCAGCATGCGGACATGACCCAACCCGGCGGCCTCAAGCGCAGGCACCATCCGCGCCATCGCACGCTTGATGATGTCCGCGCTGGTGCCCTGGATCGGCGCGTTGATCGCGGCGCGCTCGCTGCCCTGGCGTTCGGCCTGGTTCTTGGAGTTGATCCGCGGAAAATGGGTCTTGCGACCGAACAGGGTCTCGGTGAAGCCGCATTCGCGCGCCTTCTCCATCGTCTCGGCGATATAGCGGTTGATGCCGGGGAAACGCTGGAAATAGGTGTCGATCATCGCCTGAGCCTCGTCGGCGGTGACCTCCAGACGCCCGGCCAGCCCCCAGCGCGAGATGCCATAGAGGATCGCGAAGTTGATCGTCTTGGCCCGTCCACGCGTGTCGCGGTTGACCTCGCCGAACAGCTCCAATGCAGTGCGGTTGTGGATGTCCTCGCCCTTGGCAAACGCATCGCGCAGCGTCTCGACATCGGCCATGTGCGCCGCCAGTCGCAACTCGATCTGGCTGTAGTCGGCCGCGAGGATGACATTGCCCGGCTCGGCGACGAAGGCATGACGGATCTGGCGGCCGATCTCGGTGCGGATCGGGATGTTCTGCAGATTGGGCTCGGTCGACGACAACCGCCCGGTCTGCGCGCCGACCAGGCTGTAGCTGGTGTGGACGCGGCCCGTGTCCGGGTTGATCTGCTCCTGCAGCGCATCGGTATAGGTGGACTTGAGCTTGGCGAGCTGGCGCCAGTCGAGCACCTTGCGCGAGATCTCCGATCCTTCGCCCGCCAGCTTTTCCAGCACGGTGACATCGGTCGAATAGGCGCCGGTCTTGCCCTTCTTGCCGCCCTTTAATCCCATCTTCTCGAACAGGATCTCGCCCAGCTGTTTGGGGCTGCCGATCGAAAAGCTCTGCCCGGCCAGCGCATGGATTTCGGTTTCCAGAGCGGCCATCCGCGTGGCGAAATCATGGCTCAGCGCGGCCAGCTGTTCGCGATCGACCTTGATGCCGTTGCGCTCCATGGCCGCTACAACCGGAATAAGCGGGCGATCGACCATCTGGTAGATGCGGGTCGCCCCCTCGATCGGCAGTCGCGGCTGCAGTACATGCCACAGCCTGAGCGTGACATCGGCGTCCTCGGCGGCATAGCGCGTCGCATCGCTGAGCGGCACCTCGTTGAAGCCGATCTGCTTCTTTCCGGTGCCGGTCAGCGATTTGAAGCTGATGCACTCATGCCCCAGATGCCGCTGGGCCAGCGCATCCATGCCATGTCCGCCGCTGCCGAATTCATGGCCGGCATCGAGCGTGAAGCTCATCACCATCGTGTCCTCGATCGGCGACACCGCGACGCCATGACGCGCGAGCACGTTGAGGTCGTATTTGAGGTTCTGGCCGATCTTGAGCACGCTGTCGTCCTCGAGCAGCGGCTTGAGCCTGGCTATCGCAACGTCCATTGCGATCTGATTGGGCTTTTCGGCAAACATGTCGCTGCCGCCATGGCCCAGCGGGACATAGCATGCCTCACCCGGAGCCAGCGCAAGACTGATGCCTACAAGCCGGGCCTGCATCGAATCGAGCGAATCGGTTTCGGTATCCACCGCGATGGTGCCGACGGCAAAAGCCCTGGCGATCCAGTCGTCGAGCGTCTCGACATCCTGCACGCAGACATAGCTGTCGGTGTCGATCGGAGGCATCGCGAGCGCCAGCGGTGCAATCGCGTTGCTGCTGCTCGGCGCGCCGGTGGCGGGTGACGACGACGCGGGCGACGCTTCGGCAGGACCGCTGGCGCCGAGCTTGCGCAGCAGGCTGGTAAAGCCATGCAGTTTGAGGAATTCGGCCAATGGCTCGGGCGGGATATCCTTCAGCAGGAAATCCTCAAGCTCGTTGGGCAGCGGGCAATCGTCCTTCAGCGTGACCAGCACCTTGCTCAGCCGGGCCATCTCGGCCTGCTCGATCAGGCTGTCGCGCAGCTTCGACGGCTTCATCGCAGGCGCGGCCGCCAGCACGCTTTCCAGATCGCCATGCTCGACGATCAGCTTGGATGCGGTCTTGGGGCCGACGCCGCGGATGCCGGGGACGTTGTCCACCGCATCGCCCATCAGCGCGAGCACATCACCCAGCTGCTCGGGGGTGACGCCGAACTTCTCCATCACCGCCTCGGGGCCCATGCGCACGTTCTTCATCGTGTCGAGCATGTCGAGCCCGGGCTGGATCAGCTGCATCAGGTCCTTGTCGGAACTGACGATGGTGACCTTCCATCCCTTGGCCAGCGCATCGAGCGCATAGCTTGCGATGATGTCGTCCGCCTCGACATTATCCTCCTCAATGCACGGCATGGAGAACGCGCGCGTCGCATCTCGGATCAGCGGAAACTGCGGCACCAGATCCTCGGGCGGGGCGGGGCGGTGCGCCTTGTACTGGTCGTACAGATCGTTGCGAAAGCTCTGCGAGCTCTTGTCGAGGATCACCGCCATATGCGTCGGACCATCGGCCTTGTGCAGGTCATCCGCCAGCTTCCACAGCATCGTGGTATAGCCATAGACCGCGCCCACCGGGGTGCCTTCCGGGTTGGTCAGCGGCGGCAAGCGGTGATAGGCGCGAAAGATGTAGGACGATCCGTCGACGAGATAGAGGTGGTTCTGCTGGCACATGGGCCAACCGATAGCAGCGGCTTTCGGCACGGTCATGCAGTTTCGGAACTCGGGCCATCGCATGCGCGTAGCGTCGGGACGCACAAGGCGTATACCAACGCGCCACATTGAAGGAGCAATTCTCATGCGTACTTTTGCAATCGTCAGCCTTGCAGCACTGGCCCTGGGCGTTTCGGCCTGTTCGGCCGAGACCGAAAACAAGACCGATGCCGCTGCCGAGGCTGCAGGCGATGATATCGAGGCCAATGTCGATGCCGCTGGCGAAGCGATCGACGACACCATGGATGATGTCGAAGCCAGCGTCGATCAGGCTGCCAAGGATCTGGATGCCGAAGCCGACAAGGCCGGCGACAAGATCGAAAAGGAATGGGACGACGCCAAGGCTGAGGTCCGCAAAGAAACCGACTGAGGTTCGCCCTACAACAGACTAGCCTGCTCGATCGCCTGTGATCGGGCAGGCAGGCTGAAGCGCATCCCGTCCTCGCCCATCACCACATCGCCCGAATAGGCATCTGCCACCCCGCGCAGATAATAGGGATGCAGCAGCCGTGTCGGCATTCGCGGCACGATATGGGTGAACACCAGCATCCGTGCCTTGCCGCGCCGGGCCACGCCTGCCACCGCCACAGGCGAACTGTGATAATTGGTGGTGTCCGCCATGATCTTGGCGATCCGGGTATCGCCGCGGGACTTGGCCGTAGCCGAAATCCTGTTGACCATGTCGATGTTAAGCACCTCGTGCACCAGGACATCGCAGCCATCGCACATCGCCGAAACCATCTTCGTCGGCTTGGTATCGCCGCTGATCACCACCGATCGTCCCTTGTAGTCGAACCTGTAGCCTAGAGCTGGCTCTATCGGGTCGTGATCAACTCGGAAGGCGGTAACGCGGACGCCCTCGCGCTGGTACACCACCGCCTTGTCCGCCGGGCCATCGACCGTGATGATGTTGGCGCGCGCACCTGCACCGCTGCGCGGCATGATGTCGGCGCCATGGTGCGCGATGCGATAGCCGTAATCGGCGGTGTAGGCGGTATCGAAACCGGCCACGACGCGCTCGACGCCCTGCGGCCCGAAGACCGGCAGCGCAGCCTTGCGCCCACTGCTTGCCCAGCGCAGCATCAGCACCTCGCCGAGCCCGTCGATATGGTCCGAATGGAAATGGGTAAGGAACGCCGCGTCGATCTTGCCCAGCGACACCCCGATCTGGCCGATCCTGCGGCCAGCGCCCGAGCCTGAATCCACGAGGAAAACCTGCTTGCCCGCGATCACCAGGGTGCAGGGGCCGGAGCGCGCGGGATCGGGCAGGGGCGAACCCGTGCCACACAGGATGACGTGCAGCCCGTCCTCAAGATCGTCGGTCGCATCCTTGCCATAGCTGGCTTCCAGCGCCCGGGAAAAAGCGATCTCGCCAAGGCGTTCGCGCGTGGCCCACAGCGTCGCGGCGATCGCTGCCACCACCAACAAAAGCACGACCAGACGGCGCATCGGCAATCCCCTCGATATTATGGCATAGATAGTGACATAATATCGAGGGGATTGCCAGTGGCGATTAGCGGGCGAAGATTTCCGATAGGGACAAGGTAAGCCCGAGGTGAGGGAGGGGGGCTTTCATCGTAGCAAGGTATAACCTTCGCCACCGCCGTAAAAGGTGGCTTGGCAGAGCCATCGGTGCACCATAGACTGCCTCTGCCCGCAACTGCCGCATCGAGATGGACCACCATCAGGGAGCGGGCGGTATCGTTTCTGTCGCGCGCCTGGGCAATCTGCTGATCGAAAGGCATGGCCCATGACCCAAGCAAAATCACCCTTCAATGTCGTCTTCGTCCTGTTCGACAATGTCACCCAGCTTGATTTCACCGGACCCGCGCAGTTCCTGTGCAGGATGCCGGGGGCAAAGGTGCATGTCGCGGCGGCGAGCCTCGATCCGGTTATGACGGATGTCGGGTTCGGCATCATGCCCACAGTGACGTTTGAAGATTGTCCTCAGGCCGATTTGCTGTGCTTGCCGGGAGGTCTGGGCGTTGCGCCTGCGCTCAGCGATGATGCGCTGATCGCGTTCGTGCGGGCACAGGCATCGGCCGCGCAATGGGTGACCAGCGTATGCACCGGCGCATTTATCCTTGGCCGGGCAGGGTTGCTGCAGGGAAGGCGTGCAACAACGCACTGGGGCTACACCAACCTGCTGCCGATGGTCGGGGCCTTGCATGAAGACGCGCGCACCGTGTTCGACGGCAACGTGGTGACAGCAGGCGGGGTGACTTCGGGGATCGACTTTGCGCTGACGATCATCGCGCACCTGCACGGCGAGGATGTCGCGCGATCGCTGCAGCTCAACTTCGAATACGACCCCGCGCCGCCCTTTGCCGGGGGCACGCCTGTCACCAGCCCGCCGCACATCGTGCAGGCCATGCAGACCCGGTTCTACGACGCCCGTTCGGCCGAGATGGAGGCCGCGCTCGTCGCGACCGCGTAACACGAAAAAGGGCCGGAAGGTTTCCCCTCCGGCCCCGTTTTCTTGTGCGTTGGCTTGGTAGCCGAGCAGCGTGGATCAGAAATCCATGCCGCCCATGCCGCCCATTCCACCCATGCCGCCGGGCATGCCGCCGCCCGAAGACTTGTCTTCAGGTGCGTCACAGATGGCAGCTTCGGTGGTGATCAGCAGACCGGCAACCGAGGCCGCGTCCTGCAGGGCAGCGCGCACGACCTTGGTCGGATCGATCACGCCAGCGGCCACCAGGTTTTCGTACACATCGGTCGATGCGTTGAAGCCCAGCGTTTCGTCGTTGCCGTCGAGCAGCTTGCCCGAAACGACAGCGCCATCATGGCCTGCGTTCTGTGCGATCTGGCGAACCGGAGCGTACAGTGCCTTGCGGATGATATCGATGCCGCGGGTCTGGTCGTCGTTGAGACCGGTCATGCCTTCGAGCGCACGGGTTGCATAGAGCAGCGCCGTTCCGCCGCCGGGGACGATGCCTTCTTCGACGGCTGCGCGGGTTGCGTGCAGTGCGTCGTCGACGCGGTCCTTCTTTTCCTTCACTTCGACTTCCGAAGCGCCACCGATCTTGATCACGGCAACACCGCCGGCGAGCTTGGCCAGACGTTCCTGCAGCTTTTCACGATCATAATCGCTGGTGGTGTTCTCGATCTGCGAGCGGATGGCTTCCACGCGGGCCTTGATCGCGTCGGCTTCACCGGCGCCATCGACGATGGTGGTGTTGTCCTTGTCGATCGAAACGCGCTTGGCCTGGCCGAGCATGCCCAGGGTCACGCTTTCCAGCTTGATGCCCAGGTCTTCGCTGACCATTTCACCCTTGCTGAGGATCGCGATATCTTCCAGCATCGCCTTGCGACGATCGCCGAAGCCAGGCGCCTTGACCGCAGCAACTTTCAGGCCGCCACGCAGCTTGTTGACCACCAGGGTCGCCAGCGCTTCGCCTTCGATGTCTTCTGCGATGATCAGCAGCGGACGACCGGTCTGGACGACAGCTTCCAGGATCGGCAGCATCGCCTGCAGGTTCGACAGCTTCTTTTCGTGGATCAGGATGTAGGGGTTGTCGAGTTCAACCGTCATCTTGTCCGGGTTGGTGATGAAGTAGGGCGACAGATAGCCGCGATCGAACTGCATGCCTTCAACGACATCCAGTTCCGATTCCATGCCCTTGGCTTCTTCGACGGTGATGACGCCTTCCTTGCCGACCTTTTCCATGGCCTGCGCGATCATCTCGCCGATTTCCTTCTCGCCATTGGCCGAGATGGTGCCGACCTGGGCGATCTCGTTGGTGCCGGCGACGGGCTTCGAGCGCGCCTTGAGCGATTCGACGACCTTGGTCACCGCCAGATCGATACCGCGCTTGAGGTCCATGGGGTTCATGCCGGCAGCAACCGACTTCATGCCTTCGCGCACGATGGCCTGGGCCAGAACGGTGGCAGTGGTGGTGCCGTCGCCTGCGATGTCGTTGGTCTTGGAAGCAACTTCCTTGACCATCTGCGCGCCCATGTTCTCGAACTTGTCCTTGAGTTCGATTTCCTTGGCGACGGTGACGCCGTCCTTGGTGATGCGCGGTGCGCCGAAGCTCTTGTCGATGACGACGTTGCGGCCCTTGGGGCCCAAAGTCACCTTGACGGCGTCAGCGAGGATATCAACGCCGCGCAGAATGCGTTCGCGGGCGTCGCGGCCAAACTTTACGTCTTTAGCAGCCATGAGTGTGTTCCTTTATGTCGATTGAGGTCAGTCGGGTTGATCGGATCGATCAGCCCAGAATGCCCAGAATGTCGCTTTCCTTCATGATGATCAGGTCTTCACCATTGATCTTCACTTCGGTGCCCGACCACTTGCCGAACAGGATCTTGTCGCCAACCTTGACGTCGAGGGCGATGCGATCGCCGTCCTCGTCGCGGGTGCCTTCACCGATGGCGATCACTTCGCCTTCGGAGGGCTTTTCCTTGGCTGCGTCGGGGATGATGATCCCGCCAGCGGTCTTTTCTTCGGCTTCGATGCGGCGCACCAGAACCCGGTCGTGCAACGGACGAAATGTCATGCGTTAAGCCTTTCCTTGCGTCACTGAAATTAGTGAAACCCCCTGCGCGGCAGGCGCATCGGATGATGGCCGCGTCCGCGATTAGCACTCTATCGGGGTGAGTGCTAACGAAGCGCTAGATAGCGGTCGCCGCGCTGTGGTCAACCCATGCGCAGCGGAAATTTTTGCGTGAGCGGAGGAAACGGGGTAACCTCGCATCATTACGGGACGAACGGAAAGATGGGCAGGCGGGGCAAGCCATCCTCGCTGCTCGCACGTGACCACTCAAGCACCATGATCCACCGAACCGAGAGGACCTTGAAGATGTCGAATTCCATGCTCACCCTGGGCGCTGCCGCTGCCGCCGTTCTGGCCGCTGCCACCGTCGCCGCGACCCCCGCCGCCGCTGCCGGCGAGAAGGAAAAGTGCTACGGCGTATCGCTGAAGGGCAAGAACGACTGCGCCGCCGGCCCCGGCACCTCGTGCGCCGGCACCTCGACGGTCGACTATCAGGGCAGCGCCTGGAAGTATGTCGCCAAGGGCGAGTGCTCCAAGATGGGCGGTTCGCTCACCCCGCTCAAGGGCAACACCAAGCCCGCGCCCAAGGGCTGATTGCATCCGATGGTCGAAGGCCCGATGTTCCTGCCCCCCGAAACAGGCATCGGGCTGAAGCCGGCCCACTATCGCGAAGTTCTGGAGTCCCCCAACGGCTGCCCCGGTCCTGCATGGGTCGAGGTGCATCCCCAGAACTATTTCGTCGATGGTGGGCCGCCCCATCGCTGGCTGACCGCGGTTGCAGAGCGCCTTCCGCTGAGCTTTCACAGCGTCGGTCTGTCGATAGGTACGGCCGAGGGGCTGGATGAGGACGAGCTGGAACAACTCGCCCAGCTGTGCGACCGGTACAACCCCGCCAGCGTCTCCGACCACCTCAGCTGGTCGGGCAACAGCACCGACCGCTACGCCGATCTGTTGCCCATCGCCTACACCCGCGCCACGCTCGATCATGTCGCAGCGCAGATCGGACGGGTTCAGGATCGCCTCAGACGCCCGCTCCTGATCGAGAACCCGTCGCGTTATCTGGCCTTTGCGCGCGACGAAATGGATGAGGTCGATTTCATCCACGCGCTTTGTGCGCGCAGCGGCTGCGGTTTGCTGTTCGACATCAACAACGTCGAGGTCAGCTGCACCAATCTGGAGCTCGATCCTTTCGCCTGTGTGGATGCGATCGATCCCCAGATCGTGGGCGAGATCCATCTCGCGGGCCATGCCACCGAGTGGCACGACAATCGCCCGTTGCTGATCGACGATCACGGCAGCCCGGTCAGCGCATTGACCTGGCAGCTGTTCGACCGGTTTATCGGCAGGGCAGGGGCAAGGCCCGTGCTGATCGAATGGGACACCGATGTGCCCGAATACGGCGTGCTGATGGCCGAGGCGGCGCGAGCCAGCGGCCACATGGCACGCGCTGCTGCTGCCCGCGCAGTACTGAGTGCGTGACACCATGACCGACCTCAAGGCCGATCAGGCACGTTTCATCGCAGTGCTGCAGGAGGGACCCGCCGCCTTTCCCGATGGGCTGTTCGCAGGCGAGCCATCGCGTGCGCTGCTCGGTCTCAAGGCGCACGCCAACACCATCAGCCACGCCCGGCTGGTCGCGCTGGAACAGACCTATCCGCGCACGCTCGAGCATCTGGGGCACGCCTCATTCAATGCACTGTCGCGCGAATTCATCGAGCTGCCCGATGTGCGCCAGCGCAAGCTCATGCAGATAGGCGAGGGCTTTTCTGCGTTTCTGGCACTCCGCCACCCCGACCGGCAGGTGGCCGATCTCGCTGCGGTGGAATGGGCCTGGCTGCAAAGCTATCATGCAGCAGATGCGCCAGCGCTGGCGCTCGGCGATCTGGCGGCTTACGACGAGCCGGGGCTGCTCGCGCTGGAGGTGGTACTGCATCCCTCGAGCCGGATCGTCGCCACCGGCAGCGCGGTGACGGAGCTTTTCCCCGAAGTGGAGGCCAGCTGCGCGTCCTGTGCGGCGATCCTGGTCACACGCCCGCTGGACACCGTCCGGCTGCTGCCTCTCAACAGATTACAGGCCCAGATTGCGCATGGCGCACAAAATTGCGCGACCATGGGTAACCTTCTGCAGACGGCCATCGAAACATTGGGCGAGGCAGAGGCCTTGTCGACCGTGTTCGCCTTGATCGAGGCGGGCATGCTGGCAAGACCGGGGGGCTGAGACCTGGCAGGCGCGTTCCGGCAGCAACGGACATCCGTTGAGGCGCGCGGTGACGGGCAGATGGCCTTCCCGAACTTCCAATGCCTCTGATGTTTCAGGCCCATATGGAAGCCTTGCCCATGATGTCTCTGCTCCAGCGCCCCCTTGCGCTGCTTGATACACGGTTGTTCGAGGGGGTTGCCCTTCTGGTTGTGCGGCTGGCGCTTGCGGCGCAGTTCTGGCGTTCGGCGCGCACCAAGATCGTCGACGGAAGCTGGCTGGAGATCGATCCCATCACCTTCGATCTGTTTCGCGACGAATACCACATGCCCGTGCCCGAGATCACCGGCGTCATTGCGACCTATGCCGAGCATGCCCTGGCTGCGCTGGTGATGCTGGGGCTGGCGACGCGGTTCGGCGCGGCGGGGTTGCTCGTCATGACGGCAGTGATCCAGCTGTTCGTCTATCCCGAAGCGTTCTGGAATCCGCATGTGCTGTGGTTCGGCCTCGCGCTGGTGCTGCTGGCACGCGGCGGAGGACTGTTTGCGCTCGACCGGGCCTTTGACCGATCGAGCAATGCCAGGGTGGCGCTGCGCTGATGCTTGCCGCTTCGCCGCTGGCCGCGTAGATTTCGAACCCACATGGCCAGTGAGGATGAAACGCTGCGGCAATTGATGCTGGCTGCCCAGGCAGGCGACCGGCAAGCCTATGCGCGCCTGCTGCGCGCGTGCCAGATGTGGCTGACACGTTATTTCGCCCGGCGGATTCCCCCATCGCAGATCGACGATCTGGTGCAGGAGACGCTGATCTCGGTGCACCGCAAGCGCGCGAGCTATGACGGCGAGCGGGCCTTCCTGCCCTGGCTGGCCGCGATCGGCCGCTACCGATGGATCGATCACCTGCGCAAGGTCTATCGCGCCAGCGAAACCGGACTCGATGAAGCCCTGCACGCCGCACCGCAGGACGAGTCTGTAGTCGACATGCTCAGCGTCGATGCGCTGCTGCTGCAGTTGCCCGACCGGCAAGCCGAAGTGATCCGGCTGGTCAAGATCGCAGGCTACAGCATCAGCGAAGCCGCTGCGCGCACCGGCCAATCGGAATCGCTGGTCAAGGTCAACATCCATCGCGGCATCCGCCGGATGAGCGCGATGATCGAGAAAGTGTAACCCCATGGCTCACCGCCACGAACTCGTCTGGAACCTGTTGGATGCCTGCAAGGCGTCACCGTCTGCGCTCCGGTATGTCCCGTACAGCGCAACACGAATTGGATCTGATCATGCAGCATGATGCCTCCACTCCGGGCAAACCCGGGGTGGACCTCTTGGATATAGACAGGCTGGCAGGCGAACTTGTGCCCGTGCGCCGGTTGCGGGTGCGGGAGGGCCTGGCGATTGCGCTCGCGATGATGGCGATTTGCGGTCTGGCGATCGGCTTTGGCCTTGGCGTGCGGGGCGATGTCGCCAATGGCGTGCCGCACTGGATGTTCATCGCGCGCTCGGCGACGCTGCTGGGCCTGGGGACCGCTGCAGCGGCAGCAGCGCTGTCATCGGCCAGCCCGTCGATCGGCGGCGCCCGCCGCACGTTCTGGACATGGACTCTTGCCATCGCCTCGGTCTTCCCGCTGGGCGCGATAGGGGTGTGGATCGGCGATTTCCGCTCGCTGGACGACGCCCGCAGGTTTCTCGATCCGCAATACGGCATGCAGTGCCTTCGGATGAGCGCGCTGTGCGCGGCATTCATCGGCACCGCGATGACGGTTTGGATGAAGCGCGGTGCCCCCGTCTCGCCCAACCGCTCGGGATGGCTGGTCGGGCTCGCATCCGGCAGTCTGGGCGCTGCTGCCTACTCGATCAGCTGCAGCGAGAATGTCGTGATGTACATCGGCACGTGGTACACACTGGCGATTGCCGGCTGCGCCATCGCCGGGCGGCTCATCGTACCCCGGGTTCTGCGCTGGTGAACCGTTCGCCACGTCGGTTATCGAACGCTGTTCGCCGTCTGTCGCGCGAAGCGGTGGCATTTGGCATCAACGCCCCCTAGATACAGGTATGGGGCACATCCGCCCGCAGCGGAGCTTTTTGGATCATGGGTTTTGTCAAAGGCGCCTGGAAGGTGCTGGTGGCCATCAAGGACGGGCTCGTCCTGCTGGCCATGCTGTTGTTCTTCGGGATCATCCTTGCCGCGCTGTCGTCGCGGCCCAATCCCGCCGCGGTGACCGAAGGGGCTTTGCTCGTCCAACTGGACGGCGTCATCGTCGAGGAGCCCGAGAATATCGACCCCATCGCCACGCTGCTCGGCGGCCAGGCGCCGCTCAAGCAGTTTCGCGAGCGCGACGTTATCCGCGCCATCGACACCGCAGCTGAAGATGACCGCATCAAGGTCATCGCGCTCGATCTCGACCGGTTCATGGGCGGCGGGCAGGTTTCGCTCGAGCAGATCGGCGAGGCGATTGGCCGCGCCAAGGCCAAGGGCAAGCCGGTTTACACTTTTGCGACCTTCTACAGCGATTCCGCCTATCTGCTGGCAGCGCATGCCAGCGAGATCTGGATCGATCCGATGGGCGGCGCAGCCTTTACCGGACCGGGCGGTTCGCGCCTGTATTACAAGGACTTCCTCGACCGCTTCAAGGTGACGGCGCATGTCTATCGGGTCGGCACGTTCAAGAGCGCTGTCGAACCCTATCTGCGGTCCGACCAGTCACCCGAAGCCAAGCAGGTGCTGCTTGCGGTGTATCAGCCGATCTGGGCCAACTGGCAGGCCAATGTGAAGAAGGCGCGGCCCAAGGCGGATCTGGCGAGCTATATCGCCGATCCCGCCGCCGCGGTCACCGCAGCGAACGGCGATCTGGTCAAGCTTGCGACCGACCGCAAGATCATCGACAAGGTCGGCGACCGCACGGCGTTCGGCAAGCGCGTCGCAGCGCTCGCCGGGGCAGACGAGGACGAGGGGCCAGGCGCTTTCAAGCACACCAGCCTGGGCGACTGGGTCGCGGCCAATCCGGCCAAGACCGGCGGCGATGAGGTCGGGGTGATCACCATCGCGGGCACGATCGTCGATGGCGAGGCCGGACCCGGAACCGCAGGCGGCGACCGCATCGAGAAGCTGCTGTACGAAGGGCTGCAGCGCGACAACCTGAAGGCGCTGGTGGTTCGCGTCGATTCGCCGGGTGGGTCGGCGTTCGCATCGGAACAGATTCGCCGTGCTATCGAGGTCTATCGCGGTAGGAAGATCCCCGTGGTCATCTCGATGGGCAACGTCGCAGCCAGCGGCGGCTATTGGGTCGCGACGGCAGGCGATACCATCTTTGCCGAGCCTTCGACTATCACCGGATCGATCGGCATCTTTGCCGTGCTGCCGAGCTTCGAGCGCGCGCTTGCCGACTATGGCGTGAAGGCAGATGGCGTGGCGACCACCGATCTGTCGGGCCAGCCCGATGTGTTCGGCGGCTTCAACAGCACCGTCGACACCTTCATCCAGGGCACGATCGAGCATGACTATCGCCGCTTTCTGGGACTGGTCGGCAAGGCGCGAGGGATGACCCCTGCACAGGTCGATCAGATCGCGCAGGGCCGGGTCTGGGATGGCGGCACCGCCCGCCAGATCAAGCTGGTCGACCGCTTCGGGTCGATCGACGATGCGATTGCCGAGGCGGCGAAGCGCGCCAAGCTCAAGGATGACGGCTATTCGGTGCGCTATCTGCAAACCGAGCCCGATGCCTTCGAACAGTTCGTCTCGGGCATGTTCGGTCCGACCGAGGACAGCCAGCAGGCCCATGGACTTGTCGCGCAGCTCGCCTGGCAACAGCAGGCGGCGCTGGGGCAGGTGATCGGCGATCTCAACGTGCTCGGCGGGACCCAGGGCGTGCAGGCATGGTGCCTGGAATGCTCGGGCGCCCTCCCACCACGTACGTCCGCGCGGGCAGAGCTCGGCTGGCTCGCGCAGATGTTGAGCCTCAAGGGAACCTGAGCCCGATCGACTGCGTAGCGATGGATACAGCTTTTCACCGTTACGCAGGAGATCATCCATGGCCAACCCGTCCGACCAGCAGAACGACCAGCACCCCAATGACGGCAAGGAATTCGGCGAAGGCAACTACAAGGCCGCGCAGAATTATCGCGAAGCGCAGGAAGAATTCGCCGCCGACAAGGACCGGGTCGCCGACAAGGCCCGCGAAGCTGCCGACGCGCTCGATGGCGCCGAAGCTGACGACCTCGCCAAGGCCGAAGCTGCGGCGCGCGACGGCCATTCGGCCTGATCTCCCCGGATCGACCGTGCTGCAAAGTGCGGTCCATCGGGACAGGGGACCGAATAGACCTAGCCAATAAGCGTCCAATCCCGCTAAGGCAGGCCGGATGGACGTTCATCTTACTTACAAGGCCACCGGACTGGTGATGGCAGGCGGCGCTTTGGGCGCCGCGCTGCGATTCCACGGCACGCAGCTAGCGGTGCGGCTGGGCCACACCGGCTATCCCTTCGCTACGCTTGGCGTCAACGTGATCGGCGGGTTCGCCATGGGTGTGGTCGCGGCGCTTGTTCTGCGCGGGCATGTGGGCGAGCCGCTGCGCCTTTTCGTTGCTGTCGGCGTGCTTGGCGGTTTCACGACATTTTCGGCCTTCAGCCTCGAGATGTTCCAGATGATCGAACGTGGACAGATGGCTCTGGCGCTGGGCTATGCGCTGCTGTCGGTCAGCCTGTCGCTTGCCGCGCTCGCTGCCGGATACGCCATCACACGGGGCCTGACATGAAGCCTCCTGTTGGCAAGACACCCGCAAGGCGTGCTGCTGCGCCCGCGCGCAAGCCCATGCCGGCGGCGCCCGCCGCGGCCATTCACGGCGCGAGCGAGGCACGCCAGTTCACTATCGATACCGATGACGACGGCATCCGGCTCGACCGCTGGTTCCACCGCCATTTGCCCGATGTGAATTTCAACCTGGTCTCGCGCTGGGCGCGCACCGGACAGATCCGTCTGGATGGCAAGCGCGTTGGCCCCGGCGACCGCATCGCCGCCGGCCAGACGATCCGCATCCCTCCTTCAGAGGTCGAACCCGAGCGGTCGGTGGCACGCGAAATGCCCAAGACGCTCTCCGACGATCAGATCGCCTATGCGCAGTCGATGGTGATCCACCGCGATCGCGCCGCTTTGGTTATCAACAAGCCGCCGGGTCTGGCGACGCAGGGCGGTACGCGCACCCATGCGCATGTCGATGGCCTGGGCGAGGCTTTGATGTTCGACAGCGCGGTTCGGCCACGGCTGGTCCACCGGCTCGACAAGGACACCTCGGGCGTGCTGCTGCTCGCCCGCACCCCGGGCAGCGCGGCCTATTTCGCCAAGCGCTTTGCCGGGCGCAACGCCAAGAAGATCTACTGGGCGCTGGTCGTCGGCGTGCCCGATATCTATTCGGGCCTGATCGAGCTGCCGCTCGCCAAGCAGCCTGGGACCGGCGGCGAAAAGATGCATGTCGACGAGGAAAACGGCCAGCCATCGCGTACCGCCTATCAGGTGATAGAGCGCGCGGGATCGCGTGCCGCCTGGGTCGCGCTCCAGCCCTTTACCGGACGCACCCATCAGCTGCGCGTCCACATGGCGGCGATTGGCCATCCCATCGTCGGCGATGGCAAATATGGCGGACAGAACGCGTTCCTGACCGGCACGATCAGCCGCAAGATGCACCTGCACGCGCGCCGCCTGAGGATCGCGCATCCCGATGGCCCGGCGCTCGATGTCACCGCCGAATTGCCCGAGCATTTCGCCGAATCGATGGAGAGCCTGGGCTTCGACCTGGCGCTCGGCGAAACCGCCTTTGCCGACGACACGCCCGAGCCCGCCACCCGCGAAGTCAAGAAGCAGCAGGCACGCGCACACGCCAAGACGATCCGCAAGGAACGGCGCGGAGAGCGCCGCAGCCGCTCGACCGCCGCTGCACCTGTCGGCAAGGGCAAGCCTGCGGGCAAGGCCAAGCCCGTTACCGGCGGCCCTGCCAAGCCGGGCGGCCGCACCAAGCCGGTCACTCCGCGCACCGCGCCGAAGCGGACACCCCGGCGCCCATGACGACGCGGCTTGCGATCTTCGACTGCGACGGGACGCTGGTCGACAGCCAGGCCAATATCTGCCGGGCGATGGAGATGGCTTTCGCCGCCGAAGGGCTGGGGCATCCGGACCATCACCGCGTCCGCCGCATCGTCGGTCTGTCGCTCGTTGAAGCGATGCGCGTGATGCTGCCCGAGGCCGAGCCGCATTTTCACGTCGTGCTTGCCGATCACTACAAGAACGCCTTTCACGAACTGCGCGGCAACGGCACGCTGCAGCAGGAACCGCTGTATGACGGCCTGACCGAACTGCTCGACCGGCTCGACCGGCAGGGCTGGATGCTCGCGGTGGCCACCGGCAAATCGGATCGCGGGCTCGACCTGTGCCTGACGCATCATGGTATCAAGCACCGCTTCGTGTCACTGCAGACCGCGGATCGCCACCCCTCCAAGCCGCACCCGTCGATGATCTATCAGGCGCTCGCCGATGCTGGCGCAGAACCGCATGCTGCGGTGATGATCGGCGACACCAGCTATGACATGGCGATGGGCGTTGCAGCCAACGTCCGCGCGATCGGGGTCGACTGGGGCTATCACGACGCTGCGGAACTGACCCAGGCGGGAGCGGACAGCATCGCCTATTCGATGGACGAGCTGTTCGATCATATCGCGCAGGGCGCGGCATGACCGCCGAAGATAGCCAGGCCCGCACGCGCTTCTTCGTTATCGGCGCGGTCCGGCTGGCCGGTGCCATCACCATCGCTCTCGCGGTCGCGATCACCTATGGCCGTATCAGCGGCGTCCCGCGCGAATTCGGGTATGGATTGCTGCTCTTCGGCATACTCGAAATGCTGATCGTCCCGCAGATCCTGGTCAAGCGCTGGAAAAGTCCCTCATCCGAATGATCGCAATATCATGAAGCGCTTCTACAAGACCGTTGCCACCCAGGCGGTGGCCGATGGCCATGCCCTGTTGCTGGATGGCCGCCCGGTAAAGACCCCGATGCGCCAGCCTCTGGTGGTGCCCACGCGCGCGATGGCAGAGGCGGTGGCGGCCGAGTGGGAGGGGCAGGGCGAGGAGATCGTGATCGCCTCGATGCCGCACACCGGTTTTGCCAATGCCGCGATCGACAGGATCATACCCGAGCCCGACCGGTTCGTGAGCGATATCGTGGCCTATGGCGAGACCGATACGCTGTGCTATCGGGCCGATCCAGGGGAGCCGCTGGCCGAACGTCAGCAGCGCGACTGGGAGCCCATCCTTCAATGGGCCGAAAATCGCTATGATATCAGGCTGGTGCGGGTCGCAGGGATCATCCATCAACCGCAAGCACAGCACAGCCTGTCCCGCCTGCAATCGGTTGTTGCTGCGCATGACGGTTTCGTCCTGGCGGGGCTGACGACAATTGCCAGCATCGGCGGATCGCTTCTCGCAGCACTCGCATTGCTCGAAGAAGCCTTTGATTCCGAAACAATTTGGCGTGCTGTTTGCCTGGAAGAGCTTTGGCAGGAAGAGCTATGGGGCGCGGACTTCGAAGCGCTGGAGACCCGCCGCCTGCGTCGGGCCGCGTTTGACGACGCCAAGCGCTTTTGCTCTCTTGCGCAGGACACCGGCGGGGAACGTTAGGGGGCTCCCGGCGTTCCTTCTTCGTTGCTGTCAAATCCATCGGTGCCGCAACCGATCTGTGTCACTGGCTTGCAAAAGCCTCGGGACCGGTTGCGTGCACGCCATCTCAAGGAGAAAATCCCCCATGATGAAGTCTGCGATTTCCGTACTTTTCGTTTCGAGCGCCATGGCGCTGGCTGGAGCGCCCGCGCTCGCACAGGACGCCGCCGCCGCTGACAGCGCCGCAACCGCACAGACAACGCAGGCGCCTGCCACGACGCTGACCCCCGAACAGGCCGAAGCGCAGAACAAGGCGATTGCCGATTTCACCGCCGCGCAGCAGGCGCAGGCCGCTGGCAACCACGCCGAAACAATCGCGAAGCTGGAACCAGCCCTGCCGGTGATCAAGGAAATCGCCGGACGGGACCCCGCGAACATCCAGAATGCCGGCTTTTATGCCAGCGCGCTGACGATCGTGGCAAACTCGCAGGGAGCGCTTGGCAACATCGACGCCATCGCGCCGCTGTATACCGAAGCTGCACCGCAGTGGACGAAGGTCTATCAGGCCGACAAGGCCAATGCGGGAGTGCGCGGCACCTTGGTGTCGATCCTCGTCAACTTGGGCAACTTCAGCCTGAACAAGCAGGACAAGGCTGCGGCCAAGCCCAATTTCGAGCAGGCGCTCGCAATCGCCAAGGAAGGCCGCGCGGCCGACCCGACTTCGGCTGATCTGGCCAATGCAGAATTCTCGAGCCTGATCGGTCTCAACCAGTCGACTGGCGAGGCGAGCTATCTCGAAGCCGCCAAGCCGCTGGGCGCTGAATTGCGCGAAAAGGGCACCGTCAGCGCGGCAAACAAGCCCGCTGTGGATGCGATCCTCGGCGCAGCCTGATCGCTACACCTAGATAAAGGAAAACCCCGCCGGATCGTCTCCGGCGGGGTTTTTCGTATCAGAAGCCCTCGTTTTTCTCGGCCTTTTCCGCCAGCAGCGGTGAGATTGTGAAACCGTGCTTCTTGAGCCCCTCGACGATCTTGGGCGTTCCTTCCAGGCCCGCCCAGAACATCGGGCCGCCGCGATAGACCGGCCAGCCATAGCCGTAGATCCACACGACATCGACGTCGGAAGCGCGCTGCGCCATGCCTTCCTCGAGGATCATCGCGCCTTCATTGACCATGGTGTACAGCGTCCGCTCGATGATCTCCTGATCACTGATCTCGCGCTTGGGCATGTTCGAGCGCGAGCGGAAGTCCTCGATGATCTCGGCGACGCGAGGGCTCGGCGTAGGATTGCGCTTCTCATCATAGTCATAGAAGCCCGCGCCCTTTTTCTGGCCCCAGCGGTCCTCGGCGCACAGCGCGTCGCGGATCGACTCGATGCGGGTGGGGTCACGGTGCCAGCCGATATCGACGCCCGCCAAATCGCTCATCTGGAACGGCCCCATCGGCATGCCGAACTCGACATGAACGCGGTCAATCTGCTCAGGCGTCGCGCCTTCCATCAACAGCTTGTTGGCCTCGACCTGACGCGGCATCAGCATGCGGTTGCCGATGAAGCCATGGCAAACGCCAGCCACGACCGCGACCTTCTTGATCTTCTTCGCCAGCGCCATGACGGTCGCGAGCACGTCGTCGGCGGTCTTGGCGCCGCGCACGACTTCGAGCAGCTTCATCACATTGGCAGGCGAGAAGAAGTGCATGCCCAGCACATCCTGCGGGCGACTGGTCGAAGCGGCGATCTCGTCGACGTTGAGATAGCTGGTGTTGCTTGCCAGGATCGCGCCGGGCTTGGCGATCGCGTCAAGCTTGCCGAACACCTCCTTCTTGACGTCCATGTTCTCGAAGATCGCCTCGATGATCAGGTCGCAATCAGACAGGTCATCCAGCGAGAGGGAAGGGGTGAGAAGCCCCATCGCCTTTTCGACCTGTTCGGTGGTCAGGCGACCCTTGGCAGCGCTCGCCTCGTAATTCTTGCGGATAACACCAACACCGCGGTTCAGAGCTTCCTCGGCCTGCTCGACGATGGTTACCGCGATGCCTGCCGACAGGAAGTTCATCGTGATCCCGCCGCCCATGGTGCCCGCGCCGATGACGCCGACCTTGGCGATCGGGCGCAGCGCGATATCGCTGGCGATGCCGTCAATCTTGCTCGCCTTGCGCTCGGCAAAGAAGATGTGGCGCTGCGCCGCAGACTGCGATCCAAACATCAGCTTCATGAACTCGGTGCGTTCAAAGTCGATTCCTTCGGCAAACGGCAGCCGGGTGGCAGCCTCGACACAGGCGATGTTGGCCGCAGGTGCGTCAAAACCGCGGAACTTGCGGGCGTTCTCCTTGCGGAAGGCCTCAATCGCGGCATCGTCGGGTGAAATCGTTCGCTCGCTGACGCGCGGGATCGGACGAATGGCCTTGACCTTTTCGGCCAACGCCAGCGCGGTGTCGAGCAGGGCGCCTTCCTCGGCCAGTTCATCGACCAGGCCCCATTTGTGCGCCTGGGTTGCGGAGATGGGATCACCCTTGGCGGTCATCTCGAGTGCAGCCTTGACCCCGACCACGCGTGGCAGACGCTGTGTGCCGCCTGCGCCGGGCAGCAGGCCCAGCTTCACTTCGGGAACGCCAAGCTTGGCCGAGGGCACGGCGACGCGGTAATGCGCACCCAGCGCTGTCTCCAGACCTCCGCCCAACGCGGTGCCGTGGATCGCGGCGATCACCGGCTTGTCGAACGCTTCGATCTTCGGGATCAGGTCAGTGAGGATAGGCTCAACCGGAGGCTTGCCGAACTCGGTGATGTCGGCACCTGCAAAGAAGGTCTGACCGGCACAGATCAGCACCACGGCCTTGATGCCATCATCGGCGGAAGCTTGCGTCAGCGCGGCATCCAGACCGACACGCACACCTGCGCCCAGCGCGTTGACCGGGGGATTGTTGGAGGTGACGATCAGGATATCGCCGCGTTTTTCGGTGGAAATCGGGGAGTCGGACATGACGTGTGTTCCTTGTGCTTATTCGACTGCGGCGTAGAGCATCGTCTTGATCTCTCGCCGGATGGGATAGGTGCTGGATGGCATCAGCTGGGTCATGAAAATCATCACGATGTCTTCGATCGGATCGACGAAAAATGCCGTCGAGAACATGCCGCCCCAATAGAAATCGCCCACCGATCCCGGGACGCCCGTAGCGGCGGAATCGATCGTGGTGGCAAAGCCCAGGCCGAAGCCCGCACCCGCATTCTCCGCCTCGCTGAAAAGCGCCTTGCTGTGCTGGGTCAGGTCGCCGCCACCGGGGAGGTGGTTGGAGATCATCAGGTCGAGCGTCTTGCGACCGAGGATCCGCACGCCGTCCAGATTTCCGCCATTGAGCAGCATCCGGCAGAAGCGATGATAATCCGCGAGCGTCGACGCCATGCCGCCGCCGCCCGAAAGCTGGCTGGGCGCGCGACCCCAGGCGGTGGTCGCGCCGGGATCGTACATCTTCATCTTTTCGGTGGGATGGAAGACGAAGCAATCGGGCACGCGGTCGAGCTTGCTCTCGGGAACCTGGAAGTGCGTGTCGACCATGCCCAGCGGCCCGGTGACCCGATCGGCGATGATCTGATCGAGCGGCTTGTTGTCGACCCGCTGCAGGATCGCCCCCAGAATGTCGGTCGAGATCGAGTAGTTCCACGACGTGCCCGGATCGAACTGCAGCGGGATACCGGCGAGAATGCGGACAAGCTCTTCCAGGTCGGGGCCGGCAAAGGCTTCCAGCTTGTGCTTGCGATAGGCCGCGTCGATCGGCGTGCGTTCCTGGAACCCGTAAGTGAGCCCCGAGGTGTGGCGCAGCAGATCGATCATCCGCATCGGCTGGCTGGTCGGCCGGGTGACGAACGGCTGGTTGCCGCCGCCCGAGACGAACACGCCCAGGTTCCTCCATTCGGGCAGGATGCGATGCACCGGGTCGGACAGCGCAATCCGGCCTTCCTCCACCAGCTGCATGAACGCGACCGACGTGATCGGCTTGGTCATGCTGGCGATGCGGAAGATCGCGTCTTCCTGCAACGGCTGGCCCGGTCGCGCTTCCCCCTGCAGCGACAGATGCGCAATCTCGTGCCCGCGCCCGATCAGCAGCGCAGCATGGGGCAGGCATTGGCTTTCCAGATATTTGCTGTTGATATGGGCGGGTATGCGCTCAAGCAAATGCTGGTTGAAGCCTAAGTCGGCCGGGTCAGACACAAAAATGCTCATCTGGAAAAATCCGTTGCTCCATGGGGGTTGTGAACTCAGGTGGCCGTCTGGCCGAAGCGTTGCCGGGCGTAAGGGTGCGAACTGGTGAGCCCGCCATCGACGACAAGCGCATGGCCGTTGACATAGCTGGACCGGTCCGACGCGAGGAACAGCGCGGCTTCGGCGATCTCGTTGGGGACGCCGCCACGCTGCATGGGGTTGAGCTGGCCGATCTTGTCCTCAAAGCCTTTTTCGCGCGCCTTGGTGTAGATGAACTCGGTCATGCCTGTCTCGATGAGGCCTGGGCAGATCGCATTGCAACGCACATCGCTTCCGGTCAATTGCTGCGCGGCGATGCGGACCAGATTGATCACCCCGGCCTTGCTGGCGGTGTAGGCCGGGCCGCCGGCGCCCGAGCGCAGGCCCGCCACCGACGCCGTGCAGATGATCGAACCGCCATTGCCTGCATCGGCCATGACTTTGCCGGCATGCTTGATCGCAAGAAACGGGCCGATGAGGTTGATCGCCAGGATGCGCTCCCACTCTTCCACCGTCTGGTCGAAGATGCCGTCGAACCCGCCCGAGATCCCCGCATTGGCAAAGAACACATCAAGCTTGCCATGCTGCTCGACCGCCTTGGCGACCAGCATCTCGACATCGGCTTCCTTGCTGACATCGGCCTGGATCGCGGTGATCGCATCGGGGTTCTGCGCTGCGGTCTCGTCCTGCTTGCCGGTGATGTCGCTGGCGATCACCTTGGCGCCGTGCTGAGCGAACAGCAGCGAACTGGCCCTGCCGATACCGCTGCCAGCACCTGTGACGATGGCAACCTTGCCCTGAAGATCCATGAAACTACCCCTCCTGATGCGGCTTGTCAGAGCGCCGCTGCGATTGTCGTGCCGCCATCGATGACGATGGACTGGCCGGTGATATAGGTCGATGCGTCCGATGCGAGAAACACCGCCGCACCCGCGATCTCGTCGGGCTGGCCGATCCGGCGCATCGGCGTAACACTGCGGATATGGCCCATCACCTGCTCATTTTCCCACAGCGCGCGCGCCATGTCGGTCTGAATCAGGCCGGGCGCGATGCAGTTGACGCGGATGTTGTCAGGCCCAAGTTCGACCGCCAGATTGCGCGCCAGCTGGAAATCGGCGGCCTTGGAAATGTTGTAGACGCCGATGCTGCCAGTGCCCTGCAACCCGCCGATCGACGAAATGATGACCACCGATCCGCGCCGGGCAGTGCGCATGTCGGGGATCACCATCTGGATCAGCCAGTGGTTGGACAGAATGTTGTTGTCGAGAATCTTGCGGAACTGGTCGTCGCTGATCCCGCTCATTGGCCCGTAATAGGGGTTGCTCGCGGCGTTGCAGACCAGAATGTCGACCGGGCCCAGCTGCGCGCGAGTCTGGTCGACGAGGTTCTGCAGGTCTTCCTTGCGCGAGATGCTCGCCGATACCGCAATCGCGGTGCCATCGCCATGTTCCGCGTTGATCTCGGCTGCGACAGCATCGCACGCATCCTGCTTGCGGCTCGAGATCACCACCTTGGCGCCCTGAGCCGCAAGCTTGCGCGCGGTTGCCGCGCCGATCCCGCGCGACGAGCCGGTGATGATGGCGACGCGGCCAGTCAGGTCGAAGCTGGAGATGGTCACTGCGCGCCGGCCTTCTTGGCGTATTCCCAGGCGGCCTGAGCGAGCGGGATCACGCGTTGCGCCATCTGTTCGGCCTGCGCGCTCGACGCGGTGCCGTCGATCACCCGCTTCTTGATCCCCTGCAGGATCGCGGCGATGCGGAACTGGTTGTAGGCGAGGTACCAGTCCATGTCGGGGACATGATCGAGACCGGCCTTCTCGACATAACGCGCGGTCGCCTCCTCGATGGTCGGGATGCCCAACGCCTTGACGTCCACCCCCAGCAGGCCGTTGCGCCCCTCGGCGGGCTGCACCCAGCTCATCAGAAAATAGGACAGGTCGGCGATCGGATCGCCCAGCGTCGAAAGCTCCCAGTCGAGCAGCGCGAGCACGCGGGGCTCGTCCTTGTCGAAGATCATGTTGTCGATGCGGAAATCGCCATGCGCGATGCCGAAGCCGCGCTGTTCGGGAACGGTCTTTTCCAGCCATTCGATCAGCTGGTCCATCTCGGGGATGGTCTCGGTTTCGGACAGGCGATACTGTTTGGTCCAGCGCGAGATCTGCCGCGCGCAGTAATTGCCCGGCTTGCCATAGCTTTCCAGTCCGATGGCGACGGGATCGAAGCTGTGCAGATGCGCCAGCGTATCGATCATCGCATTGTAGATCGCGGTGCGCTGCTCTGGCGTCTTGCCGGGCAGGGTGCCATCCCAATAGCTCGCGCCGTCAGTGAAGCCCATGACGTAGAACATCGATCCGATGACGCTGTCGTCCTCGCACAGGCCGTACTGGCGCGAGACCGGGAAGCCCTGATCGAACAAAGCCGCCTGGACGCGGTATTCGCGGTCGACGGCATGCGCCGATGGGAGCAGCGGTCCGAAGGGCTTGCGCCGCAGCACATAGGCAGCGTTGGGTGTCGTCACCTTGTAGGTGGGGTTGGACTGGCCACCCTTGAACTTGGAAAGCGACAGCGGGCCTGCGAAGCCTTCGACGTTCGCCTCAAACCAGGCGGTCAGGCGCGTCTCGTCGAGGCGGTCCTGTTCGGGCACTTCCATGGTGCCAGTCATCGTCGCCTGTGCGTCGATCTGATCCATAATCGCTGAAATCCTCACCCAATCAATTATATGTAATCACCGACCGCGCGGAATCGCCGATCCGCAGCGCATCGAACGCCTCGTTGATCCGCTCGAGCGGCATGCGTTCGGCAATGATGGTGTCGAGGTCAAGCATCCCGCGCATGTAGAACTCCACAAGCCGTGGAATTTCAACAGGAAAACGGTTGTTGCCCATCAATGCACCCTGCAGCTTCTTGCCCTGCAGCAGTTCCATCGCGCTCAACGACACCTTCTCGGCGAGCGGCATCATGCCGAGGATCGTCGCGGTGCCGCCGCGCCGCAGCACCTTGACCGCCATCGCCCCCGAGGCCGGACGCCCCACCGCCTCGATCGCGTGGTGGACGCCGCCTTTAGTCATCTCGATCACCTCTTCGGCAGCGCCCTCGGCGCTCGAATCGATCATGTCGGTGGCACCCAGTTTGTGCGCCAGTGCGCGCTTGTCCGCCACCGGATCGATCGCGATGATCCGCCCGGCACCTGCAATCTTCGCGGCGTTCACCGCTGCCAGCCCGACCCCGCCGCAGCCGACGATGGCAACCGTCTCGCCCGGCACCAGGTCGGCCGCGTTGAAGATCGCGCCCGCACCGGTGGTCACCGCACAGCCGATGACACAGGCCCTGTCGAGCGGCATTTCGGGATTGATCGCGACGCACGCATGCTCGTGGATCAGCATCATCTCTGCATAGGCCGACAGGTTGAGCATCTGGTTGACCGGACCGTCCTCCAACCGAAACCGGGCCGGTTCGCCCGGCTTGCGGCGGGTGTCTCCCCCCAAGCACAGCGACATGTGCCCGGTGACGCAATATTCGCAATGGCCGCAATAGGCGCTGAGGCAGGTGACCACCGCATCGCCGACCTTCGCCGTCGATACGCCATCGCCCACTGCCTCGACGATCCCGGCGGCTTCATGGCCGGGGATGAAGGGCAGGGGATGCGGATAGGAGCCGTCGACGAAGTGCAGATCGGATCGGCAAACCCCGGTCGCTGCGGTGCGGATCAATACCTCACGCGGGCCGGGCTTGTCGATGATGACATCGCGCACTTCCAGCGGCTTGCCGGGCTCAAAACAGATGGCGGCTTTCATCGTTGCTCTCCCAAGCCCTGTCACAAACTTGCCCCGTCTGACGCAGGGCTTTCCCTCTCCCGTTAAGGGAGAGGGAAAAACGTTCAACGCGTCACACCCAGATCACCCGAGCTGAGCGCACCGTCGTCATCATTCACGCCGTGGCGTCCCAGTTCCATCCGCGCGATGGTGCGGTTGTGCACCTCATCGGGGCCATCGGCAAGCCGCAGCGTGCGCATATGCGCATAGGCCTTGGCGAGACCGAAGTCTTCGCTGACACCAGCGCCGCCATGTGCCTGGATGGCATCGTCGATGATCTTGAGCGCCATGCGGGGCGCGGCGACCTTGATCATCGCGATCTCGGCCTTGGCGTACTTGTTGCCGACCTTGTCCATCATGTCAGCAGCCTTGAGGCAGAGCAGGCGGTTCATCTCGATATCGATGCGCGCAGCGGCCAGACGCTCATCCCAGATGCTGTATTCCGAGATGCGCTTGCCGAAAGCGACGCGGGTTTGCAGACGCCGGGCCATCTTGGCCAGTGCCTCTTCGGCTACGCCGATGGTGCGCATGCAGTGATGGATGCGGCCAGGTCCAAGCCGGCCCTGCGCGATCTCGAAGCCGCGGCCTTCACCCAGCAGGATGTTCGAAGCCGGGATGCGAACGTTGTTGAGCTCGATCTCCATATGGCCGTGCGGCGCGTCATCATAGCCGAACACCGGCAGGTGGCGCACGATGTTCACGCCGGGCGCATCGAGCGGCATCAGCACCATCGATTGCTGAGCATGGCGCTTGGCCTCGAAATCGGTCTTGCCCATCACGATCGCGATCTTGCAGCGCGGATCGCCCGCGCCAGACGACCACCATTTGCGGCCGTTGATGACATATTCGTCGCCTTCGCGGCGGATCGAGGTTTCGATGTTGGTCGCATCGGAAGAGGCAACCTGCGGCTCGGTCATCAGGAACGCAGAGCGGATTTCGCCGTCCATCAGCGGCTTGAGCCACTCGTCCTTGTGCGCACGGGTGCCATAGCGGTGCAGCACTTCCATGTTGCCGGTGTCGGGCGCCGAACAGTTGAACACCTCGCTTGCCATGCCGACACGGCCCATTTCCTCAGCGCAGAGGGCATATTCGAGGTTGGTGAGGCCGGGGCCATCGAATTCGAAGCTGTCGTCGACATGCGCCAGATTGGGGTTGGAGGGCGGCATGAACAGGTTCCAGATGCCCGCGGCCTTGGCCTTGGCCTTCTCTTCCTCGATCACGGGCAGCACCTTCCAGCGCGACCCTTCCTTCTGCTGGGCGTCATAGTCCTTTTCGCGCGGACGGACGTTGCTTTCGATGAAGGCGCGGACGCGGTCGCGCCAATAGCCCTGGCGCTCGGTAAGATCAAAATCCATGTTTCGGGTTTCCTTTCATAGGGATCTAGCGATTGGCGATATCTGCAAGCCGCGCTTCATGATCGGCGCGGCCCAGCGGAAAGCGGGTGAACAACCAGGCGCACAACACGCCGATGACCGTGGTGGCGATGGCAAAGGTGACGGCGAGGCGATCGATGACCTGCGCGGCCACTTCCCCCGGCTGGGCATTTTCGGGGAAACCGGCGGTCGACAGGATCAGCGCAGATGCGAGAATGCCGAGCCCGCCGATGCACTTCTGCATGAAGAAGAAGCCGGCGAAGAAAATCCCCTCGGTGCGCTTGCCGCTGCTGGCTTCGGCCGCGTCGGTGACATCGGCGATCATCGAACTGATCATCATCATCGCGCAGATACCGAAGGTCGTCGACAGCGCAATCAGCCCCAGCACCAGCGCGATCGACAGCGTTGTGCCGTTGTCCGGGAACAGCCCCGCCAGACGCAGCCAGTACGGCATCGTCGCAAGCGTCAGCGACAGCAGTGCGCCGATCGCGGCGGTACGCGGCTTTTCCAGGCGCCGCGAGACCGGTCCGACGATCACGAACGCCAGCGCGACGCCGAGGAACAGCACGAACGGATAGATGTTGAACGCCATTTGCGGGAACTCCCACACGTACAGCATCAGATAGTTGGTCAACGCAAAGAACAGCCCCTGATTGGCAAAGGCGCAGATTCCCGCGGCGAGCAGCAGCTGGAAAGGCCGGAACTTCAGCGCGGCGACAAAATCGCCCAGGCCGTGCGCGGCATGGCGGATGTCGCCGGTATTGGGCTTGGCCATCAACCTGTGCGTTCCGAGCGCGGAGACGACCACCGAGACCAGCATGACGATCGCGCCCGCCACTGCATAGCGGTGATAGCCATTGGGGTTGAGCACGCCATTTTCATAGCCGGGCTCGGGCACCAGCAGCAAAGCATAGGCGGCGTAGAGCATCACAAGGCCCCCCAGCCAGCCGAACAAGAAGCGATAGCGCAGTACCTCGGTGCGTTCGTGATAATCGCGGGTCATCTCCGGCAGCATCGCCAGCGCCGGAACCTCATAAGCGGAGAACGAGAAGCGAACCGCCATGGCCACCACAATCAGATAGACGAACAGGCCGCCATTGCCGATCTCGGGCGGGTTCCAAAGCAACAACCACGACAAGGCGATCGGCAGCGCCGCGGCATAAAGCCAGGGGTGGCGACGCCCCCAGCGGCTGCGTGTGGCATCGGACTTGTGGCCGACAATCGGATCGAAAAAGGCATCTGCGATCAGCGCGATCAGCACCGCAAGCCCAACCTGCTCGGCGGGCATCCCCACGACCTGGTTGAAATAGATCAGCAGGAAGACGGCAAAGCCGTTGTCCTTGATGCCATAGGCCACCGAGCCGAAGCCGTAGGCCAGCTTGGTGCCCATCGAAACGCGGGCGGCAACTGGCTTGGTGGTCAGGCTGGCAAGATCGGTCATGCGTGGCAAGCGCCCCCAAGGGTGGCGCGATGCCGACGGGCGACATGAGGCACCGCCGCGCCTGTTGGCGCTGGCCATGCTATGGACCGGGCGGCCCGCTGCATTGATTCTCTCCCGCTTGCTTTGCTTGGGGTTACCATATGACGCCTGCCGTAAACGTCAACCGCGCTCGCGCTGACGTTACGGCATTCGGCCTAGGATTCAACAGGCTTGCAGCCCGGTTCGCTCCACCATAGACTGAGTCGCGAAGCGCAGTTTTGGCCGCAGGAAAAACTTCCCGGCCAGGGCGCGCGCTGGATCAAACCATGCGGGAGAGGATGACGATGAGCGATCTCGATCAGTTCAGACTGGACGTGCGCGAATGGCTGGAGGCGAACTGCCCCGCCGAGATGCGCGAGCCGGTGCGCGGCGAGGATGACGTCTGCTGGAGCGGACGCAACTGGACCTTCAAGAACGAAGCGCAGAAGCAGTGGCTGGAGCGCTGCGTGGCCAAGGGCTACACCGTTCCCGACTGGCCCACGGCCTATGGCGGCGCTGGTCTCTCCGCAGGCGAGGCCAAGATCCTCCGTCAGGAAATGGCGCGGATCAATGCGCGCCCGCCGCTGTCGAGCTTCGGCATCTGGATGCTCGGCCCCGCACTGCTGCAGTTCGGGACCGAAGAGCAGAAGGTGCATTATCTGGGCCAGATCGCGCGCGGCGAAATCCGCTGGTGCCAAGGCTATTCGGAACCCGGTTCGGGCTCCGACCTCGTCAGCTTGCAGACCTTCGGCGAAGACAAGGGCGACCATTGGGTGGTCAACGGCCAGAAGATCTGGACCAGCTATGCCGACAAATGTGACTGGATCTTCTGCCTGGTCCGCACCGACAAGACCAACAAGTATCAGGGCATTTCCTTCCTGCTGTTCGACATGGAGACGCCCGGCGTCACCACCAAGCCGATCAAGTTGATCAGCGGCAACTCGCCGTTCTGCGAGACCTTCTTCGACAACGTCGTCGTGCCCAAGGAGCAGATCGTCGGCGAACTGAACCGCGGCTGGGATGTCGCGAAGTATCTGCTGGGCCACGAGCGTGAGATGATCTCGGGTGGCGGCCTCGGCGATGGAGCGCCGTCGCTGGGCGCGCAGATGCTGGGTTCGATCGGTGCCAACGGCCTCGGCCAGCTCGACGATGGCTTGCTCCGCGCGGAGCTTGCGCAGTTCGATGTCGATGCGCTGGCGTTCAAGGCGATGGCCGAGCGCTTCACCGACGAGATGAAGTCGGGCAAGGGCCACCCCGCCCAGCCCAACATGATGAAGTACGCCGGAACCGAGCTCAACAAGCGCCGCCACGAGCTGGTGATGGCGGGCAACGGATCGGACGCGCTCGAATGGGAAAGCGAAGCTTCCAAGGGCGGCGCAAAGGCGCGCAACTGGCTGCGCACCAAGGCCAACAGCATCGAGGGCGGCACCAGCGAGGTGATGCTCAACGTGATCGCCAAGCGCATCCTCGACCTTCCCGGGGCGTGATCGCCATTTAGCCCTTTTTGATCGGTCCCCTGCGCAAGCAGGGGTCCATCTCCCGAGCGTTGCGTTTGGTGCACCGGCAGGAGATGGCTCCCCGCCTTCGCAGGGAACCGCGCATCTCAAGATTTGCGAGACATTTCCATGCCAATGTACCTCAACGAAGACCAGGCGATGCTGCGCGACAGCGCGCGCGAGTTCCTCAAATCGGAAGCCCCGGTCAGCCATCTGCGCAAGCTGCGCGACGACAACTGCAAGGACGGTTTCCGCCACGCGCTGTGGAAGCAGTTCGGCGAAATGGGTTTTACCGGAATCCTGATCGGTGAAGACGATGGTGGCCTCGGCCTCGGTCATGTCGAAGCGGGAGTCGTGCTCGAGGAGATCGGCCGCAACCTGTCGCCGTCGCCGTTCCTGACCACTGCGATCGCAGGCGTTGCCGCACTCAACCATGGCGGGCAGCATCTCAAGGACAAGTTCTTTCCCGGCATTCTGGCCGGTGATACCGTGCTCGCGCTGGCGATCGACGAAGGCGCCAAGCACCGGCCTTCGCACATCACCACCAAGGCCGAGCGTTCGGGCAACGGCTTCAAGCTCACCGGCAACAAGCAGTTCGTGATCCAGGGCGCCAGCGCCGATGCGCTCATCGTTGCGGCGCGCACTGCAGGCGCCGCCGGTGAAACCGACGGGCTGACGCTGTTCGCGGTCGATAAGGACGCGGCGAACATGTCGATGGATAGCACCCGGCTGGTCGACAGTTCGATGGCGGCGCATGTCACGTTCGACGGTGTGGAGGTCGATGGCGATGCGGTGATCGGTGAAGTCGACAACGGCTGGCAGGTGCTCTCCTCGCTGCTGCGTGCAGGGCGCGCAGGCTCGGCCGCAGAGCTGGTCGGCGTGGGTGCAGGGGCGATGGACATGACCGTCGATTACCTCAAGCAGCGCAAGCAGTTCGGGCGCCTGATCGGCGAGTTCCAGGCGCTGCAGCACCGCGCCGCGCATCTCTACAGCGAAATGGAAATCGCCCGCGCCGCCGTGCTCAAGGCACAGCAATTGCTCGACGAGGGCAAGGACAGCGCCGAGATTTACGTTTCGGTCGCCAAGGCCAAGGCTGGGCGCACCACCAACCTGACCGTGCGCGAAGGCGTGCAAATGCATGGCGGCATCGGCATGACCGACGAGTACGACATCGGCTTCTACATGAAGCGCGACCGCGCGCTCAACGAGTTCATGGGCGATGCGAATTTCCACGCGGGCCGGGTGGCTGAAATTTTCGGGTACTAACTGGCTTCTCCCCCCCGTAGGCGGGAAGGGTGGCTGAGGCGCAGCCGAAGCCGGGTTGGGCCTACCCTGCTGTAAATTTCAGGCCCACCCCGGTCCAGCAAGCTGGACCCGCCCCTCCCGCAAGCGGGAGGGGAGAAAGATGCAAGGAGAGCGATATGGCACTCGATCCCGATATCTTCGACGCGCTGCTCGAGGGCGTACGCCGGTTCGTCACCGAGCGGCTGCGTCCGCTGGAAGCCCAGGTGTCGGAGACCGACGAGATCCCCGATGATCTGGTGCAGGAGATGCGCGAGCTCGGGCTTTTCGGACTGTCGATCGGCGAGGAATTCGGCGGGCTGGGCCTCAACATGGAGGAAGAGGTGCGCATCGCGTTCGAGCTCGGGCGCACGTCGCCCGCGATGCGATCGACCTTCGGCACCAATGTCGGCATCGGCAGCCAGGGACTGGTGATGGACGGCAACGATGCGCAAAAGGCCAAGTATCTGCCGAGAATCGCCAGCGGTGAGATCATCACCTCGTTCGCGCTGACCGAGCCCGATGTCGGGTCGGACAGCGGCGCGGTGAAAACGCGCGCCGAGCTCGACGGCGATTCCTATGTGCTCAATGGCTCCAAGCGCTACATCACCAATGCCGACAAGGCCGACCTGTTCACCGTGATGGCGCGCACCGGCGGCCCCGGCCCCAAAGGGGTGAGCGCCTTCCTGGTGCCGCGCGATCTACCAGGGCTTTCAGTGGGCAAGCCCGAGCGTAAGATGGGTCAGCAGGGCGCGCATGTCTGCGACGTGATCTTCGACAATGTGCGCGTTCCAGTGGAAAACAGGCTGGGCGCTGAAGGCGATGGCTTCAAGGTCGCGATGCGCGTGCTCGATCGGGGGCGGCTGCATATCTCGGCTGTCTGCGTTGGCGCGGCCGAGCGGCTGATTGCCGACAGCGTCGCCTATGCCAAGGAGCGCAAGCAGTTCGGCAAGCCGATCGCCGAGTTCCAGATGATCCAGGCGATGATCGCCGACAGCGTCGCTGAAGCCAAGGCGGCCAAGGCTTTGGTGCTGCAGACCGCCCGCGCCAAGGACCGGGGCGAGCGGATCACCGAGGATTGCGCCTGCGCCAAGCTGATCGCCTCCGAAATGGTCGGAAGGGTCGCCGATCGCGCGGTGCAGATCTTCGGCGGGGCGGGTTATATCGCCGATTACGGAATCGAACGCTTTTACCGCGATGTCCGCCTGTTCCGCATCTATGAGGGAACCAGCGAGATCCAGCGCACCATCATCGCAAGGGAAGCCTTGCGCAACGAAGGATGAATATGATGAACATCGAACAGCTGTTTTCGGTCAAGGGCAAGGTCGCCCTCGTGACCGGCGGATCGCGCGGCATCGGCAAGATGATCGCGCAAGGCCTCATCGCCGCTGGCGCCAAGGTCTATATCTCGGCGCGCAAGGCCGATGCCTGCAATGCCACCGCGGAAGAACTCGGCCCCAACTGCATTTCGCTTCCGGCAGACATCTCGACCGTCGCAGGCGCGCGCCAGCTGGCGGCGCAGCTCGCCGAGCACGAGAGCCGTCTCGACATCCTGGTCAATAACGCAGGCGCGGCCTGGGGCGCTGAGTTCGAGGATTTCCCTGAAGTCGGCTGGGACAAGGTGATGGACCTCAACGTCAAGTCGCCCTTTTTCCTGACCCAGGCGCTGCATGGTCTGCTCAAAGCGGGTGCGACCGCCGAGACCCCTGCGAAGGTGATCAACATTTCGTCAGTCGATGGAATGCGGATCAACCCGTGGGAAACCTACAGCTATCAGGCCAGCAAGGCGGCGCTGATCCAGCTGACCAAGCGCATGGCAGTCCGCCTGCTGCGCGATCATATCTACGTCACCGGCATCGGCCCTGGCGCGTTTCCGTCTGACATGAACAAGGCCGCGCGCGATCATGGCGACATGGTTTCAAAGAGCGTCCCCAACAAGCGCGTCGGCGACTGGATGGACATTTCCGGCGCGGTGATCTTTCTGGCCAGCCGGGCCGGGGATTACGTCATCGGAACCACGATCCCGGTCGATGGCGGCATCGTCAACGCGCAGGTGCCCACGGGGGGCTACGACCCCGAAGGGCACTGATCCACTTCAAACCGCGATGTGACGACACGTAAAATCGCAGCGCCTGCTCTGGCGCTGCGGTTCGCGTTGCTGCATCCTGCTGCAAGGACAAGAGCAGGAGAGAGCAGCATGGCATTCCGGAGCATTCCTCTCGCGCTGGCGCTCGCCGTCTCGGCAGTCACCGCCGGTGCCTTCATAGCGCCGACCGCCGCCGTCGCGCAAAAGGCAAAGGCCGGCAAGGCAGCGGGCGGATCGATGAAGGGGCTGCTTGGCAACGCCTCCGACAGTGCGCTCGACCAGTTGTCCAGGCCCGGCGCATTCTATGCCGATCAGGCCGTGCGCATCCTGCTGCCAGGTCCGCTGCAAAAAGCGACCAAGCTGATGAAGCTGACCGACAAGGCGGGGCTTACCAACAACCTTACCCGTTCGATCAACGATGCCGCTGGACTTGCAGCGCAGGAAGCCAAGCCGGTGTTCCGTTCGGCGATCGATTCGATGACGCTGACCGATGGCGTCGGCATCGTTACCGGAGGCGATACCGGCGGCACGCAATATCTCAGGCGGACCTCGGGCGATGTGCTGCGGCAGAAGATGCGGCCGCTGGTGAGCGATGCACTGGGCAAGACCGGCGCGCTCAAGCAACTCGATTCGCTGGGGCGCGGGGGCGGAACCGGCAGCATGCTGGGTGCCCTCGCTGGCGTGGATCTGAGCCGCGACGGGTTGATCGACAGCGTCACCGATCAGGCGATGTCCGGCATCTTTACCTATATCGGGCGCGAGGAATCGAATTTCCGCAACAACCCGCTCAAGGCCGGGCAGAAGCTGCTCGACGCCGTCACGGGCAAATAGCCTTACGGGCGGTCGGTGGGGTTCATCAGGTCGCGGACATAGTCGATAAGACCGGTCTGGCGGGCGCGCCGCATGCGTTCGGACTGCAGGATCTGGCAGACCTTGGTGAAGCAGCTCTCGACGTCGTCGTTGATCACCACGAAGTCATAGCCGTCCCAATGGCTGATCTCGTCCTGCGCGCGCGCCATGCGGCTGGCGATCACCTCTTCGCTGTCGGTGTTGCGGCCACGAAGCCTGCGGTGCAGTTCCTCGAGCGAGGGCGGCAGGATGAATACGCGCACCACATCGCCCTCTGCGCGCTGGTACAGTTGCTGCGTGCCCTGCCAGTCGATATCGAACAGGAAATCCTGTCCCTCGCGCAGGCCCTGCTTCACCGCAGCCTTGGGAGTGCCGTAGAAATGGCCGAAAACCTTGGCCCATTCGAGCAGCGCGTTGTCCTCGACCAATTGGTGGAAGGTGGCTTCGTCGATGAAGTGGTAATGGGTGCCGTCGATCTCGCCGGGGCGGGGAGGGCGGGTGGTGACCGATACCGAAAGGCACAGCTGCGGGTCCGCTTCCAGCATCATCCGCGCGATGGTGGATTTGCCCGCGCCCGAGGGCGATGAAAGGATGAACAGCAGCCCGCGCCGAGCGAGCGCATTTTTGGAAGCGGAAATGACCATGGCGGCTCATGGCCAAAGCCGGGCCTTTGCGTCAACCGGTTTGTTCAGTTGGCCCGGGATACAGACGATCAATCAGGACCCGACGATCAGCCCTTGGGCTTGGAATTGAGCTCAGCCTCTTCCTTCGCCTTGCGCTGATCGTAGATCGCCTTGGCGAGCAGCGCGCCGCCCACCAGCAGGGCGCCGGGGACCGAGCGAGTGGCGATGCGCGCGGCGATCGCGCCCATCAGCGTCCCACCGAAAAACCCAGCGGCGAGATTGCTCTTTGCGCGCGAACTGATCAGGCTGCGCACCATCTCGTCATTGGCAGCAGTCGAGATCAGCCGACCCGCACCGCTGATCGCCCCGCGCGACCAGTGCGCGGGCGGCGTCGATGTCGCAGGCGCGCTACCGTTTGCAACAGGTCCGGGAGTCGCTGCCGGAGCGGCGGGGGCAGGGACGGGGGCGGGCGGGGTCGTGGTGGGGCTGGTCATGTGGCTATCCATAGCTGAATTGGGTTTGGACCTCAAACGCCCCATTACGTCCAAGCGTTCCGCGCCGATCTAGCGTCCGGTCATATCCTCTGCGCGGACGTGCTCATCGAACGTTGCCTCGTCCACCAGGCCGAGCGCGAGCCCCGCCTGTTTGAGCGTCAGCCCGTGTTCGTGCGCGTGCTTGGCGATCTTCGCGGCGCTGTCATATCCGATCACCGGGGCCAGAGCGGTGACCAGCATCAGCGAGCGATCGACCAGTTCGGCGATGCGACCCGTATTGGCCTGCAGCCCTTCGACGCAGCGCTCGGCAAAGCCTTGCATTCCAGTCGCGAGCAGATCGATCGAGCGCAGCACATTGGCGCCGATCAACGGCTTGAATACGTTGAGTTCGAGATGCCCCTGCATCCCGCCGACAGTCACCGCCTGATGGTTGCCGATCACCTGCGCCGCGACCATGGTCAGCATCTCGCACTGGGTGGGGTTGACCTTCCCGGGCATGATCGAGCTACCCGGCTCATTGGCTGGAAGATCGAGCTCGCCAAGCCCCGAGCGCGGGCCCGAGCCCAGCAGCCGGATATCGTTGGCGATCTTGGTCAGCGCTACCGCCAGCGTGTTCAACGTGCCCGAAAGGTGCACCAGCGGATCGTTGGACGCGAGTGCCTCGAAGCTGTTTTCCGCCGGATGGAACGGGTGACCGGTAATCTCGGCAATCGCCTGGCACATATCCAGCGCGAAGCCCTCGGGTGCGTTTAGCCCCGTGCCCACCGCAGTTCCGCCGATCGCCAGCCGATAGGTACCCGCAACAATCCCGGGTTCGATCCGCCGTCCGCAGCGATAGAGCTGGTTGGCATAGCCGGAAAATTCCTGCCCCAGTGTCAGCGGCGTCGCATCCTGCAGATGGGTGCGACCGATCTTGACGATATCGGCCCATTGCGCGGCCTTGTCCTCCAGCGCCACGGTCAGCCGGGCGAGTGCGGGCAGCAGCCGGGCGCGGCACTCCAGGCTGGCGGCGATATGCAGCGCGCTGGGAAAGGCGTCGTTGGACGACTGGCCCATGTTGACATGATCGTTGGGGTGCACCGGCGTCTTGCCGCCGCGCGTTCCGGTGAGCAGTTCGTTGGCGCGGCCCGCGATCACCTCGTTGACGTTCATGTTGCTCTGAGTGCCGCTGCCTGTCTGCCAGATGGTCAGCGGGAACTGATCGTCATGCCTGCCGGTGATCACCTCGGTCGCGGCCGCATCGATGGCGTCGGCGATCTCGGCGGGCAGGCCGTGGCGGCGGTTGACCCGTGCTGCGGCCTGCTTGACGATCGCCAGCGCGTGCACGATCGCGATCGGCATCCGCTCGTGCGGCGCAAACGGAAAGTTCTCGATGCTGCGCTGGGTCTGCGCGCCCCAATAGAAATCCGCAGGCACCGCGATGGAGCCCAGCGAATCGCTCTCCAGGCGGGTGTCGGGCTTGGTCATGATGGCTGGTCCGTCTGTTGAGCGGCCACGCCGCTATTTGCGCTTGCCGAAATCCACGCTGACAACGTTGGAACCATCGCCATCGCCGCCGGGATGGTCGTTTTCGGCGGCCTCGTGCGGCTCGGGCGGAGGCGTATCGCCGGTCACCTGGAACTGCAGCCCGAAATCGACCGCAGGGTCGACGAACGCGGTGATCGCGCTGTACGGGATGAAAAGGTGCGCAGGCACCCGGTTGAAGCTCAGGCCCACCGCAAAGCCCGTCTTTTCAACCTTCAGGTCCCAGAACTTCTGCTGGAGCACGATGGTCATTTCGTCGGGGAAACGCTCGACCAGATGCCGGGGAATATCGACACCCGGCGATTTGGTCTTGAAGGTGATATAGAAATGGTGGTTCCCGGGGAGGCCGTTGGTCTCCACCTCGCCCAGCACCCGGCCCACGACAGCGCGCAGGGCTTCCTGCACGATCTCGTCATAGGGAATCAGGCTGTCGGCTGCATCGTCACTCATGCCTTTTTGTTGGACTGACTGCCGCGCAGGGTCAAGGCGCTATTGCCATGTCGGGGCAATGAGCTTCGACAGACGGCAAAGATGTTGCGCGTGCCCGCGAGGTGATTATAGGGCGCACCATGCGCAGCGCCCGGATAGAACGCAAGACCCATGAAACCGACATCTTCGTCGAGGTGAATCTCGACGGGACCGGTCAGTTCGACGTCTCCACCGGCATCGGCTTTCTCGATCATATGGTGGAGCAGTTCTCGCGCCATTCGCTGATCGACTTGACCTGCCGGATCAAGGGCGACTTGCATGTCGACCAGCACCACACCACCGAGGATTGCGCGCTGGCCATCGGCCAGGCGATCGTCCAGGCGCTGGGCGACAAGGGCGGCATCGTCCGCTATGGCCATGCCTATTCGCCGATGGACGAGACGCTGAGCCGGGTTGCGGTGGATATATCGGGCCGCCCATTCTTCGTCTGGAAGGCGGGCTTCACGCAGCCCCGTTTGGGCGAGATGGACACCGAGCTGTTCGAACACTGGTTCCATTCGATCGCGCAGACCGCAGGGCTGACGCTGCACATCGAACTGCTCTACGGCGCCAACAACCATCACATCTGCGAAAGCATCTACAAGGGTTTTGCCCGCGCGATGCGGTCCGCAGTCGAGATCGACCCGCGCAAGCAGGGCGCCATTCCCTCGACCAAGGGTGTGCTGGGTGGCTGAGCGCGTTGCGCTGATCGATTACGGCGCGGGCAATCTGCACAGCGTCCACAACGCGCTGAAGGCGGCAGGCGCTCCCGACATCGCGGTGTCGGCCGATCCCGATATTGTGCGCAACGCCGACCGGATCGTTCTGCCCGGTGTGGGCGCCTTCGCCGCCTGCATGGGCGGGCTTGCGGCTATTCCGGGAATGATCGATGCCCTGGAAGCCCGGGTGCTGGGCGACAGGGTGCCGTTCCTTGGCATCTGTGTCGGCATGCAGCTGCTCGCGACGCGGGGCGTGGAGCATGGCGTGCATGCGGGCCTCGGATGGATTCCCGGCGAGGTTCGGCTGATCGAGGCCGCACCCGGCATCAAGGTGCCGCATATGGGCTGGAACGATGTCGTGCCCGAAGCAGGTGCGCCGCTGATTGCGCATGGCGAGGCCTACTTCCTGCACAGCTATCACTTTGTCGCCGCCGATGAGTCGCATGTCGCCGCGCGCACCGATCATGGCGGACCTGTCACAGCTGCCGTGGCGCGGGACAACATCATCGGCGTTCAATTTCATCCGGAAAAGAGCCAGGCCTACGGACTGGACCTGCTCCGGCGCTTTCTTGACTGGAGCTGGCCATGAGCATCATCGTTTTTCCGGCCATCGACCTCAAGGGTGGACAGGTGGTCCGGCTCGCCGAGGGCGATATGGACCGCGCGACCGTGTACGGCGATGATCCCGCAGCACAGGCGATGCTTTTCTCGCAGGCCGGCGCGCAGCATCTGCACGTCGTCGATCTCGACGGCGCGTTTGCCGGCGAGGCGGTCAACCGCAGCGCGGTCGAATCGATCATCGCGAGCTTTCCCGGCTATCTGCAGCTGGGTGGCGGAATCCGCACGCGCGAAGCGGTCGAGGGCTGGTTCGGCCTCGGCGTCGCGCGCGTCGTTATCGGCACCGCGGCGCTGACCGATCCTGAGTTCGTTCGCGACATGGCGAAGGCCTATGAGGGCGGCATTGTCGTCGCTGTCGATGCGCGCGACGGCATGGTCGCGACACATGGCTGGGCAGATGTCTCCGACGTGCCGGTCGCCGACATGGCGCGCCGGTTCGAGGATGCGGGCGTCGCCAGCCTGCTGTTCACCGATGTGGGCCGCGACGGCATGCTCAAGGGCTGCAACATCGAGGCGACCGTGGCGCTGGCGCGCACCACGGATATCCCGGTAATCGCCAGCGGCGGGGTGAAGGGCATCGACGATATCCACATGCTCAGCCTGCATGCCGAGGACGGCATCGAGGGCGTGATCACGGGCCGCGCGCTGTATGATGGCCGGCTGGACCTGGCGACCGCGATCGCGATGGCCGCGCGCTGATGAGCGTTCGCGTCCGAGTCATTCCCTGTCTCGACGTCGCCAATGGCCGGGTGGTCAAGGGCGTGAACTTCGTCGACTTGAAGGATGCGGGCGATCCGGTCGAACAGGCGCGCGCCTATGACGCCGCCGGTGCTGACGAGCTGTGCTTCCTCGATATCTCGGCCAGCCATGAGGCGCGGGGCACGATCATCGAAGTGGTCCGGCGCACGGCCGAAGTCTGCTTCATGCCGGTGACCGTCGGCGGCGGCGTGCGCAGCCCCGAGGATGCGCGCGCGCTGCTGCTGGCAGGCGCGGACAAGGTCGCGATCAACAGCGCGGCGGTTGCAAGGCCCGAGCTTGTCGGCGATATCGCCGAGCGCTTCGGCAGCCAGTGCGTCGTCGCCTCGATCGATGCGCGGCGCCGCGCGGAAGGTGAGGGCTGGGAAATCTTCACCCATGGCGGACGCAAGGCGACCGGGATCGATGCCATAGCGCACGCGCTCAACCTGACCAGGCTGGGCGCAGGCGAGCTGCTCGTGACTTCGATGGACCGCGACGGCACCCGCGATGGCTATGATCTGGACCTCATCCGCACGATCGCCGACCAGGTGGATATCCCGGTCGTGGCGAGCGGTGGCGTCGGCCACATCGGCCATCTGGTCGACGGTGTGACCCAGGGCCATGCCAGCGCGGTGCTGGCCGCCTCGATATTCCATTTCGGCGAAGCGAGCATCGCCGATGCGCACGCAGCCTTGCGCGCGGCAGGCCTGCCTGCGCGGGGCGGTTGACCGGGTAAAATCGGCTGAACGGAATGTCGGCCCGCTTGACAAGCGGCAGATATGGGCGTGGGGCTTTAACCATTGTACGCAAGCAATTCCGCCGCTCAGGCCGATTTGGCCAGCAGCTTGCTTAACCTTTGAACATGAAGTGTCTCGGAATGAAACCCGGCAGAATCAACGGCTTTACCGCGCGCGGGATCGTGGGCGCATTGGGCGGCGCGTTGCTTTTAGGCCAGCAGGCGCTGGCCAGTCCGCTGTCGGGTGCGACGCTTGACGGGCTGACCCGCGCCGAAGGCATCCGCAGTTGGATCGAGATCGCAGAACCCGGCAATCTGGGCCTGCTGTTCATGGGAATTGCCGGACTGCTGATCGGCCGCTGGGCCGCGGGCGGCAAGCGCAAGGGCCCGCCCAAACCCTGAACGGTCGAAGCTTCGCCCTCTTGACCTTGGCCATGGCTGCGCGCAGAGCGCTGAACCATGGCAGACCCCATCATCCAGCGGCTTGAAGCCATCATCGCCGAGCGGCGCAGCGCCTCTTCCGACAGCAGCTATGTGGCGAAGCTGAGCGCCAGGGGCCGTGCCCGCATCGCCCAGAAGATCGGCGAGGAGGGCGTCGAGACCGTCATCGCCGCGATCAAGGACGACGGCCCGGGCGTGATCAGCGAAAGCGCCGATCTGATTTTCCACCTGCTGGTGCTGTTGGCCGATATGGGCCTGACCTGGGACCAGCTTCTCGCTGAACTGGATGCCCGCGAAGGCACCTCCGGGATCGCCGAGAAGGCATCCCGCCCGAAGGAGTGACCGATCATGCCGATTGACCCCACGCTTCCCTATGACGACCGGAACATCTTCGCCAAGATTCTGCGCGGCGAGATTCCGTGCACGAAGGTCCACGAGGACGACCATGTGCTGGCGTTTCACGACATCAACCCGCAGGCGCCCACGCATGTGCTGGTGATCCCCAAGGCACCGTTCGTCAGCTGGGACGATTTCTCGGCGCGGGGCACTGACGAGCAGATTGCGGCGTTCGTGCGCGGTGTGGGCGAGGTGGCGCGCATGCTGGGGCTGGTCGAGCCCGGCTATCGTCTGCTCGCCAATGTCGGCATGAATGCGCACCAGGAGGTGCCGCACCTCCATGTCCACCTGTTCGCTGGGCGCAAGCTGGGCCCGATGCTGATGAACGGCTGACCTTTTCGGCGGGACGGCCCTGCGATAGACTGGCGGCGCACACGGGGAAGAGTGATCATGATCAGGCTGCTGGCGATCATTTCCGTTTTGCTGCTGACGATCACTCCGGTCTGGGCGGACAGCGGGGTTCCCTGCGTGCGCATGCTCGGCGATTTCTGGGGCGAGACTCCGGCCCCGTCCGATATCAGAACGATCGACGGCACCGCCTACAAGAGCCCCGAGGACCTAGCACGCGCTGTCGGCGATGGTGCGGTGATTCAGGGCGGCAATTTCTCCGAATGGGATTTCCGCAAGGTCCGGCTGACCAATGCGTGTTTCGTGGAGGCCGATCTCAAGGGAAGCGTGTGGACCGGGGCCAACGCGCCCGGGGTCGGCTTCATCAAGTCCGATTTGACAGAAGCCGCGTTGAGCTCGATCAGGGCCCCCGGCGTGCTGTTCCGCGATGCGGTGCTGACCAATACCCATGCCGACAAGGCCGACTTCAGCGGCGGGTGGTTCGAGGGGGGCTGGTTCGATGGCGGTGTCGATGGTTGGAAACTCGATGAAGCGAACCTGACCGGTTTCACTTTCTCCTGCGGCATCACCCTGTCCGATGGCTGCCCGCTTTATGATGGCGACCGGCAGATTTCGGCGCGTGGTGCCGACTTTACCCGAGCGAAGCTCAGCAGCTTCCACCGTTATGGCCTGAGCGACATCGAACTTGACGGTGCGGTGCTCGATCGCACCGAGATCTCTCCCGGCCAGCTCGCCAGCTTCAAGGGGCGCAAGATTGTCCACCCCCTGGTGCTGACAGGCGCCGACAGGACGATCGAGCTTTCGGTGGAAGAGGCCCAGGCGATCGCCGACGATACCGCAATCGCCGCGTCCTTTGCCAGCGGGCCCTCGTTCGATTGCGCACGTGCGGCGAGCGCTGTCGAAAAGATGCTGTGCCTGCCCGATGCGCCCGACCTTGGCCAGGCCGACCGTGACATGGCCGCACTGTTCGCCAGGGTCCGCAAGGTCCGCCCGCAGGCGGTTGCAGAACAGCGGCAATGGATCGGACAACGCGACGCGTGTATGCGCGGCGAATACCCGTCCGATTGCCTGCGCGCCGCGCACCGCGACCGGATCGGGGAGCTTCTCGGCCAGCTTGGCGAGCAGGAGTGGCTAGCGCGCGGGCAGGGCGCGGTTTTCATCGAGGATTCCCTTCCGCTGACCGATGCGATGCGCGCCAGTGCCGTATTTGCGCGGATCGCTCCGGTGCTGGCAGGTGCATCGGACGCGCTGGTCTATGTCAGCCGCGCTACCGACGGAAGCTATGCGGTGAGCGGCGAGGCGGTCGGTGCCAATGCGCACACCTGTTCGCTGGGTGCTTCGGGCCTGCGGCTCGATCCGCTTACCGGATGGTACTCCGCGCCGATCCCGGGCAAGCGGCTTAATGCCAGGGTCATCCGCGTCCATGGCGACGTGGTGGAGGTTTTCGAGAGCGGGCGCCCCTCGAGCGACCTGCCCGAGGCCGAGCTGGATTATGCCAGTTGCGGGATGCGCGCGGCGTTCTCGCCGCTGCGGCGGATCGACCTACAGCCTGAGGATCTCAAGCGCTATGCCGATCAGGCACGTTTGCAGGAGTAAAGCCCGCAATCCTGCCGCAACTTTATGACAAGCCGGTTGCCAGCGCGTGAAAAGCCGCTAATCCTTTGGGCATAGGGGTGTAGCCCCGGGACGCAACCGGCAGGTCCGAACCTGCCATGGGTGGGAAATCGACAACATCATGAAATTTGCCCGTGTCAAACCGCTGGACGCCATATTGGCGACCGCGAAGAAAAAATCATTGCACCCGACGCTCGGGGCCTTTCAGCTGACCCTGTTCGGGATCGGCTGCGTCATCGGTACCGGCATCTTTGTGCTGACGTCTGCGGGCGCGCAAAAGGCCGGTCCCGGCCTGATGCTGGCGTTTGCAATCGCTGGCCTGATCTGCATCGTGGCCGCTTTGTGCTATGCCGAAATCGCCGCAATGATCCCGGTCGCGGGGTCTGCCTATACATATACCTATTCGGTAATGGGCGAAATGCTGGCCTGGACCGTCGGCTGGGCGCTAGTGCTCGAATATGCCGTGGCGGCAAGCGCGGTGTCGGTCGGATGGTCCGGCTATTTCACCGGCACGATATTGAACGAATTTTTCGGGATCGTGCTGCCACCATATCTGACAGCAGGCCCTGTCGCGCTGGGAGGCGCACCGGGTGGTCTGATCAACCTGCCTGCCGTGGTCATCGCGCTGCTGGTGACGTGGTTGCTGATGATCGGCACCAACGAATCGGCCAAGGTCAACGCCGTGCTGGTGCTGATCAAGGTGACCGCGCTGACCGCGTTCATCGTGCTGACCCTGCCTGAAACCGAAATGGCTAACTTCAATCCCTTCCTGCCTGCCGGTGTGTTTGGCGGCTTTGGATCGGGCGTGGGCGCCGTGGGTGCTGCCGCGACCATCTTCTTTGCCTATGTCGGCTTCGATGCGGTCTCGACAGCTGCCGAAGAAACCAAGAACCCGCAGCGCAACGTGCCGATCGGCCTGATCGGCAGCCTCGGCATCTGTACCGTGTTCTATATCCTGGTGGCTGCAGGCGCAGTCGGATCGATCGGCGGCCAGCCGATCATGGGTCCTGGCGGCGTTCCGTTCCCCGCAGGTTCTGAAGAACTCGCCCGCCAGTGCGCGCTGCCCGAATATTCGGAAATGCTGGTCTGCTCGAACGAGGCGCTGGCGCACGTGCTGCGCAAGATCGGCTTCAGCGGCGTGGGCAACATGCTGGGCATCGCGGCCTTCATCGCGCTGCCTTCGGTGATCCTGATCCTGCTGTTCGGCCAGACCCGCATCTTCTTCGTGATGGCGCGCGATGGCCTGCTGCCCGAAGGGCTGTCGAAGATCCACCCCAAGTGGAAGACGCCCTATGTCGTCACCGCGATCACGGGTGCGATCGTGGCCTTTGCCGCAGCGTTCCTGCCGGTCGGACAGCTTGCCGATATCGCGAATGCCGGAACACTCTATGCGTTCATGATGGTGGCAATTGCGGTGATGATGCTGCGCAAGACCGATCCCGATCGCGAGCGGCTGTTCCGTACGCCGGCCCTGTGGCTGGTCGGACCGGCGACGATCGCAGGATGCATCTTCCTGTTCCTCAACCTGCCGTTCGAGGCGATGATCGTGCTGCCTGCGTGGGCTGCTGTCGGCCTGGTGATCTATTACCTCTATGGCTACAAGGCGAGCCATCTGGGCAAGGGCATCGTCGAGGTACCCGACGACGACATCCTCAACCCGCACGGTTGATCCAGAAAAACCCCGGCCTCACCCGCCGGGGTTTTTTGTGTCCAACCTACATCGGCGATTTGGGACAGGTGCCCGGGCGCGCGAACAGCTTGCCGCGCTCGGCCCAAAAGATCACCGCAAGCGCCGCGATGCCGCAGACAAGAAAGCCCAGTGCCATCGGAAGCGTGCTTCCATCGAAGGCCTGGCCGACAAAGGCGCCGATCGCAGTGCCCAGCACAGTGCGGAACGCCATCTGGAAGGACGAGGCCGCACCTGCCATCTTGGCGAACGGTTCCATCGCAATCGACCCGAAATTGGCGCCGATAAAGCCGATCATCGCCATGTTGAGCGCGACAATCGCCAGAAACAGCGCCATCGGCTCGCCCGGGATCAACGCCGCGCCGATCTGCATCGCCGACAGCACCAGGAACGCCAGCAACGCCGATTGCGAAACGCGGCGTGCGCCGAAACGCTCGACGATGCGGCTGTTGAACCAGTTGGAAAGCGCCATCGATCCTGCGACCGCGGCGAAGGCGTACGGGAAAATCTCGCGCGCGCCGAACACTTCTGAAAAGATCTGCTGCGAGCTGTTGAGGAAGCCGAACATCGCCCCCATCAGCAGGCCGCCCGCGGCGACGTGGCCAAAGCCGGTGCGGTTGAACACAACCTTGAACCAGGTGCTGCCGATCGTGTCGAGCCGGATCGGGATGACGTTTTCGGGCTTCAGCGTTTCGGGAAGCCGCAGGAACACCCACACCCCCACAGCGGTGCCCATCACGGTCAGCAGGATGAAGATGAACTGCCATTCGGCGAAATACAGGATCAGCTGGCCGATGGTCGGCGCGATCACAGGCACCGCCATGAAGACGATGAAGATGATCGACATGAACCGCGCCATCCGGTCGCCGGAAAAGATGTCGCGGATCACAGAGACCACCAGCACGCCCATCGCCGCCGCAGAAAATCCTTGGGCAAAGCGCAGCATCAGCAGAGTGTCGAAATCGGGTGCAAACGCGCAGGCGAGACCGAACACGACATACATCGCAACCGAAAACAGCAGCACCGGCTTGCGACCGAACCTGTCGCCGATCGGACCATAGAACAGCGACCCCAGACCCATGCCCATCAGGTAACTGCTGATGATGTACTGCCGGTTGTTGGGATCGGTGACGGAGAACGCTTCGCCCAGCGCGGGGAATGCCGGAAGGATGGCATCGATCGCCAGCGCATTGAGCGCCATCAAGGCGGCCATCATCGCCACGAGCTCGCGCGGGCCCAGCGGAAACTCCGTGGTCGGCGCCAAGGCAGCTCTGGGCGCCGGTTCTGCTAACTGGTTATTGTGCATTGCATCATAATGGGCGTTGCGGCCGCGATTGCCAACCGCCTGTCGCACTTCTATTTCTCTGCCAGCATGCCAGACCCCCATGATCCGCCGCTGCGCAAGATCATCCACATCGACATGGATGCCTTCTTTGCGAGCGTCGAACAGCGCGACAACCCGGCGCTGCGCGGGCGGCCCGTCGCGGTTGGAGGCTCCTCAGGGCGGGGTGTGGTGGCCGCGGCCAGCTATGAGGCGCGGACCTTCGGGGTGCGCTCGGCAATGCCATCGGTCACCGCGCTGCGGCGCTGCCCCGACCTGCTGTTCGTCAAGCCGCGTTTCGATGTCTATCAGCAGGTCTCGCGCCAGATCCGCGCCATCTTTGCCCGGCACACCGATCTGATCGAACCGCTGTCGCTCGACGAGGCGTATCTCGACGTCAGCATCAACAAGCACGCCATCGCATCGGCGACGCAGATCGCGCAGATGATCCGCGCCGATATCGCGCGCGAGACCGGACTGACCGCAAGCGCGGGCGTGTCATACAACAAGTTCATCGCCAAGCTGGCGAGTGACCAGAACAAGCCCGATGGCCTGTGCGTGATCCGCCCCGAACAGGGATCTGCCTTTGTCGCCGCACTGCCGATCAAGCGCTTTCATGGCGTCGGCCCGCGCACCGCGGAAAAGATGGCGGGCCTCGGCATCGTCACCGGCGCCGATCTGGCGGACAAGACCGAGCAATGGCTGCTTGCGCATTTCGGCAGCTGGGGAAGCTATCTGCACGGCGCCGCGCGCGGGATCGACCACCGCCCGGTACGCCCCGACCGGATCCGCAAATCGATCGGCGGCGAACGGACCTATGGCGAGGATATCTGGACCGAATCGGGATTGCGTGACGCGCTGGAGAGCATCGCCGACATCGTGTGGGAACGCGTCGAACGCAACGAGGCGCAGGGGCGCACCGTGACCTTGAAGGCGCGCTATGCCGACTTCCAGACGATTACCCGCGCCCGTTCGCTCGGCCAGCCGGTGCCGGACCGCGCAGCCTTCGGCCAGATCGGCCAGGCGCTGGTCGATCAGATCCTGCCGCTGCAGAACGGCATCAGGCTGCTGGGGCTGACCTTGTCGGGCCTGTCGAGCGCCGAGGAAGAGGAAGAGACCGATCTGCGCCAGCCCGAGCTGCCATTCAGCTGAATGCAGCTGCTATCCTACCACTCAGCTGCTGGCGGCAGGCCGTCGCGCACCTCGATCAGGCGGCGCAGGCTGGCAGGTGCGATGTTGGCGGGCAGGAGGTCAAGCGGAACGAAAGCCGCCTCGATGATCTCGCGCCCATCGACGCAAGGTTCGCCCGAGGCCGTGCCGGTCACAACGGTGATGTGATTGCGCGCGCCCTCGGCAGCGGAGAAGAATTCCCCATGAATCCGCGCATTGCCAAGCCTGCAGCCGGTCTCCTCGCGCAATTCGCGCTCCGCCGCGGCCAGCACGGTCTCGCCGCGATGGATGCCTCCACCGGGTAGCATGAACAGGTCGCGCGACTGATAGCTGTGTCGCACGAGCATGACGGTGCCGCCATCGCCCAGTGCGACGACCTTGACGCCGTAGGTGCGCGGCTTGAACACCCGCCAATAGACCAGCCGGACCTTCTGGGCGACCCGGTAGACCGGATGCATCGCGCTCATGCGCGCTGTCCGGACCCGCCGCATCGCCCGAAGCGCTCAGACATCCAGATTGGCGACGTTGAGCGCATTCTCCTGGATGAACTCGCGACGCGGCTCTACGATATCGCCCATCAGCTGGGTGAAAACCTCGTCGGTGATGTCGGCGTCGTCGACCTTGACCTGCAGCAGCGAGCGATGGTTGGGATCGAGCGTGGTTTCCCACAGCTGCTCGGCGTTCATCTCGCCCAGCCCCTTGTAGCGGGCGATGGCCAGCCCCTTGCGCCCAGCCGCGAGGATCGTTTCGAGCAGAACCGAAGGCCGATTGATCGTCACGCCGGTGACCACGGTGACGGCGTCATCCGCTTCATCGCCATCGATGTCGCTCTCGGTCGGCGCAGCGGCGCCCGCTTTGACCAGTCTGCTCGGGTTCAGGTACATCGGGGCGAATTCGCCTGCCACCCTGTGCAGCTTGCGCGCCTCGGCGCTGTTGAGGAAGGGCAGGTCGACGACGTGATGGTCGGTTACCCCGCGCCACCAACGCTCGAGATGATAGCCGCCCTCGACCGAGAGTTCACCCGTCCAGCGCGCCTCAGGATCGGCCCCACCCATCCAGGCCGTCGCGGTGTTGACCGCGGCCAATCTGTCGCTGTCCGGCATGTCGGGCGAAAGTGCCCCGGCAAGCGCCAGCCCCTCGATGATCAGAGGATCGTAACGGCGCGGGACGTAGGTCATCAGGCTCTTCATGCGCCGGGCGTGCTCGACCAGTTCGCGAAGATCATCGCCGCCGCGCGCGCCCTCTACCGTCTCGAGAATACGGCCCTGCAGCCCTGCATCGACCAGATACTGATCGAGCGCGTCATTGTCCTTGAGATACACCTCGCTCTTGCCCTTGGCGACCTTGTACAGCGGCGGCTGGGCGATGTACAAATGCCCTGCGCGGATGATCTCGGGCATCTGACGATGGAAGAACGTGAGCAGCAGCGTACGGATATGCGCGCCGTCGACGTCAGCGTCGGTCATGATCACGATCTTGTGATAGCGCAGTTTCTCGATGTTGAAATCATCGCGAATGCCGGTGCCCATCGCCTGGATCAGCGTGCCAACTTCCTTCGACGAGATGATCCGGTCGAAGCGCGCACGCTCGACGTTGAGGATCTTGCCCTTCAAGGGCAGGATCGCCTGGTAATGCCGGTCGCGGCCCTGCTTGGCCGATCCGCCTGCCGAGTCACCCTCGACCAGGAACAGTTCGGACTTGGCAGGATCACGCTCCTGGCAGTCGGCAAGCTTGCCGGGCAACGAAGCGATGTCCATCGCGCCCTTGCGCCGGGTGAGTTCGCGCGCTTTCTTGGCGGCCTCGCGGGCCGCTGCGGCATCGATGATCTTGGCGACGATCGACTTGGCGTGCGCGGGGTTTTCCTCGAGCCACTCGGCCATCTTGTCGGCCATCAGGCTTTCGAGCGGCTGGCGAACCTCGGAGCTGACAAGCTTGTCCTTGGTCTGCGAGCTGAACTTGGGGTCGGGAAGCTTGACCGAGACGATCGCGGTCAGGCCTTCGCGCATGTCATCGCCGGTGAGCGAGACCTTTTCCTTCTTCAGCAGCCCCGACTTTTCCGCATAGCTGTTGAGCGTCCGGGTCAGCGCGGCGCGGAAGGCGGCCAGATGCGTGCCGCCGTCGCGCTGTGGTATGTTGTTGGTGAAGCACAGCACGTTCTCGTAATAGCTGTCGTTCCACTCCAGCGAGACGTCGATGGTTACATCGTCGCGCGACCCGGAAATCGCGATCGGATCGGGCATCAGCGGCTGTTTGTTTCGATCGAGCCATTTGACGAACGCGGCAATCCCGCCCTCGTAATACAGGTCGTGCTCCTTGGGCTCGGCGTGGCGCTCATCACGCAGGATGACGCGGACGCCCGAGTTGAGGAACGCGAGCTCACGATAGCGGTGCTCGAGCTTCTCGAAATCATATTCTGTGACGTTCTTGAACGTGTCCTGCGAAAACAGGAAGGTGACCTGCGTGCCCTTCTTGCCCTCGGGCGCAGGTCCCGTGACCTTCAGCGGCGCTTCGGAATCGCCGTGACGAAAGCGCATCCAGTGTTCCTGGCCGTCGCGCCAGATGCGCAGCTCGAGCCATTCCGACAGCGCGTTGACGACGCTGACGCCCACGCCGTGCAGGCCGCCGGAAACCTTGTAGGCATTGTCGTCGCTGGTGTTCTCGAACTTTCCGCCCGCGTGCAGCTGGGTCATGATGACCTCGGCCGCCGAGATGCCCTCTTCGGTATGGATTCCCGTGGGGATGCCGCGGCCGTTATCCTCGACCGTCACCGAATTGTCGGGGTTGAGCGTGATCAGCACGCGGTCGCAATGGCCGGCGAGCGCCTCGTCGATGGCGTTGTCCGAAACCTCGAACACCATGTGGTGCAGGCCTGATCCATCGTCGGTATCGCCAATGTACATGCCCGGGCGCTTGCGCACCGCATCCAGGCCCTTGAGGACCTTGATCGAATCTGCGCCATAGCTGTTGGTGTTGGCCGGGTTCTGGTTATTCTCGGTGGAAGTGCTGGGAGTGTCTGTCATCGTTGCGTCATAGCCGCGCGAGACCCGAAACCCAAGCGGAACTGGTCGTTTTTGCACATATTTTAGCGTGCCACAGACGCTGCGGAACGACCTGCCACGATCCCTCCGCCGCAGGTTGCTTGTATGACCCGGGCGATCACCTATAACCGGAACCATGAAAGCCAATCCGCTGCCTCTGATCGCCGTGCTGCTGCCCATTTTGGCGGTCGCCGGATGCGCCGACCCCGAACCTGCGAGCAAGCGCGAGCCGGGCGGTCAGGCCGCTGGCGAACGGCTGGGCGCGTCCGACGCCAGCCCGACCGCGCGCCCGGTGAGCATCGGCGAGGGCGGAACGCGCTTTGCCGCCTGCCAGGGACGCGGCCGCGTCGGCGGATTGCGCGGGGGCGAACTGCCGGTGCGCGATGCTCCGTTCGATGGCGCCAAGCAGGTCGGCGCACTCACCGACGACACCCATGTCTTTGTCTGCACCCGCAGCCTCGACCAGCAATGGCTTGGGGTCGTGGTCGGACCATCGCCCAGCAGCCAGGCCGCTCCCGAAGGCGCAGCTGCGCCGCCAACGGATGAGGCAGCTCCCGCCGCAACGGTCGATTGCGGGGTGACGAGGCCCGTTCGCACCAAGCAGCCTTATGCCGGTCCGTGCCTTAGCGGCTGGGTGGAAAACACCTTTGTCGCCGCGGTGGCCAATTGATCGGCCGTCAGGCTGTCGCCCCTGCGATTGCCGCTTTCCTCGTGATGCCGCTCTGGGCATAACTTGCCTCAAGCAGGTGGCGCTCAAGCCGCCGGGAGAGGATTTGGATGGACATTAAAGCAGAGCTCGAACGCGAATTCGGCAACTGGCCGGGGATTGTTGCGGCATGGGGAACGCTTCAGCCCGATGCCATCGCGCTCGATGACGGGTATCACCGCATCAGCTGGGGCGCGCTGTCGGGCCAGGTCGACCGCATCGCAGCGCAGCTGATCGCCGATGGCCTACAGCGTGGACAGGCGGTAGCGATTCTCGGCACCACCGGCATCCCTTATGCGCTCGCTTATCTGGCGGCGATCCGCGCCGGCGGCTGTGCTGCGCCACTCACCACCAGCGCAACGCCGCGCCAGCTCGCCAACATGCTCGCCGATTCCGGCGCGATCCACCTGTTCATTGATGGCGACAAGCGCGCCGAACTGCTCGCCAGCGGAGTGGATCTGGGGACGGCGCGCCATGTCATGCTCGATGCCGCGGCCGGTGAAACGCCTTCGCTGAGCGAATGGATGGCGCCGGAAGGCTCCGTGCCCGACATCGCTCCGCCGCAGCCGGGCGATGCCTTCAACATCATCTATTCCAGCGGCACCACCGGAACCCCCAAGGGCATCGTGCATTCGCACGCCATGCGCTGGCGGCAGTCGGTCGCGGGGTTCCAGGCGATCTATAGCGAACAGGCACGCGCGATCCTCTCCACCCCGCTCTATTCGAATACCACGCTCGCGGTGTTCCTGCCCACTATCGTGCATGGCGGCATGGTGCGGCTGATGGGCAAGTTCGATTCCGGCCAGTGGCTGAATGCCGCCCAGGCCATGCGCGCCACCCACACCATGCTGGTGCCGGTGCAGTACCAACGGCTGATGTCCGACCCGGCGTTCGATTCGCATGATCTGTCATCGATGCAGGTCAAGTTCTGCACCAGCGCCCCGTTCAGTGCAGAGCTCAAGGCAGAAGCGCTGCGCCGCTTCCCCGGCGGTCTGGTCGAAATCTACGGAATGACCGAGGGCGGGGTGGTGTGCATGCTCCAGGCGCACAACTTCCCCGACAAATTGCACACCGTCGGCCAGCCGGTGAAGGGACACGACCTCAAGGTCATCGACGAAGAGGGCAGGGAACTGCCACCGGGATCCAAAGGCGAGATGGTGGGTCGCTCGCCGACGATGATGAGCGGCTACAAGAACCAGCCCGACAAGACGCGCGACATGGAATGGCGCGATACGGACGGCAATCTGTGGTTCAAGATGGGCGATATTGGCATCGTCGACGAGGACGGCTTCGTCCAGATCGTCGGGCGCGCCAAGGACATGATCATCTCGGGCGGGTTCAACATCTACCCCAAGGACCTCGAGGAAATCCTGATGCAACAGCCTGGTGTCGCGGATGCCGCGGTCGTCGGGATGCCGTCGGAGCGCTGGGGCGAAACCCCGGTGGGCTTCGTGGTCGCGGCGCCGGACCATGCGCTCGACCTCGATCAGCTGCTCGCCACCGTCAACGCCGAACTGGGCAAGACCCAGCGCCTCTCCGCGCTCCACTCGATCGACGAACTTCCGCGCAGCCATATTGGCAAGATATTGAAGACGGACCTGCGGGCGATGCTGGCCGAGACTGCAGGCTAGACTCGCCGCGTTGCCCCAACTATCGGCAGACCATGACCATAGCCCATGACGAATCCGTTCTGATTGTCGATTTCGGCAGCCAGGTGACGCAGCTTATCGCACGCCGGGTGCGCGAGGCGGGGGTGTATAGCGAGATTGCCCCGTTCAGCAGCGCGGAAGCGGCATTTCACCGGATGAAGCCCAAGGGGATTATCCTCTCGGGTGGTCCGGCATCGGTGACCGAAGAAGGCAGCCCGCGCGCTCCGGAAGCGATCCTGCAATCGGGCCTGCCGATCTTGGGGATCTGCTATGGCCAGCAGACGATGACCCAGCAATTGGGCGGCATGGTCGAAGGTGGCGGCGAGAAGGGCGGCGAATTCGGTCGCGCGTTCATCGAGATCACCGACCGCTGCCGGTTGTTCGACGGGCTGTGGAAGGAAGGCGAGGCGCATCAGGTGTGGATGAGCCATGGCGACAAGGTAACTGCGCTCGCCCCCGGCTTCCGTGCAGTCGCATCTTCCCCCGGCGCGCCGTTCGCGGTAATCGCCGATGACGAGCGTTGCTTCTACGCGATGCAGTTCCACCCCGAGGTTGTCCACACCCCCGATGGCGGCAAGCTGATCGCCAACTTCGTCCGGCATGTTTGCGGCTGCCGGGGCGACTGGTCGATGGCCGAGTTCAAGGCCGCCAAGATCGCCGAGATCCGCGAGCAGGTCGGCAAGTCGCGCGTGATCTGCGGTCTTTCGGGCGGAGTCGACAGCGCGGTGGCTGCGGTGCTGATCCACGAGGCGATCGGTGACCAATTGACCTGCGTGTTCGTCGATCACGGGCTGATGCGGCTGGGCGAGGCCGACCAGGTCGTCAGCCTGTTCAAGGGGCATTACAACATCCCGCTGGTGCACGTGCAGGCCGAAGCATTATTCATGGGAGGCCTCGCCGGGGTCACTGATCCTGAACTCAAGCGCAAGTTCATCGGCAAGACCTTTATCGATGTGTTCGAGTCCGAAGCCCGCAAGATCGGCGGCGCGGAGTTCCTGGCGCAGGGCACACTGTACCCCGATGTCATCGAAAGCGTCTCGTTCACCGGCGGGCCGTCTGTAACGATCAAGAGCCACCACAATGTCGGCGGATTGCCCGAACGCATGAACATGAAGCTGGTCGAACCCTTGCGCGAGCTGTTCAAGGACGAGGTCCGTGCCCTGGGCCGCGAGCTTGGCCTGCCCGACGTGTTCGTCGGTCGCCATCCGTTCCCTGGCCCCGGTCTTGCGATCCGCATCCCTGGTGAGGTCACGCGTGAGCGCTGCGACATCCTGCGCAAGGCCGATGCGGTCTATCTCGACGAGATCCGCAACGCCGGGCTGTATGACGCGATCTGGCAGGCGTTTGCGGTTCTGCTGCCGGTCAAGACCGTGGGTGTGATGGGCGATGGCCGCACCTATGACAACGTCTGCGCGCTGCGCGCCGTGACCAGCACCGACGGCATGACCGCAGACATCTATCCGTTCGACTCAAGCTTCCTGCAGCGCACCGCGACGCGGATCATCAACGAGGTCAAGGGCATCAACCGCGTGGTCTACGACTACACGTCAAAGCCGCCCGGCACGATCGAGTGGGAATGAGGCGAGGGCTCGGCCGCATTCCAGCCGGTTAACCTTCACCTTCGGCGGCGGCCGAAGTCGCGCGCGAGGTCGACAAACGCCTTGAACGCCGCAGACGGGTTGCGCCGGTTCGGGTAATAGAGGCTCAAGGGTGCGAGCGGCGGTGTCCAGTCTTCGAGCACACGGATCACCCGCTGCTCAGCGATATCCTCGCGGACGTCGGATTCCATGAAGAACCCGAGGCCGACATCTTCCAGCACCGCGATCCGCGCAAGACTCGCCTCGTCCAGCGCGATGCGACCGGTCACGTCGATCTGCACCGTTTCGCCCTGGCTCTCAAAATGCCAGCGATAGAACGAACCATTGGGAAGCCTCACCCGGATGCACGCATGGCCGAGCAGATCGGCAGGGACCAGCGGGGTACCATAAGCGCGCAGATAGCCCGGGGTGGCGACCACGGCGTGGCGCTGGGGCGGGCCCAGCGGGATCGCGATCATGTCGCTGGGGACAAGGTTGGCATTGCGCAGGCCGAAATCGAACCCGTCGGCGACGATGTCGACCATCCGCCCTTCGGTTACCAGATCGACATGCACCTGCGGATGTTCGCGGAGAAAGCGCAGGACCAGCGGCGCGAGGACCTCGCGCGCAGCCGTGGCGAAGGCATTGATCCGCAATGTCCCTGAAGGTGTCACCTGCTGCGAGCTGGCAATGTCCATCGCCTCGCGAATGTCCTGGAGCGCAGGGGATACCTGCTCGACAAAACCGCGGCCTGCCTGGGTGAGCGACACGCTGCGGGTGGTGCGGTTGAACAGCCGGACGCCGAGCTGACGTTCGAGCTTGGCCACGGCGTTGCTCAGCGCGGTGGTCGACATGTCCAGATCAAGCGCAGCCCCGCGGAAGGAGCCGCAGCGCGCAACCGCAAGAATGCAATCGAGCTCAACGAGATTGTGCCGGATCATTGTCCTGTTTTCCGCAATGTCACGTCCAGGTTTATCCCGATTATCAGATCAAAGGTCCATCGCTAAATTGCAGACACAACCCAGCGGCTAGAAGCCGCCTGAACATGGCTGCACGAGATGGAGACCCCATATGGCAATCGACCTGCCCGAGAGCATTTCCAGATATTTTGCCGCCGACCGCGAGCGGGACGCCGAAGCTGTCGTCCAATGCTTTGCACCGAATGCCACCGTCCGCGATGAGGGAAGAACCCATGTCGGCCGTGATGCCATCCGAAACTGGAAGCAGGATACCGCAAGCGCCTTCAGCTACACCGTCGAGCCTTTTTCGGTGACCCGGGAAGGTGATCGCATCGTGGTCACCAGCCATCTTGCCGGAAACTTCCCCGGCAGTCCGGTCGATCTGCGCTACCTGTTCGCCATCAGCGGAGAGCAGATCACCGCGCTGGAGATCACGCCATGAACGCGGGATCGCAGGGTATCGGTCCAGACGCGGGCGGGGGGCGGTTCATCGACCTCACCGGCAAGCGGGCCTTGATCACCTCGGGCACACGCGGCGCGGGCGCCGCAACGGTCGCGCTGTTCTGCGAGCTTGGCGCCGAGGTGCTGACCACCGCCCGCACCCGGCCAGACTATTGGAACGATGTTCCGTTCTTTGCCAGCGACCTCACACACGCGGACGGCTGCGCCGCGCTCGCGGCGGAAGTCCACGAACGCATGGGCGGTGCCGACATCATCGTTCACATGCTGGGTGGCTCGTCCGCGCCGGCCGGTGGGTTCGAAGCGCTGAGCGATGCTATCTGGGCAAGCGAGATCGATCTCAACCTGATGCCAGCGGTGCGGCTTGATCGCGCTCTGGTCCCGGGGATGGTCAGCCGCGGGCAGGGCGTCGTGGTCCATGTGACCTCGATCCAGAGCCGGTTGCCCTTGCCCGAGGCGACCACGGCCTATGCCGCAGCCAAGGCGGCGCTCTCGACCTACAGCAAGAGCCTCTCCAGACAGGTGTCGCCGCATGGGGTGCGAGTGGTGAGGGTGTCGCCGGGCTGGATCGAGACCGAAGCGTCGATCGACCTTGCAACGCGGCTCGCGAAGCAGGCCGCAGGCGACATCGAGCAAGGCCGCAGGATGATCATGGATTCGCTGGGCGGCATTCCCATCGGACGGCCGTCGACCCCAGCGGAAGTGGCAAGCCTGATCGCTTTTCTGGTATCGGACCGCGCGGGCAGCATCACCGGAACCGAACATGTCATCGACGGCGGCACCATACCGACCGTCTGAGCAAGATCAGCGCAAGCGCTTGACGAACAGCCCGCCGTTCTCGCGGCGCTCGGTGGTGAACTGCGGCGAAGCTTCGAACATGTCGAGCAGACGTGGGAAACCATGGTTGCGGACGTCGAAGCTGGACCGGTTGCCCGCGATCTTGCCGACTTCGCTGAGCGACGCAAAGCCGCGCTCGTCGCGCTTGCTGGCCTGATAGGCATCGATCAGCAGCTGGATCACGTCCTCGTCGATGCTTGCGCCGCCTGCAGCGGGCTTGGGGTCCGGCTTGGCGCTGCTCCTGGCGGCAGCGGCGTTGTCGGCTTTCTTCTCAGCACCCTGCACCTTGATCAGCGCGTTCACATCGATAAACCGGGTGCAGGCCTGCTTGAACGCTTCGGGCGTCTTGTCGCCGCCAAAGCCATATACGGGCAGGCCGTCCTGGCGGATGCGCTGGGCGAGCGGCATGAAATCGCTGTCCGAACTCATGATACCGAAACCGTTGACCCGGCCCCGGAACAGCAGGTCCATCGCATCGATCGTCATCTTCATGTCGGTGGCGTTCTTGCCCTTGGTCAGGTCGAACTGCTGCTGGGGCTCGATGCCGAACTTGTGGACGATATCCGCCCAGCCCTTGAGCGCGGGCTTGCGCCAGTTGGCGTAGGCGCGGCGAATGTTCACCGTGCCCAGTTCCGCCAGCACGGTCAGCACCGGATCGATCCCGGAAGGGCTGGCATTGTCCGCGTCGATCAGCAGGGCGATGTTAGGGGGCGTTTCCTTGGTCATTCCCGAAAATGGCGCTTCGGCGGGTCAAAAGCAATCGTCATGGCACCAGCCATTCGCCCCGCCATTGGCCGTCAGGCGCGCGGTGAAACAGCGCGCGGCGGTGTCCGGTGTGCGCGAGATGGAGGAATTCGATCGTGTCGATCTGTGCCATCAGCAGCGCGAAATTGGCGCGCCCGGGGGCGACCTCGTCGTCATCCTCTGGCTTGCGGCCCTCGATCTCTGCGGGCAGCCCTGAGACCGGCACGTCGGATACCGTGCCCGGAGCCGGATCGGCGAGATAGCAGCGCCTGGCAAACAGCGTCGCTTCACCCCAGGCCTGATCGGCTGCGGCAGTATCGGTTTCTATCCGCGCCACGCCCGACAGGCGGAACTGGCGCTTGGCTGCGGGATCATAGCCCAGGATCGAGACCGGGCTGCCATCGCCGATCTGATCGACCTTGGCCGCGCGGGAATCGGTATGAAAGCGCAACGTCGCCGACGCCCGGTCGAAGGCGCGCAGCACCATCACCCGCTGGCTCGGAACGCCGTCCCCGGTGATCGTCGCGACGACAGGGGTATGCATCGGGGCGCGGCGGTCCTTGGCGGCGCGGCCCAGCCGCTGCCAGACATCGGCCAGCACGGCGTCGAGATCATCGGGCAGGTCGAGAAGGCTTTGAGATGTCATGGATTCCCCGCTTTGGACTGGCCGTCATCGCGCAGCCTCGGGCATAAGTGTGGGCAGGCGGGCGCTTTTACCAGTGGAAGTGCGCGGGGGCCTGCGCTAAAGCGCCAGTCATGAACGAAGTCACGCCCATCGAGAGCCCCGAAGGCCGTCCCGCCCGCGTCCGCAAGCCGGACTGGATCCGCGTTCGCGCACCCACCAGCAAGGGTTTCAACGAAACCCGCAAGCTGATGCGCGACCTCAACCTCAACACCGTGTGTGAAGAGGCGGCGTGCCCCAACATCGGCGAGTGCTGGACCAAGAAACACGCCACGGTGATGATCCTGGGCGATGTGTGCACCCGCGCCTGCGCTTTCTGCAACGTCAAGACCGGCATGCCGCGCATGGTCGACACCAAGGAACCCCAGCACGTCGCAGATGCGGCAGCGCAAATGGGGCTCGAGCATATCGTCATCACCTCGGTCGATCGCGACGACCTTGCCGATGGCGGCGCGAGCCAGTTCGTCAAGGTGATCGAGGCGCTGCGGCGGACCACGCCAAAGACGACGATCGAGATCCTGACCCCCGATTTCCGTAACAAGCACGAAGCCGCGGTCGAGGCGATCGTCACCGCCCGGCCCGATGTGTACAACCACAATCTGGAAACCGTGCCCCGGCTCTATCCCACCATCCGTCCCGGCGCGCGCTATTACGCCTCGCTCCGGCTGCTCGAGATGGTCAAAAGGCTCGATCCGTCGATCTTCACCAAGTCGGGCATCATGCTCGGCCTGGGCGAAGAACGGCTCGAGGTGCACCAGGTGATGGACGACATGCGCTCTGCCGATGTCGATTTCCTGACCATGGGCCAGTATCTGCAGCCCACGCCGCGCCACACCAAGGTCATCGATTTCGTGACCCCCAAGGCATTCGATGCCTATGCGGCAATCGCGCGTGCCAAGGGCTTTTTGCAGGTCGCATCCAGCCCGCTGACCCGGTCGAGCTATCATGCCGGCGAGGACTTTGCCCAGATGCGCGCCGCGCGCGAGGCAAAGCTGGCACGGCAGGCGGCACGGTAAGAGGCCCCGGATGCCATCGCACCGCGAGACCCGGCATCTGCCCTGGAGTCACGAGCAGATGTATCATCTGGTCGCCGACGTGGCGCGCTATGCCGAGTTTCTGCCCTGGGTGATCGCAACCCGGGTCAAATCGGACAGCGACACCGAGATGGTGGCCGACATGGTGGTCGGCTTCAAGCAATTGCGCGAGAAGTTCACCTCGCTGGTGCGCAAGGTGCCCGGTGAGCGGATCGAGGTCGAATATCTCGACGGCCCGCTCAAGAACCTCGAAAACATCTGGCAGTTCGCCAGCGACGGCAAGGGCGGGTGCACCGTCGACTTCTACGTGTCGTTCACCTTCAAGAACCGGCTGTTCGAAACGCTGGCCGGCCAGTATTTCGACCGCGCCTTCCGCAAGATGGTCAGCGCGTTCGAAACCCGCGCCGAAGAGCTTTACGGCAACAGCAGTTCGAGCGCAGCCATCGTCGCTTCCTGACGGATCTCCGCGCGGCTGAGCGTGGGATCGAAATTCTTCTGCTCGGCGGTGATGTCGTTCTCGCTCTGGCCGCGCAGCGCGCAGGCGAACACCACGGTGCCCACAGGTTTGCTCTCGGTGCCGCCACCGGGCCCGGCCACGCCGGTGATCGCCACCGCAACATCCGCATCCGAATGCTTCAGCGCGCCGCGCGCCATCGCCCAGGCGACGGCGGGCGAGACCGCGCCGAAGGTGTCGATCAGCTCGGCACTGACCCCGAGCGATTCGATCTTGGCATCGTTGGAATAGGTCACGAAGCCGCGATCGAGCACATCCGAGCTGCCGGGAATTTCAGTGATCGCCGCGCACACCAGTCCGCCGGTGCAGCTTTCCGCCAGTACGATCCGGCGGCCGGCGGCGATATTTTCGGTCACCACCCGCTCGGCAAGATCCATCAGCAGCGATGGCAGCAGGCCTTTCACTTCGCGGAATCCTTGCACAGGGTGAAGGGGTTCTTGCTGGGCTCGCCAGGCTTTTTCGAGGTCTCGTCCAGCTTCATCAGCGCGATCAGCAACTTGCCCATGTTCTCGGGCGGCAGCGGCTCGAGCGCGCTGTAGAATTCCTCCACCGCGTTGCAATTTTCTGGCTTGATCTCCTGCTCGACCAGCGCGGTGATCGCCGCGGTGAGCAGCGGACGGAAGATCTGCGGATCGCTCCCCGGCGGCAAGGGCAGTTCCACCGCTGCCAGGAAGGCGCGTCCGGCCACCGGCCATGCCCTGTCAGCGGCAGGCTGATAGACCTGGCTGATCTTGGTGGACGAGCGGGTGAGGGCAGACGCTGCTGGCAGATGCGGCAGGCAGGCCCGGCGCGCGCTCGACAGCGCATCGGGCAAAGCCGCCACCGCGAGCGACTGTGCCTGGCTGTTTGAGAGGCACGCGGCAGTTTGCGCAGCAGCGGTCTGGGCGGCCAGCGCCCCGGCCATGGCCAGCACCGCTACGGATCGGGTCATCAGTGTCGTTCGTGTCATGTCTGTTGTCCTGTCAGGGTTGTCCGGCAACCATCACGCTGGCCGCTGCCTGCGCGGCGATGCCTTCGCCGCGACCGGTGAAGCCCAGGCGTTCGGTCGTTGTCGCCTTGACTCCCACCTGATCCGGTCGGAGCGCAAGAATGGTGGCGATGCGTTGCTGAATGGAAGCTTTGTGCGGGCCGATTTTCGGTTCCTCGCAGATTATGGTGAGGTCGATATTGGCGATCTGCCCGCCCTTGGCGCGGACCCGCGATGCCGCATGCGCCAGGAACTGCGCCGAATCCGCACCGCGCCATTGCGGGTCGCTGGGCGGAAAATGCTCGCCGATATCGCCCAGCGCCATGGCACCGAGCAGCGCATCGGTGATTGCATGCAGCGCGACATCGGCATCGCTGTGGCCGGCAAGTCCCCGATCATGCTCGATTTTTACGCCGCCCAGCCACAGTTCCTCGCCGCTCGCCAGCCGATGCACGTCATAGCCGATGCCGGTGCGGACCATCATCGCGGCAGGCGCTGGAGCAGGCTGGTGTGACACGGCAAAGTCCTCGGAAAAGGTGATCTTGGTCAACGCCTCGTCGCCTTCGACCAGCGCGACGGCAAGGTCGTGAGCGCGGGCGATCTGGCTGTCGTCGGTGGCGGCGCGATCGGACGACCAGGCGAGGTGCGCGGCCAGGATCGCGTCAAAGTGGAATGCCTGGGGGGTCTGGATCCGCCACAGATGCGCGCGATCGACCGCCTGCTCGATGACGCCATCGGCGCCGCGCGCGATGCTGTCGACCACGGGCAGCACCGGCACCGCGCCGGGATTGGCGTCCAGCGCGGCATTCAACCGGTCCAGAACATCATGCGAGAGGGAAGGGCGGGCGGCGTCGTGGATGAACACCCGGTCCGTCCCACCCTGCGCAGCAAGCGCCAGCAGGCCCAGCCGCACCGAGTCGCTGCGTTCGGCGCCTCCGGTGACCAGCACGATGCCGTCCAGCCCGGCCAGCGCGGCCTTGGCCGACGCAGTTTGGCCTTCACCGATCACGACAACGATGCGCGGCGCAGCGTCCCAGCTGGCAAAAGCCTCAACGCTGTGGCGGAGCAGGGGCTTGCCACGATACTCGGCAAACTGCTTGGGCACATCGCCGCCAGCGCGCAGGCCCTTGCCCGCAGCCACGATCAGCGCGGCGGTGCGGGAGGTGTCGCTCGAAAGGCTCGGTTTTGCATCGGACATCGGGCGCGGGGCATAAACCAAGTGCTGCTTGCCCGCCAGCCGCTTTGCGATTATGGGGCTGCCTAAATATTAGGCACGCACCATCATGACCCATATCCCCGCCCTTAAGCCGATCCAGATCGGCCCCTTGCAGATCGACGAGCCGGTGCTGCTTGCGCCGATGACCGGCGTCACCGACATGCCGTTCCGCACCTTGGTGCGGCGCTATGGCTCGGGGCTCAACGTCACCGAGATGATCGCCAGCGAGGCGATGATCCGTGAGACGCGCCAGTCGCTGCAGAAAGCCGCCTGGCACGCGGTCGAGGAACCGGTGTCGATGCAGCTCGCCGGATGCGGTCCGAAGCAGATGGCCGAAGCCGCCAAGCTCAACGAGGACCGCGGCGCTGCGATCATCGACATCAACATGGGCTGCCCGGTGAAGAAGGTGGTCAACGGCGATGCGGGCTCGGCGCTGATGCGCGACCTGCCGCTGGCCGCCGCTCTGATCGAGGCGACGGTAAAGGCGGTCAAGGTGCCGGTGACGGTCAAGATGCGCATGGGCTGGTGCCATGACAGCCTCAACGCGCCGGAGCTTGCGCGGATTGCCGAGGATCTGGGCGCGAAGATGATCACCGTCCACGGCCGCACCCGCAACCAGATGTACAAGGGCTCGGCCGACTGGGCATTCGTTGCGAAGGTCAAGGCAGCGGTGAAGCTTCCGGTGATCGTCAACGGCGACATCTGCAGCATCGAGGATGCGCGCACCGCGCTGGAGCAGAGCGGCGCCGATGGCGTCATGATCGGACGCGGCGCCTATGGCAAGCCATGGCTGCTGGGGCAGGTGATGCATGCGCTGCGCACCGGCGAGACGCTGCCCGACCCGGATCTGGACGAGCAGTACCGCGTGATCATCGAGCATTATCACGCGATGCTTGAGCACTATGGCAGCGACACCGGCGTCAAGATGGCCCGCAAGCATCTGGGCTGGTACACCAAGGGGTTGCCGGGATCTGCCGAGCTGCGCAACAAGATGAACCAGATCGACAATCCCGATGTCGTGACAGCGATGCTGGGTGAGTTCTACCGGCCCTGGCTGCGTCAAGCCGCCGCCTGATGGTGGCCAGCGCTGCCATCGCGCCGGATGCGGCGGCCCAGCTGCAGAGCCTGCCGATGGCTGTGGTCATGCTGCACGCCGACCGCACGATCGCAGCAGCCAATGCGGCGGCGGAAAACCTGCTCGAGCAAAGCGCACGCCGGCTGATCGGTCGGCATCTGTCGGAGTTCCTGCGCTTCGACGATGCGCGGATCGGGCTCGCGCTCGACCAGCCCGACACCAATCTGGCCGCGCACGGCATGCGGGTGCAGATCGGCCGCAACAGCGTGCGCGAGGTCGATATCTCGCTCAGCCCGGTGGCCGAAGGGTGGCAGCTGCTGGTGCTCAACGAATCCGGCGCGGGATCACCGCTGTTCGACAGCGAGCCCGCCGCCGAGGGCTTTGCGGTGCGCGGACCCGATATTCTGGCGCATGAGATCAAGAACCCGCTCGCCGCGATCAAGGGTGCAGCGCAGCTGATCGAACGACAGCTCGATGGTCCGGGTAGACGGCTTTCGGGACTGATCACCGCAGAGGTGGACCGCATCGCCCTGCTGATCGACCAGATGCAATCGCTTACCCGGCGCACTGCCGCGCCGGTGCGGCCCTGCAACATCTATGAGCCGCTGAGCCGGGTACGCGAGATCGTGGAGACCGCGCACCCCGACACCGTACGCTTCGTCGAGCAGTTCGACCCCTCGATACCGCCGGTGCTGGCCGATGCCGACAATCTGGTGCAGGTGCTGCTCAACCTCATCACCAACGCCCGCGAGGCGATGGAGGGGCAGGACGATGCCTGCATCACCCTGACCACCAAGTTCGTCAGCGGCGTGCGGCTGCGGCTCTCGCGCGGCGACGATCGCTATATCCGGCTTCCGGTCGAGGTGCGGGTCAGCGACAACGGCCCGGGGATCGATGCGGACATCGCCGAGGACATCTTCTCGCCCTTCGTCACCAGCAAGAAGACCGGGCAGGGGCTGGGCCTCGCTTTGGTTCAGAAGCTGGTGCGCGACATGAACGGGCGCATCGTGCACGAACGTGACGCGCAGCAGGGGCTCACCAATTTCCGGCTGTTCCTGCCGCTTGCCACCCTGGGGAACTGATCATTATGGCCAAATCGGTTTTGCTGGTGGAGGACGATCGCTCGATCAGCCAGGTGATCACCGCCGCGCTGGAGGCCGAAGGCTGCGCCGTCGATCATTGCACCTCGATCGCACGGCGCAACACGCTCATCGCCGACAAGCGCTATGCCGCGATCCTCACCGATGTGATGCTAGAGGACGGCGATGGCATCGCGACGCTGGGCGTGGTGCTCGAACGCCATCCAGATACGCCGGTGATCGTGCTTTCGGCGCAGAACACGCTCGATACCGCGGTACGCGCAAGCGAGGCGGGTGCTTACGAATATTTCCCCAAGCCCTTCGATCTGGATGAACTGATCCGCGCCGTACTTCAGGCGATCGCGCGCAGCGGCGATTCCGGCGGCATCATGGACGCAGACCCTGCCGATAGCGGGCTGCCGCTCGTCGGGCGCAGCGCGCCGATGCAGACGGTCTACCGCATGATCACCCGGGTGCTGCGCAATGACCTGTCGGTGCTCATCCTGGGCGAATCCGGCACCGGCAAGGAACTGGTGGCAGAGGCGATCCATCAGCTGGGCCACCGCAAGCAGGGCCCGTTCGTCGCGGTCAACATGGCCGCGATTCCTGCCGAACTGATCGAGTCAGAGCTGTTCGGCCATGAAAAGGGCGCGTTCACCGGGGCCGTCACGCAGTCGATCGGCAAGTTCGAGCAGGCCCATGGCGGCACGCTGTTTCTCGACGAAATCGGCGACATGCCGATGCAGGCGCAAACGCGGCTGCTGCGCACGCTGCAGACCGGGCGGATCACCCGCGTCGGCGGCCATCGCGAGATCGAGCTCGACGTGCGGTTTCTGGCGGCGACCAATAAGCCGTTCGGGCCGCTGATCGAGGCCGGGCTGTTCCGTGAGGATCTGTATTACCGCATCAACGTGGTGCCGATCGAGCTTCCGCCGCTGCGTGAGCGGCTGAGCGACATCCCCGCGCTGGTGGAGCATTTCCTGGCGCTTGCGGTGCAGGAGGGCCTGCCTCGGCGGATCTTCGACGATAGCGCAATCGCCGCGATGCAGCGCCGCAACTGGCGCGGCAACGTCCGCGAGCTTCGTAATCTGGTGTTCCGCGCCGTCATCATGAGCCGCGACGACCTGATCACCGCCGAGGCATTGGGGAGCATTTTCGACGAACCGGCGCTCGGCGGCGAACCCCGGCGCGAAGAGAGCGACTTCGATCAGGCTGTCAGCCGCTTCCTGCTCACCGAACGGCCCGAACATGGCGCGGTGTATGATCGCGCGCTCGCGGCGTTCGAAATCCCGCTGCTGCAGTCGATCATGCGCCAGTGCGACGGCAACCAGGTCAAGGCGGCCGCGATGCTGGGGATCAACCGCAACACGCTGCGGAAGAAGCTGGTCGAACACCGCCTGACAAACCTCTGATAGCCCCGGCAGCGGACCCTGCGTCGAAGCGGGTGCGTTATGCGGTGATATTCTGCAACACTTAAGTAAAATGCCTTGTATTCTGGCAACGCACCTGTTGTAAACTCACCACTATGCTTGCGTCTTCCGCACTGCCCCAGCCCAGGAAAAGCCGGTTTGCGCGCCGCTTTGCCGTCATGATGCGCAAGGGCAGCCTGTTTCCGGTGCTTGAGGTCGGCTGCGTGCTGCTGTTGATCACGATGATCGGCTTCTCGATCTGGTTGGTCGGTAGCTACCAGGGCCGCCAGGCGATGGTGCCTGCTCCGGTGACCGCCACCCTGCTGGTCGGCAATCTGGTGCCCGCCATGGCGCTGCTCGCACTTATCGGCAGGCGCGTTGCGATCAGCCGCGCGGGTGTCAGCGGCGAGCAGGGGACAGGCCGCCTGCACGTGCGGTTCGTCGCGTTGTTCTCGCTGATCTCCTCGATCCCGATGCTGCTGGTCGTGGTGATCACCTCGCTATTGTTCCAATATGGCGTCGAGTTCTGGTTCTCAGACCGCGCGCGCGGGATGCTGGAAAACGCCAACGATCTGGCGCGCGGCTATTATGAGGAGGGACGCCGCGACGTCTCTGCCGAGACTGTCGCGATGGCGAGCGATCTGCGCGAATATCTGCAGCAGACCCGGATCGACAGCCCCGAGTTCGCCGAGGCCTATATCTTCCAGGTTGTCGGCCGCAAGATGAACGAATCCGCCATTGTCGAGATCGGCGATGACGGGGTGATCCGCACCGCCGCGATCGTCGACCCCGACAACCGCACCTCGTCGGACCGGGTCACACCGGATATCGTGCGGCAGCTGGAGGCGGGCGAAACCGCGGTGGTATCCGCCGAAGCCGACCGCATCGAAGTGGTTACGCCACTCGACAAGAAGGCGAGGGTGTACCTGTATGTCGCGCGCGCCTCCAACCAGCTGGCGCTGAGCCAGTGGGAGCGGGCGCAGACGGTCCTGTCCGACTACAAGGCCCTGTTCTCCCGATCGCAGAACCTGCAGGTCCAGTTCAATATCGCGCTGTTCGTGGTTTCTCTGCTGCTGGTCGCGGTCGCCTTGTGGGCTGCGCTCAAGTTCGCCGACCGAATGGTGCGGCCGCTGACCGACATGGCCAGCGCCGCGCGCGACATCAGCACCGGCAATTTCGCAACGAGGGTGGACACCGCCAACCGCACGGACGAGGTCGGCGTGCTGGGCCGGGCATTCAACCGCATGGCGAGTCGCCTCTCCGAGCAGACATCCGCGCTGATCCGCGCCAACAGCCAGCTCGACGACCGCCGCGCCTTTACCGAGGCGGTGCTCGAGTCCGTCAGCGCCGGCGTGATTTCGGTCGATCCCATGGGCATGGTGCGGCTGATGAACAGCACCGCGCAGCGGCTGTTGCTGATCGACGCCGAGCAGTGCCTGGGCTGCACGCTGTCGAGCATCGCGCCGCCCTTTGCGCGGCTGGTGGGCGACGGCACCGAGAAGGCGGTGATCCAGTATTCGCGCGGAACCGATCTGCTGACATTGGCGGTGCGCACCGTGCGCGAGCCTTATGGCCTGGTGATCACCTTTGAGGATATCACCCAGCAGCTGGTCGACCAGCGACAGGCAGCGTGGTCGGACGTCGCCCGGCGGATCGCGCACGAGATCAAGAACCCGCTGACCCCGATTCAGCTTGCCGCCGAGCGGCTCAAGCGGCGCTATGGCAAGAAGGTCAGCGAGGACGACCCGACCTTCGGCCAGCTCACCGACACGATCGTGCGACAGGTGGGCGATCTGCGCAACATGGTCGACGAATTCTCGTCCTTTGCGCGGATGCCCAAGCCGGTGTTCCGCGAGGAGAATTTCTTCGACCTCGTGCGGCAGGCAATCTTCCTGCAGGAAGTCGCGCATCCCGCCATTCGCTTTGCGGCCGAAGGCGTGCACGAGGGCAGCGACCTGCATTGCGACCGACGCCAGATCGGCCAAGCTGTGACAAACATTCTCAAGAATGCCGTGGAAGCCATTGAGGCCAAGGCACAGGCGGACGAGGTCTATCAGGGCAGCGTCACCGCCACCGTCTCGCGCCATGCACAGTATCTGGTGCTGACGCTGGACGACAACGGCATCGGCCTTCCCGCAGACCGCGACCGCATCGTCGAGCCCTATATGACCACGCGCGAGAAGGGGACCGGGCTTGGCCTCGCGATCGTCAAGAAGATCGTCGAGGAGCATTTCGGCGACCTCGCCTTTGAATCGAACGACGTCGGCGGGACGCGCGTCATCATCCGGCTCGATACCGATCTGCTGCTCGCCAGCGCCGGACAGGATGCAGCCAACGCCGCGCCTGTCATCCGGCACAGCAGCGCAGACCGGGCATCGCGCACCGGCGCGACCGCGGACCGCCGCCACAACGAACTGAGCCGCACGGCACAGGATGAGGAAAGCAACTGATCTATGCCTTTGGAAATCCTGATTGTTGATGACGAGCGCGATATCCGGGACCTGGTCTCGGGCGTGCTGGAGGACGAAGGCTATAGCTGCCGTTCGGCCGGTGGCAGCGATGCCGCGCTCGCCGCGATCGACGAACGCCGCCCGTCCCTGGTGCTGCTCGACGTCTGGCTCAAGGGCAGCAAGCTCGACGGGCTCGAACTGCTCGACGAGATCAAGTCGCGCGATGCCGATCTGCCGGTGATCATATTTTCGGGTCACGGGAACATTGACACCGCGGTTTCGGCGATCTCGCGCGGCGCGATGGACTTCATCGAAAAGCCGTTCGAGGCTGAGCGACTGATCCATATGGTCGCGCGCGGCACCGAAACCGCGCGGCTGCGGCGCGAGAATGCTCAGCTGCGCGAAAAACTTGGCATTTCCGACGAATTGACCGGCAGCTCCAGCGCGATCAACGCGGTCCGCGCGACGCTCAAGCGCGTCGCCAACAGCGGTAGCCGGCTGCTGATCACCGGACCTGCAGGCGTGGGCAAGGAGGTCGCCGCGCGGCTGCTGCACAGCTGGAGCGGCCGTTCGGGCGGGCCGTTCATCACGGTCAACTCCGCGCGGATGACCCCGGATCGGTTCGAGCAGGAGCTTTTCGGCGAGGAGGACCAGGGCAGGGTGGCGACATCCGGGCTGCTCGAACGCGCGCACGGCGGGACGCTGTTCCTCGACGAGGTTGCCGACATGCCCGAATCCACCCAGGCCAAGATCCTGCGCGTGCTGACCGACCAGAGCTTCTCGCGCGTGGGCGCAACCCGACCGATCAAGGTCGATGTCCGCTTCGTGTCGGCGACATCGCGCAATCTGGAGCACGAGATTGCCGAGGGACGCTTCCGCGAAGACCTGTTCTACCGTTTGAACGTCGTGCCGGTCGAGATCCCGGCGCTCACCGAACGCCGCGACGACATTCCCGCGTTGGTCGAGCATTATGTCGCGCGCTTCGCCAGCGAGCATGGCATCACGCCGCCGGAAACCAGCAGCGAGGCGATGGCGGCGCTGCAGAGCTACAACTGGCCGGGCAATGTCCGCCAGCTGCGCAACGTTATCGAGCGCACGATCATCCTGGCGCCGCGCGGCAGGCTCTCGCAGATCGATGTGGACATGCTCCCGCCCGAACTGGTGCAGGGCGATGGCGGGCGCGCCGCGGGCATTTCCAGCCTGATGGGGGTGCCGCTGCGCGAGGCGCGCGAGAGCTTCGAACGCGAATATCTCAAGATCCAGATCCGGCGCTTTTCGGGCAATATCTCGAAGACAGCCGAGTTCATCGGGATGGAGCGCTCGGCCTTGCACCGCAAACTCAAGCTCTTGGGGTTGCACGACCGTTGATCGGCAAGGAAAAGCGGTAAACTGGCCATTGGCGACAGGGGCTTTCGGCACTATGTATGGGGTGCGGCCTTTGGCGGCAGCCGTGCCGGATGTGACGGACAGGCTTTTCATGAACCGTGGTGCAACGTCACCACCAAGACCGGGGGTCAAAATGACCGAAAAGGCTCAAAACATTCAGGATGTGTTCCTCAACTCGTTGAGGAAATCGAAAATCCCGGTGACCATGTTTCTGGTCAAGGGCGTCAAGCTTCAGGGCATCGTGACCTGGTTCGACAATTTTTCGGTCATGCTGCGCCGCGATGGCCAGTCACAGCTTGTCTACAAGCATGCGATTTCGACCGTCATGCCTGCCCAGCCGATCGATCTCGGGATCTTCTCGGGGCTGATGGGTGCCAAGAACGCCAAGAACCGCAACCTGCAGGAAGTGTTTTTGCGCACCGTGCAGGAAACCGGGGTTCCGGTGACCATGTTCCTGATCAACGGCGTGATGCTGCAGGGCAAGGTCGCGGCTTATGACCTGTTCTGCATGCTGCTCGAACGCGAAGGCATGGCACAGCTGGCCTACAAGCACGCGGTATCCACCGTGCAACCCAATGCCCCGGTCGATCTGACCGGCGACTGGGGTGATACGGACAGCGAAGAAGATTGAACCGGCGGTTCGGGGGCCGGACAAAAGGAAAAAGCAAAGTTTGAACGACCCTCACGCTCTTGATTTCGTTCGCGGTACCCGCGCAGTCATTGCCTATCCCGATCTCGGCCGACGCGGCGCGGTGGATTCGGACGCGCGTCTGGAAGAGGCGCGGGGGCTTGCGCTGGCGATCGGCATTTCGGTGTGCGCATCGCACGCCTTCCGCATCCGCACCGCGCGCCCTGCGACTTTGTTCGGCGGAGGGCAGGTCGATATCATCGCTGCCAGCCTGGAAGACGAAAAGGCCGAACTGCTGATCGTTGATGGCAGCCTTTCGGCGATCCAGCAGCGCAATCTGGAGGAACGGCTAAAGGTCAAGGTCATCGACCGGACCGGGCTGATCCTTGAAATCTTCGGCGAGCGCGCCGCGACCGCTGAAGGGCGGCTGCAGGTGGAGCTTGCGCATCTCGATTATCAGGCGGGCCGGCTGGTGCGCAGCTGGACCCACCTTGAGCGCCAGCGCGGCGGCTTCGGCTTCCTCGGCGGCCCGGGCGAAACCCAGATCGAGGCCGACCGCCGCATGATCCGCGATCGCATGGCCAAGCTGCGGCGCGAGCTGGAGCAGGTCAAGCGCACCCGCGGGCTGCACCGCGAGCGGCGTCAGAAGGCACCCTGGCCGGTGATCGCGCTGGTGGGCTATACCAATGCGGGCAAGTCGACGCTGTTCAACCGGCTGACCCAGGCCGGGGTGATGGCGGAGGATCTGCTGTTCGCGACGCTCGACCCGACAATGCGCGCCATCCGTCTGGACGGGGTGGAAAAGGTCATCCTCTCTGATACCGTGGGCTTCGTTTCGGATCTTCCGACGGAGCTTGTCGCCGCGTTCCGCGCGACGCTCGAAGAGGTGCTGTCGGCCGATCTTGTCATCCATGTCCGCGACATGGCGCACCCCGATGCGCAGATGCAGGCGGAGTCGGTGGAGACGATCCTCACCGATCTTGGCCTTGTCATCGATCCGGTGCTCGCCGAACAGGGGCTGGCGACGCCCTTGATCGAAGCGTGGAACAAATGGGACATACTGGACGAGGACGCGCGCGCGTTCCTCACCGAAACCATGCCCGACGATCGCACCGTTTGCCCGATCTCGGCGCTGACGGGGGAAGGGGTGTCAGACCTGTTGCGGGCAGCATCGGCTGCGCTGGTGATCAGCCACCGCATTCATGACGTCAATCTGCCCCGGCAGGATGGCCAGCGGCTGGCTTGGCTGCACGCGCATGGCGAGGTGCTGACATCGCACGAGAAGGGCGATGAGCTGGCGCTTTCGGTGCGGCTGTCGGACAAGGACTGGGGCAGGTTCCAGGCGCTATAGCCCGCGCGTCGAAGCTTTCGCGCGCTGCCAGAGTTGTTCCTTATCCTCGAGCGACAGTCCTGCGAACGCATCGCCGGCATCGGTTTCCATTGCGCGGAAGCGGCGCTCGAACTTGGCATTGGCCGCGCGCAATGCGTCTTCTGCGCTGACGCCCATATGGCGGACCATGTTGACCGCGGCGAACAGCAGATCGCCCGCTTCGTCTATCCGTTCGACTTCAATTTCGGCCTCGAGCAATTCCTCGATTTCCTCGCCGATCTTTTCGACCGCGCCCATGACATCGGGCCAGTCGAACCCGGTGCGCGCTGCGCGCTTCTGGAGCTTCTGCGCGCGCATCAGCGCCGGCAGCGCCGATGCGACGCCATCCATGGCGCTGGATGAGCCGCCATCGCTGCGTTCTTCGGCCTTGATTGCCTCCCAATCCCATTGCTCGACCGACTGGTCCGCGAAGATGTGCGGATGGCGGCGGACCATCTTCTCGCTGATTGCGTCGATCACATCGCCGATGGCGAAATGTCCGGCTTCCTCGGCCATGCGGCTGTGGAACACAACCTGCAGCAGCAGGTCACCAAGCTCGTCCTTGAGCGCGGCCATATCGTCACGCTCGATCGCGTCGGCGACCTCATAGGCTTCTTCGATGGTGTACGGCGCGATCGTCGCAAAGGTCTGCTCGATATCCCATGGACATCCGGCCTGAGGATCGCGCAGCCGCGCCATGATCGTGACCAACCGGTCGAGCGGGGTGGTTGCGGCCGGGGAAGTGGCGGAAGGGTCAGTCTCGGATGTCATCTGTTTAAGTCCGATAATATATATTATGTTAAATTAATGTAATTTCAACGCGAGGTGGTTCGCGGCACCAGGATCATGCTGTCGCCCTCGACCCGCCAGCTTTCCAGCGCCGAAAGGAAATTCATCCCAAGCACATTGGTCTCGCCAAAGGCAGACGCGATGACCACTGCATGATCCTTCATGCCAAGCGATCCGACGCGAAGATCCGCCACGGTAGCCCTGTCGGCCTCGACGATGCCATTGGCGGTTTCGAGCACCACCTTCATGCTGAGCGGATCCGGCTCGACACCGGCGCTGCGCGCCGCATCGACCGACAGCGCGGTAAAGCTTGCGCCGCTGTCGACCATGAACCGCACAGCTGCACCATTGACCTCGGCGTTGACCCAGAAATGTCCATCTTCACCCTTGCGCAGCGTCGTCGGCGCGCCGGTGATCGCAGGCGCGCCGCCAAGGCCGAGTTCGCCGGTGACACGCTCCCAGATCATCTTGAGTTCGGGGCGAAAGCTCACCAGCAGGAAGATCAGCGCGAAGATGCCAAGCCAGCCCATCGCCATCTTGAGCGTCTGGCCGATCGGCAGGCTGCGCGAGACCAGGGCGCTGCCGACCAGCACCAGCAGCAACAGGCTGTAGATCAGGCTCGCGGTTTCGCTTTCGCCCATTACGCCACCTGCTCGAGGTCGATAGTCAGCCCGTCAAAGCCCGGCTCGATTGCGTTGGGCAATTGCGCGCACAAGGTCGCGTAATCGAGGCTCTTGTCCATATGGGTCAGCACCGTGTGCCGCGCGCCGGTACGGGTCGCCAAATCCATCGCCATCTCCAGATTGGCATGCGTGGGATGCTTCTCGTAGCGCAGGCAATCCGTCACCAGCACATCGCAGCCGGAATACAGCGCGACCATGTCGTCGGTGACGCTGGCAAAATCCGTGGCGTAGACGATCGACATGCCATCGGCGTCGAACCTGAGACCGGTCGACAGCACCGGACCGTGCGGCTGATCGACGCAGCGCACCTGCATGCCGCAAATGGTCTGGTCATCGGCCAGATCATGCAGGTCCACGATCGAAGGATACCCGTCTCCGCCTGCAAAAACATAGTCGAAACGGCTGACAAGACTTTGTAAACTATAGCCTCTGCCAAACCCCGGTAACGGCTTGCGGCTGCGGTGATACAGCGCGCGCAAATCGTCGATGCCATGGCTGTGATCGGCATGATCGTGCGTCCAGATCACCGCGTCGAGCGCGCCGATGTCCTGCGCGAGGAGCTGGTTGCGAAGATCCGGCGATGTATCGATCAGCACCCGCTTGCCGGCATGTTCGACGATCATCGACACCCGCGAACGGCGGTTGCGCGGGTTGGCGGGATCGCACGCGCCCCAATCGTTGCCGATCCGCGGGACCCCGCCCGAGGTACCCGATCCCAGCAGGATCGCCCTCATGGGCGCGCCCGGTTGAACAGGCGGTAGAAGTTCTGCGACGTCGTTTCGCACAGGTGCTCGTACGGTTCGTCGCGCAAGCCCGCGACAAAGCGCGCGGTGTCCGCCACGAACGCAGGCTCACCTTGCTTGCCGCGGTGCGGCACCGGCGCGAGGAACGGCGCGTCGGTTTCGACCATCAGCCGGTCCGCCGGAATATCGCGCGCCACCGCCTGCAGATCCTTGGCGTTCTTGAATGTCACAATGCCCGAGATCGAGATGTACAACCCGAGGTCCAACACCTTGGCGGCAAAATCGGCGCTGGCGGTGAAGCAGTGGATCAGCGCGGGGAAGCCCCCCTTCCCCATTTCTTCGGCCAGGATCGCCGCGGTGTCGTCCTCGGCATCGCGGGTGTGGACGATCAGCGGCAGGCCGGTGATGCGCGACGCCGCGATGTGCGAAATGAAGCTGCGGCGCTGCTGATCGCGGTCGGAATGGTCGTAGAAGTAATCGAGCCCGGTTTCACCGATGCCGATGACCCGCTCGTCCGCTTGGGCTCGCGCGACCAGGCGCGCGGTGTCGATATCCGCATGCGCATCGGCCTCATGCGGGTGGATGCCGATGCTTGCCCAGACATCCGCCTCGCGGTGCGCGGTGGCGGTCACAGCGTCCCATTCGCTGGCGCGGGTGGAGATGTTGAGCATCGCGGTGACGCCCGACGAACGCGCACGCTCGAGCAGGTCAGGCTGCTGCTCGGCCATGCCCTTGTAGTTCAGGTGGCAGTGCGAATCGACCAGCATCACTCGGCGTCTTCGGCAGGCAGATCGATGCGCGGGAACAAGGGCTTGGGTACGCCCACCTGATAGTCGCTCTCGGCGAGCGGCGAATACCAGTGACTGCCCATCGCAGCGAGCGAACGGACATCGTCGGGAACGCCCATATGATCGAGCAACGCCTTGGCGCTGCCCGGGATGACGGGAGAGATCGCGATCGAAAGCTGCGCGATGGCGATGTACAATGTCGCCAGTACCGTCTCCATCCGTTCGGGATCGGTCTTCTTGAGCGCCCAGGGCGCCTGTTCGTCGACATAGGCGTTGCAGGCAAACACCGCGCGCATCCACGCCTCGATCCCTTGCGACAGCGATAGTTCCTCGAAAGCCTTGGGCATCTCGGTCTGCAGCGCATCAGTCAGAACCTCGAACAGCGCGGTATCGGCGGGCTGGTGCCCCCGGATCGCGGGCAGATAGCCATCTAGGTTCTTGGCGATGAAGCTGAGAATGCGCTGGGCGAGGTTTCCGAAGCTGTTCGACAGATCGGCATTCGACCGCATCGCAATGGCTTGCGGCGAATAGCTCCCATCCTGTCCGAAGCTGACCTCGCGCAGCAGGAAGTAACGCAACTGGTCGACGCCAAAGGCATCGGCAAGCGCAAACGGATCGACGACGTTGCCGACCGATTTGGACATCTTCTCGCCCTTGTTGAGCAGGAAGCCATGGCCGAACACCTGCTTGGACACCGCGATGCCAGCGCTCATCAGGAAGGCGGGCCAATAGACCGCGTGGAAACGCACGATATCCTTGCCAATCAGGTGCAGATCGGCGGGCCAATGCTTGACCATCAATTCGGTTTCGTCGGGATAGCCCAGGCCCGTGAGATAATTGGTCAGCGCATCAACCCAGACGTACATCACATGCCCATCGCTTCCCGGCACCTTGACGCCCCAATCGAAGCTGGTGCGCGACACGGACAACGGACGCAGGCCCGACTTGACGAAACTGACGATCTCGTTGCGCCGTGTGTCGGGCTGCAGGAACTCGGGATGCTCCTCATACAGAGCGAGCAACTTGTCCTGATAGGCATCGAGCCTGAAGAACCAGCTCTCTTCCACCGTCCATTCAACTGGCGTTCCCTGCGGAGACTGCTTGCCCCCCTGCCCGTCGTCTACCAGCTCGTCTTCGGCATAATAGGCTTCGTCGCGGACCGAGTACCAGCCTTCGTAGCGATCAAGATACAGGTCACCATTTGCGTCCATCGCCTTCCAGATTGCCTGGCTCGCGCGATGGTGCTCGTCTTCGGATGTCTGGATGAAGCGATCATAGCTGACGTCAAGTCTGTCGCACATATCCTTGAAATATTGTGACATCTCATCGGCCAACGCGCGCGGCGTCGTGTCCAGTTCGCGCGCCTTTTGCAGCATCTTGAGGCCATGGACATCGGTTCCGGTCTGGAAACGGACATCGCGGCCGCTGAGCCGCTGGAAGCGCGCGATCACGTCGGCGGCAATCGCCTCATAGGCATGGCCGATATGCGGGCGGCCATTGGGATAGCTGATCGCGGTGGTGATGTAATAGGGTTCGCCCATGGCGGTGATGTCTGCCGTTCGTTCGGGTGGTGGCGGTAAACGCCGGTTGCGGCCTATCTAGGCGGGGCCAGCCGCGCCAGCAAGCCGCCAATTTGAAACGCGACCGCTGCAGCATCGAGGTTGAGCAGCACCGCGCGCGAGGCGAGCGCGCCGATCTCCTGCCACGCGGCGATCGCACCGGGCAGCCGGTCGTCGCGCAGATCGCGGATCCGCCGCGCGGCAAAGCGCGGCGCATAATGCAGCAGCGCCTGGAACCGCTCGCGGTTGGCCTTGTTCGCGACCATATTGCCGAGTGCGATGCGGGCCCGGTGATCGCGGTCGCCATGGTCGGCGATCTCGCTGAGCAGAGCATCGATGCGGGCCATGTCCAGCCCTGCAAAGCTGAGCGCCTGGCCCGGAGCCCCCTGCCCGAGCCGCACCAATGCTGCGATCTCTGCATCGGGCAGTTCGGGGCGAACCGCACGCAGCGCGTCGGCCATGTCGGGATCGCTGAGCGCCGGAAAATCGAGCACCAGACAGCGCGAGCGGATCGTCGGCAGCAACCGCCCAGGATTGTGCGCGATCAGCATGAATATGGTATCGGCGGGCGGTTCCTCGAGACTCTTGAGCAACGCGTTGGCGGCGTTGCGTTCAAGCTGATCGGCCGCATCGAAGATGATCACGCGCCGGTCCGAAAGGCTGGGTCGCACGGTCAGACGCTTCTGCAGCGCGCGGATCTGATCGACCTTGATGTTGCGCGCAAGATCGAAGGGCTTGCCTTCCTCGGCCTTGCGGGCTTCCTTGTCGTTCTGCGGACCCAGGGTGATATAGTGGCAGTCGGGGTGCTTGCCTTCCAGCAGCAGCCGGCCCTCTGTGCCGTGCATATCGCCGTCGAAATGCCCCGCGGCAAAATCGGGCGAGCGGGTCAGCAGATGGACCGCGGCAGCCAGCGCGAAGCTGCGCTTGCCAATCCCTTCGGGCCCCGCCAGCAGCCAGCCATGGTGCAGTCTGCGCGCCTGGAATGCCCGCAAAAGCGTGGTTTCAGGCTCGGCATGTCCCAGCCATTGTGCCTGCGATGCCATCATGACGTCATGCCATCAACGGCGCGATGGCCGCGACGATGCGGTCATGGACCACTGCGCTGTCGCCGCTCGCATCTATGGTGCGAAACCGCTGAGGCTCAGCGGCTGCGAAGCCGCGGAATGCCTGGGTTACTGCGGCATGATAGGCCGCATCGCGCCCGCCGATCCGGTCGCTGGACGCGCCATCGCGCAACAGCGCACGGCGCGCAGCCTCGTCCGCCGGCAATTCGAGCAACAAGGTGCAATCGGGAAGAAAGCCTTCGGACCCGAACCGGTGCAGGTCGAGGATCGCTGCATCGCCGAGGCCGCCTGCGATCCCCTGATAGGCGCGGCTGCTGTCGAGGAACCGGTCGGTGAGCACCCAGCCGCCAACCTCAACCGCGGGCCGGATCAGTCTTGCGACATGATCGGCGCGCGCTGCGGCGAACAGCAAAGCCTCGCTGCGCGCGTTCCAGCGATCGGCGCCGCCCTCGAGCAACAGCGCGCGGATCGCCTCGGCGCTGACGGTGCCGCCCGGCTCGCGGGTGACGGTAACGGTCCGCCCGTGTGTCTTCAGCCAGTCGGCCAGCAGCCTGATCTGAGTCGATTTGCCGACCGCCTCGCCACCCTCGATCGAGATGAAGCGTCCGCGCACGGAGATGACCTCAGGCGCCGAAGAACGAGAGAATTCCCGCCCACAACCGTCCGAACAACCCTGCCTCCTCGACCGCCTCGGCGGCCACCAGCGGCATCACCTGGCGGTCCATATCGGGCGCTGAGACGACCAGGGTCGCCACTTGCTGGCCCTTGGCGATCGGCGCCTTGAGCGGGCCCTGATACACCACCTTCAGCGTGACCTTGTCGGTATCGGCGGTACGCGGCAGCGTCAGCGCCAGATCGCGCGGGGCGATCAGCGCGAGTTCGCGCTTGCTGCCCAGCTGAACCGGAGCGGTATCGACAGTCTTGCCCTTGGTAAACAACGGCACCGATTTCCACGACCGGAAGCCCCAGTTCATGAACCGCACCGATTCATTGACGCGTCCGTTATAGCTGTCGAGTCCTGCGACCACCATGACCAGGCGGCGGCCGTTCTGTTCGGCAGAGCCGGTAAAGCCGTATCCGGCCTCTTCGGTATGCCCCGTCTTCAGCCCATCGGCCCCGTCGACCTTGCCCAGCAGCGGATCGCGGTTGGGTTGGGTGATGCCGTTCCAGGTGAAGCTGCCCTTGGAGTAGAACCGCTTGTAAAGCTTGGGATGGTTGCGAATGGTCGCGGTCGCCAGCTGCGCCAGATCGCGCGCTGTCACCTGGGTCACGCCCTCGTCCGGCCAGCCATTGCTGTTACCGAAGCGGCTGTTGGCAAGGCCGATTTCCTTCGCCTTCTTGTTCATCATGTCGACGAACGCCTCTTCCGAGCCTGCAATGCCCTCGGCCAGCACGACGCAAGCATCGTTGCCCGAAAGCGTCACGATCCCGTCGAGCAGATCCGCCACGGTGACCTGGCTGCCGACGGCCAGAAACATGCTGGATCCCTGGTTGTTCCACTTGCGCCAGGTGTCGGGAGAGACGCTGATCTTCTGGTCGAGCTTGAGCTCGCCCTTCTTGATGAGGTCGAATGCCACATAGGCCGTCATCATCTTGGCCATCGATGCCGGCGGGATCTGCTTGTCCGCATCGCGCGAGAAGAGCACCGCGCCCGATGACAGGTCGGTCATATAGGCAATCGGGGCTTCCGAGACATAGCTGGGGGCAGCCGCTGCCAGCGGGGTCGCCAGCAACGAGAACATGGCAAGGCCAATAAGCGGGGTTTTCATCTGTTTCCCATGGTTTCGATCAAAGGGGGATGGGCCGTTGGATGGCCCTTGTTATCAGCGACCGGAGTCCTGCTGGATTCGAGACCCCTGATAGCCATTCCGCTTCGCCAGCGTAAGACCCTGTTCTGCCGCCTTGGCATCGGCATAGGGTCCATAGCGGACGCGAAACAGCTTGCCATCCCCGCTAACCTGCGTGATCGCGCCGATCCGCTTGGCCAGTTCATCCGCGCGCGCCCTGGACGAAAATGCGGCGACCTGAACAAAATAGGCCGAAGACGCGCCACTGGTAGCCGCCGCGACAGGCGGTTTGTCGGACCGGGGCTGATCGAGCGTCGCCCGGTTGGGTGCGCTGCTGGTCTCGGCCGCCCGCGGCCGCGCGCCCTCCCCTTCGACAATGAAGCGATCATTGCCTTGGCCAGCGGGCGCAGCCTTGGCGGGCGCAGGCTTCGCGGCGGCCTGCTTGGGCGGCTTGGCCTTTTCAGTTGGCCTGCCCGGTTTGCTGACGGGTTCGGGCGCCGTAGCTGCAACAGCAGCCGGAGCGGTCGACGCGGCAGGGATAGCAGCGGCATTGGCCGGACGCGGTAAGCCGTCCAGCTTGCGGCGCAACGGCACCAGCAGCGATTCGGGCGTATCCATGCGCAAAGCCACCGGCTTGCCCGCGCGCAGCATCGCGCGTTCGGCCTCGGGCGGGTTGACCCGGCGCACTCGCACCGCGAACGCGCCCTTGCCCAGCACCCCTAGCTGCCGGGCAGCGCCCTGCGACAGGTCGATCAACCGGTTGGAGGCAGCAGGACCACGGTCATTGAGCCGCACCAGAATGGTCTTGCCGGTGTCCAGCGAGGTCACCTCGACATAGCTCGGCAGCGGCAGAGTGCGGTGGGCGCCGGAAATGCCTTCGGGAATGAAAAGCTCGCCATTGGCGGTGTTGCGTCCGTTCAGCTCTTCGCCGTACCAGCTCGCATACCCTGCTTCGTCATAGTTGAACACATCGACCGGGGTGTAGGTGATGCCATCGAGCACATAGGGCTCGCCCAGCTTGGCGGGATAATCGGATACGGATCCCGCCAGCGTGGCCGGTGCGGTCTCCAGGCTGCGGCTCACATTGCTGCCGCCCCCGCAACCCGACAGCAGCAGCGCCATCCCCAGGCTACCGATCATCGCATTCTTCATCGCCAATCCCCCTTTGCCTGCACCCGTCAGTTGCGCACGCCATCGGCCAGCAGGCCCACCGACATCGCATAATAATTGGAGCAGTTGTAATCCAGTATGGCGCGATAGTTGCGCGTCAGCAGATAGCCCTGCGCATCCAGGCCAGGTGTGATCAGCAGCGATGCCTCTACCCGGTCGTCGGCGGGCCAGACGCCACCGGCAGGATAGACGCCCAAAGCCTTCCATTCGCGCATGGTCTTCCATTCGCTGTGCCGCTCGACCGCACGGGCGCATTTGGCGACACGCTCACGGCTGGCGATGGCATTGGTGTTCAGCGTCGCGGGTACCGATACGGCAAAGCCCCAGGGCTCGCCCCGCCGCCATCCGGCCGCCAGCATGTAATTGGCGATCGAGGCAAAGGCGTCCGCCCTGCTCGACCAGATTTCGGCCTTTCCGTCGCCATCGCCGTCCTTGGCAAGCTTCAGATAGACCGAAGGCAGGAACTGCGGATAGCCGAACGCGCCCGCGTAGCTGCCACGCAACACCGACCGGGGCACGCCCTTGTCGATCATCTTCAGCACCGCGATCAGTTCGCCTTCGAACAGCTCACGCCGGCGCCCTTCATACGCCAGCGTCGCCAAGGCCCGCGGCAGATCGGTGCTCCCCATGATCGTGCCATAGCTTGTCTCATGCCCAAAGATGGACACCATGATCGACGCCGGAACCCCGGTCTGCTGTTCGATCGCGACCAGCCGCGCGGCTTCGTCGGAATAGACCTGACGGCCCTGGCGGATCTTCGCAGCGTTGATGCGCTTGGCCATTTCGGGACCGAAGGAGGGAAAGGCCTGGCCCGCGGGCGTCGGCGCAAACCGCCGGTCGAGCGCGGCCACGCTCTCCTCGAACGACAGCGTCGGCAGCACGCTGTCTATGGCGCGCTGCGACACACCCTCGCGCCGCGCGCGGGCGGCCACCGTATCAAGATAGCTGGCAAAGCCCTGTGTCTGCTGGGCATCGGCCCCGGGCAGCGGCTGGACGATTTCACGCTGTGCGGTGCTGGGCGCCCCGCATGCCAGCAGGACGATTGTCGCCCCCATCGCGGCAGCGCGCGACCCAAGCCTTTGTACAATATTGATAACCATGCGATACTCCCACAGGGCGTTGTGCCACACAAAGCATCGCGGGGGAAAGGGCGAACATCCCCCACCCATCCCGGCCCCGCCACGCTTGAACGGCCCGGGCGGGCAAAGCCTTTTACCCGGACGTCCGCTCCTGCGCCCGGCCCGTCCAAGTTTCGCTTTTCAGATTACCCCGCCTTCGCTAGGAAACCGCCCGCACCGCCGGGGAGACACATGCTCTCCTTTCGGCAAAGGGTGCCGCGGGAAGAGTGTCCGAGTGGTTTAAGGAACCGGTCTTGAAAACCGGCGAGGGTGCAAGCTCTCCGTGGGTTCGAATCCCACCTCTTCCGCCAGGCACCGTTTGCCTCATGATAGCCGCCGGGCCGGTAATCCGGCTGGCGTCACCCCGTTTGCAAAATGCAACCATCCGCCTTGCTGCGTTCAAACGTCTGGAGGGTCTTTTCGGGCCTCGAGATACTGTTTGCGATGGTACCGCTCGCCGGTTTTAGGTTAACGCGGAGGGGTCCATCGTCTCGGCGCACTGAAATCGGCATCCGCTGTGACAGCAACATGACAAAAGCTGTGTGTTTTCTGTGTCATATCCGGACAGAATGTAAAATCGGAGCCCCAACCGGGGCGGCTGGGCACTCCACTCGTCTGATCCAGAAACTCGGCTCATCTCCCCCGCCGGACAAGAAAATGGGAGAAATGCTGGGGCGGATGCCGGTCGGCTTGTTCAACCGTTGAGGGGGTCGGAGATATTCCCCTCAATTTGAATGATTTATATAGTGCGTTTGCACTATTTTACGTCCCCTTAAACCTCCTTAAGGTTGTCTTAACAAAATCGAGTCGCAAAAAAAAGATGATGCCAGCTGATGGGCGCAAAGCTCACGGGGCAAGCTGCAGGAGATTAATTGTGCACTCGTCTATAAGTGCGACCAGGGCCGCAGCAGCGGCCTTGTTGGGGGTGGTTTGGGCTTTTGTTCCGTTCGGCAGCACCGCGCATGCCCAGGACATCGTCTACCAGCCCATCAATCCAAGTTTCGGCGGCAATCCCTTCAACTCCAATCATCTGCTCGGCATTGCCAACGCTCAGAATGATTTCACCAACCCTGCATCGAGCAGCAGCTCGTCGCAGGCGGATATCTTCGCCCGCCAACTCCAGTCCCGGTTGCTCTCTGCGCTTTCCTCGCAGATCGTCACCGCCATCTTTGGTGACAACCCTCAGGAAAGCGGCACCATCAGCTTCGGTGGACAGACGGTCAATTTCATCCGTTCGCTGACCGAGGTTACGATCACCATCATTAATGACGATACCGGCGAAGAAACTGTCATCGTCGTGCCCACTTTCCTGGATGTTGACTGATCATGATGGGGCACAAGAGCACATGTCTGGCGGCACTGGCGATGACCGCCCTGGTTGCGGGATGCACCACCGTGGGTGGCAGCGGCAAGGCCGCCATCCCTGAAACGACCAGCTATGCTTATCTTCCCAACGCCACCCAGACCCAGCAGCTGCTGCGCGGCATTCCCGCGCCTTCGCGCCAGGTTGCCGTGGCGGTCTACAACTTCACCGACCAGACCGGCCAGTTCAAGCCCAGCGCCACCGGACAGACGCTTTCGCGTGCGGTGAGCCAGGGCGGCGCATCGGTGCTGGTCAAGGCGCTGCAGGACGTGGGCGATCGCTCGTGGTTCACCATCGTCGAGCGTGAGAACCTCAAGAACCTGCTCAACGAACGGCAGATCATCCGCGAAATGCGTGAGCGCTATCTTGGCGAGCGCGCGGTCAACCCCGATGCCCTGCCCGCGCTGCTGTTTGCAGGCGTGCTGCTCGAAGGCGGGGTGATCGGCTACGACACCAACACGCTGACCGGCGGCGCAGGCGCGGCGTTCCTGGGGATCGGCGCGCGCACCGAATATCGGCAGGACACCGTAACGGTTTATCTGCGTGCTGTGTCCGTGCGCACAGGCGAGGTCCTGACGACGGTTACTGCTTCGAAAACCATCGCCTCGCAATCGATGGGTGCAAGTGCCTTCAAGTTTGTCGCGTTCCGCGAGTTGCTGGAAGCCGAAGCCGGTTTCACCACTAACGAGCCAGATCAGCTTGCGTTGCAGCAGGCCATCGAAAAGGCGGTCTATGCGCTGGTGATGGAAGGCGTCGAGCTGAGGCTGTGGGACTTTGCCGACCGCAATGCGGGCATGGCCAAGCTGCTGCAATATCAGCAGGAGCGCGACGGAAAGTTTACGCCGGGTCAGGTTCAGCGTGCCGAAGAGAAGGCGCGCAAGCTGACCCCCATGAAGGTAAAGGAAACCAGGAAAAACGGGGAAACGAACAAGGGGAATTCGGAGACGAATTAACGGTTTTTTCCTGATCGGACGGGCCAAAGGGACCGACGGTCGAAATTGCAAGGGTGCAAGGCCGATCTGATCGTTCAGACCGGTTCAAAACCCGAGGATCGCGGAAGAGAGCCGAAGCCGGTCAGGCGGTATTCGGCGATGCAACAAAAGCCTGACAAAACTCACGCACCGGAGGTGCAACTCCGGTGCGTGAGCGTGACAACAATGAGTGCGTGTGAAACAATCATGCTGACCCTGGAAGCAGTCTGCTTCCGGAGCAGCATGGTTATGACCCTTCGAAAGAGGATTATCAACCATGAAGACCTCCATTTACACCTCGGTCTCGGCGCTTGCGCTGATGATCGCAGCTCCCGCGGTAGCGCAGGACAACACCTCCACCGTCGACCAGCTCGGCACCGCGGCGAAGGCCACGGTCGTACAGTCGGGTTCGGGCAACAACTCGGATGTGGACCAGAACGGCAATGGCGCAGCGACCTTCGCTTCGGGCCCCAACGCCGGGCGCACGCTCGTCGCTGATGTCGATCAGACCGGCACCAACGGCGTCTCGACCGTCAACCAGCAGGGCAACCGCAGCAGCGCGACGCTCGACCAGGGCGGCAATGGCATGCGCTCGTCGATCATCCAGGGCAACTCCGCGACAGACAAGGGCAACACCGCCACTGTCATCCAGAACGGCACGGGCGGCGGCGTTGGCACCGGATCGTTCGTCACGCAGACCGGCAACGACGGCCAGGCCTATGTGAACCAGGGCGCAGCCACAAATGGCGCAGTGAGCACTGTCACCCAGATGGGCACCAACCAGCGTGCAAGCGTGTTCCAGCTCAGCGGCGCTGCGGACTCCAATGTCAGCCAGGCTGGCGGCGCAGCCAATGTGTTTGTATCGCAGGACGGCAGCAGCGAATCCGACATCATCCAGTCGGGCGGCAACAGCGAAGCGTCGGTCCGCCAGATTGGCGACGGCAACTCCTCGCTCGTCACGCAGACCGGCAACAATGCCGATGCTGGCGATCCGGACAACAACCTCACCAACTTCGACACCAATATCGGTGTGTCGCAGACCGGTGACGACAACACCTCGACCGTAACCCAGACCGGAAACGATCAGGTTGCTGACGTGATCCAGACCGGCAATCTCAACACCGCGTCGATCACCCAGGACGGCAATTTTGCCGACGCCAGCGTCACGCAGACCGGCAACAACAACATCGGCACTGTTATCCGTCAGGACGGCGATGGAACCGGCGACAACAATCCGCTGACCTCGCCTGTTACCCCGGCGGACAACGCCACGGCCGACATCACCCAGACCGGTGATTTCAACGATGCCTCGATCAGCCAGGCTGCCGTGCCTGTGGATGCGACGATCGTCCAGACCGGCGATGACAACGTGTCAACGATCACCCAGACTTCGACGTCGGCTGGCGCTCTTGCCACGAGCACTCAGACCAGCGACGACAACCTGTCGACGATCGTCCAGGCTTCGGATGCAACTGCTCTGGTTAGCCAGGGCGGCAACCAGTCGAACCCGGGACCGTTTGCCGGCCGTGCCAACAACGTGTCGGACGTGCAGCAGCAGGCCCTTGCCGGCGGTTCGTCGGCAACGGTTGACCAGGATGGCGTTCTGAACAAGTCCACGGTTACGCAGAACGCTGTGGACAGCACTGCGATCGTCGAACAGGACAACATCTTCAACACCTCGACGATCACCCAGACGGGTACTGGCGGCGCAGTTGCAGATGTCAGCCAGGGCGGCGGCTACGGGGACAACGTGTCCACCGTGACGCAGACCGTGGGTGCAACGGCAACCGTGATCCAGACCGGCCAGCCTTCGGTTGGCCCGGCATTCACCAACGTTTCCGACATCACGCAGTCGGGCGAAGGCGGTGAGGCTTCGGTCACGCAGAACGGTTCGAACAACGAATCCACCGTCGATCAGGCCGCTATCGATGGCCAGGCGACCGTCAATCAGGACGGCACGTTCCTGACGTCCTCGATCACGCAGGGAACGCCTGCAGCTGACGCCCGCGCCAACGTGACGCAGACCGGAACCGACAACGACTCGATCGTCTCGCAGCTGGCAGGTGCTTCGGGCGCCGAAGCTGACGTCACCCAGGGTGGTTCGGGCAACGACTCGACTGTCACCCAGTCGGCATCGACCAGCGCGTTCGTCGAGCAGATCGGCGATGGCAATGACTCGACTGTCACGCAGACGGGTGCGTCGGCAGCAGGCCTTCGGGCAGCTGCGGATGTCCAGCAGCTGGGCGATCTTGGCATCTCGCTGGTCGAACAGGATGGCGCAGGCAACTCTGCCACGTTGATCCAGACGGCTGCATCGTCGGGCGAAGAGTCGCAGATCCTGCAGAGCGGCGATGCCAACACGGCGCTCGTCACCCAGGCAGGCACTGGCAACTTCTCGCTGGTCGACCAGACCGGCGACAACAACGCCGCAACCGTCAGCCAGTCGTCGAGCGACAACATCTCGAACGTCTTCCAGTCTGGCAACAACAACGCTGCGGTCGTCACGCAGAGCGGTGGCGTGAACTGATCGTCTGACACGACCGGCGCTCCCATATGTGGGGGCGCCGGCTCTTTCCAAAAAAAGGAATTCATGATGAAGAAGCTTCTTATGATCGGCGTATCGTCGATCGCGCTGCTCGCCGCACCGGCGATGGCGCAGAACAACACCTCGAACATCGACCAGACGGGCGCCTTCAACAGTGCCATCGTTGCCCAGAGCGGCAGCAACGCCGAATCCGAAATCGAGCAGAGCGGCAATGGCACGAGCACCGCGCGCCAGAACGAAGTCGAAGTTACCCAGTCGGGTGATGGCGCGTTCTCTCGCGTGACCCAGACCGGCTCGGACCGCAACGATGTTGAAGTCATCCAGGACGGTGACAGCGATTCGACCGTCAATCAGGCTGGAACATCGAACCGGGCCGAAGTTCGCCAGGACGGCGACGGCAACTCGTCGCTGATCGATCAGAACGGTAACAGCAATCAGGTCGGCGCGCCCTTCAACAGCAGCGCTGCTGGCGTCCGTCAGACCGGTGACGACAACAACTCGATCATTGATCAGGACCCCGCTGCCTATTCAACTGCAAATGTCGGCCAGTTCGGCGATGGCAACACCTCGCTTGTGCAGCAGGAGCAGAATGGCGGAGCCGGTGTCAACCGCACCGAAGCCGTCGTTCTCCAGACCGGCAACCTGAACGTTTCGAACATCAACCAGAACAGCACCTTCAGCGGTTCGCCGAGCCAGGATGCCTCGGTAACTCAGACCGGTGACAGAAACCGTTCCGACGTTACGCAGTCGGGAGAAGACAACAACGCAATTGTTGGACAGTCCGGCAGCGACAACGTTTCTACCGTTGTTCAGTCGTCTGACGCACCTGGTGCATCTGCAACCGTTTCGCAGACCGGTGACGAAAACCGTTCGAACATCAACCAGTCGGGCGCGGCAACGGCAAGCGTCACTCAGTCGGGTAGCGACTCTTATGGCATCGCTCCGCCGAACAACGATTCATTCGTCACCCAGACAGCAGACGGTGCCACCGCAACCGTGACCCAGACCGGCGAACTGAACCTGTCGACCGTTACGCAGAACTCGGGCGCTGCTGCCATCGTCGGCCAGACCGGTGTCTACAACCGCTCGACCGTCACGCAGACATCGACGGCTGCAGGCGCTTCGGCAACCGTCAGCCAGACCGGCAATCCTTCGTCGGGCGGCCCCGGCGTCGGTCAGGGCGACAATTTGTCGACCGTTACCCAGTCGGGTGACTCGACGGCATCTGTGACCCAGCTGGCCAACATCCCCACCAACGGCTTCCCGTCCAATGACTCCGACGTCAACCAGAGCGGAACGGGCTCGTTTGCCACTGTCGACCAGACCGGTGATGGCAACGTGTCCGATATCACCCAGGCAGCTGACGGTGCTTCGGCATCGGCAACCCAGACCGGTGAGGACAATGTGTCGAGCATCAGCCAGTCGGCTGCTGCCGACGGTGCGACCGCAACCGTCACCCAGCTTGGCGACTTCAATGACTCGGTCGTTCTTCAGTCGGGCGACTCCACTGCCACCGTCTTCCAGTCTGGCGACAGCAACGAGTCGGATGTTGATCAGCGCGGCGCCGCCGCAACGGCCGATGTCCAGCAGACCGGCGACAACAGCAACTCGACCATCACCCAGCTTTCGGGCGGTGATGTGACTGTGCTGCAGAGCGGCACGAACGGATCGACATCGACCGTCCGTACCGAAGCTGACTCGAACCTGGCACCTCCGGCCAACACCGTCCTGGTCAACCAGACCGACAACGGCAATGGCCCTGCTCTGGGTACGTCCAACATCTCGAACGTCGTTCAGGACAACGTCAATCTGGGCAGCAGCGTCAGCGTCACGCAGAGCTACACCGGCAATGGTGAAACGGGCAACTTCTCGGACGTCATTCAGGGCCGCAATGCCTCGAACGGCGACGTGATCGTCAGCCAGACCGGTTCGGAAAACTCGTCGCTTTACGCGTCGACGACCTCGACCGACAATGACGCCACGATCACCCAGACCGGAAGCAACAACGCATCTGACGTCGTGCAGAACTTCCAGAACGGTGGTGCAGTTGCAAACGTGACGCAGAACAATGCCGGCGGCGCAACCAACAGCGCGTTCATCGATCAGATCTCGGCTGGCTTCTCGGCCAACCCGGCTCAGTTCGCTATCGGTGCTGATGCCTCAATCGAGCAGGACGGTGAAGGTAACACCTCATCGATCACGCAGACTGGCTTCTCGACCACGGCGCTGACCGCAAATGTTGCGAGCAGCACCCAGGATGGTGATTTCAACGATAGTGAAATCACCCAGTCGGGCATCGATAACCTCGCGGATGTGTCGCAGACTGGCTCTGGCCATGAATCGACCATCCTTCAGACCGGCAATGCCAACATCGCAGATGTGACGCAGACCGGCACCAACAACACCTCGACGATCAACCAGTCCGGCAACAGCAACTCTGCGATCGTGTCGCAGAGCGGCGTCGGCGGCGTGAACTAATCCGAGAACTGGTCGGCGTCTCCCGACGGGAACGCCGGCCGACCTCTCAAACAGGGATAAATCAAATGAAAAAGCTTCTTCTCCTCAGCGCATCGTCGCTGGCACTCCTCACCGCGGTTCCCGCGATGGCCCAGAACAACACCTCGACCGTCACCCAGACCGGCCAGGACGGCGGCGCAACCGTCGGCCAGAGCGGCAGCAACGGCAAGTCGACCATCACCCAGGGTGGTGACACCAACAACGCCACGCTGACCCAGTCAGGCGATTTCAATGAATCGGAAATCGTTCAGGACAACGGCACCGGCAGCAGCGATGACAACAACACCGCCGAAGTCACCCAGTCGGGCGTCGACAACTTCTCGCGCGTCGTCCAGACCAACGACTTCTCGACCGCGACCGTTACGCAGTCGACCGGTGGCAACGACTCGCTGGTCACCCAGAGCGGCGATCTTGACGATGCCGACGTGAACCAGAGCGGCCTGGACAATGAGTCCACCGTCACCCAGTCGGGCAACCTGAACACCGCCGATGTCGACCAGAGCGGCGACAACAACGAATCGATCCTGACGCAGAGCAGCGGCCTCAACCAGGCCGTCGTCACGCAGAGCGGCGAATTCAATGACTCGACGCTGGTCCAGACCGGCCTTGGCGCCAACGTCGCCAATGTCCTGCAGGAAGGCGACGACAACGATTCCGACATCATCCAGGGTGGTGCCGGCAACGGCGTGGGCAGCAGCACTGCAGCTGGCGTTGTTCAGCTGAGCGCTGGAAACGATGCCACCGTGCGTCAGGCTGGCGGTCTGCATGAAGCGTTCATCGAGCAGAAGGGCGGAAACGACAACATCGCCTCGATCGATCAGGGCGCCAATGCCAGCTCCGACCACACTGCCGATGTTCGTCAGGACGGCTTCCAGAACACCGGAACCATCGTGCAGCGCGGCTTCAACGAAAATGCCGACATCATCCAGACCGGCGACGTGAACACCGCGACCGTCGATCAGGGTGGCGGAGTTGGTCGCAACCACAACGCTCTCGTCACCCAGGCAGGCAGCGACAACTCGGCCGTCATCGCACAGCGCGGTGAAGACCAGACTGCAACGATCACCCAGCCCGGCAGCGGCAACTCCGCCGAAGTCGATCAGGGTCGTGACCGCGGCGGCTTCCTCGGTGGACTGTTCGATACCGGCTTCGGTGAAAACCAGGTGGCAAGCATCACGCAGGGCGGCAACGACAACACCGCTCAGACCCTGCAGCGCGGTGAAAACCAGAGCGCGACGATCTCTCAGGTCGGATCGCTCAACGTTGGTGGCGGCGGCTTTGCGTTCGGCGCCCAGATCATCCAGGGTGGCGACACCGGCAGCGATAACGCCGCGTCGATCACTCAGATCTCCAACGCCAACCGCGCGCTGACCAACCAGCAGGGCACCAGCCTCTCGGCCAATGTCTCGCAGGGCGGCAACGGTTTCAACACCAGCACCGTGACGCAGACCGGCAATGGCGGCGCAGTGCTGCTCAACGCCAACGTTCTCCAGAACGGTTCGGACAACACCTCCAGCATCAACCAGGGTGGCAGCGACCAGACGGCCAACGTGACCCAGCTGGGCGAAGACAACCTGTCGCAGATCATCCAGACCGGATCGGGTCATGCGGCAAGCGTCACGCAGAACTCCAACTCGAACGAATCGTTCATCAACCAGGGCGGTACCAACCACATCGCCGTGGTTACCCAGGGTCTTTAAGACCTGACTAGCGGTCGTGATCCTGCTTCCGGTCTCCCGGGAGCAGGATCGCACCGACACTTTTCAAGGACAGGTTTCATGCGGACATCCATTTCAAAGCTGACACTGACCGCAGTGGCCTTTGTCATGTGCTCGCAAGTCGCATGGGCACAGGATCCCGCCGCCAACCCTTGCGCCGGCATCGTGACCGGCACCTGCAGCGCCAGCGCAGACCTGCAGCCTATCGAAATTGCCCGTCCCAATCCCGTCCGCACCAGCGCGTTCGTTACGCAGGTGGGCGATGAAAACCAGGCCAGCATCAGCCAGAGCTCGAGCAACCAGTTTTCGGATATCGCGCAGGACGGCGAGGCCAACATGGCCCGCGTCAATCAGACCGGCTCTGGCCTTGCCTATCTTGAACTCGACCAGACCGGCCTCCTCAACAGCGCTGTTATCGTGCAGGACGCCGAAGTCGGTGGCAGTAATATTGCGCTGATCGAACAGAACGGCGAAAACAATGCCATCCTTCTCGACCAATCTGCTACTTCAAGTGGCATGAACGGAACAATTCTTGCCCAGCACGGTTCGGGTAACCAGATGCAGCTACAGCAGACAGGGTCTGAAAACCGCGCCGAGTTGATCCAGACGGGTGACAACAACGCCATGACCGCAACCCAGAACGGAGCAGCCAACCAGTTGCGCTGGGTTCAGGACGGCACCGGCCTTTCCGATCTGCAGATCGTGCAGAGTGGCAACCAGGCAATCTCCATCGTGCAATCCAACGGGGGCAGTTGATGGCACAGCAGCTTTCAACCCGGATCGTGGATCGGTATGTTCCGAGCTTGCGGCAGTTGAAGCGCTTTACACTCTTGGTGCTGCTGGTGCTGTTTGCGGTCTGGTCGACTCAGTGGCTGCCTGGTGCTTCGGCGCAGGAGTCCGACGCGCCAGCATCTGCGCCCAAAGAAGACAAGGATCGCCGCATGGCGGTATCCAGTGATCAGGCGATGCCGTCCGATCGATCGCTTCAGGTCCCCGCGATTGGGGGCGTGCGCCCCGACAATGACGGCCTGACCGGAGCCATTCAGGTTCCCAGCCGCTCCACCCGCCCCTCCCCGCCCCCGCAGCTGAGCGCTCCAGGGCAGGATGCTGGCCAGCTTTCGCTGCAGAGGCTCGAGGGATCGGATGCGTGCGACGAAGAGCAAGGTTTGCAGAGCCCCGATATCTGCTCCAAGACGCTCGAAAGCCGCGCAGGAGAGTTTCCGGGAAGGACCCGGCCGCAGCTTTCGGCCGAACAGCGCCTGCTCGCGCAGCAATACACGGTGCCGACCTCGGTCGATGCCACCGATGGCGCGGCGCGGCGGCTAGCCGCAGGACGCAATGCAGAGCTGACCAATGACGATCTCGCGATCGCGGCGGTGGCGAGCGCGGGGCAAGGCGCAAGCCTGCCGCCGCAGGACGATGCCGAATCCCAGATTCCTGCCGAGGCGACCGACGCCATCGATGCTATCCTTGGAGTGGTCAATGCCCAGCCTCCCCGATAACTGGCCCTGGCTTGCTGCCATGACCGCTGCAGCGATGCACCCCGGCTCTGCCGGTGCCTCCCCCTCGATCGATGAGAGTGCCCCAGCCATGAGCAGCCTGCCGGATCAGCCGATCTCCCTCATCGTGGAAAAGGATGGACCGCTGGTCAGTGCCAGGGTGGTCGCCGCCGGGGCTTGCGCCTGTTCGGGGCACTTCCGGATCGAGTCTGAATCAGGCACATCTAACCGCACTGCGAACACAAGCTCGTTCAGCAATCTGAGCGATGCAGGCAGGGTGCTCAGCAACATCCGCTTTGGCGGATCCGACGATTGGCGCGTCAAGCTCATCGTCTCGATCGAGGGCCGCGACGAATACACAGTGGTTCGATCCTCGACGGACGGATGACGACGACCCGATGATTGTCATTTCCAACCAGTTCGACAGGCTGGACGAATATATTGCCGAAGCGGCCCTGGGGAATATCAGCTGGTCACAGTCGCTCAAGTCGATGAGCGAGATCGTCGGCGCCGAAGCCATGACCATGGATCTGATCCTGGGGGACGGCCAGTCGATCACATCTCTTGGAGCCTATGGCTTCGACCAGGCGGTCGTGGATGCCTATGCCGAGCACTATGCCCAGGTCGATCCACGACTGGAATATGTCCAGGCCTATGGCAAGAACGGCGTCATCTTCGACGACGAAATCCAGCAATCGAGCCTACAGGGTCACAACAGCGAATTCTGGTCGTGGCTGGAAACCGCCAATGCGCCACGCAATGCCGCAGTGCTGGTCCTGCCCTGTGTCGACAATGCCCGGATCGTCATGGCTGTGCACCGTGACAAGTCGAGCAGCAGCCAGAATGGACTGATGGGATTTTTCACGGAATTCTACCACAAGTTCAACATGGTGAACTCCATGCTGCGCATGGACATCCGCAACGGTGGCGCGACCGACCGGCCGTTTACGCCGTTGCGCAACATTGACTCGTTCCAGCTGTGCGTGGACGAAAACCTGATGGTGGTCGATGCCGGTGGCATGACGCGGTACCTGTTGGCGATGACGGGGCTGGCCAGGCTGGGCGACGAGGGCCAGTTGGGCGCACTGCCGGCCGACTTCCAGGCGGCGCTGATGAATGTCCTGCACAACCTGCCGCCGCACGATTCGACGCCCTTGGCACACAAGGGGGATCTGACCGATTCCGTTGTGCACATTTCGGCGGTGGTGGGAGAGGACTCGACCCGCTTGGCGAGCATCACCGTCACCTATGTCCGGCACCCTGCAGAACCCGAAAAGGTGTTCATGGGGGCATTCGGGCTGACCCGGCGCCAGGCCGAACTGCTCAAGTTCCTGCGGCACGTCTATTCGCTCGATGACGCAGCCAACCTGATGTCCATCAGCAAGAACACCGCGCGTGTGTTTCTGGCGCAGATCTTCGACCGAACCAAGATCCGCAACCGGATAGACCTGCTGAGGCTGGCCGACAGGTTCTCCTGACCCCAAGCCCGCAAGCGTGCAACCGCGGGAATGTGGTCGCCCGTCCTCCACGTTCAATGCAAGCCCCCGCGCAGACCCATTGTCCGCCCGCCAATCATATGTCATATGATATGCCATAACTTGGCGCGAATGCGGGAGATGACATGCGCGTTTTGAGAACGCCCGACAGCAGGTTTGCGGGGATCACCGATTTTCCGTTCGCGCCGCATTACGCGGAGATCGCCGACGCCACCGATGGCACGCGCCTGCGAATCCACTATGTCGACGAAGGCCCGCGCGATGCGCCGGTTGTGCTGATGATGCATGGCGAGCCGAGCTGGAGCTATCTCTACCGATTCATGATCGGCCCGGTGGCAGATGCGGGATTGCGCGTGGTCGCGCCCGACTTGGTGGGCTTCGGCAAATCGGACAAGCCCGCGCTCAAGAGCGATTACAGCTATGCGCGGCATGTCGCCTGGATGCGGCGGTGGATCGAGAAGCTCGATCTCACCAACATCACTCTGGCATGCCAGGACTGGGGATCGCTGATCGGTCTTCGTCTGGTCGCCGAAATGCCCGGACGCTTCAACGGCGTCGTGCTGTCCAATGGCGGCCTGCCCGCAGGCCAGGATGCGCCGCGTGCCTTTGCGATTTGGCGCGCGTTTTCCAAATGGAGCCCGGTGTTTCCGATCGGCAAGATCATCGCCAAGGGCACCGCACGCACGCTGTCAGACGCCGAGATCGCGGCCTACGACGCCCCCTTCCCCGATGGCAGCTTCAAGGCAGGCGCGCGTATCTTCCCCAGCTTCGTGCCGCTGGGCCCCAATGTCGCGGTGCCCGACCAGCTCAAGGCCTGGGAGATTCTCGACCGGTGGGAAAAGCCGTTCCTGTGCTGTTTCAGCGATCGCGATCCCATCACCCGTGGCGGCGACGCACTGTTCGTCGGGCGCGTGCCGGGGACCGCCGGACAGAAGCATCGCCCGCTGAGCGGCGGTCACTTCATCCAGGAGGATGATCCGCAAGGGTTTGCCGACTGCATTCTCGAGGTCGCGCGCCAGGCCTGACCGGGCGCCGCTTACTCCTCGATCAGGTCGAGATAGGCGACGACGTCGTTATCTGTGGCGATGTACAGGCCTTCCTGAACCTCGGCGCTTTGCTGCGCGGCGATGTGCAGCGCCTCTGCCAGCGGGCCGTAGAACAGGCTGCTGGTTGCCCCGCCCTCGACGTCACCATCGAGCAGGTACAGCCGCACGCTGACGGAATCGGAGGTCGAGCGCATCAGTCCTTCTCCAGCCGCGCGCCGTCGAGCAGCCCTGCCGCGCGGTCGCTCTCGGCCGCGTTCGTGGTGCGCTCCGCCTTGGTCTGGCCAAACCTCGCGCGGTTTGCTGCGGCGGTGGTTTCGGCCTGCTTGCGCTTGTGCGCCTTGCGCGCCTGGCGTAGGTTGATAATCTCGGCCATGTTCAGGGTGCCTCCCCTGCCTGTTCCGACATTTCGATGAAGTCCCGCGCCAGATCGCGCTCCGAGCGGTCGGCAAAGGTCGCGTCGATATCCGGGGCCTGGCTGAACATGAACAGCATGCACCAGATGGCGAAGCGCTCGCCCGCAACGGTCGCCAAGCCCAGGTCGACCTGCATCCGCTCGATCGCCGCATCCACCGCCTGCGGGGCAGTGGCGGCAGGATCGCGCGTCCCGAAATAGCGTTCCAGTTGATCTTCAAAGGTCATGACGCAGACCCTTAGGCCGCATCGGGATCCTTGTGCAACCAGTCGGCATGCCGCGGAGCCTTTTTGGTGCGGCTCCACTCGTCGAGCATCAACGGGGCCACGCGCTTGAGCTCGGCATAATGCTCGGGCTTGCCGATATTACAGGCGAGCTCGACGCGGTGGCCATTGGGATCGAAGAAATAGATCGAGCGGAAAATGCCGTGGAAGGTCGGCCCCAGCACGTCGATGCCCAACCCCTCGATATGCGCCTTGGCGGCGTTCAGCGCGGCGAGATCGGCGACCTCGAACGCGATATGCTGTACCCATTCGGGGGTGTTCGCGTCGCGGCCCATTTCGGGCTGCTCGGGCAGTTCGAAGAACGCCAGCACGTTGCCGCCGCCGCAATCGAGGAAGACGTGCATGTACGGATCATAGGCACCGGTGGACGGCACATGATCTTCCGAGAACGCGCTGGTGTAGGTCATGCCCAGCACCTTCTCGTACCATTCCACCGTCTGCTTGGCGTCCTTGCAGCGATAAGCGACGTGGTGGATGCGCGAGAGTGAGAACGGTGCGGTCATTCCGCCGGTTCCTGAACCTTGAGCACGCCGCGGCGCAGTTGGTCCTCTTCCATCGACTTGAACAGAGCGGTGAAGTTGCCGTTGCCGAAGCCTTCGTCCTTCTTGCGCTGGATGAACTCGAAGAACACCGGGCCGATCACCGGCTGGCCGAATATCTGCAGCAGCAGCCGCGGATCGTTGTTCTCGGTCGATCCATCAAGCAGGATGCCGCGCAACTGCAGTTCTTCCACAGGCTCGCCATGGCCCGGCAAGCGCTCTTCAAGCGCTTCGTAATAGGTGCCCGGCGGCGGCGTCATCAGCGGCGCGCCCATCGCCCTGATGCGGTCGAGGCAGCCGATCAGGTCGTCGCAGATGAAGGCGATGTGCTGGATGCCCTCGCCATTGTAGGCGCGCAGGAACTCGTCGATCTGGCCGCCGCCTTTCGCGCCTTCCTCGTTCAGCGGAATGCGGATCTTGCCATCGGGCGCGGTCATCGCGCGGCTGGTGAGCCCGGTATATTCGCCCTTGATGTCGAAGAAGCGGATTTCACGGAAGTTGAAGACGCGCTCGTAGAATTTCGCCCAATGGTCCATGCGGCCGCCATAGACATTGTGCGTGAGGTGATCGATCATCTTGAAGCCCGCGCCCACCGGATGGCGATCGACGCCGGGCAGATATTCGAAATCGATGTCGTAGATCGAAAGCGCTTCGGGGTTTTCGAGGCTGGCATAGCGATCGACCAGATAGATCATCGCGCCACCGATGCCGCGGATCGCGGGCAGCCGCAGTTCCATCGGCCCCGTGCGGGTCTCGACCGGCTCTGCACCGCGATCCAGCGCCTCGCGATAGGCGATGCGCGCGTTCTGTACGCGAAAGCCCATGCCGCAGGCCGACGGGCCGTGTTCGGCAGCGAAATACGCAGCCGGGCTTGCCGGCTCATAGTTGGCAATCAGGTTGATATCACCCTGGCGCCACAAATGGACGTCCTTGGAGCGATGCTGGGCGATGCGGGTGAAGCCCATAGCGGTAAACACCGGCTCGAGCAGACCTTTTTGCGGTGCGCAGAACTCGATGAACTCGAACCCGTCCAGGCCCAGGGGGTTTTCGAAAAGGTCGGCCATGAGATCATCCTCCATGCGCGGTTGCTGTGCGCACAGGAATACCCTGCAGACAAAATGGTGTCAAATGAAACTATATTGACCCATCAGGGCGACCATGTGCCCAAACAGAAAAAGGCGGGCAAGCTGCCCGCCTTTTCAGTCCACTTTCCCCTTTTGGGGGGAATGGTGCGCCCGGAACGATTCGAACGTCCGACCCTCAGATTCGTAGTCTGATGCTCTATCCAGCTGAGCTACGGGCGCGTTGGAGTTGGCGACATAGTCAGCGGCCTGCGGGATGGCAACACCTTTTTGGGCCGCATGTCGCTTTATTGCGCGCCACCCCGATGGCGCAGGGATTGTTCGATCGCGCCGAGCAGCGGAAGATCGGCCGGCGGCATATCCAGCGCACGCAAATCGTCGACGGTGACCCAGCGAATCGTGCTGGCGTGCAGCGGCTCCGGCTCGCCTATCCAGCTATCGCAACGGTACAGCAGCAGGATAAGATGGCGCGTGCCCAGCGCATCGCTCGCAAAGGTCAGCGGTGTCAGGTCGGCTACTGCTACCTGGATGCCCAGCTCCTCGCCCAGTTCGCGCGCCAACGCCGCCTCTGGCGTCTCTCCCGGCTCGATCTTGCCACCGGGAAACTCCCACAGCCCTGCCATCATCTTGCCGGGCGGGCGCTGCTGCACCAGCAGCCTGCCAGCTCCATCGACCAGCAATGCCGCCACCACGGGGAAGAGTGTCGGATTAATTTCCATCTCGCATGCCTGTTTTAACCTTTTGGAAACGGGATTTTGCAAATCTGCGGTTGGGGCAAGCGGGTCCCCGGCTAGTTTCGGAACCACCATGCGCCATTTCTTTGCTCAATTGGCCAAATCAAAACGCGGTGCAACCGCCATTGAATACGGCTTGATCGTGGCTCTGGTGGCTATCGCCTGCATGACCGCCATCAACTCCGTAGCCGGCAACACCATCAGCATGTGGGGCTACGTCAAAACCAATATCGTCCCCAAGGAAGAGTAAGGTGTCGGAATTTCAGACACCCCGATCAATCTTAGGAATATCGTAAGCATTTAGTTTTACTCCCGGTCTTGTCCAATCGGCATGCGTGAAGATGGGACGGGGAAGTGAAGACCTCGAACAGGAGACCTGACATGAAGACCATTCGCAACATTCTCGGCAACAAGAAGGGCGCCACCGCCATCGAATACGGCCTGATCGCCGCCCTGATCGCCGTTGCAGCCATCACCGCGATGAGCTCGCTGGGAACCAACCTCTCCAGCACCTTCAACACCGTCAGCACCAAGCTGACCACCGGCTAAGCCTTACGGCCATAGCCAAACGGAAAAGGGCGGCAGTGATGCCGCCCTTTTTTGTATGTTCGCCGCGCTCAATAGCTGACGATCTTGACCTTCTGCCCGGGGGTAAGGGTGGCGCCGGATGCCAGCCCGTTGAGCGCGACGAAGCGCTCGGCCCGCAGATCGTCATAGGCCATGCGCGCAGCCATGGACTGCACGGTGTCGCCACGCTGGACGGTCACCACCCGCAGCCGCCGCGGCCTGATCGCCGAGGCTTCGGCGCCGGAAAGCCGCTTCACCGACTGATACATCGGCGTGAACAGGTTGCTCTGCCCGGCAGGCGTAATCGCAACGAAATGATAGGCCCGGTTGTTGCCGAAGCTGTACGCGAAGATGGTCACATCTAGCGTCTGGCGATTGGCGGCGACGCGCGCGGTGGCATAGGCCGCGGGCAGGCCGTTGACCGTGGTCCGCTGGATCTGCCCGTAATTCAGCTGCTGTTCGCCACCCACCGCACGGAATGCCTGATCGACATAGCGCGTGAGGTCGCCCGAGAACTGGCCCATGGTGAACTGCGCCTGCGCCGACTGGCCGCTGATCGACACAGCACTGGTGCCATTCTGCATGGCGTATCCTTGCGGGACAGAGAATTTCAGCCCCAGCTCAGGATGCAGGAACTCCCTGCCCTGCACCATGCCCTGCTTGGGATCATCACCATAGAGCAGCCCATCGAGCCGCGAGAGGAACACGTCGCGGTTGCGCTGGGTTCCGCTGAACCGGCTGGCGACAGTCGCTGCGCGCGTCACGCGGCGGGCGGGATCGGGGTGGGTGCTTGCCCATTCGGGCACAGAGCGGGCGTTGCCGCCCTGTGCGCGGGCATCGATCGCCTGCTGCGCCGCAAGCGACCCCAGCATCGAGGAGAGCGCCCTGGGGTCATAGCCTGCGCTGCTGAGATAGCGCACGCCCAGATCGTCGGCCTCTTCTTCCTGCTTGCGCGAGTATTTCAGCGTCAGCAGCTGTGTCCCGGTGCCGAACACCTGCTGGCCAAGCTGGCCTGCCGCGCCATCGCCCAGCAGCACCGCCGCGCCGATCTGGCCGAGCAGCCCGATGATGCTGTTGCGCTGCGCCGCCTTTTGTCGCTTTTCGGAGTGGCGCGCCGCGACATGGCCGACCTCGTGCCCCAGAACACCGGCCAATTCGGCCTCGTCGTTCATCAGCGCCAGCAGCTGCCGGGTGACATAGACATAGCCGCCGGGAATCGCGAAGGCGTTGTTGACCGGTGAGTTGAGCAGCGTGACGGTAAAGTCGTCGCGCGCGTTGCCAAGGCCCGATTGCACCGCAATGCCCTTGCCGACCTGAACGACATAGGAGGTCTGCGCCACCTGGTACGCACCGCCGAATTCCTCGAGCAGCTTGGGATGCACCTCTGCGCCCTGACGCTTTTCCGAAGCGGTGATCGACTGGGCCTGCGCAACCAGCGCCTCTGCCTTGGGCGCCAGTGCGCCCGTTAGCAGCGCGGTCGTCCCCATAGCCGCTGCAACCGTGAACGCAAAAACCTTCATCCGCCGTGCCATCGCACCCTCCTTGTCGGTCGTTTTGTCTGTGCCGATCGATCGCATGATGCCCTGTGCGGGCACCATGATCAAACGGGCTTGTCGCCACAACGACGCAGACCGCGTGCGGTTGCGCGAATTTACATCGAGATCAAAGTGCGCCGATTGCCAGGAAGCGGGCTTCGCGCGCCGCGCGCAGCTCGAGCGGGCTCAGCTTCTTGAGCGTTTCCAGTTCCTCGCGGACTGCCTTGGCCAGTTCCTGGATCGCCTGCGCCGAATCACGATGCGCGCCACCCACGGGTTCCTTGACGATCCGGTCGATGACGTTGAGCCGCTTGAGATCGGCTGCGGTCACCTGCATCGCTTCGGCAGCATCTGCCGCACGGTCTGCGGTCCGCCACAGGATAGAGGCGCAGCCTTCGGGCGAGATCACCGAATAGACCGCATGTTCGAACATCAGCACGCGCTCGGCCGAAGCAAGCGCCACCGCGCCGCCCGATCCGCCTTCGCCGACGATCGCTGAGACCATCGGCACGCCCAGCGAAAGGCAGCGCTCGGTCGAGCGGGCAATCGCCTCGGCCTGACCGCGCTCCTCGGCCTGCACGCCGGGAAACGCGCCCGAGGTGTCGACCAATGTAACCACGGGAAGCCCGAACCGGTCTGCCAGGTCCATCAGGCGGATCGCCTTGCGATAGCCTTCGGGTTTGCCCATGCCGAAATTGTGGCGGATGCGGCTTTCGGTGGTGTCGCCCTTTTCGTGCCCGATGACCACCAGGCGTTGTTCGCCCATGCGCGCAAAGCCGCCCATGATTGCCTTGTCGTCGCCAAAGGCTCGGTCGCCTGCCAGCGGCAGAAACTCGTCGAACATCCCTGCGACATAATGCTTGAAATGCGGGCGCGCGGGATGCCGGGCAACGAGCGTCTTCTGCCAGGGGGTCAGCCCGGCATAGGTCGAGGCCAGCAGCTTGCGCGACTTGGCCGCGAGCCGCTCAATCTCGCTGTCGATATCGATCTCGCCGGTGTCGGCGGTTTCGCGCAATTCGGCGATGCGCGCATCAAGCGCGGCGATCGGCTTTTCGAATTCCAGATAGCTTGTCATGGTCATAGTCCTGCCCTGCTAGCCACGCCGCTGCCTGTCGGCAAGGTTCATCTGCGCAAGCGGGTGGCGACGATTGACCAGCTCGACCAGCCTTTTGCTGTCGACATGGGTGTAAATCTGGGTGGTCGCGATATCGGCATGGCCCAGAAAGGTCTGCAAGGTGCGCAGATCCGCGCCGCCTTCGAGCAGATGCGTGGCAAAGGCGTGGCGCAGCACATGCGGGCTCACCCGTGCCGGATCGATCCCCGCGCTGGCGGCGAAGTCCTTGATCAGCTGGAACAAGCGGATGCGGCTGATATGCCCGGTGCGCGAGGGGAACAGCCAGCGCGTCTCGACCGTGCTCACTGCCAGCCAGCGCGCAAGCGCATCGCGCGCGCGGCCCGAGATCGGCACCAGCCGCTGCTTGTCGCCCTTGCCGGTGATTGCCAGCAACGGTCGCCCGATGCTGGCCGCCGCACGCGGCAGGCTGACCAACTCGCTGGCGCGCAAACCCGATCCATAGAGCAGCTCGATCAGCGCGAGCAGCCGCAGGTCCGATGGCCTTGCCTCTGGCGCCGCCGCGCGCTCTTCTGCCAGCGTGAACAGCCGGGCAATATCGTCGTGACTCAGGATCTTGGGCAGCGGTCTTTGCACTTTCGGGCGAGCAATCGCCGTGGATGCGTTGCCCGCACTGGCCTCCGCCAGCCCCTCATCCTGCAGAAAGGCGAAAAAGCCACGCAGCGCAGAGGATTTGCGCGCGACGGTGCTCGAGGCAAGATCGCGCCAGTGATGGTCCAGACGGGCCAACCCCGCCTCCCCCGCCTGCACCAGCGCACCTGCCAGCACATCGGACGCCTGTTCGAGGTCGCGGCGATACGCGGCGAGCGTGTTCGCGGCCGCGCCGCGCTCTGCGGCCATCATTTCCAGAAAGCGGTCGATCAGACGGGCGTCGTCGCCTGCCATCGGTCAGGCGCGGCTGACAGCTTCTGCAGCGATCATCCGGGCCTCTGCCTGACGCCCGGCGATGCGGAGCGCCGAAACGACGTGGAACAGCTGGCGCGGGGTCATCGCCGACCAGTCGTCGCCCTGCATGCCCATCGCGACCAGCAGCGTCACCAGCCCATCATTGCCTTGCGATGCGGCGGCGCGGATCGCCCGGGTCCAGCGGGTTTCGCCGCCCAGCCGGATGCCCAGGTCCTCGGCCAGCGAATCGCGATCGGCGGTGCTGATCCGGTTGAGCCCAGCCAGGCCCGCAACCAGAAACGCGCTCTTGCGTGCGTTCGCGCTCTCGTCATTGTCGAAGAAGCTGCTGACTTCCGATGATTCCAGCGGCGAGCGCCCCGGCGAAGCGAGCGCGAGCACGGCCCAGCCCAGACTGCCTTCGGACACGATCCCGGTCCAGCGCGCCGCGCTGGTATCGAAGCCCGCCGACACCATCGAGACGATAAGGTCATCGGCAGCATCACCGACGTCTTCCGACGGAGCGACGCGCGCTGCCGCGTGGGCGGTCAGGACATGCGCAGAATAGCGCACGAACGCGTTTTCGGACCGGTTCCACAGCGCCTGCATCGCGCGCACCCGGTCATCGGGATCGGCAGCGACATAGGCGGTGCGCAGCAGCGCCATGCGATCGCGCAGCGCATCATCGGTGCCCGGATCGTCAAATGTCGCGCCGTACAGATCGATCATGTCGCGGCTGGAAAGCACGCCCATCGCAGCGGCCATGTCTGCCGCCTGCACGCGCGAGGCCAGCGGCGCCATCGGCGCGCGCGCGCGCCACGCCTGATAGTTGCGGTCGGCACTGGCGTACAGCGCCTCGGGAGGCTCGATCCCGGCGGTCAGCGCCAGCCCGAAACGCCAGCGCGTGAGCTGGTTCACGTCATCCCACTGCACCGTCACTGCGCGCCTGCCGTTGAGGCTTGCTCCGACGATCTTTTCTGCCAGCACCACATCGATCCGGTCCATGCCGCTCTGGCGGCGGGCGCGATCGATCTGTTCGCGCGCCGAGCTTCCCTCTCCGGAGAAGCCCGAGCAGATCGCGCGGATCAGCTGCCATTCCTTGCCCTTTGCGGTGTCACGGGCGAAGGGCAGCAGCGGGCACATGCCCAGCGGATCAGCGGCGGAAACATAGCTGGCCAGCGCCACATCGAGCAAGCGCGGGGTCGCGGCGGGCGGATCGATCGCCTGCACCATGCGCACCGCGCCATCGGCCGATCCGATGCGCAGCAGCAATGCCGCCCGTTCAGCAGCCCAGTTTGCGCCGTTGATCCCCTGCGGAGTGTTGAGTTCGCTCAGCAGCAGCTTCTGCAGGCCCAGCGAGGCCCAGCGCGACACGATCCGCCCACCGGTGCGGCGCACCAGCGTCTGGGCATAGCGTCCGCCGATATTGCCGAGCGAGGACGCGGCAAAACCGCCATTGGCCTGGCTCAAGGGGCCGATGAGGTCCAGCGAACGGCGCGCGCTGGGTGGCAGCGCCTGGGTGAGCGCGAGCTGTTCTGCAAGCTGCTCCTGCAACGCAGCGAGTTCCTCGCTCAGCGCCTCGTCGCTTTCGTCCTGGCCTGCCAGCGAAGGCAGGGGGACCAGCGGGGGCGGCGTGCCGGGGACGACGGGAGCCTGGGGTCCGGTGCGGCCGGGCTCGGGCAAGGGCGGCGGTTCGGACTGCGACGGCGCAGGCGCGGGATCGTTGAACCCAGGGGGCAGCAGCGACTCCGGCGCTTCGTTCTGTCCGATCACCGGAGCAGATACAAACGCCACCGCCATCAGGCTGGCACAGGCCAGCAGCATTCCCCGCCGCATCGCGATCAGCCCTCGGGCTGCGCCGTGGCGGCGTTGGACGCCGCTGCCGTTGGCAGTGCGATCTGCTTTTCGACGCGTGCGGTGGGAACCTCGCCACCGCGCGAATAGGCGAACGCCAGGAACGCGACAACCAGAACAGCCAGTGCAACCAGGATGAGCGGTCCCTTGGGCCGCCTGCGCTGCCGGTAATTCTGTCCCAAAATGGCCATGGCCGACATATGCTCCGTGAAGTGTCTAGAAAACTTGCGCCACCGCCTAGCCTATTTATAGGCTGCGCGGCAATGCTGCAGAACCGAAAATCAGACCCCGCGAAGCTTGCAGGCGCCATCATGCAATGGCTGGACCGGCCGTTGGTGCTGGTCGGGCTGATGGGCGTCGGCAAGTCCACCGTCGGCAAGAGGCTGGCCACCGATCTGGGGATCGACTTCGTCGATGCCGATGAAGAGATCGAAACTGCGGCGCAGATGACCATCTCGGAAATCTTCGAGCGTTTCGGTGAGCCCTATTTCCGTGATGGCGAGCGCCGGGTGATCTCGCGGCTGATCGATGGCGTGCCGCGCGTTATCGCCACCGGGGGCGGCGCGTTCATGAACGACCAGACCCGCGCGCTGATCCTGCAGGGCGCGATCGCGATCTGGCTGGATGCCGACCTTGCTACGCTGGTCGAGCGCGTCAGCCGCCGCAACACCCGTCCGCTGCTCAAGAACGGCAATCCGGGCGAAGTCCTGGCCAAGCTCGCCGAGGTCCGCAATCCGGTCTATGCGCAGGCGCAGATCCATGTGCGGAGCAAGGATGGCCCGCACCACCGCACCGTTCTCACTATTCTGGAGGCACTTGCCCGATGGCACGGCTGAATATCGCGCTGGGCCAGCGCAGCTACGATATTGACGTTGAGGCAGGGGCGCTGGACGACGTGGCAACGCATATCGCTCCCTGGGCAAAGCGCGGCCGCAGCCTGTGGGTCACCGACAGCACAGTGGCCCGGCACCACTGGCCCCGCATCGCCGCGCAGCTCGAGTCCGCAGGCATCGCAGCGGAACTGCATGTCGTACCCGCTGGCGAGGCAAGCAAGAGCTGGGCCGAGCTGGCGCGGCTGACCGACTGGCTTCTCGGCGCAGGCATCGAGCGAAGCGATACCATCTTCGCGCTGGGCGGCGGGATGATCGGCGATCTCACCGGCTTTGCCGCATCGATCGTCAAGCGCGGCTGCGACTTCGTCCAGGTGCCGACCACCCTGCTGGCACAGGTCGACAGCTCGGTCGGCGGCAAGACCGCGATCAACACCGCAGCGGGCAAGAACCTCGTCGGCGCGTTCCACCAGCCGCGATTCGTGCTGATCGATCCGCAGGTGCTCGCCACGCTGCCCCCGCGCGAAATGCGCGCAGGCTATGCCGAAGTGGTCAAATACGGCCTGATCGACGATGCGCCCTTCTTCGACTGGTGCGAGGCGCACGGCGCCGATGTGCTGGCAGGTGAACCGCAGGTGCTTGATCACGCCATCGTCACCAGCGTCGCCGCCAAGGCGCGGATCGTGGGCGAGGACGAGCGCGAGACGAAGGACCGCCGCGCGCTGCTCAACCTCGGCCATACCTTTGGCCACGCGCTGGAAGCCGACACCGGCTTTGGCGAGAGGCTGTTGCACGGCGAGGCGGTGGGTGTCGGAATGGTGCTGGCGCTGCGCTATTCGGCACGGCGCGGGCTGTGCGACCTTGCGGACGCAGAACGCGTCGCCGCGCATTTCGGCGCCTGCGCGATGCCCGTCACGCTGCACGATGCCGGCGTCACCGCCGATGGCGCGGCGCTGGTCGATCATATGCGGCATGACAAGAAGATGGCGGGCGGCACCCTGCCCTTCCTGCTCGCGCGCGGGATCGGGCAGACGTTCGTGTGCCATGATGTCGATCTGGCCGATGTCGCGCAGTTTCTCGACGAACAGCATCGCCAGGCGCGATAAACCTGCGCCTGCGTAAACTTTCTCTTTAGGACGACACGCTAGGGTGCCGGTGTGGAGGCAGGTGCGACCCGCTTGCCTGCCACACCAATTGTGTCGCCGGACCTTCGGGCGGGGCAGATTGGGCCAAGCACTTTAGGGAAGCCGCCACGTGTCGTTTGTTCAGCCCGGAGCCTTTGACCGCGCCCAACCGGATGCAGCGCCACTGCGCTCGCTGGATGCCGCGCTGGCGCAGGGCACCAGCGCTGCGCACGGCTTTGTCGGTGTCCTGCTCGACAAGGCCAGCCCGGTGCGCGCAATCGACCTTGCCGATGCCGCGCATTATCTGTGCCTGCTGCATGGCCGCTATCCCGGTCTGATCGACTATGCCGCGACCCGCACCGCAGACCCGCATATCGGCAAATGGCTGGCCCATGCATGCGAGGCATTCGTCGGCGAGCGCGCGCTGCTCACCCGGCTGACTGTTGCCGCAGGGCCGATCACAAGCACTCCCGGCCAGGACCGGTGCACCCCAGCGATCATCAACCTGCGCGGGGCGCTCAACGCGCTGTCGCAGTCTGACCGCCAGGGCTGTGCGATCGGCGCCGCCTTTGCGCTGGTGCTGGACTGGATCACGGTGCGCGAGGTGCTCGATCTCATCGGCGCGCGCACCGGGCTCGATGTCCGCCTCTCCTCGCTCCCTTCATCGGCCGACACACGCCAGCTCGCGGCCGAACTGAGCACCGACAGAATGATCGGACGCGCGATCGGCTTCGGCGCGTCGCAGATGCTCCAGCAGCACCGCCAGTTCTGGGATATGCTGGGCGAACGCGCAGAGCTTCGCCGTGCGCAGGACGGCATCTAGGCTTCCAAAACGCATGGCCTTACGGAAACGTAAAGCAGCAGCGCTCTGACCGCTTGCCAAGCTGGCTTCAGCCCCCTATCGCTTAACCAACCAGTTAACAGCGGCAGGAAGGCCATCCCATGCGCTTTGAAGGCACCAGCGAATATGTTGCAACCGACGATTTGAAGGTGGCGGTCAATGCCGCCGTCGCACTGCGTCGGCCCCTGCTGGTGAAGGGCGAGCCGGGCACCGGCAAGACCGTGCTGGCGCACCAGATCGCGCAGGCCGCGAAGGCACCGCTGATCGAATGGAACATCAAATCGACCACAAAGGCGCAGCAGGGCCTGTACGAATATGACGCCGTGGCGCGTCTGCGCGACGGCCAGCTCGGCGACGAGCGCGTCCACGACATCGGCAACTACATCAAGAAGGGCAAATTGTGGGAAGCGTTCACCGCACCCGAACTGCCCGTGCTGCTGATCGACGAGATCGACAAGGCCGATATCGAATTCCCCAACGATCTGTTGCAGGAACTCGATCGCATGGAATTCTACGTCTACGAGACCAAAGAGCTGGTGAAGGCCAAGGATCGCCCGATCGTGGTCATCACCTCGAACAACGAGAAGGAACTGCCCGACGCGTTCCTGCGCCGCTGCTTCTTCCACTATATCAAGTTTCCCGATCGCGAGACGATGCAGGCTATCATCGATGTGCACTTCCCCGGCATCCAGAAGATCCTGGTACAGAAGGCGCTCGAGATCTTCTACGACGTGCGCGAAGTGCCCGGCCTCAAGAAGAAGCCCTCGACCAGCGAACTGCTCGACTGGCTGAAGCTGCTGCTGCACGAGGACATGCCGCTCGAAGTGCTTCAGTCGCGCGACCCCAGCAAGGCAATCCCGCCGCTGCACGGTGCGCTGCTCAAGAACGAGCAGGACGTGATGCTGTTCGAACGCCTCGCCTTCATGTCGCGCCGCAACAGCTGAGGGGTTGCGCCAGGCGGGTGATCCCGGCCTGGCCAGCAACGTACGCGTCAGGATCAGAGGCAGGCGGGCCCGCCCGCCAATAGGCTATTTCTTCAGTTGCATGCGGCAGCTGTCCTGCTGGTCCTCGCACTGCTGCGCAAAGCCCGCCAGCACCGCGCCGGGTACCCGCGATCGCAGGGCCCCAGCTTCCAGCGTGTATATGCCCTTAAGATACGCCTTGTCGAATTGGGTGAGTTCTGTAGGGGCGGCCTCGGGCCCCTGCGTGAACAGGCTGAGCACCGATGGAACTGCGACGCTGGCGAAGTCGATGTGCCGCCTGGGTGAGCCAAGCAGATGAACCGCTGCATAATCGGCCAACTGGCCGAGCGTCACGTTCTTGATCTGGGTGGAGTCATACAGCACGATCGACAAAGATTTGGGCCGGTAGAAATTTGAATCAATGCGGCTAGCCTTGATCGATGTCGCGATCACATAGCCTTCGCCGTCGAGCGTGGCGCCATTGCTGTTGGACAGGGTGGAGAGGTTCCAGGCCACCGCAGGCTTGCGGGCGCGCAACTCGTCGCGCAAGTTCCGGGTCTGCACATCGCGCATTTCAGCTATTCCGACGATACCGCGCCTGCGCGTCAGCATCTTTTCGAACAGGCCGCGAGGATCGTCGACCACCACGACCAGCGCGTTGGCCCTGCAGTTCGGCTTGGCCGGGTCGAGCCCGACATCCAGAGCGGTTCGATTGATGCGGTCCGTTATAGTCACGCTGGCATCCGGATCCATTCCGACCACCTTGACGCACAGCGGCTCGAAGAAGCGCGGGATCACATCGAACATCGGAATGGGCGCTATCAACTCGCGCAGATTTTCCTTGAGGACTTTCTTCGCGACCTCGCGCTGGCCGATCACCTCGATGCCATCCCGGAAGAGATCGGGCGTCTCTTCCCCAGTCTGCTGCGCTGCGCCTGCTGCAGGCAAGCTTAAAAGGCTAAAAGCTGCAATAGCAGACCGGAATGTTCGACCACGCATGACTGTCTCTCGTCATCTTCGCCGTGTTGCTGAAGTATAGTGGCTCAAGAGGCAGGCATCACGCAAGTTGAATCGAGTGTGGCTGCTGTCGCCCTGACTGCTGGCAGCGCCCTGCTGCAGCTCCCGCTTTTGCGCCCCCCCCGGGCAGCTACCCAGCAACGTCAGCGAATATAGGCGAGCTCGAAATTGCCCCAGTAGCGGCCCCGGATCCACAACGGCACGAAGATGTTGCGCAGGATCCTGACCTCGCCCGGATGCGGCTCGAAGCGATAGACGGCGGCATAATAGGCATCGTTCTTGTGCTCGATCGCCTCGCTCGTGGTGCGGTCGAGCACGATCATCCGGTTGCGGCAGTGCGCGGCATCGTGCGTCCTGTCGCCGGTGGGCGCGTGCGAGCGCTCAGAAATGTGCGTCGGCAGATAGCCGTCCACATTCGACATCACCGCCCCGAAGGTGGTCTTGCCCGCGCCCCAGAAGCGATCGAGGATCGGGCGGATGTGCCTGTCGGCGAAGTCGTTGAAGTCGTTGTCATAGCGCACCAGCCCCGGCTCGCCGCGTGGTCGGTAGGTCCGGTCGAACAGCTGGGCTTCGGTCAACGTTCCGCTCACAAGCGCGGATTCGATGATGCTGCATATCTCGATTCCGGTGTCGGTTGCGGTCTCGACATAGGGATTGTCGCGATGCGACAGCCCGGTGTGGACGAGCTGGTTGAACATGACGTTGGAAATCGTCTCGAGCTCGGTGGTCTGGTGCAGCGCGTCTTCCAGCTGGTCGCCGCAGCCGGCAACATCGCCCATGAACACGAACAGGTTGTCGCAAAGCTCGCCGGTGTCCGAGCGGACGCCATTGCTCGATTCGGCGATGGCATCGGCCTTGCTCGCGACATCACGCACCATCTCGCCCGCCTGCTGGATGGCGGCATCGATCGTCTCGAAATGGCGTTGCGCGCTGCGGCTCTGCGCGACCCCGCGCTCGACCTGCGCCATGAAATGTCCCGCCTCGATGCCCAGGGAATGCATCGTGCCGGAAATCTTGTCGGTGGCCTGGCGCGTATCCTGTGCCAGCTTCTTCACCTCGGCAGCCACTACCGCAAAGGTCGCCCCGGCAGCGCCGGCGCGCTCGGCCTCGATCGCGGCATTGAGCGCGAGCATGTTGGTGGACCGGGCAATGGAATCGATGGTCTGGCTGGCGGTCACGACATCCGCCATCGCATTGGCGAAGCGCTTGACGTCCTCGCCCAGTCCCTGGATCAGCGCGATCAGATCGTGCAACTCCATCGCAGAGACCTGCATGGTCTGAGAGCTTTCCGCCAGGTTGCTGTAGGCGGCCTGGCTCGTCCGGCGCGCACTGGCTGTGGCGAGCACAACCTGCTCCTGCTCCTGCGCAAGGTTGCGCGCGATCTGCTCGAGATACGACCGCTTCTCGCCCAGCAGCGCCATGCGCTGGCGCACGGTTTCGACAATTCCGCCGACCTGGCTCGAGCAGATCACGGAATCGCCGCAGCTTTCGGCCATCTGCTGAATGGCATCGCTTTCAGGCTTGATGATGCGATGCTCCTGCATGACTGTCCCTTTGTCACGGCAATCCGCAAACCCTAGCGGGCCGTGGTTAACGCCGGGTAAATCGCACGGCCCTGCCCTGTTGCCACTTGCCAGATTAAGCGGGTGTCGCCATCGTGAAGGGTGACGCAAACGGAAAGCGCCGGATAAGGGTTGAGGATCGATGTTCTTCTCGTTCATGGATGAATTGCGCAGCGCCGGGATATCGGTGTCGCTGAAGGAACATCTGGTCCTGCTCGAGGCGCTGCACAGCGAGGTGATAGGTCGCACCCCCGAGGAGTTCTATTACCTCTCGCGCGCCACGCTGGTGAAGGACGAAGGGCTGCTCGACCGGTTCGATCAGGTGTTCGCCAAGGTGTTCAAGGGCCTGGAAATGACCTTCCAGGGTAACGACACCGCCGAGATTCCCGAAGACTGGCTGAAGGCGGTCGCCGAGAAGTTCCTCTCTGACGAGGAGATGGAGAAGATCAAGGCGCTGGGGTCGTGGGAAGAGATTATGGAGACGCTCAAGAAGCGGCTCGAGGAACAGGAAAAGCGCCATCAGGGCGGCAACAAGTGGATCGGCACTGGCGGCACCAGCCCGTTCGGCAACTCCGGCTTCAACCCTGAAGGCGTGCGCATCGGCGGCGAGAGCAAGCACAAGCGCGCGATCAAGGTGTGGGAAAAGCGCGAGTTCCAGAATCTCGACGACACCCGGCAGCTGGGCACGCGCAACATCAAGGTCGCGCTGCGCCGCCTGCGCCGGTTCGCGCGTGAAGGCAACGCCGACGAGCTCGACATCGACGGCACCATCGATGGCACCGCGCGGCAGGGCTGGCTCGATATCCGCATGCGGCCCGAGCGGCACAATGCGGTCAAGCTGCTGCTGTTCCTCGATGTCGGCGGATCGATGGACCCGTTCATCAAGCTGTGCGAGGAACTGTTCTCGGCGGCCAAGACCGAATTCAAGAACCTTGAATTCTTCTACTTCCACAACTGCCTGTACGAAGGCGTGTGGAAGGACAACCGCCGTCGCTTCACCGAGCGCACCAACACCTGGGACATCCTGCACAAGTTCGGGCACGATTATAAGGTGATCTTCGTCGGCGATGCTTCGATGAGCCCCTACGAGATCAGCCATCCCGGCGGCTCGGTCGAGCACTTCAACGACGAGGCTGGCGCGGTGTGGATGAACCGTGTGGTCAACACCTATCCTGCTGCGGCCTGGCTCAACCCGGTGCCTGAGAACCAGTGGGGCTATTCGCAGTCGGTGCGGATGATCAAGGATTTGATGAAGGATCGGATGTATTCGCTGACGCTCGAGGGTCTGGACGATGCGATGCGCGAACTGGTGCGCAAGCACGGGAACTGATCGGCGGCGCGAGTGGCCTCAGGCCTTGCCCGCGTAACGATCGGTCGCCTCGACCAGCCGGCTCAGGATGCCGGGCTCCGAATAGGCATGCCCTGCCCCTTCCACCAGATGGAAGTCCATGTGCGGCAGCTTTTTGTGCAGCGCCCACGCATAATGCGCGGGGCACGGCATGTCGTACCGGCCATGTACGATGGTGCCGGGAACGGCGGCCAGCCTGGACGCGTTGCGCAGCAACTGCTCGGGCTCCAGCCAGCAGGCGTTGACGAAATAGTGCGTCTCGATCCGCGCGAAGGCGAGCGCGTAATGACCATCGTCGTGCTGCTCTGTCAGCCTGGGGTCGGGCAGCAACGTCACCGTCTCGCCCTCGTACAGGCTCCAGGCACGCGCCGCGGCAACCTGCAGTTCCAGATCATCCCCGGTCAGCCGACGATGATACGCGCCCAGCATGTCGCCGCGCTCGTCCTCGGGGATCAGCGCGACGAACCGCTCCCATTTGTCTGGAAACATCTGCGACACGCCGAACTGGTAGAACCAGTCGAGTTCGGGCTTGGTGCACGTGTAGATGCCGCGCAGCACCAGCTCGGAGACACGCGCAGGGTGCGTCTGCGCATAGGCCAGCGCCAGCGTCGATCCCCAGGAACCGCCGAACACCAGCCATTGATCGACACCCACGATCGTCCGCAGCCGCTCGATATCGGCGACCAGATGCCAGGTGGTGTTGGCGTTCAACGCCGCATGCGGAGCAGAGCGCCCGCAGCCGCGCTGATCGAACAGCATTACGTCATAGAGCGCAGGATCGAACAGCCGCCGATGATCGGGCGAACAGCCGCCACCGGGACCGCCGTGCAGGAACACCGCGGGCTTGGCCCCCGGTGTCCCCACGCGCTCGTAATAGACCTGATGCCCGTCGCCGGTATCCAGCGTGCCCGTCGCATAGGGCTCTATCGGCGGATACAGCCCGCGCACAGCCCCGCCCCGCGGCTCAGTTGCCGTGGCGGATGTTGCTCGACAGATAGTCGCCATAGCTGCCGACATAGCTGTCGATGATCATCTGGGTTTCCTCGGTCGCATAGCTTTCCGCGTCCGCCTTTTTGCCGCCATACTGCATTTCGGACTTGATCATCGCGTCCATCAGCGTGGTTTTTTCGGCCGCGCAGGCGCTGCTCGCCTCCTTGGTGAAATCGGCCGGCGTCTTCTTGGCCTCGAGCGCCGCGTTGGTGAACGTGGTCAGGCAGGCGTTGAAGCTTTTGCGCGCAGAATCAACAGGATCGCCCTGCGCCATGGACATGGCAAGCGCCACCATCAAAGTGAGACTCATCTTACTCTCCCCAAAGTAGATCGGATGCGCCGATTAGCACAATCTGCCGCGCCACGGGAAGCGGATTCCCGCCGATGTTGCGGCAGTTTACCGCGCAGCATTTCAGCGGACGCGCACGCCCCCCTGCACCACCGCATCCACGCTCTCCAGCTCGCGCACATCGGCCAGCGGATCGCCGTCGACCGCGATGATGTCGGCATAGCGTCCGACCGCGATGGCGCCTACATCCTGCGTCTTGCCCAGCGCCTCGGCGGCGTTGACCGTCGCGGCGCGGATCGCCTCGAGCGGGGTCATGCCGTATTCGACCATCACCTTGAACTGCCCGCCAACCTGCCCGTGCGGCATCACCCCTGCATCGCTGGCGAACACCATCCGCACGCCTGCGCGGTGCGCCTTGCGGAAGTTGTCACGCTGGATCTGCGCGATCTCGCGGTCCTTCCGCAGATTGTCTTCCATCACGCCGTTGTTGGCGCCCTCGGCCTGGGTGTAATCGGTGTTGAAGATGTCCATCGAGAACCACACCGGCTGCTTGCGCTCGGCCGCGAGGCGGATCCCCTCGTCATCGACCAGGCTGGCATGCTCGATGGTGTCGATCCCGGCGCGGATCGCCGCCTTGATCCCAGCGCCGCCATGCGCGTGTGCCGCGACCTTGAGGCCCCATTGATGCGCCTCATCGGCAATCGCGCGCAGCTCTTCTTCGGAGAGCTGCTGCTGGCCGGGCTCGGTGTTGCGCGAGAACACACCGCCGGTGGCGCAGACCTTGATCACCTCCGCACCGTACTTACGCTGCTCGCGCACCTTCTGGCGCAGCTCGGTGGGGCCATCGCCCACCGCTGGAGACTTCGCGCCGAACGAGGGCGGAAGATAGGTCTGGTCGCAATGCCCGCCGGTCGCGCCGATCGAGTGCGCGGCAGGCACGATGCGCGGGCCGGTCGCCCAGCCCTCGGCAATCGCCTGCTTCAATGCGACGTCGTTATAGCCTTCGGAACCGACGTTGCGCACCGTGGTGAACCCGGCATCGAGCATCGCGCGCGCGTTCGAGGCGGCAACGAAGCTCCAGAAGCGGTCGGTGAATTGCAGGCTGTTGTAGCCGCCATAAGTGGGCGAGCTATCGAGATGGACGTGCATGTCGATCAGCCCGGGGAGCAAGGTCTTGCCCGACAGGTCGATATGCGTGACGTCCGACCCCCAGCGCACCGTGCGCGCATCAGCGATCGACGTAATGCGGCCGTTCTCGGTGAAGATCGCGGGAAATTCGGTGGTCCTGCCGGTGGCGACGTCGATCATCTTCGCTGCGGTGATCACCGTGCGCTTTTGTGCCTCCTGCGCCGAGGCGGTCACCGTGAGCGCGGAAGCGGCGAGCGCCGCCGAGATCAAACGTGCAAGACTTTTCATGATGTTCCCCTGACCGGCTACCCCGGATGATTGTCGCCCAACGATTACAGCGACTTGGGGTTCAGGCAAGCAAAACCGCCAGCCAGCCCGAGCGTCTGCGCGCAGATACAAAATATTGGGGGTGGCTGCCGCGCCGGGGGCGGCCTAGCATCGGCGTATCATGGCAACGCAGATCACCGACAACCCCTGGTCGCTGACCGAGAAGGAAAAGCAGACGCTGCGGCTGATCGTGTGCGGGCACGACGCCAAGTCGATCGCGCGCACGCTCGACCTTTCGGTGCACACGATCAACGAGCGGCTGCGCGATGCGCGGCGCAAGATGGCGGTCTCGAGCAGCCGCGAGGCCGCGCGGATGCTGCTCGAGGCGGAAGGCGGTGGCGTTACCCCCCAATATGTTGGGCACACCCCAATCGGGGATGATGTTCGCGCGCCAACCGCCGATCAGGTGGGGGCGCCGACCCCCGGCGCGGAGCGAAACCGCTCCCTGATCCTGACAGGAGTTCTTATGACCCTCGCCCTCGGCCTGCTGGCCCTAACTACTCTGCCGTTCACCAATACGGCGCCCACGACCGTCACCCCTGCCCCGGCCCAGGTCGCGTTGCAGGATGCGACGACCGACACGGTGAACCCCGAAGTCGTCACCGCCGCCCTCGCTTTCCTGTCGCTGATCGAACAGAAACGCTGGGAAGACAGCTACGCCGCCACCGGCACCGCCTTCCGCAAGCTCAACACGCTGCAGGTCTGGGCCCAGGTCTCCGAAGAAGTCCACGCCCGCTACGGCAGCACCGTCTCGCGCACCCTGCTCAGCCAGCAAAACCTGCCAGCCCCGCCCGCAGGCTACGAAGTCGTCAAGTTCCGCACGGTCTATGCGAACAAGCAGCAGGCGGTGGAAACGGTGACGCTGGATCGCGAGGATGGCAAGTGGGTCGTGGTGGGGGTTACGGTGGGGGTTACGGTGGGGTGAAGGCAATCAATGGGCCGCGCTTACAGCGCGGCCCTCTAATCTAGTGTTTAAAAAATCTAGGCGAACCAATTTTCAAACTGAGTATGATATCCCCGGAACTCGGGGCGGCGGCGATGCTGATCAGTTTGCAAACCCGATTTCACTATGCGGATAAGCACATTCATTTCGCTGCCGGGAGACTAGGGTGACGCTATGTCCATTCGATCGTGGCTACAAAAGATTATAGGAAGCGGGGGAAATACCAAGCCGCGCATGACATCGCCACCGGCACCCAAAGAACCGGCAATCGCCAGACCGGACCGGGACATTGCGATTGCTCACGCAGTTAATCTGACCGATCTTGTGAATGGCGAGCCCGGGTCAATGGCGTTCTATCGGACCACCTTTGCAAATCACCCAAGCCAATTCGTCACATATCACGATCTTCGCAAGCAAGGCGACATGCTGGATAAAGCAACGCTTAAGGCGCTAGGCCTTCGCGCAAACACGAAGTTGTCTTCCCAATTTTTCGCTACGTTGAATGAAAAGGGACGCGCTGATCCAGTTGGTGCTGCGGGCGTTATCGGACTTGCAGTTTCAACGGCCCTTAGCGCCTCGCGCGCGCTTGCCGCGATGGAAGCGCTTGGGGTCGACGAGGCGAAATTTCTTGCATCCAACATGGCTGCCGGTCCGTGTGCAGCAGCAGCCGGATTGGACGGCCAGACCATCGCTCTCGCGGACGCACCAATGCTGCCCTTCGCTACCTGCACCCACCCAGATCAGTGCTCTTGCTGCTATCAAGCCAAACTTTCGATATTAAATGAGCGGATATCGACCGAATAGAGCCAGGCAGACGCAATGCGCTTCAGCCCGTCAGACTGAGAAGGTCGTCGTCACCATCCGGGGCGACACAGCGGTGATGCTCAAGGTTTGCGATCCACTCGACCGGTGTCATGATCCAAAGACCTGAGAAAAGTACCGCGATCTCTTCGCGCTTTCGAATAATGCGAGCGTCCAGAGTCACAAAGAAGCTACCCCAGATAGCCGCATCGCAGCAGTGTTCAGCGTCGCGATCATGTTTGGTGCCTGCAGCGTTGCCGCGCATGATCTCTTTAACTTTGCGCAGGGTGCTGGCCGTGGCAATCTTCGTGTCGAAGGAATAGATAAACGCGCTAGCCCTTTCTTTTACAATAGCCGGTGTTTTCGGATGTTCGATTTCAGCCTTCACCGAATGGGGCAACATGATCTGCATTTCGGTGATTGGTATGCTGACCATTTTGTCGCGCGCTTCACGCTGGTCCAATCGATCATCCGCAATATCATCAAGCAGATGGGCGTCTATCATCGTCCCATGATAACGGGGATCCGGTGCAACACGATTGCGCGGGCGCCGTTTTTCCATCGGGGCATCCTCAGTATGGGTCCCTGCGGAATTGCAGCCCCTACAGTATTGTAGTGCCGGTTTAGCCTGTCGAAGCAAGAGGTCCGGCGTGAATACACCCCAAACGATGAGGAGCGACCATTGCGTCGAACGACCCAGAACGCTTGGTGTTCTCGGGAGATCATCATTGGCAATGCCGCCCCCCCCCTCAAAAATGCACCGCCCGCCCATACGCGCTTAACACACCCTCATGCATCATCTCGCTCAGCGTCGGGTGCGCGAAGACCGTGTGCATCAGCTCTTCCTCGGTGGTTTCGAGCTGGCGGGCGATGACATAGCCCTGGATGAGTTCGGTGACTTCCGCGCCGATCATGTGCGCGCCCAGCAGTTCGCCGGTCTTGGCGTCGAACACGGTCTTGATGAAGCCTTCGGCCTCGCCCAACGCGATTGCCTTGCCGTTGCCGATGAAGGGGAAGTTGCCGACCTTGACCTCGTGGCCCGCCTCTTTCGCCTTGGCCTCGGTGAGCCCGACGCTGGCGACCTGGGGGCGCGAATAGGTGCAGCCGGGGATGTTCCAGGTTTCGAACGGGTGCGGGTTTTTCCCTGCGATATGTTCGACCGCGATGATGCCCTCGTGGCTCGCCTTGTGCGCCAGCCAGGGCGGGCCGGTGACATCGCCGATCGCGCGGATGCCCGGCACGTTGGTCTGGCCGAAGCCGTCGACGACGATATGCCCGCGCTCGGTCTTCACGCCCAGCGCCTCGAGCCCGATATCCTCGGTGTTCGGCACGATGCCGATCGCGACGATGGCGTGGCTGAACTGGTGTTCCTCGCTCTTGCCGTCCTTGGTCTTGATCTTGGCGGTCACACCCTTGCCGGTGTCGGTGAGCGCCTCGACGCCCGCGCCGGTGAGGATCGTCATCTTCTGCTTCTTGAGCGCCTTTTCCATGAATGCGCTGACATCGGCGTCTTCCACCGGCAGCACGCGGTCGAGCATCTCGACGATGGTCACGTCCGCGCCCATGTCGCTGTAGAAGCTGGCGAACTCGACGCCGATCGCGCCCGATCCGATGACCAGCAATTTGCTGGGCATGACGGTTGGGGTCATCGCGTGGCGATAGGTCCAGATGTGCTTGCCATCGGCCTTGGCGAACGGCAGGTCGCGCGCGCGCGCTCCGGTGGCGACGATGATCTCCTTGGCCTCGAGGTCGCGGGTCTGGTCGCCCTGGGTCACGCTGAGCTTGCCCTTGCCGGTGAGCTTGCCGGTGCCTTCGACCACCGCGATCTTGTTCTTCTTCATCAGCCCCTTGACGCCGGCGTTGAGCTGGCCCGAGACCTGACGGCTGCGCGCGACGATCTTGTCGAGCTCATAGCCGACCTTGTCGGCGGTGAGGCCGTAATTGCCCGCGTGTGTCATGTAGTGAAAGATTTCGGACGTGCGCAGCAGCGCCTTGGTGGGGATGCAGCCCCAGTTGAGGCAGATGCCGCCCAGCTTCTCGCGCTCGACGATCGCGACCTTGAGGCCCAACTGCGCGGCCCGGATCGCCGAGACATAGCCGCCGGGGCCGGAACCCAGCACGATCAGGTCAAATGTTTCAGCCATGGTTCTCAGCCCTTCTTAGCGCGTTTCATCAGATCAAGATTGCAGAGCATCCACACGATGCAGCATGCCACCGCAGGGGCATAGACAAGCTCTGCATAAGCGACAACTTCGGTCAGATACAGCACCAGCGCAAACCCGCTGCCCGCCGCGGTTGCGAGCAGGAGCGGCACGCGCAGCAGCGGATGCAGGTTCAGCCGTGCCAGCACAAGCGCGACCACCGCAGTCGCGAGCAGGATCACGAACACCATCACCACGGTGTAGAACGCGTCTGCCGTATCGACGAACGTCTCGGAAATGTTGAGCGCCCCGGTCTGCGCGAGGTTGAACGCGAAACGCCCGACGAGCGTCGCGATCGCGGTGGGGAGCAAAAGGCGGCGGAGGATGAAGAGGAGGATGGTCATGGATGCGGCGCCTGTCCCCCTGAGGGAGAGGGAGGAGCGGACGCGGCGGCATCCAAGCCCCTCTCCCCTTGCGGGAGAGGGGTTGGGGAGAGGGGGCGCGACGCACAGGCCTCGATGGCCTGTTCGTCGCCAGACAAAACCCCCAAGATCATCTCCCCAACCCCTTCGTCATTCGTCAAAATATCGTAGTTCGAGAACCGCAGCACAGTGAAACCCTCTTGGCGCAGATGGGCATCGCGCGCCGCGTCATAAGCGTTCTCGACATGTTGCGCCCCATCCGCCTCCACGATCACCCGCTGCGCAAAGCACACGAAATCCGCGATATAGCGATCGATCGGCACCTGCCGCTTGAACTTGAAACCTTCGAGGCGCTTGCCGCGCAGGATCTGCCAGAGCTTGAGTTCGGCTTCGGTAGGCTCGCTGCGCATTGCCCTGGCGCGGGTCCGTAAGGTGGCAGGTGATGGAGCGGTCGGCGCAGAAGCGTCGCTGTCGCGCCGCCCCCCTCTCCCCAACCCCTCTCCCGCGAGGGGAGAGGGGCTTTGAAGATCGCGGGACATCAGCCTGAACGCCTTAAGCCAGCATCCCCAGCGGGTTTTCGCACAGCTCCTTGAACGCCTGCATCAGCTGGGCGCCATCGGCGCCGTCGATGGCGCGGTGGTCGAAGCTGCCGGTGGCGCTCATCACCGTCGCGATGCCGAGCGCATCATCGACGATGTACGGGCGCTTCTCGCCTGCGCCGATCGCCATGATCATTGCCTGGGGCGGGTTGATCACCGCTTCGAAGTGCTTGATGCCGAACATGCCCATGTTGGAAAGGCTCGCGGTGCCGCCCTGATATTCGTGCGGCTGCAGCTTGCCTTCCTTGGCGCGTCCGGCGAGCTCCTTCATCTCGGTCGAGATCGCACCGACGGCCTTGGTTTCGGCACCGACGATGATCGGGGTGATCAGGCCCGCAGGCGTGCTCACCGCGACCGAAATGTCTGCGCGGCTGTAGCTGATCAGCGTGTTGCCGGCGAAGCTGACGTTGCACTTGGGCACCTGGATCAGCGCCTTGGCGAGCGCCTTGATCAGCAGATCGTTGACCGAGAGCTTGACGCCCTGCGCCTCGAGCGCCTTGTTGAGCTCGCCGCGTAGCTTGAGCAACTTGTCGAGCTGGACATCGAGCGTGAGATAAATGTGCGGGATCGTCTGCTTGGCCTCGGTCAGGCGGCGCGCGATCGTTTTGCGCATGTTGGAGAGCTTGGCCTCTTCGTGCGGAATATCGGTGGTGAACGGTGCAGGCGCGGCGGCGGCAGGTGCAGCGGCTGCTTGCGGCGCGGCTGCGGGCGCAGGTGCAGGGGCTGCAGCCTTGGATTCGCCGGGCTGCGCATCCTCGACATCGGCCTTGACGATACGGCCGCCGGGGCCGGTACCCTTGATCGTCGCCAGATCGATGCCCTTGGCGGCGGCAATGCGCTTGGCGAGCGGGCTCGCCTTGATCCTGTCGTCGTCGGACGAGGCTGTGGCCGCTGGTGCAGGAGCGGGTGCCGGCGTAGGTGCCGGAGCAGCCCTGGCCTCTTCCTTCGGAGCAGGCGCAGGCGCCGGTGCGGGCGCTGCAGCGGCGGGCGCGTCGCTCGCATCCTCGCCCTCGGCGGTGATGATCGCGATGATCTCACCCACTTTCACATTGTCGGTCCCTGCCGGAATGACAATCTTTGCGATCACGCCCTCGTCGACCGCCTCGAATTCCATCGTCGCCTTGTCGGTTTCGATCTCGGCGAGCAGGTCCCCGGAGGCGACGGTGTCGCCTTCCTTGACCAGCCACTTGGCGAGCGTGCCCTCCTCCATCGTGGGCGAGAGGGCCGGCATTTTCAGATTGATAGGCATTGGGTGTTTTCCCCCGATTCAGGTGCGCCAATTCGATAACGGGGGCCGTTCTCGACGCTTAGGTCCGTAGGGTCAAGGGGGCATACCCTTGCCACACCTATCATTTTGGCGCAGTCTTAAGGCCAGCAAACGGGGCAGCGATTTTATGCGGGTATATCTGGTCATCATGGATGAAACCAGCGAGGCGCTGACCGCGCTGCGCTTCGCCTCGCGGAGGGCGCAGCACACCGGTGGTCAGGTGCATATCCTGGCGCTGGTGCCCAAGCAGGACTTCGTTGCCTGGGGTGGGGTGCAGGCGACGATCGAGGACGAGGCGCGCAGCCGGGCCGAGGCGCTGGTCGCCAATGCCGCAGGGACCCTGTTCGATGAAATGGGCCAGCGTCCGGTGATCACCGTGCGGATGGGCGATGCGACGAAGGAAATCCGCCGCTACATGCTCGAATGTCCCGATCTTGCCATGCTGGTGCTGGGCGCGGCGGCAAGCGGAGCGCCCGGGCCGCTGATCACGCATTTTGCCGGCCCCGATGCAGGCGCATTGCCCTGCCCGCTCACCATCGTGCCGGGCGGGCTGACCGATGCCGACATCGACCGAATGTCCTGACCGCCGCTAGCGGTCAGCGGCTCTGGTGGCGGATGTTGCCGGGGCGACCGCGGCGCTTGATCGGCGGACGCTTGGTCTTGCCATCGTTGCGCCCGCGATAAGGCTCGCGCATGAAGTTGCCGCCTTCGGGCAGCTCGAACTTTATCGCCCCGGTGATGGGATCTGCCTCGACCAGCCTGAGCTCTAGCCGCTGGCCCACGGCATATTGCTCGCCGGTGGTCTCGCCGGTCAGCGTCTGCGCCTTTTCGTCGTACCAAAAGCGCTCTGCGCCCAGCGTCGAGACCGGCACCAGACCGTCGCCGCCGAATTCCTCGATCGTCGCGAAAAAGCCGAAATTCTGCACCCCGGTGATCCGCACCTTGTGCACCTCGCCGATGCGGGTGGCGAGGAAGGCTGCGACATAGCGATCGACGGTCTCGCGCTCGGCCTCCATCGCGCGCCGCTCGTAGCTGCTGATCAGCTGGCAGATGCGGTCGAGCGAGGCGGCGTCCTGCTCGCTGAGCCCGGTAGCAGGCGGCAGATCGCTTTTGGGCGCGGGCTGCTCGAGCTTGTAGGCATCGACCAGCGCGCGGTGCAGCAGCAGATCGGCATAGCGGCGGATCGGGCTGGTGAAATGGCCATAGGATCCAAGCGAAAGCCCGAAATGGCCCATGTTGCGCGGGCCATAATAGGCCTGGGTCTGGCTGCGCAGCACCTGCTCCATCACCATCGGCTTGACCGTCTCGTCGGTCACCCGCGCAAGGATGGAATTGAAGGTGCTGGGCCGCACCACCTGCCCCAGCGCGAACGCAATCTCGAAGGTTTCGAGATAGTCCTTGAGCGCGACCAATTTCTCGCGCGAGGGCGGCTCGTGGACGCGATAGACCACGGGCGCCTTCTTGCCCTCGAGCGCCTTGGCGGCAGCGACATTGGCGGCGATCATGAAATCCTCGACCAGCCGGTGCGCATCGAGCCGCTCGCGGGTTGCGACGCTGACGATGCGGCCCGCCTCGTCGAGAACGATCCGCCGCTCTGGCAGGTCGAGGTCGAGCGGCTCACGGGCACCGCGCGCCTTGTAGAGCAGCTTCCAGCACGCCCAGAGCGGGCGGAGCGCGGTTTCGGTCAGCTCGTGCGGCTTGGTGCCGTCGATCGCCGCCTGTGCATCCTCATAGGCGATGTTCGCCGCCAGCCGCACCAGCGCGCGGGTGAAGCGCCAGTCCTTGAGCTTGCCGTGCGCATCGATCACCAGATGGCACGCCATCGCCGCGCGGTCCTGCCCGGCTTTCAGCGAACACATGTCCGCAGAGAGCACCTCGGGAAGCATCGGCACGACGCGGTCGGGGAAATACACGCTGTTGCCGCGCTTGCGCGCCGACCGGTCGATCGCGCCGCCGGGGCGGACGTAATAGGAGACATCGGCAATCGCGACGATCGCCTTGAACCCGCCGGGATTGGTGGGATTGTCATCAGGTGCCGCCCAGATCGCGTCATCATGATCGCGCGCATCGACCGGATCGATCGCGACGATCGGCAGGTGGCGCAGGTCCTCGCGTGCCTCGGTGGTCAGCGGCAGCTTGGATGCGAGCTCAGCTTCGGTGATCGCCTCGGCAGCGAATTCCATCGGGATGCCGAATTTGTGGATCGCGATCATGCTGAACGAGCGCGGCGCAAAGGGTTCGCCCAGCACTTCGGTGACCTTGGCAGACACGCGGTCGCGCAATCCGCTCTGTTCGGCCATCACCAACTGGCCGACCTCGGCCTTGCCGGGATCGGAGATCGGGACCAGACGCCGGATGCGCTTGTCGACCGGCTTGAGCCAGAGTTTGCCGCTGCCTTCGTCACGCTGCACCACGCCGAGCAATTGCTCGCCCGCGCGCTGCAGCTTCTTCATCACGAACGCGCGATGACCGCCACCCGCCTCTTCGGTGCGCGCGAGCACGCGGTCGCCCACCGCCAGCGCGCCCGAGCGGCCGCGTTCGGAAATCCGCACCTTGGGCGCCGGAACGCCTTCAGCCTGCCAGTTGTCGGGAACCCCGATCAGCTCGCGGCCATCGACCTCGATGATCTTGAGTACGGTGACCTTGGGCAGCCCGCCCATCTTGTGGAACGCGCGGCCCGGGGCACTGTCGATCAGGCCTTCATCGGCCATGTCCTTGAGGAGCGCCTTGAGCGCGATCTTCTCTGCGCCGCGCAGCTTGAAGTGCTTGGCGATCTCGCGCTTGCCCGCAGGCTCGTAGGATTCGGTGATGAACTTCAGGATCGCCGCACGATCGGGCATCCCGCCATCGTATGAGCGAGGTGCCTTGGCCTTGCCGGGACGATCCTGCGCCACCTTCTGTTCAATAGGCCCGGGCGAGCAGCACGCGCTCGACCGCGGGCTCGCCGGTGAAGAAGCAGCTTGCACCTGCAGGCGCCGAATTTTCCGGCGTGTTGCGGATGGTGAGCTTGAGCGCCTTCAGTTGCTCGACGACCTTGTCCAGCGCCTCGCCGGTCGGGCGGCACCAATCCACCGCGACCCAGCCTGGATATTTGCTGCCATCGAAATGCGCCTTGAGGCCAGCCATGTCGGTGACATCGGTGCGCACCTGTCCATCGAGCCGTGCCTTGGCCGAGCAGAACATCAGCGTCTGGATCTGGTCGAGCAGCGCAGGCGCCTGGCCGACGAACGATTCCCAGTGCATCGCCTGATTGTCGAGCTTGCCATCCTCGGAATAGAGTGCGTCGCGGCGCAGCATCGTCACCTGTTCGCCAGCGGCATCGCGCCCGCCGATTTCCAGGATGATCGGCGCACCCTTCTTGACCCAGCCCCAGCGCTTGGGACCGGGCTTGCCCGCCTTCTTGTCGATCAGCACGCGCAGCGGTTCACCGAACGCGCTGGAATCGATCAGCGCGGTGCGGATCTTCGCACAATAAGCAAGCAGCGCTTCGTCCTCGGGGTTTTCGCGCAGCATCGGCACGATGACGATCTGGTGCGGCGCGATCTGCGGCGGCACCTTGAGGCCATCATCGTCGCCATGGGTCATGATGACGCCGCCGACCAGACGCGTCGAAACGCCCCAGCTGGTGGTGTGCGCGAACTGGAACTGGCCCTCGCGGTCCTGGAAGCGAATGTTCTGCGCGTGCGCGAAATTCTGCCCCAGATAATGCGAGGTCCCGGCCTGCAGCGCCTTGCCGTCCTGCATCATCGCTTCGATCGAATAGGTCGCGACCGCGCCCGGGAAGCGCTCATTCTCGGGCTTTTCACCCGCAATCACCGGCATGGCGAGCGGGCCCTGCGCGAAGTCACGATACATCGCCAGGATCGTCAGCGTCTCGGTCATCGCATCGGCTTCGTTCTCGTGCGCCGTATGACCCTCCTGCCAGAGGAATTCGGATGTGCGCAGGAACATGCGGGTGCGCATTTCCCAGCGTACAACGTTGGCCCATTGGTTGACCATGATCGGCAGGTCACGCCAGCTCTGCAGCCAGCGCGAGAACGCGGTGCCGATCACCGTTTCGGATGTCGGACGGACAACCAGAGGCTCTTCAAGCTTGGCTTCGGGATCGACGACCAACTGGCCGTCCTCCATCTTCAGCCGGTGATGCGTGACCACAGCCATTTCCTTGGCGAAGCCCTCGACGTGCTCGGCTTCCTTCGCGAAATAGCTCAGGGGAATGAACAGCGGGAAATAGCAGTTCTCGTGCCCGGTTTCCTTGATCTGCCGGTCGAGCAGCATCTGGATGCGCTCCCAGATGCCATAGCCCCAGGGGCGCATGATCATGCAGCCGCGCACGCCCGATTCCTCGGCAAGGTCCGCTTCCTGGATGACCGCCTGGTACCATGCGGCAAAATCTTCCTGCCGTGTGACGGGCAGCGCGTTCTTCTTGGTCACTGTAAGCTCGATCCTGATGCACTCAAACAAGGCCCGCGTGCCTAGGCGAGCGCGCACGTTCGCGCAATCACCCGTTTGGCACCGGCGCTGTCGTGCCTATTTCTTGTCGACCAGATCGTCGATCTTGCGCTGCATGGCCGAAAGCTGGGCCTTGAGCGCGGCGATTTCATCGTCCGAGGACGAGGATGGCGCAGGCGCCGTTTGCGGCACGCCGGGAGCGCCGGCCTTGTCCTTGCGCGGGTTGAAGGCGCTCGATGCCGCTTCGAACATCGCCAGATTCTGGCGTGCCAGCTGCGCAAACGGGCTGTTCTTGATGCTGCCTTCCATCGCGCTCTGGAATTTTTCCTGGTTCTTGCGGAAGGCATCCATCGAGGCTTCGAGATATTGCGGTATCATCGATTGCATCGAATTGCCGTACATCGAGATCAGCTCACGCAGGAAACCGACGGGCAGCATCTGCTGGCCGCTCGATTCCTCTTCCATGATGATCTGGGTCAGGATGTTGTGGGTGATATCATCGCCGGTCTTGGCATCGACAACCTGGAAATCCTTGCCTTCGCGCGTCAGCTTGGCCAAGAAGTCGAGCGTGATATAGCTCGACGACCGGGTGTTATACAGACGGCGGTTGGCGTATTTTTTGATGATGATGACATCATCCGAATCCGAGGTGCCAGTCTTGGCCATGCGCGCATCTCCCGATAAAAGCTGCGACACTGTAGCACCGCATCATAGTGCACTGCAACATGCGCCCCGCCCCTTGCCGCTTTTCCTTGCGCTTGCCCGCCAGCAGCTTGCGGACAACCCGGCCCGTCTGCTTCAGCTTTTGCAGGCGCTTGACCGTTATGCACGCGCCGATCGCGGCTACATGCGACCACCCGGGAAGGTTTTGCTGCAGCACGGAAAGACGATGCTGCGCAGCGCCGCAGGATCTCCAACGGCCGCGTCCGGATCGGATGAGCATCCGCGAATCATCTTCGTCCCTTCGCCGATCAACGCGCCGCATGTGCTCGACATGGACGCCGAATGTTCGCTGATGGGCTGGCTGGGGGATCAGGGGTTGAGCTCAGCTTTGGTCGATTGGGGGGTGACCACGCCATGCGATCGGGGCGACACGCTCGATACCCTAGCCATGGATCGGTTGCTGCCGCTGCTATCCCAACTGCCTGGCCCTGTTCATCTTGTGGGCTATTGCCTTGGCGGGCTGATCGCGCTCGCGTCAGCATGCCATGCCGATGTCCGCAGCCTGACGCTGATCGCCACGCCCTGGCACTTCAGCGGCTATGATCCGCAGCGCCGCACCGAGCTTGGCCGGATGTGGGCGCATCACCGGCCCGCCTGCGAGGCTATGGGCCTGGTGCCGATGGAGGTGATGCAGCATGGCTTCTGGACGCTTTCGCCCGACAAGCTGATCGAGAAATACATGAACTTCGGCGCGATGGAGCCCGACAGCGGGCCGGCCCGGCGTTTCGTGGCGGTGGAGGACTGGGCCAATGGCGGCGAGCCCCTGCCCTTCGCGCTGGGCGAGCAGCTGTTCGAGCAGCTTTATGGGGCCGACATCACGGGGCAAGGCGCATGGACGGTGAGCGGCGTGCCCATCAATGCGGCGAACGTGCGTGGTCCGGTACTCGAACTGGCCTCGGCCAGCGATGCCATCGTCCCGCTTGCCTGTTCGCCCGATCTTCCCGGGCGGCAGGTGCTGGCCTCTGGGCATGTCGGCATGGTGGTGGGCAGCAGCGCGCCGCACAGGCTGTGGCCGATGCTGAAAGATTGGATTCTGTCACACGAAGCGCCTAACTAGGGGGCAAGTCCTTCCTCCCCACACAATCCCGCCAGATGGAGACCATCACCATGTCCAGCATCGTCATCACCGCCGCCAAGCGGACCCCCGTGGGCAGCTTTCTGGGTGCCTATGCCGCAACCCCCGCGCACGAGATCGGCCGCATCGCGATCGAGGCGGCGCTTGCGCAGTCGGGAATCACCGGCGAGGAGGTGTCAGAGGTGATCCTCGGCCAGGTGCTCACCGCAGGCCAGGGCCAGAACCCTGCGCGCCAGGCCTCGATCAACGCTGGCATCCCCAAGGAGGTGCCCGCCTATGGCGTCAACCAGGTCTGCGGATCGGGTCTGCGCGCGGTCGCGCTGGGCTTCCAGTCGATCGCCAATGGCGATGCCGATATCATCGTCGCGGGTGGCCAGGAAAACATGTCGATGTCGCCGCACGCCCAGATGCTGCGCGCCGGACAGAAGATGGGCGACATGAAGCTCGTCGACACGATGGTGTATGATGGCCTGACCGATGTGTTCAACCAGTATCACATGGGCATCACCGCCGAGAACCTGGCCGAGAAGTACCAGATTACCCGCGAGGCGCAGGACCGTTTTGCCGTGCGCTCGCAGAACCTTGCCGAAAAGGCGCGCGCCGATGGCCGCTTCATGGACGAGATCGCACCCGTTACGATCAAGGGCCGCAAGGGCGATGTCACGGTCACCGACGACGAGTATATCCGCGCCGGCGCGACCTATGAAAGCGTCGCAGGCCTCAGGCCCGCATTCAAGAAGGACGGCACCGTCACCGCTGCCAATGCCAGCGGCCTCAACGATGGCGCGGCCGCCCTGGTGCTGATGCGCGAGGAAGACGCCGCCAAGCGCGGACTTGCCCCGCTGGGCCGCATCGCGTGCTGGGCCTCGATGGGCGTCGACCCTTCGATCATGGGGATCGGCCCGGTATCGGCCAGCCGCCGCGCACTCGCCAAGGCGGGCTGGAGCGTCGAGGATCTCGACCTGATCGAATCGAACGAGGCCTTCGCCGCGCAGGCGCTGTCGGTGACGCAGGAAATGGGCTGGGACCCCGAGAAGGTGAACGTCAACGGCGGCGCGATCGCCATCGGCCATCCGATCGGCGCCAGCGGTGCGCGCGTGCTCACCACCCTGCTCTACGAAATGGCGCGCCGCGACGCGAAAAAGGGCCTGGCGACTTTGTGCATCGGCGGCGGCATGGGCATCGCGGTCTGCATCGAGCGCTGAACAACCACCTCGCCCGATAGTCCTCGTCATTCCCGCGAAGGCGGAAATCCCGCTGCCTTCGCTGACCGCAGCACTGAAGCGGGACCCCTGCTTTCGCGGGGGTGACGATCAAGGTCGGGATTGGGTTCGAATTCAGTCCACCCACACCCGGTCAAACCGCCGTCCGATCTGGGTCAGCCATTCATACTGGCTGATCCCGGTCGCGGCTTCGGCCTGAGGCAACACCAGATCGGCGGAGATCCAGTCGCCTTCGCCCAGATCGGGCGCGGCGCTGATATCGATGCAGGTGAGATCCATCGACACGCGCCCAAGCAAGGGCAGCCGGATACCGTCTTTGACAAAGCCGCCAAGCGATGAGAGCGCGCGCTTGAAGCCATCGGCATAGCCCAGTGACAGCGTGGCAGTCCGCATCTCGTGCGACGCGGTGAAGGTCGCGCCATAGCCGACGCTGTCGCCCGCCTGCACCTTGCGCACCTGCAGAACCCGGGTCTCGATCCGCATCACCGGCTGGATCACATCGGCAAGCGCCGCAACCGGCACTCCGCCATACAGCGCCAGCCCGGGCCGGGTGCAATCGAAATGATAGCCGTGGCCCAGAGATATCCCGGCGCTGTTGGCAAGGCTGTAGCGGCGGGCGGTCACTCCGGTGCGCACCTGATCGAACCGCAGTCGCTGCGCCCCGTTCTGCGCGCTGTCCTCATCGGCAGAGGCGAGGTGGCTGAGACACAGATCGATATCGAGCCCTGCGCAGTGCCCGGCGACATCGTCGCGCCAATCGAGCCCCAGCCGCGACATCCCGGTGTCGATCATGACGTGGCAGGTGCCGCCGCCCATCGCCCGCCAGCGCGCGATCTGCTGGGCGCTGTTGAGCACCGGGACCGCGCCGGCTGCCAGCGCCACCGCCTCTTCCCCCGGCGCGATGCCATGCAGCACCGCGATGCGCGCCGGGTCGACCAGCCCGGCCAGAGCCTGTGCCTCGGCCCAGTGCGCGACAAAAAAGTCGCGGCAGCCCGCAGCCGCCAGCCGCGCAACGACCTCGCGCGCGCCAAGGCCATAGCCATCGGCTTTGACCGCCGCGCCCGCCGCTGCCCGTCCGCTCAGTCCATCGAGCGCGCGCCAGTTGGCCGCTAGCGCGCCGCCGTCCAGCACCAGCCGCATGTTCGCACCGATATCTGCGATGTCAGAGATGTTCCGGCTCCACTCCCGGCCTGTGCGTTTCCTGCAGCCAGATCATGCTGACCACGAACGCCATCAGCACCACGCCCCAGGTGTACCACAGCCCCGAATAGGGATTGCCCGTCTTGGCGATGATGAAACTGGCGATGAACGGCAGGAAGCCGCCGAAATAGCCGGTACCGAAATGATAGGGGATCGACATCGAACTGTAGCGGATGCGCGGCGGAAACATTTCGGACAGCAACGCTGCCACCGGACCATAAGTCGCAGCCGACAGCGCGCCCAGCCCCGCCAGCGCCATCACGATCACGAGAATGCTGAGTGCGGGTGGCACCCGCGGGGTGAAGTCATAGCCCGCCGCTGCCAGCGCGGCATCGACGCCCGCGCTGCTGGTATCGCTCACCACCGTATCGCCGATCTTGACCGCGACGCGCGGGCCTTCGCTCAGCGTATAGCCGACACCCTTGGCGGTGAACTGCGCGAGCAGCTTGCCGCAATCGGTCTCCTGCTCCTTGGCGAACGGCGAATAGCTGCATTCGGGGCCCGAGATCACCACCGGCGCGCGTTCCATCGCGGCGTTGAGCGCAGGGTTTGCGACGCTGCCGATCAGCCAGAACAGCGGAAACACCAGCACCAGGGTCAGCGCATAGCCCCAGACGATCGGCTTCTTGCGCCCGAGCTTGTCCGAGAGCGACCCGAAATAGATGTAGAACAGCATCGAGATGCAGGCCGCGCCGCCGACGATGATCTCGGCCGCGGTGTCATCGACCCGCATCGGACCCTTGAGAAACGACAAAGCGGAGAACATCGCGGTATACCAGATCACGGTGAGACCCGCGGCGATGCCGAACAGCGCGACGAACAGCCGCTTCTTGTTGCCGGGATAGGTAAAGCTTTCGACGAACGGATTGCCGGCAAGCTCGCCGCCAGCCTTCATCGCCTTGAATACCGGGCTTTCCGACAGCTTGAGCCGCATCCAGAGCGATACCGCGAGCAGCAACAGGGACAGCAGGAACGGCACGCGCCAGCCCCAGTCGTTCCACAGTTCCTCGCTCATGATCGCCTTGCAGCCCAGCACCACGATGAGGCTCAGCACGAAGCCGCCGACAACGCTCGCCTGGATGAAGCTGGTGTAGAACCCGCGCTTTTCAGGTGGGGCATGTTCGGAGACATAGATAGCCGCGCCACCATATTCGCCGCCCAGCGCCAGCCCCTGCAAAATGCGCAGCAGGATGATGATGATCGGCGCGGCAATGCCGATGGTGTCGGCCGACGGGATCAGGCCGACGCCTGCGGTGGCGATCCCCATCAGCGTCACCGTCACCAGAAAGGTGTATTTGCGCCCCAGCCGGTCGCCCAGGAAGCCGAACAGGATCGCGCCCAGTGGACGGAATCCGAAGCCCACGGCAAAGCCCGCCCACACCAGCAATGTCTCCAGCGTCACGTTTCCGCTAGGGAAGAACGTGCGCCCGATAATCGCGGCCAGCGTGCCGTAGATGAAAAAGTCATACCATTCGAAAATGGTGCCAAGCGATGATGCGCCGATCACCAGCCGGATTTCCGACTTGCTCGGCGTCATGATGTCCCCGTCCGCTGCGACCGTTGCGGTCATCCAGCATCTCCCCAAATGCGTCCCTTATTCGAGTTCGAGTATCACCGCATCGACGGCAAGGCTATCCCCTTCGGCAGCGCTGATCGTCTTGACCGTGGCCGCCTTTTCGGCGCGCAGGATGTTCTCCATCTTCATCGCCTCGACAATCGCCAGCGGCTGGCCCGGCTGCACCTTGTCGCCTTCGGCAACGTGCAGCTTCACCAGCAGGCCGGGCATCGGGCACAGCAGGAACCGCGACAGATCGGGCGGGACCTTCTCGATCATGTGGCGGGCATGCTGCGCAACATGCGCTGGCAGAATCTCGAAACGATGCTGTGCGCCGCGCGCGGTCAGCGCAAAGCCGGTGCGGGTGCGCAGCACCTTGACCGCGAGCTCGTCAGACACATCCTCGTCACCGAAATCGGCAATCGCCATCCGGTCACCGGGGGTATAGCCCATCGCCATGTCGACGACCTCGCCATCGACCACGATCGCATCCTCGCTGACCGAAACCTCCATCGCGACATCGCCCTGGCGCACGCGCCATTCGGACGGCGGGGTCAGCCGGTTGCCCAGCTGGCCGCTGACCCGCAGCGCGCGATCGGCTTCGGCGGTCGCGATGAACGCCGCGATCGCGGCGAGCCGCTGCAGCAGCTCGGGCGAAGCGGGAGCGCCGTGGAAACCGTCAGGATATTCCTCGGCGATGAAGCCGGTGGTGATGTTGCCCGAGCGGAAGCGCGGATGCTGCATCAGCGCCGAGACGAAATCGAGATTGTGCCCGGGGCCTTCGAGCTCGAAGCGGTCGATCGCCTTGATCTGACGGTCGATCGCCTCGATGCGCGTATCGCCATAAGTGATCAGCTTGGCGATCATCGGATCGTAGTGGATCGAGACCTCCCCGCCCTCTTCCACGCCGTCATCGACGCGCACGCCCTTCTTCTGCTTGGGTGGATTGTAGCGCACCAGCCGTCCGATCGAGGGCAGGAAGCCGCGATAGGGGTCTTCGGCGTACACCCGGTTTTCCACCGCCCAGCCGGTCAGTGTCACCTCGTCCTGCGTGAAAGCCAGCGGCTCGCCATTGGCGACGCGGATCATCTGCTCGACCAGATCGAGCCCGGTGACCAGTTCGGTCACGGGATGCTCGACCTGAAGCCGGGTGTTCATCTCGAGGAAGTAGAAACCGTCGCCGGTGGTGTCCGCGCCCGATACGATCAGCTCGACCGTGCCGGCGCTGTAATAACCCACCGCGCGTGCCAGCGCGACCGCCTGCTCGCCCATCTTCTTGCGCATTTCCGGCGTGACGAACGGCGATGGCGCTTCTTCGACCACCTTCTGGTGCCGCCGCTGGATCGAGCATTCGCGCTCGCCCAGATAGACGATGTTGCCGTGCTGGTCGCCCAGTACCTGGATCTCGATATGCCGTGGCTGGAGGATGAACTTCTCGATGAACACGCGGTCATCGCCAAAGCTGTTTAGCCCTTCGCGCTTGGTCGCCTCGAAGCCCTCGCGCACATCCTGCTCGTTATAGGCGAGCCGCATGCCCTTGCCGCCGCCGCCTGCCGAGGCCTTCATCATCACCGGATAGCCGATCTCGCCTGCGATCCGCACCGCATGCTCGGTATCGTCGATCTCGCCGACAAAGCCGGGCACGACGTTGACGCCCGCCTGCAATGCCAACTTCTTCGATTCGATTTTGTCACCCATTGCGGCGATCGCGCCCGGAGGGGGGCCGATAAAAGTGATGCCCGCTGCCTTCAGCGCCTCGGCAAAGCTGGTGCGTTCGGACAAGAATCCATAGCCCGGATGCACCGCATCGGCGCCGGTCTGCTTGCACACCTCGATGATCTTGTCCGCGAGCAGGTAGGACTGCGCGGCAGGCGAAGGGCCGATGTGCACGGCTTCATCCGCCATCTCGACATGCGGCGAGCGCGCATCGGCATCCGAATAGACGGCCACGGTCTTGATGCCCATCTTCTTGGCGGTGCGGATAACCCGGCAGGCGATCTCGCCGCGGTTGGCAATCAGGATTTTGGTGATTGGCATGATAGATCGAATCCACTTTTTGGGTCTTGCTCGACCGCGGTTGGGAAGAGGTATTGAAGCGCCTCAGGCGAGACGGTGTGGTAAATGGTGGCGTGGGTCAGATCGGGACGCGGCGCATAGCACCAGCTCTGGCCGCTGCGGCTGCTGGCACCCAGCGCCGCGGTGAGCCGGTCGACCCCCGTCTGCATCTCGCGGCCTTCGTCGGCGATCGTCAGATACAGCCGGTGCGGCTTCGCGGTGGGCTTGGCCAACAGCGCGGCCGAAGCCTTGGCGAGCCGCTCGTCATCCCACCACAGGCTGGGGCTGATCGCGGCGTAATGATCGAACAAGTCGGGTTCGTTGAGATAGGTTTCGACGATGAACAGCCCGGCGAGCGATTCCCCGATGACGCCGGTTTCGCCCGATGTGCGATAGCTTTTGGCCACCATCGGCATGACCTCGTCGCGGATGAACGCGCGGAACGCCGCCGAGCCGCCAGCGGTCGGAAACTCCTTGATCAGCGCAGCATCCTGCGTCGGCCCGGTCAGCTCGCGCCTGCGGTCCATGGTGGCGATGCCAACCACGATCACATCCTGCGACCGTGCCCAGAGTGCACCCAGCGCGCTGGTTCCGGCGATATGCAGGAAGTCCTGATCCAGCCCGCCGTCGATCAGATACAGCACCGGGTAGGTCTTGGCCGATGTTGCGTAATCGGCGGGCAGATAGACGTTGACCACCCGCGCCTGCGCCAGCGGCTTCGACGCGAGCGTGTGCGTCTCGCCAATGGTGATCGGCACCGGCTGCGCGGCGGCGGATGCAGCGCAGGTGAGTGCCATCAGAAGCAGGCATAGCAGGCGAGAAATCACTCCGCCGCCTCCAGGTGCCCATGCGGCTGCGCGGCCATCGCCTTCATGCCCAGTTTGGAGAGCAGCGCCCCGTCCTTGTCGTCGCCGGCATTGGGCGCGGTGAGCAATTTGTCTCCGGTGAAGATGCTGTTCGCGCCGGCCATGAAGCACAAGGCCTGGCAGCTTTCGGACATGCTCTCACGGCCCGCGCTGAGGCGCACCATCGAGCGCGGCATGGTGATGCGCGCAACCGCGACGGTGCGGACGAACTCGATCTCGTCGATCTTGGCGAGCGGCGTATCGGCGAGCATGTCGCCCAGCACCGTGCCCTTGACCGGGACCAGCGCATTGATCGGCACGCTTTCGGGGTGCGGCATGGTGGCGAGCGCATGGATGAAGCCGATACGGTCGGACCGGGTCTCGCCCATGCCGACAATACCGCCGCAGCACACGTTGATGCCCGCCGAGCGCACATTGTCCAGCGTCTCCATCCGGTCCTCGAAGGTGCGGGTGGTGATGACGTTGGCGTAGTTTTCCGGCGCGGTGTCGATGTTGTGGTTGTAGTAATCGAGACCCGCATCGGCGAGCTGTTTGGCCTGCGACGCAGTGAGCATCCCCAGCGTCATGCAGGTTTCCATTCCCATCTCGCGCACGCCCTTGACCATCGCGGCAAGCTTGGGGATGTCCTTGTCCTTGGGGTTGCGCCACGCAGCGCCCATGCAGAACCGGCCCGAGCCGTGATCCTTGGCTTGCGCCGCTGCCTGCAGCACCGCCTGCACATCCATCAGCTTGGTCGCCTTGACGCCGCTGTCGGCATCCTTGGACTGGCTGCAATAGCCGCAATCCTCGGGGCAGCCGCCGGTCTTGATCGACAGCAGGGTCGAGAGCTGCACCTCGTTGCGCGGGAAGCCCGCACGGTGAACGGTCTGCGCCTCGAACATCAGGTCGTTGAACGGCAGGTCGAACAGCGCGGTGATCTCTTCGCGGGTCCAGTTACACCGGCTCTGGCCGGTGTACCCCTGCGCAGGCAGGGGCCCATCTCCAGAGCGTCCGGCAAGCGCTGCACTAAGGGGTGAGTTCAGGTGATGGGCCCCTGCCTTCGCAGGGGACCGGGTTGTAAGATCATTCATTCTGCTGCTTCCTGAAGGGGTGGCATGTTGTGGCCGAGCAGACGCAGCACGTCCGCCGCGCATTCGACGACGTTCGATCCGGGGCCGTAGATCCCCTGCACGCCCGCATCGCGCAGGAAGTCGTAGTCCTGCGGCGGGATCACGCCGCCAACGATCACCTTGATGTCGTTGCGCCCGGCCTCTTTGAGGCCAGCGATCAGTGACGGGATCAGGGTCTTGTGCCCGGCAGCAAGCGAGGAGGCTCCGACGACATCGACATTGCTTTCGAGCGCCAGCACGACGGTCTCTTCGGGGGTCTGGAACAGTGGCCCCGAGACAATCTCGAAGCCGAGGTCGCCGAACGCTGAGGCGATCACGTTCGCACCGCGATCGTGCCCATCCTGCCCCATCTTGGCGACGAGCAGCTTGGGCTTGCGGCCCAGTCGGCGTTCGACCGCTTTCACGCCCTCGACCACCTGCGCCCAGCGGCCATCGTCGACATAGGGCGCGCTGTAGACGCCCTTTACCGGGGTCGGCACGGTGGCATAGCGGCCGAACACGTCCTCCATCGCCTGGCTGATCTCGCCCAAAGTCGCGCGCGCACGCGCCGCATCCACCGCAAGCGCCAGCAAGTTGCCATCGCCCTTGGCGCCTTCGCGCAGGGCATCGAGCGCCGCCTGGCACGCCGCCGCATCACGCGATGCCTTGACCGACGCAATCCGCGCAACCTGGCCTTCGCGGACCTTGGCGTTGTCGACATCGAGCGTATCGAGCTGGTCCTCGCTCGGCAGCCGGTACTTGTTCACCCCGACGACGACATCCTCGGCGCGATCGACCCGTGCCTGCCGTCCGGCGGCAGCTTCCTCGATCATCGCCTTGGGCCAGCCCGCCGCCACGGCCTTGGCCATGCCGCCTTCGCTCTCGACCCGCTCGATAATCTCCCACGCCTTGTCGACCAGTTCCTGCGTCAGGCTTTCGATATAGTAGCTGCCACCCAGCGGATCGACCACCTTGGTCATCCCGGTTTCTTCCTGAATGACAATCTGCGTGTTGCGGGCGATGCGCGCGGAGAAATCTGTTGGCAGCGCGATGGCTTCATCGAGCGCATTGGTGTGCAGCGATTGTGTTCCGCCCAGCATCGCGGCCATCGCCTCGATCGTGGTGCGGATGACGTTGTTGTAAGGGTCCTGCTCGGTCAGCGACACGCCCGATGTCTGGCAATGGGTGCGCAGCATCTTGGAACGCTCGTCCTGCGCGCCCAGCCTGGTCATCACCCGATGCCACAGCACGCGCGCGGCGCGCAATTTGGCGATCTCCATGAAGAAGTTCATGCCGATGGCGAAGAAGAACGACAGCCGCCCGGCGAACTTGTCGATGTCGAGGCCGGAAGCCACGCCGTATTTCACATATTCCATGCCATCGGCGATGGTGAAAGCGAGCTCCTGCACCTGCGTCGCGCCGGCTTCCTGCATGTGATAGCCCGAGATCGAGATGCTGTTGAACTTGGGCATCTCGCGGCTGGTATAGCCGAAAATGTCAGAGATGATCCGCATCGAAGGCTCGGGCGGGTAGATATACGTGTTGCGGACCATGAACTCCTTGAGGATGTCGTTCTGGATGGTCCCATCGAGCAGCTTGCGGTCGACGCCCTGCTCCTCGCCCGCAACGATGAAGAACGCGAGGATCGGGATAACCGCGCCGTTCATCGTCATCGAGACCGACATCTTGTCGAGCGGGATGCCGTCGAACAGGATCTTCATGTCCTCGACACTGTCGATCGCTACGCCCGCCTTGCCGACATCGCCGGTAACGCGCGGATGGTCGCTGTCATAGCCGCGGTGCGTCGCCAGATCGAACGCGACCGAAAGCCCCTTTTGTCCGGCGGCCAAGTTGCGGCGATAGAAGGCGTTCGACTCTTCGGCGGTCGAGAAACCGGCATATTGCCGGATCGTCCAGGGGCGGCCCGCATACATACTCGCGCGCACGCCGCGCGTGAACGGCGCAAAGCCGGGCAGGCCGGGATCGACCGACACATCGTCCGCCGTGTACAGCGGCTTGACCGCGATCCCCTCGGGCGTCTGCCAGGTAAGATCGCGTCCCTTGACCTCCTTTTCGGCCAGAGCCTGCCAGTCGGCGATTTTGGGTGTGTCGGTCATTCTATCGGTCCCGTGTGTCTGATCAGCTGCCGGTGAAATTGGGCTTGCGCTTCTGCAGGAAGGATATCGCGCCTTCGCGTGCATCGTTGGTGTCGCCTGCGATCTTCTGTCCTTCGGCCTCGCGGGTCAGCGCGGTGGCGAAGTCGCATTCGAGCGCCTCGACGAGGTTCTTGCGCATGATGCCGAGCGCGACGGTCGGCATCGACGCCAGACGTTTGGCCAGCGCCATCGCCTCGTCGATCAGGCTGTCATGCTCGACCACCTTGTAGACCATGCCCCAGTCGTGCGCCTTGGCGGCGGGGATCTTTTCGCCCAGCATCATCATCTCGGTGGCGCGCGCCTTGCCGATCAGCCGGGTGAGCATCCAGCTCGCGCCGCCATCGGGCACCAGACCGATGTTGACGAACGCCTGCAGGAAATACGCATTTTCGCTCGCCACGACAAAATCGGGCGCGAGGCCGATCGAGCAGCCGACGCCTGCTGCTGGACCATTGACCGCGCTGATCGTCGGGATGTGCAGCCGATGCAGCTTGAGCAGCATCGGGTTGTAATGCTGGGTCAGCGCCTTGTAGCTGCCTTGCCCGCCCGAGATCGAGCTGTCACGCCCGCCGGACAAATCAGCGCCCGAACAGAAACCCTTGCCCGCACCGGTGATCACCAGCGCGCGCGCATCACCGAGGTGATCCAGCGCATCGTTGATCTCGCCCGCCATCGGCAGCGAGCAGGCATTGAGCCGCTCGGGCACGTTCAGCGTGATGGTGGCGATCTGGTCGGCGATATCGAGCTTTATGGTTTCGTAGGTCATCATTCTCTCCCTTATCCTTACCCCTCTCCCTTGATGGGAGAGGCCGCCCTTCCCTCTCCCTTGATGGGAGAGGGTTGCGCAGACTTGGCAGCTTGCTGCCTAGTCGAAGCGGGGTGAGGGTGTCAGCAACGTTAGCGTCACCTTGCCACCTCTCACCCTCATCCAACTGCGCCTAGCCGGCTGCGCCGACAAGGCTCCATATCCTTCTCCCATCAAGGGAGAAGGTTTAGTGTTGCGGCGTCTCCATAATCTCGGTCAGCACCCCGCCCATGTCCTTGGGGTGCACGAAGAAGATCAACGTGCCATGCGCACCGATACGAGGCTCGCCCAGCACCCGCTTGCCAAGCGCTTCAAACTCCGCCTTTGCGCTGTGAATATCGGGCACCTCATAGCAGACGTGATGCTGTCCGCCGTTCGGGTTCTTCTCCAGAAACGCCGCGATCGAAGCATTGCCCGGCAGCGGCTCGATCAGCTCGATCTGCGTGCCATTGAGCGCGCCGTCGGCTCCGGGCGTATCGACAAAGCACACCTTCACCCCCTGTTCGGGCAGGTCGAACGGCTCGTGGATCTTGGTCGCTCCCATCACATCGCGGTAGAACACGATGCTGTCCGCGATCGAGGGCGTAGCGACGCCGATATGGTTGAGACGGCCTAGTTTCATACACTTGCTCCACTTCCGTCATGCTGAACTTGTTTCAGCACCCATTTCTCGTCGCGCGCTTGGCTTCATCCGGAGAAATGGACCCTGAAACGAGTTCAGGGTGACGGGAAAATACGCAATCAAAAGCAATCAAAGCGGAATATTGTCATGCTTCTTCCACGGGTTCGCCAGGCTCTTGTTCCGCAGCTTGCGCAGCCCCAGCGCGATCCGACGCCGGGTCGAATGCGGCATGATCACCTCGTCGATGAAGCCCTTGGATGCGGCCACGAACGGGTTGGCGAAGCGTGCTTCGTATTCCTTGGTGCGCTCGGCAATTTCCTCGGGCGTCTTGCCCCGGAAGATGATCTCGACCGCGCCCTTGGCCCCCATCACCGCGATTTCGGCGGTGGGCCAGGCGTAGTTGAGGTCGCCGCGCAGGTGCTTTGAGGCCATCACGTCATAGGCGCCGCCATAGGCCTTGCGGGTGATGACGGTGATCTTGGGCACGGTCGCCTCGGCATAGGCGAACAGCAGCTTCGCACCGTGCTTGATGATGCCGCTGTGCTCCTGCGCCACGCCGGGCAGGAAGCCGGGGACGTCGACAAAGGTGATGATCGGGATGTCGAAACAATCGCAGAAGCGCACGAAGCGCGCGGCTTTCTTCGACGAGTTGATGTCGAGACAGCCTGCCAGCACCATCGGCTGGTTGGCGACGACGCCCACAGTGCGGCCCTCGATGCGGCCAAAGCCGGTGATGATGTTGCCCGCATGCGCCGGCTGGATCTCGAAGAACTCGCCCTCGTCGAGGGTCTTTTTGATCAGCTCGTGCATATCATAGGGCATGTTCGGGTTGGCCGGGATCAGCGTGTCGAGGCTGTTCTCGATCCGGTCGAACGGGTCGGCGGTTGGCCGCTCGGGCAGTACTTCGCGGTTCGACAGCGGCAGGTAATCGATCAGATCGCGCGCAGCCAGCAGCGCCTCGATGTCATTGTCGAACGCAACATCGGCGACGCCCGACTTGGCGGTATGCGTCACCGCGCCGCCAAGCTCTTCCTGCGTCACCACCTCGTTGGTCACGGTCTTGACCACATCGGGGCCGGTGACGAACATGTAGCTCGAATCCTTCACCATGAAGATGAAGTCGGTCATCGCGGGCGAGTAGACCGCGCCGCCTGCGCACGGGCCCATGATGAGCGAAAGCTGCGGCACGACGCCGCTGGCGAGTACATTGCGCTGGAACACTTCCGCATAGCCGCCCAAGCTTGCCACGCCTTCCTGGATGCGCGCGCCGCCGGAATCGTTGAGGCCGATCACCGGCGCGCCGACCTTCAGCGCCATGTCCATGATCTTGCAGATCTTCTGCGCGTGCCGTTCGGACAGCGAACCGCCGAACACGGTGAAATCCTGGCTGAACACGAACACGAGGCGACCGTTGACCGTGCCCGATCCGGTGACCACGCCATCGCCGGGGATGATCTGGTCCTGCATGCCGAAATCGACGCAGTTGTGCTCGACATACATGTCGAGTTCCTCGAAGCTGCCCGGATCGAGCAGCACGTCGATGCGCTCGCGTGCGGTGAGCTTGCCCTTGCTGTGCTGCGCGGCAATCCGCTTTTCGCCGCCGCCCAGATGCGCTTTCTCGCGCCGCTCGGCGAGCTCTTCCAATATGGCCTGCATCGCATCCCTCTTGTCTGAAAATCGGTACGCTTCCTTTCCAGCCTTTGGGCATGGGCGCAAATGTTAAATTGCAAACTTGCAAAGCGCATGTTTGCAAACTAGCCCTAGGGCATGTCCACCCGCAAGCGCCTCTATGCCGGATCACGCGTCCGCGCCGCCCGCCGCCGCAGCGGATTGAACCAGGCGGCGATGGCCGAGGCGCTGGGAATTTCGGCGAGCTATCTCAGCCAGATCGAGAATGACGAACGCCCGGTGACGACAGCGGTGCTGACTGCGCTGTCGCGCCGCTTCGCGTTCGAGACCGAGGGGGACGATGGCGCCGACGCTGCCCCCGCGGTGCAATTGCAGGCGGTGCTCGACGATCCGCTGTTTGCAGGCGCGGACATCGATCCGGCCCGGCTCGCCCGCTGGCAGGAGGTGCAGCCCGATTTCGCTGCGATGCTCAGCACGCTGTATCAGGGATACCGCCAGGCGCAGGAGCGCGCAGCGATGCTCGATGACAGCCTCGCGGGCACCGGCCAGCACACCGCGCGGCTGCCCTGGGAGGAGGTGCGCGACTGGTTTCACGAAGCGGGCAACTATATCGACCTGCTCGACCGCGAGGCCGAGCGGATCGCGGGCGAATTGGCCGATGCGCTGACCATGGATGGCCTGGTGGCGCGGCTTCAGGCGCGCCATGGCATCGCGGTCGTCGGCTGGCAGGGCAATGCTGCCGATAGTTCGCTCAGCCGGTTCGACCGGGCGACGAGGACATTGTCGCTCGACCGCAGCATGGCGCCAGAATCACGCTATTTCCAGCTCGCGCACCGGCTGGTGGCGGAGGAGATGCGCGATGCCATCGCTGCGCTCGCCGCCAGCGCGGACCTTCGTAGCGAGCAGGCGCGGCGGTTGGTCGCGGTGGGGCTGGCGAACTACGCCGCCGGCGCGCTGGTCATGCCCTACGCCGCGTTCCGCAACGCCGCCATGGCGTGCCGTCATGATATCGAGCAATTGAGCCAGCGCTTCGCCGTGAGCTTCGAGCAGGCCTGCCACCGCCTGTCGACGCTGCAGCGCCCCGGCGCGCGCGGGCTGCCAGTGTTCTTCTGCCGGGTCGATATGGCGGGCAACATCACCAAGCGGCACAGCGCCACCCGGCTGCAGTTCGCGCGTTTCGGCGGCGCGTGTCCCTTGTGGGTGGTGCACGAGGCCGCCGCGATCCCCGACCGTATCCTGGTCCAGCTCGCTGAGACCCCCGACGGGGTGCGCTATGTCTCGATGGCCAAGGGGCTGGTAAAGCTCTCGGGCAGCTATGGCCGCAAGCCCCGCCGCTATGCGGTGGCCCTGGGCTGCGAGGTCGAGCACGCGCGGCATTTCATCTATGCCGACGGGCTCGATACTACCGCGGTCGGTGCGGTCACCCCGATCGGGATCGGCTGCCGCACCTGCCCGCGGGACAATTGCGACCAGCGCGCGTTCCCGCCCACCGATCGCCCGTTGTTGATCGACCCCGATCGGCGCGGCATGGTGCCGTACCGGATCGGGTAACGATCAAGCACGCACCGGCGCTTACTTCATCAGCACCAATTCTTCGGCCATGCTGGGGTGCAGCGCGACCGTGTCGTCGAACGCCTGTTTTGTCAGCCCCGCCTTCACCGCGATTGCGGCTGCCTGCAGGATTTCGGGCGAATCCGGCCCGATCATGTGCAGGCCGAGGATCTTGCCCGAAGGCTCCTCGGTGATCATCTTGTACAAGCCGCGCTCGGCGCGGTGCGCGAAGACGTTGCGCATCGGGCGGAAATCGGACGAGTACACGCGGATGTTGCCATAGCGGTTGCGCGCCTCTCCCTCGGTGAGCCCGACAGACGCGATCGGCGGCTGCGAGAACACGGCCGTCGGGATGCAATTGTAATCCACCGTGCTGGGCTTGCCGCCGAACACGGTATCGGCAAACGCCTGTCCCTCGCGGATCGCCACCGGGGTCAGCTGCACCCGGTTGGTGACGTCACCCACTGCATAGATGCTGTCGCAGCTGGTCTTGCTGTACTCGTCGACCGGGATCGCGCCCAGTTCGTCGGTCTCGATCCCGGCATGTTCCAGACCCAGACCCTCGACATTGGGAACGCGCCCGGTGGCGAACATCACGATGTCGGTGTGGATCGGGTCCTGGCCCTTGAGGAACACGTCGAGCGTGCCGTCCTCGCGCTTTTCGATCTTCTCGAACGGCGCGTTGAACTTGAACTCGATCCCCTTGGTCATCGAGATCTGCAGCAGCCGGTCGCGCAGCGATTCATCATAGCCGCGCAGGATGCTGTCGCCGCGGTTGACGATGGTCACCCGGGTGCCGAGGCCATTGAGGATGCCGGCGAACTCGTTGGCGATATAGCCGCCGCCCGCGATCACCGCGCGTTTGGGCAATTCGGCCAGGTGGAACATCTCGTTCGAGGTCAGGATGTGCTCGGCACCCGGGAAATCGGGCACGAACGGGCGTGCGCCGACCGCGATCAGGATGTACTTGGCGCTGATCTCCTTGCCGCTCGCCAGCTTGACCCGGTGGGGCGCGATGATCGTCGCGCGCTCCTCGATGATGGTGACGTTGTGGTTGTTGAGCGTCGACGTATACGCCGCGTTCAGCCGGTCGACATCGCCCAGCACGCGGTCGCGCAGCACGCTCCAGTCGAACTTCGCGCCCTCGATGGTCCAGCCGTAATTCTGCGCATCTTCCAAGTCTTCAGCAAAGTGCGATCCGTAAACCAGCAGCTTCTTGGGGACGCAGCCGCGGATGACGCAGGTGCCGCCGACGCGGTATTCCTCTGCCACCGCGACCTTGGCGCCATAAGACGAGGCGATGCGCGACGCGCGCACCCCGCCCGATCCTGCTCCGATGACGAACAGGTCGAAATCATACTCACTCATGCACTGAAACTCCCGGGAAACGCTTGGACGGCCCTTACAGACCCGCAGCCTCGATCAGCGCGGCGGTGGAAGGGTCGAAATCGCCGGACTGGCGGTTGCCCATGGATTTGGCGATTTCCTTGCCCAATTCAACACCGAACTGGTCAAAAGGATTGATCCCCAGCAGCATCGCATTGGCAAAGGTGCGGTGCTCGTAGAACGCCAGCAGCGCGCCCAGGCTGGCAGGATCGACGCTGTCGAGCAGGATCGTCGCCGACGGCCGGTCGCCCGGATAGCTGCGCTGCGGGTCGTCGCTGGACTTGCCCTGCATCAGCGCGGCACCCTGCGCAAAGCAGTTGGTAAGCAGCGCACGGTGGTGGGCCTCGTCGAACTCGTGCACCGACAGCCGCGCCGCGATGAACTCGACCGGGATCAGGTGCGTGCCCTGGTGGAGCAGCTGGAACACCGCGTGCTGGGCATCGGTGCCCACGCCGCCCCAGGTGATCGGCGCGCTGGGCCGGGTGAGCGCGGAACCATCGCGCTTCACGCGCTTGCCGTTGCTCTCCATCTCGAGCTGCTGGAGGTAATCGGGCAGCAGCCGCAGCCGCTCGTCATAAGCGAACGCCGCGCGCGTCTGGCAGCCTCGGGTCTGGGTGTAATAGAGATCGGCAAATGCCGCGAGCACCGGCATGTTGCGCTCCCACGGCGCGGTCGCGAAATGCTGGTCCATGGCCAGCGCGCCCGCCCGGAAGGCGGCAAAGCCTTCGTTGCCGAGCGCGAGCGCCACAGGAAAGCCGATGCTCGACCAAACCGAATAGCGTCCGCCAACAGTCTCCGAAAACGGCAGGATGCGCGTCTCGTCGATGCCCCATTCGGCCGCCTTGTCCGGGGCTGCGGTGAGCGCAACCAGCTGGCCATAAGGGTCTTCCACCCCGCCCTCGCGCAGCCATTCTATCGCGCTGGTGGCGTTCATCAGCGTTTCGGTGGTGGTGAAGGTCTTAGAAGCGATCGCAACCAGGGTCTTGGCGGGATCGAAATTCGCCACCGCCTCGGACAGCGCCTCGCCATCGACATTGGCGACGACCGCAACGTCATAGCGGTCACTGTCGCGGCACAGCGCGTCGATTACCAGTTTGGGCCCCAGCGCCGATCCGCCGATACCGATGTGCAGGATGTGCCGGATCTCGCCAAACACACCCTCGTCCACGGCCTCGACCAATGCGGCCATGCGCGCATGGAACATCGCCGCCTGATCGACGGAATCTGCAGCGCCCATGCCGCGTTCGGCAGGGTGTTCGGACGCGCGATCCTCGCTGGTGTTAATCTTGGCGCCCGAGAGGAACTGGTCGCGCATCCCGGCCAGATGCATCGCTTCGGCGAGCTGTCCGAACATTCCGATCAGCCCGGCGTCCAGATGCGTCTTGGCGAAATCGAACAGCATGTCGGTGCCACCGATGGCGATCCGGTGCGAGAGCATGTCCAGGCGTCCCGCATCGCCTGCAAACAGATCGGCCAGCGTGGCACGGGGGTGGTCTGCAATCGATTGCCAGATGGCATCGGCGCTGTGCGGCATGGGAGCTCTCTTTCCTGAGGTTCGTCGGTTCGGCGGGTTTAGCGGGGCAATCCGGGCTTGGCGAGAGGCTTCACCCGGCTCTTCGCTCGTCGAGAGGGGCTTGACGGGACATGGGGGCGTCCGCAAAGGGAGAAAATGACCGAAACCGTCGCAAACGCCCCGAAAGCCAAGTCCGAAACGGCGGACTTCCTGCAGTTTCTGGTCAAGCTGGCGATTTTCTTCTTCATTCTGCGCAGCTTCATCATTTCGCCGTTCAACATTCCGTCGGAATCGATGCAGCCGAGGCTTGTTGTCGGCGACTATCTGCTGGTGTCGAAATGGTCCTATGGCTATTCGCGCTACTCGCTGCCGTTCAACCTGCCGCTGATCCCCGGACGTATCCTCGCAGGCCAGCCCGAGCGCGGCGATGTCGTGGTGTTCAAGGCACCGCCGACCGCCAGTGCAGACTATATCAAGCGCGTCATCGGCCTGCCCGGCGACACCATCGAGATGCGCGACGGCACGGTATGGCTCAATGGCAAGCCGGTACAAAAGCAGCGCGTCGCCGATTTCCGCATTCCGGTCTCGCCCAACACCCGCTGCTATGACCGCAGCTTCGAGGTTCCGCTGAGCGATGGCACCGCGGTGTGCAGCTATCCGCGCTTCCGCGAGACGCTGCCCAATGGCAAATCCTATTATGTGCTCGACCTGATCGATGCGCCGCGCGACACCACCGAGGCGATCATCGTGCCCCAGGGCCACATGTTCCTGATGGGCGACAACCGCGACAACAGCCTCGACAGCCGCTTCCCTGCGGTCGAAGGCCAGGGCATCGGTATCGTGCCGCAGGACCATCTTGTCGGCCGGGCTTTGGTCACCGTCTTTTCCACCGACGGATCTGCGAGCTGGTTCCTGCCGTGGACATGGATCACCGCGGCGCGCTGGGATCGCATCGGGGAAGGCTTTTGACCCACTCCGTCGATCTTTCGGCCCTGGCGCCGATCATCGACCATGAGCCGAGCAACCCCGCACTTTTCGTGCAGGCGCTTACCCATGGCAGCACCGGCCAGACCCCCGATTACCAGCGGCTCGAATTTCTTGGCGACCGCGTGCTGGGCATGGTGATCGCCGATCTGCTGTATTCGCGCTTCCCCAAGGCGGCAGAAGGCCAGATGTCCGCCTTTCTCAACCGCCTCGTCTCGCGCGAAAGCTGTGCAGAGATTGCGCGTGCGTGCACCCTGGGTCCGCTGATCCGGCTGGGCAAGCAGGCGCGCGACGATGGCGGCGCTGGCAGCACCAACATTCTGGGCGATGTCGTCGAAGCGCTGATCGGCGCGCTGTATCTCGATGGCGGGATGGACAGCGCTCGCAGCTTTATCGAACGCCATTGGGGAGAGCGCATTGACGCAATCAGCGACGCCCCGCGCCACCCCAAGTCCGAGCTTCAGGAATGGGCCGCTGCGCGCAACCGCAAGACCCCGGTATACACCATGCTCGGCAAGTCCGGGCCCGACCATGACCTGCGCTTTACCGTGCGGGTCGAGATCAAGGGGCTGGGAATGGCGGAAGCCACCGGCACCAGCAAACAGGAAGCCGAAACGCTTGCCGCACGGCAGTTTCTGGCGGAGCACACGACATGACAGACACCACACCCGCCCCCGCCCCCGCTTCGACCCGCTGCGGCCTCGTCGCCGTAATCGGTGCGCCGAACGCCGGCAAGTCGACGCTCGTCAACCAGCTGGTCGGCCAGAAGGTCGCGATCACCAGCCCCAAGGCGCAGACTACGCGCGTGCGCCTGCTCGGCATCGCGATCGCGGGCAACACCCAGCTGATGCTGGTCGATACCCCCGGCATCTTCGATCCCAACCGCCGCTTCGACCGCGCGATGGTCAGCGCCGCTTGGGAAGGATCGGACGGCGCGGACGTGATCGCACTGGTCGTCGATGCCAAGGCCAAGCTCAACGAGCGGCTGACGACCCTGGTCGAGCAGCTCGCCACCCGGCGCGAGCGCAAGATCCTCGTGCTCAACAAGGTCGACATCGCCGCGAAGGACAAGTTGCTGATCCAGGCGCAAAAGCTGCACGCGGCAGGCAATTTCGACGAAGTGTTCTTCGTCAGCGCGCAGACCGGCGATGGCGTCCCCGAACTCAAGGCCTTTCTCGCCGATGCGATGCCCGAAGGTGCGTGGCACTTCCCCGAAGACCAGGTCTCGGACGCTAGCGAGCGCATTCTCGCCACCGAAATCACCCGCGAGCAGTTGTTCAACCAGCTCCACGCCGAGCTGCCTTATGCGAGCGCGGTGGTTCCGGAAAAATACGTCACCCGCAAGGACGGTTCGGTCGAAATCCACCAGCAGATCCTGGTCGCCCGCGACACCCAGCGCGCGATCGTGCTGGGCAAGGGCGGATCGCGGATCAAGGAAATCGGCGAAAAGGCCCGCACCGAACTCGCCAAGGTGCTCGGAGTCGATGTCCACCTGTATCTCCACGTCAAGGTGCAAGAAGGCTGGGACGAGGACCGCGAAATCTATGAGACGATCGGGCTGGGCTGGGTGAAGTAACGCTGCCAGTATTCGCGCAGGGTCGAGTAATGCGAGAGGCCTTCCAACAGATGCACGGCTTCGACCCTGGGCAGGCGGCGCGCGAGGTCTTTTGCCATTGCAACAGGTGACCAGGTGTCCGCGACGCCTTGATAGAGCGTGACAGGCTGCGTGACCTCACGCAGTTCGGCCTCCCAGCCCTGAACGTACAGCGCGATTTCACCGATGTAGGTTGCGCGTTGGGCCCCAAGCGACTGCTGCAGGATCGGCAACATTGCCGCCTTGAACGCAGCGTCCTTGCTGAGCGCTATATCAGCGCCTTGCGCCGATGCGAACAGGGCATCGTGCAATCTGCCCGGAGAAAGCCTCGCGGCGACGGATTGCAGCCGCACAAGGCCGGCAAACAGCGCCGGGTTCGACCTTGCCAGCCTGAACACCGGTGCGCCAGCCATGCCGCCGAGGTAGTCGCCCAGCCCGAGCGGGGCTGCGGCAGATATCAGGTCGATCCCACTGACCTGCGAACCCAGATATGGGGCCGTACGCAAGGCAACGCTCGCCCCCAGCGAAAAGCCGATAAGGCGCAGCGGCTGGTTCGGGAAGCGAGTCTGTATGTTCCTTGCGAGTTGCCCGAAATATCCCGCAGGGTCGGCTCCGGCCTTGATGCTGGAGCGGTCAACCACATGGACGGCGCCAAGCCCATCGGCCCAGTGATCGCCAAACAGCACCATCTCGCCCGAGCTTCCGGGAATACCGTGAAAATAGATCGGTTGTTCCGCCATACCCGATGCTTAGCACGCACTTCCGCCGCTGTTAACGACGACCCGAAGGCCCGACTGATGCAGCAAGCTTCTGCTTTTGCGGGCTTCTTCGGAGCCGCCTTCTTGGCCGGGGCCTTCTTCGCCGCAGCCTTTTTCGCGGGGGCAGCCTTTTTCGCAGGCGCATCTTTCTTCGGAGCCGCCTTCTTCGCCGCAGGCTTCTTGCCCTTCTTCGCGGGTGCCTTGGCCGCGCGTTCGGCGATCAATTGCAACGCGATGTCCAGCGTCAGTTCGTCCTTGTTCACATCCTTGGGGATGGTCGCATTGACGCTGCCGTCGGTGACATACGCGCCATAGCGGCCGTCCATGATCTTGACCTCGGTGTCGGTCGCAGGGTTCGTACCCAGCACCTTGAGTGGCGCAGGCGCGGCGCGGCTCGAGCGGCCGGGATTGGCGAGTGCCTCGGCAAGCTTGACCACGGCGGCGTTCATGCCGGTCTCGAACACCTCCATCGTGCCGCCAAGCTTTGCGTACTTGCCGTTGTGCGACAGATACGGCCCATAGCGGCCGATGCTCGCGGTGATCGTCGCGCCAGTCTCCGGGTGCGCGCCGATCTCGCGCGGCAGCGACAGCAGTTTCAGCGCCCATTCGAGCCCGAAATCCTCGCCCGGAACATCCTTGGGGATCGACGAGCGCTTGGCTTCCTTACCCTCGCCCAGCTGGACATAGGGGCCGAAGCGACCCGAGCGCTTGGTCACGGGCTCGCCGGTCACCGGATCGTTGCCCAGCTCCTCGGGTCCATTGTCGCCGCCATCGCCCTCGCCGCCGCCCTGGGCGAACCGGCGGGTGTATTTGCACTCGGGGTAATTCGAGCACGCCACGAACGCGCCGAACTTGCCGCCGCGCAGCGCGAGACGGCCCTCGCCGCATTTGGGACACAGCCGCGGATCACCGCCATCGGCCTTTTTGGGGAACAGGTACGGCTCGAGGAAGATATCGAGCTCGGCGGTGATTTCCGACGGCTTCTGCTCCATCACCTCGGCGGTCTTGGGCTTGAAATCGCGCCAGAACGCTTCGAGCACGCTGCGCCATTCGGCACGCCCGCCACTGACATCGTCGAGTTCGTCCTCGAGCCCGGCGGTGAAGTCATAGGCGACATAGCGCTCAAAGAACCGTTCGAGAAAGCCCGTCAGTAACCGACCCGATTCCTCTGCGAAGAAACGGTTTTTCTCAACCTTTACATAACTGCGATCTTTCAGCACCTGAATGATCGAGGCATAGGTCGAAGGACGCCCGATGCCGAGCTCCTCGAGCCGCTTGACCAGCGACGCTTCGGAAAAGCGCGGCGGGGGCTGGGTGAAATGCTGGACCGCGTCGACCGATTTCTTCGCGGGACTGTCGCCCTTGGACATGATCGGCAGCAAGCCGCCGTCCTCGCTGTCGGAGTCATCGAGCCCCTCTTCGTACAGGGCTAGGAAACCGGGGAATTTCACCACCTGGCCGTTGGCGCGCAGCGCGGTACGCCCGGTGCCATCGACCAGTTCGACCACGGTGCGCTCGAGCAGCGCAGTCGCCATCTGGCTGGCCAAAGCGCGCTTGAAGATCAGGTCATACAACCGGGCGTGGTCGCCCGAGCCTGCCCTGTCGCGCGAAAAATCGGTGGGGCGGATCGCCTCATGCGCTTCCTGCGCGTTCTTGGCCTTGGTCTGGTACTGGCGCGGGGTTTCAGGGAGGTAATGGCCCGAATAGCGATCCGAAATCGCCTTGCGCGCTTCCTGGATCGCGCCGGGGTCCATCTGCACACCGTCGGTCCGCATATAGGTGATCGCGCCGTCCTCGTAGAGCGACTGCGCAATCCGCATCGTATGGCTGGCCGAGAAGCCGAGCTTGCGCGCGGCCTCCTGCTGCAGCGTCGAGGTGGTGAACGGCGGCGGCGGGTTGCGCTTCAGCGGCTTGGTCTCGACCGTCTCCACGGTGAAATGTCCGGCCTCGACCTTGGCCTTGGCGGCCTCGGCCGAGCCTGCGTTGCCCAGCGAGAGCTTGTCGAGCTTCTCGCCCTCAAGCCGCACCAGACGCGCGGTGAAGGGCTGGCCGCCCTGCTCCATCTGCGCGGTGACCGACCAGTATTCCTGCGCGGTAAACGCTTCGATCTCGCGCTCGCGCTCTACGATCAGCCTGAGAGCGACCGACTGCACGCGGCCTGCCGACTTGGCGCCGGGCAGCTTGCGCCACAGCACCGGCGAGAGCGTGAAGCCGACCAGATAATCGAGCGCCCGGCGCGCGCGATAGGCATCGATCAGATCGGTATCGAGCTGGCGCGGTGCGGCCATCGCCTCGGTCACCGCTTTCTTGGTGATCGCGTTGAAGGTAACGCGCTCGACCTCCTTGGGCAGAACCTTGCGCTTGGTCAGCACCTCTAGCACGTGCCAGCTGATCGCCTCGCCCTCGCGATCCGGATCGGTCGCGAGGATCAGACGGTCGGCCTTCTTGGCCTCGTCGGTGATCGCCTTGAGCTGCCGCGTCTTGTCGGCATAGGCTTCCCAGACCATGTCGAAATCATTGTCCGGATCGACCGAGCCATCCTTGGGTGCGAGGTCGCGGATATGACCGTACGAGGCGAGCACCCGGTAATCGGAGCCGAGGTATTTTTCGATGGTCTTGGCCTTGGCCGGCGACTCGACGATAACCAGTTGCATTGATTGGACTTTCTGAAAGCTCTCGCGTGTGCGTATAAGCTGGGGCCGGTTATCCGCATTCGTCAAGGGCGTCCATAGGCCATAATCGAGGTCAGATCAGTGACACCTTTCCCGCCGCATGCCGCTCGATCAGTCCGCCAAGTTCCAGATCGAGCAGGATCATCTGGACCGCCCCGCTCTCCAGCCCCGACTGACGTACGAGTTCGTCCATACCGACAGGCGACGGGCTGAGCAGGCTGATGAGGTCTGCCCGCGTCTGGTCGTCCGGTTCGGCAACGGGCGCTGCGGCGGCATAAAGGTTCGTGGGCGTGGCGACCTTCTGCGTCCGGGAGCCGGCAAAGGGCTCGACCAGCTCCAGGATGTCGGCGACGCTCTGCACCAATGTCGCGCCGCCGCGGATCAGCTCGTTGCAGCCGCGCGAGCGCGAGTCGAGCGGCGAGCCGGGGATCGCCATGACGTCGCGCCCGGCTTCGGCGGCCAGCCGCGCGGTGATCAGCGAGCCTGACCTGGGCGCAGCCTCGACCACCAAAGTTCCCAGCGCCATCCCGGCGATGATCCGGTTGCGATAGGGAAAGTGCCGCGCCAGCGGTTCGGTGCCCGGCGGCTGCTCGGCGATCACCAGCGCGCGTGCGCCCATCTCGGCCTGCAGCGCGTGGTTCTCGGGTGGGTAGCTGATGTCGATGCCCGATGCGATCACGCCTGCGGTGCTGCCGGGGCCTGTCCCTGCGATCCGCAACGCGCCCTGATGCGCGGCGGTGTCGATCCCGCGTGCAAGCCCGGAGACGACGAGATAACCCGCTTCGGCGAGCTCTCCTGCGATCTGCCGGGCAAAGCGGCACGCGGCGGCAGAGGCATTGCGCGCGCCGACCATGGCAATCGACGGCCGCTGCAGCAGCGCCAAGTCGCCGCGGACGGTCAGCACCGGCGGCGCATTGTCGATATGCCCAAGCAGCGCGGGATAGCGATCATCGTCGGCAAACAGGTAGCGCGCGCCGGCGGCCTCGACACGGGCGACCTCGGCGGTCACCTGCGCCACGGTTGCGATCCGGATCGCCCTGCCCCCGGCGCGTTGCACCAGGTCGGGCAGCGCCTCGATCGCCGCCTGAGCGTTGCCGAAGCGTGCCATGAGCTGGGCGAAACTGATCGGGCCGACGCGATCGCTGCGCAGCAGGCGAATGCGCGCAAGATGCTCGGCATCAAGCACGGGACAGGCCCGCCAAGCCAGAGGTCAGCCGGCGGAGGACTTGCCGATCTTCGGCTCGGTGCCGGCAATCAGCCGCTGGATGTTGCTGCGGTGCTTCCAGAGCACAAACCCCAGCATGACCACGAACACCCATAGAGCCTGCTCCCGTCCAAACCACCATGCCGCCACCGGCATCGCCGCTGCCGCCATGATCCCGCCGAGCGACGAGAACCGCGTGGCAAACGCCACCGACAGCCACACCACGGCAAAAACGACGCCCAGCGGCCAGTAAAGCGCAATCGCGATACCAAGCAAGGTCGCAACCCCCTTGCCGCCATTGAACTTGAGCCAGATCGGATACAAATGCCCGAAAAAGGCGCCCAGCCCGGCAAACGGTCCACTGCCCGGAGCGATGGCCTCGGCGATCACGATCGCCACAGCGCCCTTGCCCAGATCGAACAGCAGGGTCGCTGCAGCCAGCCCCTTGCGCCCGGTACGCAGCACGTTGGTCGCACCGATATTGCCCGACCCGATTGAGCGCAGATCACCCGCGCCCGCCATCCGGGTGAGGATGATGCCGAACGGGATCGAGCCCAGCAGATAGCCCATCAGCATCAGTGCACCGAGCGTCGCCACCGCGATTCCAGCCAGATCGTTCATCATTGCCAACCCTTGTTCCTGCACGGCAAATCGTCTGCCGCGTGCATAGGCAAAGCGGCGGTTTTGGCAAGCATGGTTGATTGCGCCGACCGCGATGCTAAGCGGGGATTATGACGTCCTCATTGCCTGCCGAGCCCGCCATCGCTGCCGATGCGCCGCTGCTTTTCTTCGATTCCGGCGTAGGCGGTCTGACGGTGCTGGATGCGGCGCGCGCGCTGCTTCCCGATGCACCGATCGTCTATGCCGCCGATTTCGCAGGCCTGCCCTATGGCGAAAAGAGCGAGGCAGAGATTGCCGCGCGTGTGCCTGCGCTGCTCGGGCGGCTGGTGGAGCGCTATCGCCCGCGGCTGATCACCATCGCCTGCAACACCGCCTCGACCATTGCCCTGCCCCAGGTACGCGCCGCGCTCGACCTGCCGATCGTCGGCACCGTGCCCGCGATCAAGCCCGCGTCCGAACAGTCGCGCAGCCGCGTCATCGCCGTGCTGGGGACCGAGGCGACGGTGCGCCAGCCCTATGTAACCAACCTGGCACGCGAGTTCGCCAGCGACGCCACCATCCTGCGCTTCGGCGCGCCCGAACTGGTGCGCGCGGCCGAAATGAAGCTGCGCGGCGAAGTGCCCGACCCTGCGATCTTCGACCGCGCCGTCGCGGGACTGGTCAGCCAGGAACGCGCAGTGGCGATCGATACCGTAGTGCTGGCCTGCACGCACTTTCCGCTGGTGCAGGACGAGCTCGCGCGTGCCTTTGGCAGGCCGGTCACCTTCGTGCACGGCGCAGAAGGAATCGCCCGGCGAATCGCGTATCTCACCCGCGGCCAGAGCTTTGTCGGCAACGGGCTGCGCTTCGTGGCGACCGGCCCCGCGGGCGACATCGTACCCTACAAGCCGGTGCTCGAGGCGCGCGGATTTACAAGCTTCGACACGCTTTGAGCGTCTGCTGATCGACTGGTTCGATCATGGCGATGTGCAATTTCGGTTGGTCGCAAGCCTCGTCCTGGCCTACCCCGGCAACGTATCGGAGCGGCTTCAGGATCACGGCAATGCTGCAGGGTGGGACAATTTGTCCACCCCGCAACCGGCCCAAACCCCGCAGTTGCGAGCCGTTATCGCTGGAAATGCGGGATTTAATTGCTATTACATCGCCAGCCAACGCGTCAGCAATGGGTCGCTTCACACCAGCGCAACGGCATGGGTTATCACTCGTCAGGACTAAGGTGGCCGCGTGAACTACGACCAGATTTTCGAAGCTGCGATTGACCGGCTGCACGCCGAAGGCCGTTACCGGGTGTTCATCGACATCTTGCGCAACAAGGGCGCCTATCCCAACGCGCGGTGCTTTCACGGCCACAACGGCCCCAAGCCGATCACCGTGTGGTGCTCGAACGATTATCTCACCATGGGCCAGCACCCCAAGGTGATCGAGGCGATGGAAGAGGCTTTGCACAATGTCGGCGCGGGCTCGGGCGGCACTCGCAACATCGGCGGCAACACGCATTATCACGTCGAGCTGGAACACGAGCTGTCCGACCTGCACGACAAGCAGGGTGCCTTACTGTTTACCTCGGGGTATGTCTCGAACGATGCGACGCTCTCGACGCTGGCGCGCATTCTGCCCGGTTGCATCATCTTTTCGGACGAACTCAATCACGCATCGATGATCGCGGGCATCCGCAACTCGGGTTGCGAAAAGCGCGTGTTCCGGCACAACGATGTCGAGCATCTCGAAGAACTGCTCGCCGCCGAAGACCCGGACGTGCCCAAGCTGATCGCGTTCGAAAGCGTCTATTCGATGGATGGCGATGTCGCCCCGATCCACGCGATCTGCGACCTGGCAGACAAGTATAACGCGCTGACCTATCTTGACGAAGTGCACGCCGTTGGCATGTACGGCAAGCGCGGCGGCGGCATTTCGGAACGCGACGAGGCGGCGCATCGGCTGACGATCATCGAGGGCACATTGGGCAAGGCGTTCGGCGTGATGGGCGGTTATATCGCCGCCGACCAGCGGATCATCGATGTCATTCGCAGCTATGCTCCCGGCTTCATCTTCACCACATCGCTGTCGCCCGTGCTGGTTGCAGGCGCGCTCGCCAGCGTGAAGCATCTCAAGCAGTCGAGCGAGGAGCGCGACGGCCAGCAGGCAGCGGCAGCGATGCTCAAGCAGCTGTTCACCGAAGCCGGTCTGCCGGTGATGGACACCACCACGCACATCGTTCCGCTGATGGTGGGCGATCCTGTCAAGGCCAAGCGGATTAGCGATATGCTGCTCGCCGAATACGGCGTATATGTTCAGCCGATCAATTTTCCCACCGTGCCGCGCGGCACCGAAAGGCTGCGTTTCACTCCGGGCCCGTCCCATGATGAAGCCATGATGCGTGATCTGACATCGGCTTTGGTGGAAATCTGGGAAAGGCTCGAGCTTCGCAAGGCAGCCTGATGTCATGGCCCCAACCCGTTATAGCCTGGGCGCTATCGTTCTCCACTGGCTGATCGCCGCGGCGCTCGCCTTTCAGATCATCTTTGCAGAATCGCTCGAAGGGCCGCGCGGTCCCGACCTGTTTGCCCGGTTCCAGCTGCACAAATCGGTCGGGATCACCATCCTGTTGCTGAGCGTCCTGCGGGTCGGATGGCGGCTGATCGTGCCGCGACCTGCTGCGGTGCCCGGACCGAAATGGGCGATGACTCTGTCCTCGCTGGTGCATCTGGGCTTCTATATCGTCATGATCGGCGCGCCGCTCACCGGGTGGATACTGGTGTCAACCTCTGACATCAAGGTGGACACGCTGCTGTTCGGATCGATCCCCTGGCCCAATCTGCCGGTTCCGCAATGGATGGGCGAGCCCTCCGAGGAGATCCACGAGATCCTGCCCAATGTCGGCATCGCGCTGCTCGTGCTGCATGTCGCAGGCGCGCTGAGGCACCAGTATCTGCTCGGAACCCCGATCCTGGCGCGGATGCTCCCCGGTGGACGTGGCAAGGCGATCGGCGCGGTGGCTCTCGCCGCCGCGATCATGCTCGGCGGCATCGTGCTGGGCAAGATCGTCGACCCCAAGGGCGCCAGCGCAGCGCCGGCTGCCAAGGTGCAAGCCGAGGCCGAACCGGTTGCGGCCCCCGCAGCCGCCCCCGAGCCGGTTGCAGCCGCTGAGCCGCTCGCGGCCGAAGAGGCACAGGCCAAGCCATCCGACGAAGAAGCCAAAGCGCCACGCACCTGGGCCCAGGCGCCCGGCGGCAGGCTGGGCTTTACCGCACAATGGAATGGCGAGCCGGTCACCGGCAGCTTCGGCAAATGGTCGTCGACGATCCTGTTTGCGCCCGATGCGCTGGAAGCGTCCAAGGTCGATGTCAGCATCGACCTTGCGTCGGTTGATACCGGCGACAGCCAGCGCGATGGTACGCTCACCGATACCGATTTCTTCGACACATCGCGCTTTGCCAGGGCCAGCTATCGCGCCACCCGCTTCACGGCTCTGGGCGGCGACCGCTATCGCGCCGATGGCACGCTAACCTTGCGCGGCGTCAGCAAGCCGGTGCCGCTCGCGTTCACGCTGACCATTGCGGGAGACAAGGCGCGTGCACGCGGCACTGCGCGGATCGACCGCACCAGCTTCGGCGTCGGTCAGGGCGAGTATGCCAGCACCACCGAAATCGCGGGCCCGGTTGCGATCAGCTTCGACTTTGCGGCGACCGCCAAAGATTGAAGCTGCCCTGCGGGCACCCATATGCTCAAGTGATGAGCAGCGCCCCCCACTGGATCGAACCCCATCCCCATGGCATCTTCGTCCGCCCCGCCAATGCCTGGATCGATCCCTCGCGCCCGGTTTCTCGTGCGCTGATCACGCATGGCCATGCGGATCACGCGCGTGGCGGGCATGATGCAGTGTGGGCGACGCCCGAAACGCTGGCGATCATCAATCTGCGCTATGGCCGTTATCCGGGCGAAAACGCGATTGGATATGGCGATGCGCTTGATCTCAATGGCGTCAAGGTGTCATTCCACCCGGCGGGCCACGTGCTGGGTTCGGCGCAGATCCGGATGGAATATCAGGGCGAGACTGTCGTTGTCACCGGCGATTTCAAGCGGCGGCCCGATCCCAGCTGCGCACCGTTCGAGCTGGTGCCGTGCGACATTTTCATCACCGAGGCGACCTTCGGCCTGCCGGTGTTCCGCCACCCCCCAACGTCCGAGGAAATCGGCAAGCTGCTGGCCATGCGCGAGGCGCACCCTGAAGGCTGTGTGCTGGTCGGCGCCTATGCGCTGGGCAAGGCGCAGCGGGTGATCACAGAACTGCGCGCGCTGGGCTATGACGATCCGATCTATCTGCACGGCGCGCTCGAGAAGATGTGCGCGCTCTATGCCGATCATGGCGTCGCGATGGGGCCGCTGCTGCCGGTGGCGGGCACCGACAAGGCCGATCTGCGCGGGACCATCGTGCTTGCCCCGCCCTCGGCGCTCGCCGACCGCTGGAGCCGCCGCCTGCCTGATCCGGTGACATCGATGGCCTCGGGCTGGATGCGGGTGCGCGCCCGCGCGCAGCAGCGCGGCGTCGAACTGCCGCTGATCATCTCGGACCATGCAGACTGGGACGAGCTGACCACCACGATCCGCGAGGTCGCGCCCAAGCAGGTGTGGGTCACCCATGGGCGCGAGGAAGCGCTGCTGCGCTGGTGCGAGCTGCATCAGATCAAGGCGCGCGCGCTGGCACTGATAGGCCGCGAAGATGAGGACGAGGGCTGATGCGCGCGTTCGCTGCGCTCATCACCCAGCTGGGCTATACCCGCTCGCGCAACGCCAAGGTCGCGCTGATAGCGGACTATCTGCGCGCTGCACCCGATCCCGATCGCGGCTGGGCGCTGGCCGCGCTGACCGGCGAGGCGGATTTTGCGGCGGTGAAATCCTCGTCCGTCCGCACCATGGCGATGGAACGGGTCGATCCCGAACTGTTCCGCCTGAGCCGCGATTTCGTCGGCGATACCGCCGAAACGGTCGCGCTGATCTGGCCCGAGACAGCACCTCCCGCCAATGACCTGCGGCTTGCCGATGCGGTGGACAGCTTTGCTGGGGTCAGCCGGGCCCGCGCGCCAGCGCTGCTCGCCGAATATATGGACAGGCTGGACAGCGATGGCCGCTATGCGCTGATCAAGCTCGCGACAGGCGCAATGCGCGTCGGCATCTCCGCCCGGCTCGCCAAGACCGCTTTTGCCCAAGCCTTCGGGCTGGATGTCGATGCGGTCGAAGAGGTGTGGCACGCGCTGTCGCCGCCCTATGCCAGCCTTTTTGCCTGGGGTGAAGGCGGCGCGCGGCCCGATCCCGAGGGCACCCCCTATTTCCGCCCGTTCATGCTCGCGCACCCGCTCGAGGACGGCACGGTCGACCTTGCCGATTATGCTGCCGAGTGGAAATGGGATGGCATCCGCATCCAGATCGTCCGTGTCGGTGATGACGTGAGGCTGTTCAGCCGCGGTGGCGACGACATCACGCCCGCCTTCCCGGACATCGCCGCGCACATGCCGGTCGAGGGTGTGTTCGATGGCGAACTGCTTGTGCGGGGCGATGCGCAGATGGGCGAGGCTGCAAGCTTCAACGCGCTGCAGCAACGGCTGGGGCGCAAGACGGTCTCGGCCAAGATGCTCGCCGAGGCGCCCGCGTTCGTGCGGCTGTATGATCTGCTGATCGACGGCTGCGAAGACCTGCGGCTGCAACCCTGGCACCTGCGGCGCGCGCGGCTCGAGCAGCGCATGGGCGCGCTTCCCGCCGACCGGTTCGACCTGTCGCAGATCATCATGGCGCAGGATTTCGACGAGCTCGGCCGCATCCGCGATGGCGCGCGAGATGCCGCGATCGAGGGGGTGATGCTCAAGCGCCGCGACAGCCTGTATGTCCCCGGGCGCCGCGTTGGACTGTGGTACAAATGGAAGCGCGATCCGCTGAGCGCCGATTGCGTGATGATGTATGCGCAACGCGGCAGCGGCAAGCGCTCGTCCTTCTATTCGGATTATACCTTCGGCTGCTGGACCGAGGACGGCGAGCTGGTCCCGGTGGGTAAGGCCTATTCGGGTTTTTCCGACAGCGAGCTCAAATGGCTCGACAAGTTCGTGCGGCAAAACACCGTCAATCGCTTCGGCCCGGTGCGCGAGGTCGAAAAGTCGCTGGTGCTCGAAGTGGCCTTCGATTCGATCCACGAATCCAAGCGCCACAAATCGGGTATCGCAATGCGCTTTCCGCGTATCTCGAGGCTGCGGCGTGACAAGCCCGCTGCCGAGGCGGATACGGTGACGACGCTGCGAGCGCTGATAACCTAGGGCTAGGCTCAGCCGCCGATCACCGCATATTGCGCATAGCCGCGATAGAGGTTGCGGTGCTCGACCAGCAGGCCGCGCTGATGGGCGACCTGCCGCGTCACCACTTCAAGTTCGGCCCTGGGACTGACCTGGAACCGGTCCAACCAGGCATGCAGACCGCGTGAGAACCACTCGGGCAAACCCCGCTGGCTGCCGAAATCGACGACATGCATCCTGCCGCCGGACACCAGAGCGTCGGCTCCAGCCGAGATCGCCTGCTCCCAATCCGGGATCATCGACAGCGTGTAGGAGCAGAACACGCGGTCCACCCCGGCGATGCCGAACAGCCGCCTGGGCGAAAATGCGGTGGCGTCGCCCTTGGTCAGGCTGATCCGCTCCGAAAGCCCAGCGCGCCGGACCGATTCGCGCGCATTTTCCAGCATTGCTTCGGAGATATCGAACCCGAGAAACCGCGCATGCGGATAGCGCCGCGCCGCAAGGATCAGGTTGCGCGCGGTCCCGCACCCCATTTCCAGCACCAGCCCGCCCGGGGGCGGTGCCAGATCGGCGATCAGCCGGTCACGCCCCAGCAGATAATATTTGCGGGTCAGGTCGTAAATATGCCGCTGGGTGCGGTAGATGGCATCCATGCTTTCGCCATGGTCGGATGTCGGCATGCTCACCTCATTTGAGGACATACAAATGCACCCCGCCATAGATCGAGGAGCGGTCGCGCGCGGTAAATCCTAGCGAATCCGCGGCGCGATAATCCCAGAGGCCCAGCAGCTCATCGGGGACACGGCCCGGCAGCAGGCTGGGTTCGGCAGCGGTGCGGAACAGCACGCGGGCGCCGGGGCGCGCGGTCCGTGTGATCTCGCTCCACAACAGGGTCAGCTGCTGGTCGTTCATCCAGTCCTGCGCGTCGAGCAGAACATAGCGGTCGAGACTGGCATCGGCGCTCGCCTGCAGCCGTTCGACGAAATTGGCGTGCTCGACCTCGACCCGGCCCGCGCGCGCGCGAACCAGGTCGTAATTGGCCGCCTGCAGATAAGGCGGCAGCGGTGTGTCGGCACCCTTGCCATAGCCTCGGCCAAAGGCTTGCCAGGCAAAGTAGTTGTCGCGGATTTCAAAGTCACACGCCAGCTTTTCCAAGCGCTTGCGTAGCACATCTGCCATCTTTTCGTCACCCGCCAGCGCTTCGAACTGCGCCGGCGGAATTCCGAGGCCGAACAAGGCAGGCGGCTGATCGGTGAGCCAGCGGACAAACTTCCTGTCGAACACCGGCGCCAGATGCTGCTCGAACATCGCGCGCTGCTCTTCCAGTGTCGAAGCGGTGAGCATCATCCTGAGATCGATCTTGTACAGCCGTGCCAGCAGATGCGCGGTGCCGATGAAGCCGCCGAGCAGCCCGCGTTTGTACAATCCGCTGCTGAACCCGCCGATGCGCCTGCGCCCTGCCAGATCACGGCCTTCCCAATAGCTGCGGCTGGTCTCGTCCAGATGCGGGCGGATATGCTCTTTGTAGGCGCGCAGGTTCTGCTTGCTGTCGGCCTGTCCGAAGAAGCGGTGGAAATGCGCATGATCGGGCAGATGCAGCGCCGCAGCGACCTTGAGCTTGTTCAGTGCGATGTGGGCGGTGTTGAGATCGACCGCGATGATCTGCGCAGGGTCTGCCACCAGATAGGACAGCACATTGCAGCCGCCCGATGCGATGGTGATGATCCGGCTGTCGGGCTGGATCTCCAGCGCCTCCATGTCGACCACCGGGTCCTCCCAGATCTGCGCATAGACCAGCCCCTTGAAGGCAAAGGCAAAGGCGCGTTCGAACAGCCCCTGCTTGCTGACCGTGGTCGATTGGGTAACCGCTTCCATGATCTTGGTATTGCGCATCGTGCCGGCCATATCGCCTTGCCCCCTTGCTCAGTGGTTGAACCTCTGAATGGGCGCGCTAGGCGGTCCGCGTGACCCGTGCATGACGGTTTGGCGACAGCGCATGTCATAATCCGCAGGCACCAGACACAAAATGGCCCGCCGGTCTGGGGGACCGGCGGGCCTGTGATGTGCCTGGGGCTAAGGGGTTAACCCGGCATCACCACGGTGTCGATCACATGCACCACACCGTTGCTCTGCATGACATCGGTCTGGGTCACGATCGACTTGCCGCCCTTCGCGTCGGTCAGGACGACATTCTTGCCCTGCAGCGAGGCGGTGAGGGTTCCTCCCTGCACGGTCTTGATCATGGCTTTGCCACCGCCCTGCTTGATGAGCGCGACGACATCGGCCGCGGTCACCTTGCCGGCGACGACATGATAGGTGAGGATCGTGGTCAGCAGACCCTTGTTTTCGGGCTTCACCAGCGTTTCCACGGTGCCGGCGGGCAGCTTGGCGAACGCATCATCGGTCGGGGCGAAGACGGTGAACGGGCCGGGCGAGGCCAGCGTGTCGACCAGGCCTGCCGCCTTGACGGCAGCGACCAGCGTGGTGAGGTTCGGGGCTGCACTGGCGTTCTCGACGATCGTCTTGGCCGGGTACATGGCCGCGCCACCAACCATCGCGTGATCGGCGCCCTTGTGGTGATTGGCGAGGGCGGGACCGGCAAACGCGAGGGTCGCAGCAGCGGTTGCGGCAAGAAGGCTGGGGGCAAGAGTTTTCAGCATAGGGGAAGTCTCCGTGGGTTATCCGTATCCGCCGGGGAAGCGGGATACGGGGGCAGCTACGCAGCGAAGCCAAGGCCGGATGCGCACGGATTAACAATTGTGAAATGGGGCGGGTTTGCAGGACCCAAGGTGTCGCAAATCGCCCTGTCGCGGGCGTTATATCCCGGTCATTCCCGCGAAGGCGGGGATCCCGCTATGCGACGGTGGCGCAAAAGCGGGACCCCCGCGTGCGCGTGGATGACGATATGGCAGCCATTTTGCGGCGATATGAGGGCTGGATCAAATCCGCTGCAACCGGCCCTGGGCGACCGTGGGCGCGCTGGGCCTGTCGGGATCGTGAAGCACCCTGGGCTCCATCGTGAGAATCAGTTCGCTCACCGGGTCGATGAACTTGCGATGCCCTTCGGGGATAGCGATGCGGGTGACACCGCCGCGCAGCAGACGGCCCAGACGGCGCGGCTGGCCGTCGGCGGGGACGATCCACAATTCGGGCTCGGTCTCGGTGACCGGCATGCCTTCCACCCGCACCAGCATTTCGGACGTGCTGCTGTCGTAGCGCGCGGTCAGCAGCAAGCCGTCGATCGGCCCGGTGAGCTGGGCAACGGCGACATCGGCCTTTTCCTGCGGCGCCGGACCCGGGGATTGCGGGCTGGGCCACACCAATGCCAGCGCAAGCATGGCTGCCACAGCCGATGCCGCGAAGGTCGCGATCTTCCACCCGCCCTGCGCACGGGGTGCGGGCATCAGGGTCGTCACCTGATCTGCGGCTGCTTCGGCATCGATCGCCTGATCGATCCGCGCCATCAGCCCGCTGGGTGGAGCGACATCGGCAAAGCCGTCATACAGCGGCGCCATACGTGCGCGCCAGCTATCCACCTCGGCAGCAAAGCCAGGGTCGGACAGCACCAGCCGGAGCGCGGAGGCGCGATCTGCGCCCTCCAGCAGGCCCAGAGCCAATTCAGCCGCCAAGGCGGACCGTTCGGGCATGGCATCACTGCTCACGCGACAGGCACTCCTTCAACTGCATCAGACCACGGCGGATCCAGCTTTTCACCGTACCCACCGGCTTGTCCATGGCCTCGGCGATCTCGGGATAGCTGAGGCCCTGATAGAAGCCCGCCTTGATCGCAGTGGCGCGCACCGGTTCCAGTTCTTCAAGACAGGAGAAGATTTGCGCGCGCTCGCCCGCCTGAGCAAGATCCGCCGCAGGGTCTGCGGTCTCGTCGACAAGGGTTTCGCCCAGATCGGCAGGCAGCGGGTCTTCATAACGCTGGCTTCTACGCCAATCGATCGCCGCGTTGCGTGCAATGGCGCACAGCCAGGCGATAGCACTCGCCTTGGCCGGATCGAACGATCCGGCACGCTGCCACACCTTGAGATACACGTTCTGCAATACGTCCTCCGCCGCGCCCCTGTCGGTGCAGATACGCAAGCAAACGCCGTGCAGTTTCGCGGACGTCATCGCATAGACAGTGCGCAGCGCTTCGCGGTCCTGCTGGGCGACGCGGATCAGTGCCGATTGCAGGTCTGCCCTGCGGCTTTCGCTGGCTGGTGTCACCGGTCGCTCACGAGGCAAGCGCCTTGGAAAACAGCGCCGGATCGACATTTCCGCCCGACAGAATGATCAAGGTGCGGTCATCGACCTCGACCTTGCCTTCCAGCACGGCGGCGAGCGCGGCTGCACCGCCCGGCTCCAGCACCAGCCGCAACCGCTCATGCGCATGCCGCATCGCGCGGAACACCTGCGCATCGGAAACGCTGACCGCGTCGGCCTTGCGCTCCTTGAGGATTTCGAACGTCAGCGGCGAGACGCGCGGGGTCAGCAGCGCGTCGCACACCGTATCGGGCGCGTCGGGCGCCACCGGCACGATCTTCTTGGCGCGCAGCGAATTGCCCATGTCGTCCCAGCCATCGGGTTCGACAACGGTGATCCGGGCGCCGGGCATGGCAAGCGCAATGCCCGCGGCAAGCCCGCCCCCGCCGCAGCAGGTCACCACCCGGTGCGGATGGATCCCGGCCTGCGCGATGATCTGCACCATCGCCTCGAGCCCGGTGCTGCCCTGCCCTTCGATGATCCAGGGATCATCAAAGCTGGGCACCACAACCGCGCCGGTTTCCGCCGCGATCCTGCTGGCGATGGCAATGCGATCTTCGCTGCGACGATCGTACAGGATAATTTCCGCGCCATAGCCGCGGGTCGATTCGATTTTGCGCTTCGGCGCATCGGCGGGCATCACGATGGTCGCCTTGATCCCCAGCCTTTTGGCCGCCCAGGCGACGCCCTGTGCATGGTTGCCGCTCGAAAAGGCGACGACACCGCGCGCGCGCTCTTCCTCGGTTAGGTCGGACAATCGGTGCCATGCTCCGCGGATCTTGAACGCGCCGATCGGCTGCAGGCACTCTGCCTTGCACCACAGGGTCATGCCGTCATGCTTCAACGGCATCAGCGGCGTCGGCGGAAGAATCGCCGAGATTTTCTTCGCGGCGCGCTCGATGCCCTCACGGCTGGGTTTGCGGTCTGCGCGAAGGGGATCACTTGGTTCTGTCATGCAGAGCCTCTATATGCACCCGCTGACAGCAATTCCAGCAATAAGGAAGAGACGGCTTTGGGCAAGATTCTGGTGATCGGTGCAGGCGGCGTGGGTTCGGTCGCGGTGCACAAGATGGCAATGAACGCGAACATATTCACCGAGATCACGCTGGCAAGCCGCCGCGTGGCCAAGTGCGACGCGATCGCCGAATCGGTTCTGGCGCGTACCGGAGTGAAGATTGCCACCGCCCAGGTCGATGCCGACGATGTCGATGCAACCTCGGCGCTGATCGAGCGGGTGAAGCCCGACCTCGTGTGCAACCTGGCGCTGCCCTATCAGGATCTCAACATCATGGACGCGTGCCTGCGCACCGGCGTGCATTACATGGATACCGCGAACTACGAGCCGCGCGATGAGGCCAAGTTCGAATATGGCTGGCAGTGGGACTATCACGACCGCTTTAGGCAAGCAGGCCTGATGGCGCTGCTCGGCTCGGGCTTCGACCCCGGCGTCACCAGCGTTTTTGCAAGCTATATCAAGAAGCACCTGCTCGACCGGATCGACACGCTCGATATCCTCGATTGCAACGGCGGCGACCACGGCCAGCATTTCGCCACCAACTTCAATCCCGAGATCAACATCCGCGAAGTGACCGCCCCCTCGCGGCACTGGCAGGATGGCGAGTGGGTCGAAGGCCCCGCGCTCAGCCACAAGCAGGTGTTCGATTTCGAGGCCGTCGGCGAGAAGAACATGTACCTCATGTACCATGAGGAGCTCGAATCGCTCGCCAAGCATTATCCCGAGATCAAGCGCATCCGCTTCTGGATGACCTTCGGAGATGCCTACCTCAAGCATCTGGAAGTCCTGCAGAATGTTGGCATGACCCGGATCGATCCGGTGATGTATGAAGGCCGCGAGATCATCCCGCTGCAGTTCCTCAAGGCCGTGCTGCCCGAGCCTGCCTCGCTGGGTGAGACCACCAAGGGCAAGACAAACATCGGCGACATCGCCACCGGTGTGAAGGATGGCCAGGACAAGACGGTCTATGTCTACAACATCTGCGATCACGAGGACGCCTATGCCGAGACCGGCAACCAGGCGGTGAGCTACACCACTGGCGTTCCGGCAATGATCGGCGCGGCAATGATCCTCACCGGCAAATGGACGGGTGCGGGCGTGTTCAACATGGAGCAGTTCGATCCCGATCCGTTCATGGACATGCTCAACCAGCACGGCCTGCCCTGGCAGGTGAAGGAACTCGACGCGCCGCTGGCGTTTTGAATTAACTCGGTCCCCTGCGAAGGCAGGGGCCCATCTCCTTCTGGTGCATCTAGGCTCAAGCTTAGGTGATGGGTTCCCGCCTTCGCGGGAAACCGACTTAAAAGAGGTCAAGCTACCCGATGGAAACCAAGGCTGGCGATCCCGGCGCTTTCCGGCATTTCGATCTCAACCGCGTCCCCTCGCCCGCATTCGTGGTCGATGAGGCAGCGGTACGGCGCAATCTGGCGATCCTTGCCGATGTCCGCGACCGGGCGGGGATCAAGATGCTCGCTGCGCTCAAGGCGTTCTCGTTCTGGCAACTGGGCGATGTAGTGGGCGAGTATCTCGACGGCACCTGCTCGTCGGGCCTGTGGGAAGCGCGGCTGGCGACCGAACATTATACAGGCGAGGTCGCAACCTATTGCGCGGGCTACAAGGCCGAGGACCTGCGCGAGATCCTGACGCTGTCCGATCACGTCATCTTCAACAGCCCCGGCCAGATCGCGCGATTCGCACCGCTGGTGGCCGAGGCGCGCGCCAAGGGTGAGCAGTTCGACATCGGGCTGCGGATCAACCCCGCGCTGCCATTGGGCGAGACCCCGAAGTACGATCCGTCGCAGCCGCACAGCCGCCTGGGTCACCCGATCGATCAGCTTCGCCCCGAGCATCTCGAGGGCGTGTCGGGCATCCACTTCCATTCGCTGTGCGAGCAGGACCTGCTGCCATTGCAGGAAATCTGGGCCAAGCTCGAACCCTTGCTCGAAACTTACTTCAACCAATTGAAATGGCTGAATTTTGGTGGCGGCCATCATATTACTCGGGCGGACTATCAGCGCGATGAACTGGTCGATTTCCTGATCGCGGTGAAGGCGCGCACCAGCTGCGAGATCTATCTCGAGCCCGGCGAGGCCGTGGCGCTCGACGCGGGCATTCTGGTCGGCGAACTGCTCGATGTGTTCGACAACGGCATGAAGGTGGGAATCACCGACATCTCGGCCACCTGCCATATGCCCGATGTCATCGAGGCACCCTATCGCCCCGCCATGCTCGGGGAGCGGCCCGACGCACAGGTGATACGGCTCGGCGGGCCCTCATGTCTGGCAGGCGACATTATCGGCGACTATGGCCTGCCCGGGCCGATGGAGCCGGGGCAACGCTTCGCGTTTCTCGACCAGGCGCACTACTCGATGGTAAAAACCAATACGTTCAACGGCGTACCGCTGCCTTCTATCTGGCTGTGGAATAGCGGGGACGACAGCCTGAAGGAAATTCGGTCGTTCGGATACGAGGCGTTTCGCGACCGTCTGGGGTGATAAACTCCGCGCAATTTTCCACTTTACATGCAAACAGTCGCGCCCTATTTACGCGGTCCGCTGCCCCAGGGGGACTTCCAATAACCGCAAGGCAGCCTTGTTGTTTGTTCTGTTTTTTTGGGGGTCCCTTGAGTTGCACAACTTCCTTGATGCGCTGGAGCTGATTCAGGCTCTGACACCGGCACAGCCGGTTACGCTGGACCGACCGCAGGCGGCAACGCGCGCGGCCAGGTTCTTCGTTGATCGTTTCCCCGGCAAATCGCTTTATGCGGTCAAGGCGAATCCTTCGCCCGACCTGTTGCGCGTGCTGTGGAATGCGGGAATCACACATTTCGACGTCGCCTCGATCGCCGAGGTCCGTCTGGTGGCCGAAACGCTTCCGGAAGCGACCCTGTGCTTCATGCACCCGGTCAAGACCCCCGAAGCGATCGCCGAGGCCTATCATACGCACGGCGTGCGCGTGTTCTCGCTCGATTGCCGCGAAGAGCTCGACAAGATCGTGGCCGCTACCGGCGCGCCCGAGGATCTGACGCTGTGCGTCCGGCTGCGGGTTTCGTCCGAGCATTCCGAGCTCAGCCTTGCGTCCAAGTTCGGCACCGAGCTCACCGAAGCGCGTGATCTGCTGATGGCAACCCGTCAGGCCGCAGACAGCCTTGGCATCTGCTTCCACGTCGGCAGCCAGGCGATGAGCCCGCACGCCTATGTTCAGGCGCTTGACCGCGTCCGCGCGGCAATCGTCGATGCATCGGTCACCGTCGACGTCATCGATGTCGGTGGCGGCTTCCCGTCGGCCTATCCCGGCATGCAGCCCCCGCCTCTCGAGGATTATTTCGCGATCATCGAACGCACCTTCGAAAGCCTGCCGATCAGTTATTCGGCCGAACTGTGGTGCGAACCGGGCCGCGCGCTGTGCGCCGAGTACAACTCGATCATCGTGCGCGTCGACCGGCGCCGCGGCGAGGAACTGTACATCAACGACGGAGCTTATGGTGCTCTGTTCGATGCCGCGCATATCGGCTGGCGCTTCCCCGTCCGCTATCTGGGCGACACGCGCAGCAGCACGATGGCCGACTTCGCGTTCTTTGGCCCGACCTGTGACGATATCGATTACATGGCCGGCCCCTTCCCGCTGCCTGCGGACATCAAGGCTGGCGATTATATCGAGATCGGTATGATCGGTGCCTATGGCGCGGCGATGCGCACCGCGTTCAACGGCTTTGGCACCAGCGACCATTATACCGTCGGCGACGAGCCGATGCAGTCGATGTACACCGGTGAGGCCCGCCCGCATTGGCGCGCCGACAATGTGGTCAGCATCACCCGCTGAGTCGCAATTAAGTTGCGATTGACAATCTATTAAGGCTGACGCAGTTTCCTTCCCTGTATCGCAGGGGAGGGAACTGCCGATGTCCGCCAACATACTCACGCCAGCCGCGGTGCTGGTGCTCTGGTCGCTTGTCATGCTGTTCTGGATGGCCGGAACGCGGCTACCGGCAGCCAGGAAAATGGGTGTCGACATTTCGCAGGCCACTGGTGGCCGGGGAAGCGATCTCGACCCCGCACTGCCCCCGCAGGTGGCCTGGAAATCCCACAACTACGCGCACCTCATGGAACAGCCGACGATCTTCTATGCAACCATTGCGATCATCGCGATCGCCGGTGCCGGCACCGATGGCCTGAACGTCGCTCTCGCCTGGGGCTATGCGCTGATCCGGATCGTGCACAGTATCTGGCAGGCCACGGTGAACAAGGTCCAGACCCGCTTCCTGCTGTTCCTCGCCTCGACACTGTGCCTCATCGTGCTGGCCGTTCGCGCCCTGCTCGCCACGCTCTGAAGGAAACGCACCCATGACCAGCGCCATTCTCCAACCCGTCGTCATCCTTCTCGCCTGGACCATGGTCATGTGGCTGTGGATGTACGTCACCCGCATACCGGCGATGCAGCGCGCCAAGATCGATGTCGCCAATCTCAAGGGTGGCACCGGAAAGGACCTCGATGCCGTGCTGCCTCCAGAGGTCCAGTGGAAAGCGCATAATTACAATCACCTGCTGGCTGAACCTACGGTCTTTTATGCGGTGTGTATCGTACTGGCCATTATCGGTCATGGAGAAGGCATGAACCTTGCCGTCGCGTGGCTGTATGTTGCGCTGCGAGTGGCGCACAGCCTGCTGCAGGCGACCGTCAACCGCGTCGCGATCCGCTTCCTGCTGTTCGCCTCATCCAGCCTGTGCCTGATCGTGCTGGTCTTTCATGCGGCCATTCCGATCTTCGACCTGCATCTGCACGGCTGAAATCAGCCGGCGCGGACGAATTCGCTGGCCAATTCGACATGGGTTGACCAGCGGAACTGCCCGACCGGCCACACCGTCTTGAGCTCGAACCCGGCATCGCACAGGGTCCGCGCATCGCGGGCGAAGGTCGCCGGGTTGCAGCTCACATAGCATAACCGCTTGAGGCTGGACGCGGCGATGGCGGCGATCTGCGCCTCGGCCCCGGCGCGCGGCGGATCGAGCACCAGCCCGTCGAAGCGGCTAAGCATGTCGGCCTGCAGCGGATTGCGGAACAGATCGCGATGCTCGGCAAACACCGGCAGCTGGCGCGCATTGGCCGCCTGGGTCAGCGCCAGCACCGGATCGCGCGCGGCCTCTGCGGCATAAAGCTTGCGCCCCGGCTCGCTCAAGTGGAAGGCAAAGCTGCCAAGGCCTGCAAACAGGTCCGCGACCATCCGTGCACCCGCCAGCGCCTCGCGCGCGGCTGCCGCCAGGGCGGCTTCGCCATCGGTGGTGGCCTGCAGGAAGCTCGCATGCGGGAAGCGCACCGCGACATCGCCAAAGCTCACCGTCACCGGCACCGGTTCATATTGGGTCTCGGGGCCATAGCCCTGATCGATCGACAGCCGGGCAAGGCCCTGCGTCTCGGCAAAGGCAGACAGCATCTCATGCTCGGCGACGCTGCTCGGTGCCAACCCCGTGATCAGCACGTCGATGCCCTGGTCGATCTCGGCAAGTTCGACCTGGCCTGACAGCTTGGGCTTGGGCCATTTCGCGACTAGGGTGCGCACCGCCATCATGACGTCAAACAGTCTTGGCGTCACGATCTCGCAGCTGCGGATATTGACCAGATCGTGGCTGCCCTGCCCGGCAAAACCCAGCGTTACCGCCGATTTCATGCGGGTATAGCGCAGGCTTGCGCGCCTGCGGCTGCGCGGGGGCGAGAGGTGGACAGGGCGCACTTCGCTTATGGTTAGGCCCTTGGCGAGCAACGGACCGGTGACGCGCTCTCGCACGAAATCAGCCAGCGCCTCATCATCGAGGTGCTGCAGGCTGCACCCGCCGCATGTGCCGAAATGCGGGCATGGCGGCGTCGCGTGATGCGGGCCGGGGATAACAGCGCCATCGGGCGCGATCGTGTCCCCCGGCGCAGCGCCCGCGACATGACGCCCCGAAGCAGTGACACCATCTCCCCGCGCGGCGACCCGCACGATCTGCTCATCGTTCAAGACAGAACTCCACCGCCAGCGGCAGCGCTTCAGCGAGTTGCCAGGCCGTAAAGGCCGGTCCTGCGTCGCGCGCCGCGCGGTCGTGCAACCAGACCGCCTCTGCCAGCGCATGCAATGTCTCACCATGATTGGCAAGCCGTGCGGCAATGCATCCGGCAAGGACATCGCCGGTGCCCGCCACCGACAGCCAGGCGCAGCGGCGGTCGGCGATGATGGTGCCGCCATCGGGCGCTGCGATCACGCTGTCCGCGCCCTTGTAGAGCACACAGGCGCCAAGCGCCGCAGCGAGCCTCGCGGCGCGAGCGGCCTTGTTGAGGGCCCCGTCCTCCTCGCCTGCCAGCGCGATAAACTCGCCATGGTGCGGGGTGAGCGCAATCGGTGCCTTGCGGTCCCGCACCGCGTCTCGCCGGCTGCCCAGCAGATGCAGCGCATCGGCATCGAGAACCAGCGGGTGCGGACAGGCCAGAGCGGCATCGAGCAGCGCCTCTGCTGCACAATCGCGTCCCAGGCCAGGGCCCGCCAGCACCGCGCCAATGCGCGGATCGCAGAGTGCTTCGGCCACGGCAGCCGCGTCATCCGCACGTTGCCAGACGATATCGGCGGGGAGCATTGCAGGCGGCTCCCCTGCCCCCAGAATCTTGACATAGCCTGCCCCGGTGCCCTGTGCGGCGCGGGCCGCGAGCAACGCTGCGCCGGGCATCGGGCCTGCCAGCACCATAACCAGGCCGCGCCGGTATTTGTGGGAACGGGCATCCGGCGGCGCGATCAGCGGCCTGGTGATCCGGGTTGCGGCGTTGTCCGGTGATGTCACACCGATTTCGATGAGGCTGAGCGTGGCGCAGTCGCTGGCGACCGGCTCCAGCACATGCGCATATTTCAACGCACCCAGCGCCAGGACATGGTCGAATGGCAAGGGATCGTTGAGCCATACCGCGCGATCGGCATCGGCGCCGCTGGGCAGATCGACCGCAAAGCTGCGGCGCGCCCTCAGGACCAGTGCTTTGAACCGATCCCAGACCGGAGCATCGAGGGGCCGCGTCAGCCCGCTGCCGAACAGGCAATCCACGATCTGCGGCGCCGGTACAGCATCGGCCAGCGCGATGACGCCGCCCGCGAACCGCGCCCGCGCCTTGCGCGCGGCCTCGGTACGAGGTTCGGCCAGCGCTGCGACTGTTATCGGCACCCCCTTGTCGCGCAAAAACTGTGCGATAACATAGCCATCACCGCCATTATTGCCGGGACCGCACAGAACGAGCGTCGGGACACAACCGCCGATCCGCCAGATCATTTCGCCGGCGGCGGTTCCCGCACGCAGCATCAGCGCATCGACCGACACGCCGGTATCGAACACCGCCTGTTCAGCCGCGACCATCTGTGCGACCGTCAGAACGGCTGTGCCGGTATCAGCCACCGCCCGCGCCAGGCTTGATCGTCGCGGGAATGCGATAACGGTCCTCGCCCACCGTCAGCTGGATCCGGCCATCGGCGAGCGGCGTGACCACCGCTTCCTCGGCGCCATCGGCCGCGACCAGTCCGCGGCCGTCGCTGACGATCTCGAACCGGCGGAAACCACCATCTGGGTGACGCATCACCAGTTCGCGCCGATCGCCGTTCTGCACGCGCTCGGCGTCGCATTGCTCGGTGAACTCGGTCTCGTTGCCCAGCGCGCAGGCGATGCGGCTGTCATCGCCGCCGCTCGGCAATTCGGCGTCGGACGCCGTCTCGCCCGAGCACGCCGCTGCTGCGCCCGAGAGCAACAGCAGGACGAGCGCGTCAGATGTCCGCATAAACATGCTTTTCCGCCTTGGCGCCGGGATGGGTGAGCGCGCCCTTGCTCGCAGGGCCGACATTCTGCGCATAGCGCCAAAGGGCACCTGCCTGATAGTCGTTCTCGCGCGGTTGCCATGCGGCGCGGCGCTCGGCCAGCACCGCGTCATCGACGAGCAGGTCGATCGTTCCGGCTTCGGCATCGATCGCGATGAGATCGCCGTCCTCGACCAGTGCGATCGGACCGCAATCGGCAGCCTCCGGCCCAACATGGCCGATGCAGAAGCCGCGCGTCGCGCCCGAGAAGCGCCCATCAGTGATCAAAGCGACGCTCTCGCCCATGCCCTGGCCGTAAAGCGCGGCGGTGGTCGACAGCATCTCGCGCATGCCCGGACCGCCCTTGGGACCTTCGTAGCGGATCACGATGACCGAGCCTTCCGCGATCTGGCGCGCCTCTACTGCGGCGAAGCAATCCTCCTCGCAATCGAACACCTGTGCCGGGCCGGTGAACTGCAGCCGCGCCATCCCCGCCACCTTGACGATCGCGCCATCGGGCGCCAGCGAACCCTTGAGGCCGACGACACCGCCGGTGGGGCTGAGCGGCGTCTTGACGTCATAGATCACCTTCTGGTCGGGGTTCCAGGTAACCTCGTCGATGTTCTCTCCCAGCGTCTTGCCGCTCACCGTCATGCAGTTGCCGTGGAGCAGTCCATTGGCGAGCATCGTCTTCATCAGCATGTAGACGCCGCCAGCCTCGTACATGTCCTTGGCGACATAGCGCCCACCGGGTTTGAGATCGGCGATATAGGGTGTCGACTTGAACATCTCGGCGACGTCGAACAGATCGAAATCGATCCCGGCCTCACTCGCCATGGCAGGCAGATGCAGCCCGGCATTGGTCGAGCCACCAGTAGCCGCGACAACGCGTGCAGCATTTTCAAAGGCTTCGCGCGTACAGATATCACGCGGCCTCAGGTTCAGTGCCAGCAGCTCCATCACCTGCTTGCCAGCGGCAATCGCAATATCGGCGCGGCTTTCATAAGGTGCAGGCATCATATTGCTGTTCGGCAGCGAGAGGCCGATCGCCTCTCCCACGCATGCCATGGTATTCGCGGTGAACTGACCCCCGCACGCGCCATGCCCGGGGCAGGCGACCTTTTCCAGCGCGGTCAGGTCCTTGAGCGGGCAGTTGCCTGCGGCATGCTGGCCCACCGCCTCGAACACGTCCACCACGGTCACATCCTTGCCGCCGAAATGGCCGGGCAAGATCGACCCGCCATAGACGAAGATCGACGGTACGTTGAGCCGCAGCATCGCCATCATCATGCCGGGCAGCGACTTGTCGCACCCTGCAAAGCCGACCAGCGCATCATAGCAATGCCCGCGCACCGACAGTTCGACCGAATCGGCGATCACTTCGCGGCTGACCAGCGAGCTCTTCATGCCCTGATGGCCCATGGCGATGCCATCGGTGACGGTGATGGTGTTGAACCGGCGCGGCATTCCGCCGCCTGCGTTCACGCCATCGCGGCACAGATCGGCCTGCGCATTAAGCGTGGTGTTGCACGGCGCGCTGTCGTTGCCCGCGCTGGCGATGCCGACAAAAGGCCGCCCGATCTCCTCCTCGGTCAGCCCCATCGCGTAATAATAGCTGCGATGCGGCGCGCGCTCGGGTCCGACCGAGACGTGGCGGCTGGGCAGTTTCGACTTATCGAACGAATGTGTCATGATGAGGCCTTTCTTTGGTGGCGCTCTTTCCAAAAAGCACGGCTTTACGCAAGTCTGTTGCTGCAGGTCAGCAAAACAGGCGCGAGCGCTTCTGCCATCCGCCGGACGCCCATATCCGAGCCGACATGGTCCTGGCGCATCTCGACGCCCAGATAGGGACGGCCTTGATCCTCGGCATGCAGGTTCATCGTCGCGTTGAGCGCGGTGCCGGCATAGGGCAGTTGGTCACCGACATGCAGCCCCGACTGTTCGAGCAGGGGAATGGCAATGCGCGCAGCGCGGTCGTCGCGGTTGTAGAGAATGCCGATGTCCCAGGGGCGAACCTCTTCGGGCCTGCTGGCGAGGCTTGGTGTAAAACTGTGCAGCGACAGGATGAAGGGTCGCTCAATACTCTCGAGCGAGGCGGCGACCGCGGCATGATAGGGGCGATAGAAGGCCGCCAGCCGGGCCTCGACATCGGCCCCGGCGTTCCCCGGTATCGCGATACCGTCGCTGACTGCGGGGATCAGGCCCGGCGCGTCCTCCTCGCGGTTGAAATCGATCACCAGACGCGACACGCCCGCCAGCACCGCGCCGCAGCCCAGAACCTGGCAGAGCTTTCGCGATACACAGGCCACGCCGATGTCGATCGCGACATGGCGCTGCAGCACGTCATCGGCCACGCCCAGATCGATCCCGGCGGGGACATGATTGCTGGCATGATCGGCCACTATCAGGATGTTGGCACCGGGCGCACCAGGGACGGGCGCAATTATGTCATGGGGCTGGAAGCTGCTCATCGCAGAGTGCCTCGCATGGCCCACCAGTCGGGATACGCGCGGCGGATCGCCTGATGCGCGGCATCGATATCGGCACCGCTGCGAAACAATGCAAAGCAGGTCGCTCCGCTTCCCGACATCCGGGACAGCAGGACCCCGGGCTGCGCATCCAGCGTATCGAGCACGGCACCGATCTCTGGCACCAGCGCGCGCGCCGGCGCTTCCAGGTCGTTGCGTCCGGAATCGATGATCGCAGCAAGGCTGGAACTGTCGAGCGTGCCCCGATCGTGCTGGTCCCAGCCTTTGAACACCGGCGCAGTGCCCAGCGGAATGCCTGGATTGATCAGCAGGATCGGCGTGCCCGCAAGCCTGGGCAGATCAAGCGGCGCAAGCGCCTCGCCGCGCCCCTCCACCCGCAACGTGCGGCTGATCACGCAGGCGGGAATATCCGACCCCAGCGTCTCTCCGATCGCGCATAGCGCCGCATCATCAAGGCCGCACCGCCACAGGCGGTTGAGCAGGCGCAGCGCCGCGGCCGCGTCCGCCGACCCGCCACCGATGCCCGAGGCGACCGGCAGGTTCTTGGTGAGGTAGAGGTTGGCGCCGAATTGTGCGCCCCAATCCGTGTTCGCGAGCGCAGGCGTGGGCCAAGCGTAGAGCTTGAGGCTATTTGCGGCGCGGAGCACCAGATTTTCCGGCCCATCGTCCAGCCCGGCCGCAAACGGTCCATCAATGCTGAGCGCAAGCACGCCATCATCGCGCAGTTCAGCGCGCAGGACATCGCCGCTGTCGACAAAGACAAACAGGCTCTCGATGTCATGATAGCCATCGCCCCGCCGACGCCGCACGTGCAGGGCGAGGTTGACCTTGGCAAAGGCGGTTTCGATCAGCACCACGGCTCCCGCGGGTCGAACCCTTCCCAACATGGGAAGGGTTCAAGGACATCACATGTTCGGATAGTTCGGGCCGCCGCCGCCTTCGGGGACCACCCAGTTGATGTTCTGGCTCATTTCCTTGATGTCGCAGGTCTTGCAGTGGACGCAGTTCTGCGCGTTGATCTGGAAGCGCGGGTTGCCTTCTTCCTCGCCGACGATCTCGTACACCCCAGCCGGGCAGTAACGCTGTGCCGGCTCGTCGTACAAAGGCAGGTTGTAGGTCACCGGCAAGGCCGGATCCTTCAGCTGGAGGTGGACCGGCTGGTCCTCCTCGTGATTGGTGTTCGACAGGAACACCGAGGACAGCCGGTCGAAGGTGATCACGCCGTCGGGCTTTGGATAATCAGGCTTCCGGTACATGTCCGCCCGGCCCATGTGCTTGTAGTCGGGGTCGTGCTTCATGGTGATCGGAAGGCCGATGCGCAGCTGGCGCATCCACATGTCGATCCCAGCCAGCACCGTGCCCATGGTGCCGCCGAACTTGTCGACCAGCGGCTCGACATTCTGCACCTTCTTGAGCTCTTCGGCGATCCAGCTGGCGTTGAGCGTTTCCTGATAATCCGCCAGCTCATCCGAACTGCGATCCGCCTGGATCGCGCGGAAGGCGCTTTCGGCGGCGAGCATGCCCGATTTCATCGCGGTATGGCTGCCCTTGATGCGCGGCACGTTGACGAAGCCCGCGCTGCATCCGATCAGCGCGCCGCCCGGGAAGGCAAGCTTGGGCACCGACTGCCAGCCGCCCTCATTGATCGCACGCGCGCCGTAAGAAACGCGCTTGCCGCCTTCCAGGATTGCGCGGATTTCTGGGTGCAGCTTCCAACGCTGGAACTCCTGGAACGGCGCCAGATGCGGGTTCTGGTACGAAAGCGCCACCACGAAGCCCAGCGCGACCTGGCCATTGGCCTGGTGATACAGGAAGCCCCCGCCCCAGGCATCGTCGAGCGGCCAGCCCTGGGTGTGGATCACACGGCCCGGGACGTGCTTCTTGGGGTCGATGTCCCACAGCTCCTTGAGGCCGATGCCATAGGTCTGCGGCTCGCAATTGGCTTCCAGATCGAACTGGCGCTTGAGGATCTTGGTAAGATGGCCGCGCGCGCCTTCGGCAAAGAAGGTGTAGCGTGCGTGCAGCTCGAGACCGGGCGTGTAGTCGGCCTTGTGCTCGCCGTCCCGACCGATCCCCATGTCGCCGGTGGCGACACCCTTGATCGAGCCATCCTCGTTGTACAGGATCTCCGCGGCGGCAAAGCCCGGGAAAATCTGGACTTCGAGCTCTTCGGCCTTTTCAGCAAGCCAGCGGCACAGATTGCCCAGGCTGCCGGTATAGGTGCCCTTGTTGTGCATGAATCCGGGAGTCGCCAGATGCGGGATCGCGAACTTGCCGGTCTTGCTGAGCACCCAGTGATGGTTCTCGGTCACCGGGGTTTCCGCCATCGGGCAGCCCTGCTCACGCCAGGCGGGGAGCAGCTCGTCGAGCGCGCGCGGGTCGATCACCGCGCCCGAAAGAATGTGCGCGCCGACTTCCGAGCCCTTCTCGATGACGCAGACTTCGATTTCCGCGTTGTTTTCCGCAGCCAGCTGTTTGAGCCGGATCGCCGCAGCAAGGCCGGCAGGGCCTGCGCCGACAATCACGACGTCAAAAGGCATGGATTCGCGTTCACTCATCGTTCGTTCCCCGTTGCTCAGGACCGGTCCTATGCCATAAGGACAAATGCAATGGACCTTCCGTTCCTCTCCAATAGTGCCGCGTGGCGCAAGTCAACCCGCTTTGGCGTCGGGCGATCGTGCTTTGTGCGATGAGCGATGAGCTGAAGCTGGTCCAAAGCCTGCTCGATTGGTGGCAGCTGGCCGGGGTCGAATGGGACTATACCGAGAGCCCCAACGACTGGCTGGCGGACGATCCGGCACCACAGACGCGCAGCGTTGCGCCGCTGATATCCCAATCTCCGGTGTCGTCCCCTCCCCGCCCGGCAGCGGTCGCAGCGCAGCCCAAGCCCGCGCCAGCGATCACGGTTGCGCTGCCCGATGATCTCGCAGCGTTCCAGCAGGCATGGAGCGAGGGAGCGCTTGGTCCCGATGGAGGCGATGGAGGCTGTCTTGCGCCGCATGGGGCGGTGGGCGCCAAGGTCATGGTGATCACCGCGGCGCCAGAGCGTGACGACGAAACCACGGTCCTTTCGGGCAAAGCGGGCAAGCTGATCGTCAATATCGCCGCTGCGGCGGGCTTTGCGCCCGAGACCCTGTACCGTGCATCCTATTTTCCGCGGGTCGTGCTCGACGGCAGGGCAGCGGCCGAGCATGTCGATGCTTGGCGCCGGATCGCCATGCATCATATCACCCTTGTGCAGCCCGAATTGCTGGTGGTTGCAGGCGGAGACACCGCCAGAGCGCTGCTGGGACACGATCCATCGCAAAAGCCACCAGTTTTACATTTTCTTAACCATGGTGGCGGAACTGTCAAAACGGTTGTCATGCGCAAGCCCAGCCTGATGTTTCATCGCATCGCGCAGGAGAAGGCCATGGCGTGGCAAAGCTGGCAATTGCTGCTTGTGGAGTAGAATTTTGCGCAAGAAAGCATGGATGATCGCCGCGGGCGCACTTGTGATGGCCAGCCAGCCTGTGTGGGCCGAAACCTCGTCCTACAGCTATTTTTCCGATCGCGTCGCCAAGACGCAGGTGCCCGACCAGCTGTCGTCTTCGGACCGCCAGTTCTATGCCGAGGTCTTCGGCGCGATCCGCGGCCAGAACTGGTCGCGGGCAGCCGAGCTGCTCGACAGCCGCGACAAGGGGCTGCTGCACGATATCGCGCGCGCCGAACTGTTTCTGGCGGCCAACTCCCCCCGGGTCGAGATGGGTCCGCTGCTGAGCCTGCTCAACGCAGCGCCCGAACTCCCGCACGCCGAACGTCTGGCCGGCCTTGCCACCAAGCGCGGCGCGACGATCCTGCCCGACCGACCGATGACGGTGAAGATGGCCAGCTTTGCCGGCGTGACCCGTCGCGGCAAGCCCCGCAGCGTCTCCGATGGCACGGTGCCATCCGCGCTTGCCGCCCTTATCCAGGAGCGGATCGTCGCAGACGACCCCGCCGGCGCCGCCGCCGCGCTTTCGGAATACCCCGATCCGCTCAGCCCGCATGCGCGCACCGAGCTGCAGCAGCGGGTGGCGTGGTCCTATTACATCGAGAACCGCGACGACGAAGCGCTCGACCTGGCCCGGGCTGCCGCCAATGGCGCTGGCGACTGGGTGGGTGAAGCGCACTGGACGGCCGGCCTTGCCGGATGGCGGCTGGGCAACTGCACCGCCGCGCTGCAAGGCTTCGAAGGCGCCGCTGCCAATGCCTGGAACGAGGAGCTCCGCGCTGCGGGCTATTACTGGGCATCGCGCGCCGCGACGCGCTGCCGTCGCCCCGATCTGGTCCAGGCCAATCTGCGGGCAGCCAGCCAGTATGGCGAAACGCTTTATGGCGTGCTGGCAACCGAACAGCTGGGCATGGCGGGCACCACCGTGCGCGCACCCGATTTCAACGATAGCGACTGGAAGCAGCTGAAGGACCGCGCCAATGTGCGGCGCGCCATCGCGCTCGGCCAGATCGGCGAATCGACGCTGGCCGATCAGGTGCTGCGCCACGAAGCGCAGATCGCAGGCGACAGCGCGCACGATGCGCTGCTGCGGCTGGCACGTGACCTTTCGATGCCGCAGACCCAGATGTGGCTGGCGCACAACGGGCCGCAGGGCAGCCGCCCCGACAGCTTTGCTCGCTTCCCTTCGCCGCGCTGGGTGCCGCTGGATGGCTGGCGGGTCGACCCTGCTTTAGTCTATGCGCACACCTTGCAGGAATCGAACTTCCGCAGCGATGCGCGCAGCCCTGCAGATGCACGCGGGCTGATGCAGGTCCGCCCCGGCACTGCGCAGGACATGGCGCGCGCTCGCGGCCAGTCGCTCGATGCCAGCGCGCTCTACCAGCCGACGATCAACCTGGAATATGGCCAGCGCTATCTGGAATTCCTGCGCGACCGCCCCGAAACCCAGGGGCTGCTGCCCAAGATCATCGCGGCATACAACGCGGGGCCATTACCGGTCAGCCGCTGGAACACCGAGGTCAAGGACAATGGCGATCCGCTGCTGTTCATCGAATCGATCCCCTATTGGGAAACCCGCGCCTATGTCGGCATCATCCTGCGCAACTACTGGATGTACGAGAAGCAGGCAGGGGTGACCTCGAAAAGCGCACAAGGGCTCGCGCAGGGCATGTGGCCGCGTTTCCCGCACGCAGGCGGAATGGAGCTTGTGCGCGTCGGCACGACCTACAATAACTAAGCGATGGCCATCGACGAATCCCGGGTCTTCAGGCCCATCAACATCGCGCTGCTGACGATATCGGACACGCGCACCGCTGCCGACGACACGTCGGGGGATATCCTTGCCGGTCTGATCAAGGCCAAGGGCCATCGACTGATCACCCGCGCGATCGAGCGCGACGATGTCGGCGCCCTGGTCAGCCGGCTCAACAACTGGATTGACGATCCGGAGATCGACGCGATCATCTCCACCGGCGGGACGGGCCTGACCGGGCGCGACATCACCCCAGAGGCGCTCGACCGGGTGAAGGAAAAGGACATTCCGGGCTTTGGCGAGCTGTTCCGCTGGCTGAGCTACAAGACCATCGGCACCAGCACGGTGCAATCAAGGGCGTGCGCGGTGCTGTCGCGCGGTACCTATATCTTCGCCCTGCCCGGATCGAATGGGGCGGTGAAGGATGGCTGGAACGGTATTCTCGACGAGCAACTCGACAGCCGCAACCGCCCCTGCAATTTCATCGAACTGATGCCGAGGCTGCGCGAGAAATAGGCGCAGCTCAGGGCGCCTTGATGGCGAGCAGCGCCGATCGCGGCTTGTCATTCGCGCCGATCCCCAGGCGCTTAGCTACCCATTTCATGCTCGGCCCCTGGATCACGCTCGACAACAGCACCACGAAGAACACGATGTTGAAGATCGTGAACGCGCCCGGCACGCCCGCCACCATCGGGAAGGTCGCGAGCACGATCGGCACCGCGCCGCGCAGCCCCGCCCAGGACACGAAGAGCTTGGCGCGCCAGTCGAGCGAACGGAACGGGGCAAGGCAGATGAACACGCTGACCGGACGCGCGACCAGCATCAATACGAAGGTGATGCCAAGCCCGGGCACGATCACGTCGACCAGATTGGTGGGCGCCACCAGCAGTCCTAGCGTCAGGAACATCACCACCTGCCCCAGCCACGCGAGGCCATCCTGGAAGGTCGAGATGATCCGCCGCGCGGCATAGCTGCGGTTGCCCGCGACCAGCCCGGCGATATAGGCCGCAAGGAACCCGTTGCCGCCGATCACTTCGGCCAGCCCATAGGCGATCAGCGCGGCGGCGATCGAGATCACGAACGCCAAGCCGCTGCTGCGATAATGCTTGCGCTTCAAAAGCTCAGGCAGCAGCCAGCCGATGCCAAGCCCGATCACCACGCCCATCGCCATCTGCCCGGCAAAATCGGGCAACAGCCCCAGCGGCGACGCGCCCGGCTGGGTTATGAACAGCAGGGCCGCGCCGACCATAAAGATCGCCATCGGATCGTTGGTTCCCGATTCGAGCTCGATCAACGCAGGCACATCGCCTTCCAGATCAAGCCCGGTCGAGCGCAGAATGGCGAACACCGCCGCGGCATCGGTCGATGCGACCACCGATCCCAGCAGGAACCCCTGGAACCAGGTGAACTTGAGCAGCAGCACCGCAGCGCTTGCAGTGATCAGCGCGCTGATCAGCACCCCGAAGGTCGCCAGCACTAATGCAGGCCGCACCATCCGCTTCACCGCCTGCCAGCTGGTGTCCATTCCTCCCGAAAAGAGAATGAAGATGAGGCAGGCCACGCCAACCCCTTGCGTCAGCACATAATCGTTGAACGCGATGCCACCGGGTCCGTCGACCCCGGCGAGCATCCCGAGCCCCAGAAATCCGATCAAGGCGGGAAGACCGAAGCGGCTGGTCAGCGTGCCTGCCATCACCGTGGTCAGCAACAGAGTGCCGATGACCAGCAGCGCGATGGGGAGGGGAACAGTCAACATCGAGCCTTCAGAGCATCCCCACCGGGCTATGGCAAGACAAAGGCCCCGGCGACTGCCTTCAGACGCGATGAACAGTTGCCCGATCGTTGGAGATTGCAATTGTTCCCGCTTTGTTTCATGATGGGACCATGACGAACCTACCGTCACCCAAAGGCCGCGGTGCCCCGCTCAATCTGGAATCCAGGCGCTTCCGATTGCCTGAGCGGCAGGTCGACGGCGACTGGCTCGATGCGCTGGTGTCGATCGACGACACCCCTCCCCCGCTGCGGACCACGGTCACCATCGAGCATCCGCGCTCGATTCTGTCACGCAACACCTCGCCCGATCTGCCGTTCGACCAGTCGGTGAATGCCTATCGCGGCTGCGAGCATGGCTGCATATATTGCTATGCGCGGCCCACGCACGCCTGGCTCGACCTGTCGCCGGGGCTCGATTTCGAGAGCCGCCTGTTCGCCAAGCCCGATGCGGCAAAGCTGCTGCGCGCGACGCTGCGCAAGCCGGGCTATGTCCCCAAGGTCATCGCGCTGGGCACCAACACCGATCCCTATCAGCCGATCGAGGCCGAGTACCGCATCACCCGCTCGATCCTCGAGGTGTGCCTCGAGGCGCGCAATCCAGTGGCGATCACCACAAAGTCGGACCGGGTGCTGGCCGACATCGATCTGCTGGCAGAGATGGCGCGGCACGATCTGGTGGCGATCGCGCTGTCGGTGACGACGCTCGACGGGTCGATTGCGCGCACGCTGGAGCCGCGCGCCGCAAGCCCGCGCAAAAGGCTGGCGGCGATCCGCGCGCTGGCAGATCGCGACATCCCGGTGCACATGAACGTCTCGCCGGTGATCCCCGCCATCACCGACCACGAGATAGAGGCGGTGGTCGCCGCCGGGGCCGGGGCGGGCGCGCTGTCGGCCTCGTTCATCCCGGTCCGCCTGCCGCACGAGGTCGCGCCTCTCTTTCGCGCCTGGCTCGACGCCCATTTCCCCGACCGCGCGAGCAAGGTGATGAGCATCATCCAGGACATGCGCGGCGGGCGCGACAATGACCCCGATTTCGGGACACGGATGCGCGGGCAAGGCCCGTGGGCCGAGCTGATCCGCACCCGCTTTCGCATCGCGCTCAAGCGCGCGGGACTGAACCGTCATGCATGGAAGCTGTCGGTCGAGGGGTTCCGCGCGCCTGCCAACGGGATGCAGGGGGAATTGTTTTAACGGGGGCAATTGCCCGCATTTGAGCAGCGTGAAAGGACATGGATCGAACAAGACGCAACCTGCTGATCGGCGGCCTGGCTGTTGGTATGCTCGCGCTTGGCGGGCTGCTGCGTGAAGCCTTCGGCACGCGTCGGCACAACAGAAGGATCATGACGGAAATGACTGATATTCCCGAACGCCCCGCTGGCAACCCGAAGCCGATGCTTGAAGAGGACATCGCGCCGGTGCTTGCGCGGCTTGATGCCTGGTTCGCGGCCAACCTGCCGCTGCCCCAACATGGGTTCAATCCACCAGCGACCGAAGCTCAGATCGACGAGATCGAGCAATTGATGGGTCTGAAGCTGCCTCAGTCGTACCGCGATCTCTACCGCTGGCACGACGGAGAAAATGACGCAATTTCGGGCCACATCTATGGCCTCCCCTTATTGCCGCTGCACCAGGTTATGGCAGAGCACCAGTCGTGGCAGGATGCGCTCGAGGGAATCGACGGCGACGCTTACGCTATTCCCGGCGGATCCTGGCCCGAAGGCGCAGTGGACCCGGCCTATATCAATCTTCGGTGGCTGCCGTTGACCGGCGACGGCGGAGGTAACAGTATCGGCCTGGATTTCGATCCCTGGCCGGCAGGCAGGGTTGGCCAGGTCATCATCTTCGGGCGTGATGAAGAGGTGAAGGTCGTGCTCGCGCAATCGCTCGGGCAGTTCCTCGAATGGATCGCAGGACTTCTGGAGAGCGGAAATTTCGAACTCGTGCCAATCGAGGGCGAGGAACCGTTGCACAGCTTCCAGTTAAAGGAGCCGTCCATAGAGCACTTCCACGATGCGGCTCGTGCTCTCCTTGGCGCTCCGGATCCTTATGTGTAACATGAAGGTGGGCGCAAGGAACGGCACCTAAGCGTGTGCCGAAAGGCGGGCTTTGCAGCTGCCTTATACCAATTTCGAGCGGCGCTCGGCTTGAGCCGAGCCGGAACGGGCAGCTATGTCCGCCCCAGCCCGACCTTCAATGCAGCTTCAGCTTGGGCCGAACGATCTGGTTCACATGGCCGATGACGATCAGCGAGACGCCGCGCCACCAGCCATGGATCGCGATCAGGTGCATGCGATAGAGCGATTGGTAGGCCCAGCGCGCCAGCCGGCCCTCCACCGCCATGCGCCCGCCGACAAGGTTGCCCATCAGGCTGCCGACGGTCGAGAATCGACTCAATGACACCAGCGAGCCATGGTCCTTGTAGACGAAGTCCTTTAGCGGCTTGCCCGTCTGCACCCGGCAGAGATTGTCGAAGATGTGGCTCGCCATCTGGTGCGCGGATTGCGCGCGCGGCGGGATGGGGCGTTCCTCGCCCGGCAATGTGCACGAGGCGCAGTCGCCCAGTGCGAAGATATGGTCGTCCAACGTCGTCTGCAGCGTCGGCTTGACCACGAACTGGCCAAGGCGGTTGAGCTCGAGATCGCTCATCTCGTTGACGCCATCGGCGCCCTTCACCCCGGCGGCCCAGACGATCAGATCGGCGGGGATGATCTCGCCCTGCTTGGTCTCCACTGAATGCTCGGCAACGCTGACGACCTGCGTGTTCTCGCGGACGCTGACGCCCAACTGCTCGAGTTCGTGCTTGGCCACCCCGGCCAGCTCGGCATCGATCTGCGGCAGGATGCGCGGCCCCGCCTCGACCAGTGTCACCTCGAGCTTGCTCTCGTCGAACACCTCGAGCCCGTAATTCCTGAGCGCCTTGGCGGCGTTATAGAGCTCGGCGGAAAGCTCCACCCCTGTCGCTCCGCCGCCGATAATGCAGATACGCACGCGCGCGTCGGCATTGCCGGTGTTGTGTTCGTGGTTGGCGCGCAGACACGCATTCAGCAGCCGCTGACGGAAGCTGTCGGCCTGCGCGCGATGCTCGAGGAACTGCGCGTGTTCGCGCACGCCCGGCGTACCGAAATCATTGGAGACGCCGCCAAAGGCCAGCACCAGATAATCGTAGCGGATCTTGTGGCGGCCGATCACCTCGCGGCCCTGATCGTCGATCAGCGGCGCGGTGGTGATGTGCTTGGTGTCGCGATCGATGCTCTCCAGCGTGCCGTTGAAGAACCGATAGCCCCAGCGTACGGCGTGCCCACCATAGCCGACTTCGTCGAGATTGGCATCGAGCGAGCCGGCGGCGACTTCGTGCAGCAGCGGCTTCCAGATATGGGTCTGATTGCGGTCGACCAGAATGATGTCGTGCTTGTCGCGTCCGTACTTGCTGCCCAGCCTGCGCACCAGCTCAAGCCCGCCTGCCCCGCCGCCGACAACCACGATCTGCGTCTTCTGATCGGTCACGTTACCCCCTTGAAAAGTGTCAAGCAGAGTTAACACATTTTGCCCAAAGGCAAAGTGCTTTGGGCGCTCCGCTGCAAATCAGGACGTGCTGGCTGTCCCGAACGGCCGGTTCAACTGGACGATCTTCGCGTTGAGGACCGAAGCGAAGCTGACCCAGACAAGGTACGGAACAATCAGCCAGCTTGCGAGAACCGAATAGGGCCGCAGCCAGATGCACATCGCAAACACCGACGACCAGAGGAACACCACCTCGATCTGCGCCCAGTCTGGCCTGTGCAGCTTGAAAAACAGCGGCGACCAGAGGAAGTGGAACACGAAATTGGCAGCATACAGCGCGATGATGATGCCGCGATCCGCGTCGGTCGCAGCGCCGTTCCATGCCAGCACCAGCGCCCAGGCGGCGAGCCCCAGGATGATCGTCCAGGCCGGGCCGAACAACCAGTCGGGTGGCTGCCAGCTCGGCTTTTTCAGGTTCTTGTACCAGCTACCGATCTCGGTCAGCAGGCCGCCCGCTCCGCCCAGAATGACGGCCCAGGCGATGGCGGCGATGACGATGGGGCTGAACATGCTTCGACAATGGGGTGGCAACCCGCCATGCGCAATGGCCGATGTCGCTCCGGCCCGGATAAAGGCTTGCCGCCCCGCAGCCAAGCTGCTGAAATGGCAGGCATAGCAGACCAAAATCAAAGGGTGCCCCAGACATGTCCACTGTTCGCAAAGCCATCGCCGCGTCCCTGTCGTTTGCGCTCGCGGGAACCGCGCTCGCCTCTCCTGCCCTGGCGCAGGGCCGCAGCGACGCGGTCGCGCCATCTCTTACGCTCAAGGCGGCCAAGTCCCAGCACCGCGCGGTGACCTTTGCCGCCGCCCCCGCGCAGATGGCAGGAACGCTGGTTCTGCCGCTGACCGGCGAGGCCGATCTGGCCACGCGTGCCAGCGCGCTGAGCGATGCCGAACGCGATGCCATCGCCCGCGCGCTCAAGGCCGCCGAGTTCGACTACAAGGGCCAAGGCTCGCTGTCGCTGCGCGGGATCGGCGGATGGGACCGGATCCATGTCGTCAGCACCGGAACCAACATGAGCCCTGCGGCGATCCAGAAGCTCGGCGTGATGGCGGGACGCGCGCTGATGAAGGACAAGGGGCCGCTCACCGTGATGGCAGGTGGACTGCCTGCCGAGGCCGTGGCCGAGCTCGCCACCGGCATGGGCATCGGCGAATACCGCTCTGACCTGTATCAGGCCAAGGCGCGCGATGCTGCACCGATGGCGGGTACCGTCATCGTGGGCGACACGGCGGGCGCGGCGCGGGCGCTGTATGAGGGCCGCGGCAAGGCGCTGGTGGAGGCCATGGCCTTTGCCCGCGACCTCTCCAACGAGCCTGCCAACGTCATCTATCCCGAAAGCTTCGTCGAACGCACCCTCGCAGCCTTTGCCGGGGTGCCGGGCGTCAGCATCGAGGCGCTCGATGTGCCCGCGATGGAGCGGCTGGGGATGGGCTCGATCCTCGGCTCGGGCCGGGGCTCGGCGCGACCGCCGCGCATGCTGATCGTGCGCTACACCGGACGCGGCGCGTCATCTGCCGGGCCAGTGGTGCTCGCCGGCAAGGGCATCACCTTCGACAGCGGTGGCATCTCGATCAAGAACAGCGGCGGCATGGGCGACATGAAGTTCGACATGTCGGGCGCGGCCAGCGTGGTCGGCGCGGTGCTGGCGCTGTCGAAATCGCGCGCGCCGGTCGATGTCGTCGCTATCGCCGCGCTGTCCGAGAACATGCCCGATGGCAATGCGGTGCGCCCCGCCGATGTGCTGCAGGCGATGAACGGCAAGACGATAGAGATCATCTCGACCGATGCCGAGGGACGGCTCGTGCTGGCAGATGCAGTGGCCTATGCCGATGCCAAGCTGAACCCGGCTGCGATCGTCGACATGGCGACGCTGACCGGATCGATCGTCACCGCGCTTGGCGATGATTATGCCGGAATGTTCAGCCGCCATGATCCGCTGGCGACGCAGCTGCTGCAGGCGGGCGAGGCGAGCGGCGATGATCTGTGGCGGATGCCGCTTCACGCCAGCTATGCCGACGACACCAAATCGACCATCGCCGACATCAAGAACTCTGGGGCCAGCGGCGCTGGCGCGGGGGCGGGCGCGCATTTCATCGGCGCGTTTGTCAAGCCCGAAACCCCCTGGGCGCATATCGACATCGCGGGCATGGCCTGGGGGGGCGCGAGCGACGTCAAGGCCGCCGGATCGACCGGCTATGGCGTACGCCTGCTCGAAGCGTTCGTGCGCAACTTCCAGCCGGTGCCCAAGATCGCTGCGGCGGACTGATACCGCCGCGACGGCTGTCCCCGTCATGCCTGCGCGTGCGGGCGTGACGAAGACGGCTAGCGACGGACCGGATTGCCGGACTACACCCGCTCGATCAGCATCGCGATGCCCTGCCCCACGCCGATGCACATGGTGGCAATGGCATAGCGACCGCCGGTGCGGGCGAGCTCTTCGGTCGCGGTCAGCGCCAGCCGCGCGCCCGACATGCCCAGCGGATGGCCGAGCGCGATCGCCCCGCCATTGGGATTCACATGGTCCGCATCTTCGGGCAGGCCAAGCTGGCGCAGCACGGCCAGCCCCTGCGCAGCAAAGGCCTCGTTGAGCTCGATCACATCGACATCGGCCAGCCTGACCCCGGTGCGCGCGAGCAGCTTCTGTACCGCAGGCGCGGGGCCGATTCCCATGATCCGTGGCGGCACGCCGGCGACGGCGGTGCCGATGATGCGCGCACGCGGAGTAAGGCCATGGCGCGATGCCGCAGCTTCGGACGCAACGATCAGCGCCGCAGCGCCATCATTGACCCCGCTGGCATTGCCCGCAGTCACCGTGCCTCCGGACCGGACGATCGGCTTCAGGGCCGCCAGCGCCTCGATCGACGTCATGCGCGGATGCTCGTCGGTGTCGATGATCAGCGGATCGCCCTTGCGCTGGGGGATGGTCACCGCAACGATCTCGGCCGCAAGCCGACCCGAAGCCTGGGCCGCGGCAGCACGCTGCTGGCTGCGCAGCGCGAACGCATCCTGATCGGCGCGGTTGATGGCGAAATCGTCAGCCACATTCTCTGCGGTCTCGGGCATCGAATCGATCCCGTGCACCGCCTTCATCAGCGGGTTGACGAACCGCCAGCCGATGGTCGTGTCATACACCGCATTGTCGCGCGCAAAGGCGCTGCCCGCCTTGGGCATCACGAAGGGCGCGCGGGTCATGCTTTCGACGCCGCCTGCGATCATCATGTCGGCATCGCCTGCGCGGATCGCGCGTGCAGCAGAGCCAACCGCATCCAGCCCCGAACCGCACAGACGGTTGATGGTACCCCCGCCAACGTTGTCGGGGAGGCCTGCCAGCAAAGCCGCCATCCTCGCGACGTTGCGATTGTCCTCGCCTGCCTGGTTGGCGCATCCCATCAGCACATCGTCGATGCCTTCGGGATCGAGCCTGGCATTGCGGCTGAGCAGCGCGCGCAGCACCACGGCGGCCAGATCGTCGGGCCGCACGGTCGCAAGCCCGCCGCCGTAGCGCCCGATGGGGGTGCGAACGGCATCGCAGATGAACGCTTGGGTCATTTCGGTACCTTTTGCAAAGAAAGGGGCGAGCGGATCAGCCCCTGAAACTGTCCTTGGCGGCGCGCCGTTCGGCGAGTTCGGCAGCACTGGCGGCACGCATGAACGGGTTTGTGGCGCGCTCCAGCGCGATGGTGGTTGGCACGGTGGCCTCGCCGCGCAAGCGCATCGCATCGACCTTGGCCATGCGCGCGACGATGTCCGCATTGCCGGGCTCTGCCGCAAGCGCATAACGCCCGTTGGACTGGGTGTATTCGTGCGCGCAGTACACCATGGTATCGCCGGGCAGCGCCGCAAGCCGGGTCATGTTGTCGAACATCTGTTCGGGCGTGCCTTCGAACAATCGCCCGCAACCCATGGCAAACAGCGTGTCGCCGACGAAGATGCAGTGCTCTTCGGGCAGATGATAAGCGATATGCCCGCTGGTGTGCGCAGGGACATCGATGACATCCGCTTGCACCTTACCCATGCGAACCTCGTCACCACCCGAGACCAGCACGTCCAGCGTCGCAATGCGATCGCTCTCCGCTGCAGGGCCGGTGATGGTGCAGCCGGTCGCCGCCTTGATCGCGGCATTGCCGCCGACATGATCGGGGTGCCAGTGCGTGTTCCAGATCTGGGTGATCGCCCAGCCACGATCTGCAGCCGCCGCCAGCACGGGCTCGGCCTCGGCGGGATCGATGACGACAGTCTCGCCGCTCTCGGGATCGTGCGCCAGCCAGATGTAATTGTCGGAAAGGGCGGGAATGCGGATGATTTCTATCATGGCCGCGTTGTGCCCAATCCGGTCTTGATTGCCAAGGGCGCATCGGGACCGGCTTGAAATTGGCACCGGCCAAAAGGGGTGGTGGCAGGGCTTGTATCGAACTATTTACCTATCGCATTGTTACAGCTTGCTTTTTCAGACGTCTGAAAATCTACTCCCTCACATTCTCCCACAATTTTTGAGCGGATACGGCATCGATTGCTCCGATCGTGCCTTATCCCGCCATGGTTGATTGACGTCTCGGATCCTAGATAGCCGTATCGCCCAATCCTCTTCCCGATTAACTGAGCAAGCTTTCTGCTATCGACCCAGTGCACGAACCCGCTTCGCGGGAGAGTCGCTTGGGGTGACGTAGCGTAGTATTGTTGAGGCTTTGAGAGCGGCGAAGTCGCTTGTGAGGGTGGAGTTCCTTCAACGGAAAGGAACGCACCATGGATACCATCACTACCGCTGCCCCGAACAATGCCTTGCGCGAGCGTATGTTGCAGGACATGACGATGCGTAGCTTTGGGGAGCACACGCAGAAGGACTATATCCGGCACGTCCGGTCATTTGCCGCGTTTCTCGGCCGACCACCCGATACGGCCACGATCGAAGACCTCCGGCGCTATCAGATCGCTCAGCATGAGCGTGCCATCAGTCCAGCAACCATCAACGGGGCTGTATCGGCATTGCGTTTCCTGTTCGGTATAACCCTCAAGCGGCCGGAGATGGCACTGGGACTTGTTGTCGTTCGCTGCACACCCAAGCTGCGCGAGGTTCTGAGCGTCGAGGAGGCTGCGCGGCTGATCGAGGCTGCACCGGGCATCAAGTACAAGGCAGCGTTCGGCGTGGCCTATGGCGCGGGTCTGCGCGTGTCCGAGATTGCCCACCTGAAGGTTGACGATATCGACAGCACGCGCATGCTGATCCGGGTCGAGCAGGGCAAGGGGCGCAAGGATCGTAACGCCATGCTCTCGCCGCATCTGCTGGATCTGCTTCGGCAATGGTGGCGTGAAGGCAAGCGGCGCGGGGTCATGTTACCGCACGGCTGGTTATTCCCGGGGCGCAGTTGCACCGACCCGATCTCGGCACGCCAGTTGCACCGCGCCGTGCATGAGGCGGCTGAGTTCGCCGGGATCCGCAAACGCGTGAGCCCGCATACCCTGCGCCACAGCTTTGCCACTCACCTGCTCGAGCAGGATGTCGACATCCGCGTGATCCAGGTCCTGCTTGGGCACACCAAGATCGGTACCACCGCCATCTACACCAAGGTATCGACCAGGACGATGCAGGCGGTGGCGAGCCCGCTCGACCGCATCTTCAGCCTGATGGAAGGCCCCAAGCGAACGGCATCGCCGCCCGGTTGAACCGGTGCGCACCTCGATCGAGGTCGCCGACATCTTGCGGAGTGCCGGGCCCGCGTATCGCGCAGCCCATGCCGGCCATCTGAGCCTCGGCCAGCTCAAGGTCATGACGGCGATCGAGACCTGCCGCACCGCAGCCCTTGGCGGTCACGTCGAGGCCTGCGACGACTGCGGGCACTGGCGGATCGCCTACAACTCCTGCCGCAACCGGCATTGCCCCAAGTGCCAGGGTGCGGCGGCGCGCACCTGGCTGGCCGCGCGCGAGGCCGATCTGCTGCCCGTGGGATACTTCCACGTCGTGTTCACGCTGCCGGCCGAGGTCGCGGATATCGCGTGGCAGAACAAGGCGGTGGTCTATGACCTGCTGTTCCGCGCGGCTGCGGACACGATGCTGACCATCGCCGCCGATCCCAGGCACCTCGGCGCGCGCGTCGGCATCACCGCCGTATTGCATACGTGGGGATCGGCACTGACCCATCACCCGCATGTGCACATGATCGTGCCCGGCGGGGGTATCACGCCAGACGGCAAGCGGTGGGTCTCGTCGCGCCCGGCGTTCCTTCTACCAGTGCGTGTGCTGGGCGCATTGTTCCGCCGGCTGTTCCTCACCCGGCTGCTGGCATTGTACGATGCCGGCAAGCTGGCCTTCTTCAACACCTTGGCGGGCCTCGCGACACGCAAGGTCTTCCTCCGGCATCTGTCGCCGATCCGGAAGAAGCGCTGGGTGGTCTACGCCAAACCGCCTTTTGCCGGGCCGCAGGCGGTGCTGGCCTATCTCTCGCGCTACACCCACCGCGTCGCCATCTCGAACCAGCGGCTCCTTGCCTTCGACGATGCCAGCGTGACGTTCCGTTACAAGGATTACCGTCGCAGCGGGGCTGAACGCCAGCAGGTCATGACGCTGGCGACGGACGAGTTCATCCGCCGCTTCCTGATCCACGTCCTGCCGCGCGGCTTCCATCGCATCCGGCATTACGGCCTGCTCGCCAGTTCGACGCACAAGGACGCCATGGCGCTCGCCCGCAGTCTCCTGGGGGGCGCTGCGCCGGTCGAGGAGCCCGAACCGGAAGAACCGCCCGACCATCGCCCGCCATGCCCATGCTGCGGCGGGCACATGACCATCATCGAGACCTTTGCCCGTTGCTACCAACCGCGTGCACCGCCACCCCCAGTATCCTCGGCCCGGAGACACGCGCCATGATCCGGCATGGCTCGCCCTGCACGACGGTCGGACCCATGGTGTCCCGACCGATGACCCAGCGCGTGCCCATCCCGGATTTAAGCCGGGCGCAGGGCACACTGGCCAGCAAAACCAACGCCGCTAGCAGTCTGACACCGCACAAAATCACGTTGATCAGGCCAACAGCGACACCGCCGGATCGGCTGCGCTTACCCGCAAAAACCATCCCAAAGCCGCTTTACCCATAGACCTGCGCGCGGGGCCCGCGGGTTCCTGCACTGGAGGCTTTCGTACGCAAGCGCCCGAAACCCTTCACAACTTAAGTCGTTCACCCTCACACGCGCAAATGGCCGCTACTGCCAGAACCGGCCATTCCCGGTTCATCCGCCCCGCCTCACTGTGAACGTCCGCGAAAACCCATCCTTTATGGCGCCGCCTTCGAAATCCTCACGCGCCAGTGATACCGATCCGAACGGGAAAATCGGATAATCACCTACGCGGTCCAGTGCCGGGCGTTCGAGGCATGGCGGTTTACCTCGGCCATCCTTTCGGATAGTCTGCAACAAATGGAATCTTCCAATTGCCTTGCACTGCCTACTGACGAAATCGCGCATCCTTTGCACGAACACAGGGTCGTGTTTGCGGCCTTCATTGCGCTGTTCGTGGCGCTGGCAAGCGCACTGCTGCCTGGCAGTTTGCCGTCATCCCAGACCGTGGGCTCTGCATTTAATCCAGCGACCACCCAGGTCGCACTCGCGCGGAACGATTCCGAGGAAACTGCAAATCTTGCGGCAGTAGGCACGCGATCAGACACGATGGACCTTGGCGGTACGATGGATACCGCAGACCCTGGGTTGCCATCGTTGTCCTGGACGAATGCTCCAGCTTTCGCGGCGATGCTGCCACCACTAGTCCACTCAGCCAAAGACGATGCCGCAAGCGAACGCCGATTGCCCGGAGGTGGCCCTCGTGCTCCGCCTGGAGAGGCTTAAGCGAAGCGTCGTTTTGCTGCTGTTGAGGCACTCTGCGTGAAGCGGCAGTGCAATATGCCTGACGATTAAACTGCCGCTGGGTGCGATGAGCTCATCGGGTGTGGAAGCCAGCAGCACGACCTCTTCAATGCGTTCTCAAATGTGAGCTGTGTCGCGTGCAAGCCGGACTAGTACCGCCATCACGAATTAACGGCTCATTCGATTTCTCTCGATCCTGAGAGCACAATATATGCATCATGCTACCCCTTTGATCGGCACGATCGTCGCTGGTCTTGTCGTCGCGTTCCTGATGGGCGCGCTGGCCCAGCGCCTCAAGGTTTCACCCATAGCCGGCTATCTGCTCGCCGGCGTATTGGTTGGACCGTTCACCCCAGGCTTCGTTGCCGATGCCAGCATTGCCAATGAGCTCGCTGAAATCGGCGTGATCTTGCTAATGTTCGGTGTGGGGCTGCACTTCTCGCTCCGCGACCTGATGGCCGTCAAGAACATCGCTGTGCCCGGCGCGATCGTGCAGATCGCGGTGGCTACGCTGCTGGGCATGTTGCTGTCGTGGTTCATGGGCTGGACGCCGATTGCCGGCTTCATCTTCGGCCTCGCCCTTTCGGTCGCTAGTACGGTGGTGCTGTTGCGTGCCCTTCAGGTGCGCAATCTGGTAGAGACAGAGCGCGGCCAGATCGCCATCGGCTGGCTGATCGTCGAAGATATCGTGATGGTGCTGGCACTGGTCATGCTGCCTCCGCTGGCGAGAATTGCAACCAACCCTGACGGCGCCGATTTCATGATGGTCGCCCAGCCCATGGCAGCAACCTTGTTCAAGGTTACGGGCTTTGTCGTCTTTATGTTGCTGATTGGCCGCCGGATCATCCCGCGCGTGCTTCACTGGGTGGTGCATACCGGATCGCGCGAGCTGTTCCGTCTGGCTGTGCTGGCCATCGCCCTTGGCGTTGCCTTTGGCGCGGCATTTGTGTTCGAGGTGTCATTTGCCCTGGGCGCCTTTTTCGCAGGCATGATCCTGGGTGAAACGGCACTGAGCAGGCGGGCTGCCGAGGAGACCTTGCCGCTGCGCGATGCGTTTGCGGTGTTGTTCTTCGTATCTGTTGGCATGCTGTTTAACCCGAACGTGCTCGTCGAACAGCCGCTGCCATTGTTTGCCACGGTCGCAATCATCATCGTAGGCAAATCATTGGCGGCGTTCGCTATCGCCAGGCTCTTCCGGAAATCGACCAAAACAAGTCTGACGATTGCTCTGAGCCTCGCCCAGATCGGCGAGTTCTCGTTCATTCTGGCATCGCTGGGCACAAGCCTTGGCGTATTGCCAGACGAAGCACGCGATCTGATCTTGGCCGGGGCGATCATCTCGATCTTTATCAACCCGTTCCTCTTCACGTGGGTCAGCAAGGCCTACGCTAAAATCGAGGCAAGCGACCCGTCTCCAGCCGCAGACACCAACCGAGGCCATATTGTCCTGATCGGCTATGGCCGGGTCGGCCAATACGTTGCGGCAGACCTATTGGAGAGCGGCACGGACCTGATCGTCATAGAGGACAGTCCGGAGAAGGTAGCCGGAGCGGTGCGCAAAGGGGTGGAAACCGTTCGCGGAAACGCGGTGGACGCCGGCGTTCTGGAAAAGGCTGACATCGATCAGGCAGCACAGCTGATCATCGCCATCCCCGAAGGCTATGAAGCAGGAGCGATTTTCCAGCGGTCGAGATCACTGAACTCGGACATCAAGGTGATCGCGCGTGCGCATTCGCGCGATGAATATGACCACCTCAAAAAACTGGGTTTGACGCAAATCGTGTTGGCCGAAGAAGAGACCGCGCGGCGCATGTTGGCTCTGCTCGGGACACCATAGGTTTTCAATACCAGCTGGCGACACCAACCAAGGCGCCACTCTCACCCCAATTTTGAATTGATACACAGGAAGTCATTACCAATGAACAATGACAGGCAAGCTGCGGGATCACGAACCGAGGCACATTTTGACAACAAAAATAAATCAAGGGTCAAACACTTGCTGGAGCAGTATCCAAACACCAGCCGTGACGAGAACGCCGAAATACTTGCATTCCTGAGCGATGGACCGTTGTTGGATATCGGTAGCCTAAAGGGCGACGAGACCGTGCGCTACAAGATCGCGGCCTTTGAGGATGAGCATCGAAAGGCGTTTCGGACAACACCGATGCAGATAGCCGTTCTGTTGGTGGTTTTTGTCATCGCGGCATTGGCTTGTTCAATGCTGTGGGACATTGGTCGGTAGTGTTCAAAATCGCCAACAAGCTTTCATAGAATCTAGAGCTGCCAACGACATCTATGGAGATCAACCCTCCAGAAAGGGCAACTCGCCGAACGACCCGAAACTGACGTGATGGCGTGGACGACTCCTGCACGAGCGTAGCTGTGCAATGATGGGCCGTTGTAGGTCCACGTCTAGGAGTCGGCAAATGAAGCAGGAGATTGTTACCGTCGGTTTGGATCTGGCGAAGAGTGTTTTTCAAGTTCACGCGATCGGGAGCGATGGCGCCGTCCTCATCCGGCGCAAGCTTCGGCGCGCAGAGGTAATCGGCTTCTTCACCGATCTGCCAAGCTGCCTTGTTGGTATGGAAGCATGTGCATCGGCCCATCATTGGGCTCGCGAGCTGATCGCACTGGGCCACGAGGTCCGGCTGATGCCGCCCGCCTATGTAAAGCCCTATGTAAAGCGTGGGAAGACTGATGCAGCAGATGCCGAGGCGATCTGCGAGGCGGTGACGCGACCGACGATGCGGTTTGTTGCGGTGAAGACCGTCGAACAGCAGGCGGTATTGATGCTCCACAAGAGCCGCGACCTGATGGTGCGGCAGCGGACCATGCTCATCAATGCCTTGCGGGGCCACCTCGCTGAGTACGGTATCGTGACGGGTATTGGTGCGGGTGGCGTAACCGCGATGCTGAAGGCGCTGCATGAGCGACAAGAAGAGCTGCCTGCCCATGCTCGTTCTGCGTTGCACGGGCTCGCTGCTCAGCTGAGAGCGCTCACCAGCGAGATCGATAGACTGGAAGCGCAAATCCTCGCGTGGCATCGCGCCGACGAGACGAGCAGGCGGCTCGCCACGATCCCGGGCATCGGCCCGATCACCGCGTCAGCTATATCGGCCGCAGTGCCAGATGCGTCTCTGTTCCGATCCGGACGCCAGTTCGCAGCATGGCTAGGGCTCACGCCCCGAGCGAATAGCTCTGGCGGCAAGGAACGGCTGGGCGGAATCACCAAGCAGGACGACGGCTACTTACGACGGCTGCTTGTGGTCGGCGCGACAGCGGTGATGCGTATGACGCGCAAAAACGCTGATCGGCAGCCTTGGATGGCGCAGCTCCTGGAGCGCAAGCCTGCGAAGATCGCGACAGTCGCGCTCGCCAACAAAACAGCGCGCATCGCTTGGGCGGTCATGTCGCGCAAAGAAGTCTACGCGGCTGAAACCGCGTGACCGTCATCCGCGCTGCCGTGTTACGCACGGGAGCAGGATGGCGCAGGAGTCGCTGAGTAGTGATGACAAACCGGTCAGACCGGGGGTCGGCAAAACCCAGGGGGTCACAGCGCTTCGAGCGCGATGACGTGATTAGGGAGCCAACCTGCGGACTTCATCAGGGCCAGCAGCCATGCGGTGCTGCACGAACAGGCCGAACACATGGATGCACCCGACCGGTGCTCATCGCTAAACAAAAGCTCTTGCGCCACAGGGGTCGTCCACACATGGACCTACAACGGCCCATCATTGCACAGCTACGCTCGTGCAGGAGTCGTCCACGCCATCACGTCAAAACGACGCAGGCCAGCCTGAAAGCTGCCGGCCAAGACGCGGCCTAGTTGCTATCGTTGTGGGTGACCCGTTAGATGGTAACTTGGCGTCGGCTATGGCAATAATCTGCCGCTCGACACTTCGCTCAGGCAGGTCGGCAAAGTCCCAAATCCGGAAGTTTGGCAAATGGGCCGGTTGTTGAATGGCAGATCCTGGCCACGAAAGGGCCGAAGCCGCATGTCGGCTTTCAGGTAGCCGCCGCAGAGCATCCCATGCCCGCATTTGGGTGGGCTCTTGAACTGGCTTCCATTCGAGTGGATCAGCTGTCAGTCCTCCAGTAGGCCCGAGAGATCTTCGCCGAAGTGCATTTTGACCGAGGTTGCCAGCTGGTCTTCTGTCACGTCACCTGTCGCTGAAGTGACATCCAAGACCCATCTCCGGACTTGCTCGGCACCATGACGCTTTTCCAGTCCTTCAAACATCAGCAACGCCGCCGCATAGCGTACACCAGCCATCGACTCGTCGCTCTCGAAGTCGTCCATGGTAAAAGTGTAGGAGCCGCCCTTGGGGACAAACTGGGGATCAGATTCCATTCGGGCGCGATCTTCGGGTGACACCTGACGCAATATTGCCTCGCGCTTGACCCTACGCTGGCCCCACCCACCCAGATTCACCGGCCCCTCTGCCGCCCGCAATTCCGAAAGCCTTTCTTCTCTGTCCAGCCTTGCCGCTTCGGGATCGAGCATCCCGGTGATCCGGAGCCCAGCCCAGGTGGCGTGGCCCTCGCTGAACCACAAAGGCGTTATGGCGCCGTTGCGAGACTGGAAATCGTGAACCTGCTCGTGGGGTAGTGTCTCGATCACCATGGGTCGCGGGCGTTGCCCCTCTAGGGCGTTGGGATCGGTAAATATGACCCATCGTGTCTTGATCATCTCACCGCGCGGAGGAATGTATTTCAGGTCAGCAGTAAACACGACCGAAGCCCACTGAGCACCGTTGCGTTCGTCTAGCAGTTCGGTTGCAAGCAAGTTCAACGGGGTGCCAAGGCAACCAGCATATCGGCGCGCATCCGCTTCTGATTTCTCATCAAAATAAACATGCATAAATGCGCCTTGGCGCGCCGTAACGCGGAGTAGCTTTAGCTTTGCGTCGTCAGACGGGAGGTCTTGAACCTCAAATCCATAAACGCTGACTGCGCTGGCCTGGGCTTCGACGCAATCGGGCATCGAATTCCAAGGCATCGGCCGGCTGCAACAGCAGAAGGGCAAGCCAACCGGACATGCGAAACATACGAAAGACCTCCTCATTGCAATCGCAGTGCAATCGAAAAGTGCCCTTCAAAATGACGTTTCGTCAATGACTTGATTAAGCTCGACAGCGGAAGGGCCTAATTCGGGCCGCGAATGGCGACTATCCTGGGAGCCGACATTCTCAAATCGACCCCATACCGAACATGTGGAAATGCAGTTAAGAGCGTCGCCATGACAGCCATAGAAGACTTCGAATCTTTTGCAGCATCGCTAATCGGCTTGCCCATAAGCCATGTATGGTCGGGCAAAAACCGTGCGAGCAAGAAGCGCTAGGGCAGATGAATGCAAATTGCCAGTGCATAACTATGTCGGCAGCACTATGGTGATGACGGGGCAGGCGGCGCACTGGGCGAAATGATGGCGAGGACATCCACTCCGAGGCATTTCGAAGTTAGGCCCTACAAATCACTCGGCCGCCGAATAAGCATTAGTATTTTTTTGATAAATTCTTGGTAATCCTCCCGCTAAGGAAGCTGGAGGCGGCAGAGATCTGAGAAACTCAGAGGACAACCGGGGTACCAACATGTCACCACAATCATGTCGCAAGACGCACATGAGGCAGCTCAACAAAAACCGTGCCTTCACGCGGCGGCTTTTGAGCAATCGTTCCGGCATGGCGCTGATCGAATTTGCATTCACCCTGCCCTTGTTCACGGGGCTCGGCTTCTATGGCATCGAGATCTCGAACCTCGCGATCACCCAGATGAAGATGAGCCAGATTGCGCTCAACATGGCCGACAACGCCTCGCGTATCGGCACTCTCAACGCCAATCTGGGCGCCAAGGTGATCTCCGAACAGCAGATCAACGACGTCTTCCAGGCAGCCGCTCTGCAGGCGGGCGCCGCCGGCCTCTACCAGGATGGCCGCACGATCCTATCCAGCCTCGAGGTCAACGCAAATGGCGGACAGACGATCATGTGGCAGCGCTGCAAGGGAATGGAATTCGAAGAATCGAACTACGGCCCCCAAGGCACCGGTGCTACCGGCACGAGCTTTCAGGGCATGGGGCCTGCAGGGGACAAGATCCAGGCAACGTCCGGCACGGCGGTGATGTTCGTCGAGCTGCACTACACCTATCACCCGCTGTTCGGCAGCATGTTCATGGACGACCGCGAGCTATACCAGGAAGCGGCCTATACTGTGCGCGACAGCCGCGAAATCGGCAAGACTCCAGGCGACAACGTTTCCGCAAGCCGGAAGTCGACCTGCGACAAGTACGATGCCATCCTTCCGCAGACCAAAGATGCCGACATTGCTGCGGCCCAAGCCGCAAATAACACAGCCAAGCAGAATGACATGAAGGATGGCGTTCTGGACGGAAACGCGGGCAAAGGAAACAACAAAGGAATTTGCGTCGCCGGTTTGGTGTGCGTGAAGATTTAGTCCACAGTAGCAATTTAAGCGCAATATGAGTGACGACATCTCTCCCATATTTTGCCTCTGTTCAATATCTTTCAAATTGCGGATATCGGGGCAATTACAGCCGATATGCTGTGTGTCTGGTTTCGGGTCGAATATCCGGGCATTGCTGAAGAAAGCTGCCGTTCGGCAAACGCCCCTTTGCGGTCATCGGGCCACGCTGCTAGCCTGCTGCTCAAGCCAAGCAGGGGAGCGCTTAACATGATTCCGGTGCTGCTAATACTGGCAACGCCAGCATACACCTTGCCGCCCGGATTGTCCAGAGTGGCGGGTTGAAAGGTTGCTGGCGAGTGACCGGCAAAACGCTCGGTGAAGATACATCCGCGATTGCGCGGGGTCAGTGGCATTTAGGTGCGCGCTATTTCAATCTCCAACTTCGAACGAACGGATCAGACCCGTATGAAGCATCGATAACCTATGGTGCTGGCGACCAGCCCCGCGCTATTGGGTCAGTTTTTCTTGATACGACAGGTGGCCTCTATGAACCTTCGTTGGGTCTCGGTGAGCTGGAACAAAACGGCTTCTTTCAACGCTACCAATTCTCGGGTGCTGTTTACGTCAATCGTTTCGTCCGCTCTGATTATGGATGGCGCTGGACCATAACTGAGCAGAGCCAGGACAAGACCACTTCAGTGTTTGCAGATTACCATCTGCGCTCCGTTTCATGCCGTGGGATGCGATTCGACTACTAAAGCGTTGTGGCAGTACAAGGAGAGGTCTCAGCTTCCGCGTTCCGCCCATTTCGATCGTAGGGCACATCCGCACCGCATCCCGAAACTTGACGGGCAGCTATCCGGGCATTGCTGAAAAAAGCTGCCGCGCGACAAACGACCCCATTGCTGCCGCAACAAACAAGGGGAAAATTCGAGATTAGATCATTGATCATTCCGGCAAGTACCAGCGCATCAATCCATCAAATGATCTCATTAAAGGGCTGTCTTGACTATCGGTTACAGGGACGAACCGAGCTCTTCGAGTGAGATTTATGCAAGTTGCATAATCAAGTCTGTCAGAGCCTGATGATACAGTAATTCGGCAATCGATCACTCGCCCAATATTACTGATCGTTAGCTGGTATCGCGTTTCGCCTTCAACGGTTGTATCTGTTGGGTAATCATCCAATGTTACCCACTGGGATGGATCGTTTGCGGGTGTGGCAGACTTTTCTTCGACCATTTGATTAATCGATAATAGCATCAGTGGCGATCTAAAAATTTTTAATACTGAGGTTGAATGATCGGACAGTAACGATACGCCGACGATCATAAATGAGAGTACGATACGATACCTAAAGTTCATCTGGCCCTCCCAAAAAAATTCGGGCTATCATTAAGCAGACTTAATCATTTTCAAACCCTGACGGCAAGCGTTCGTTACTGAGCAGATACCCCATCATTCGTTTAGCGCGATCAGGTTGAGGAGGTTACACGCCGGTCGAAAGAACCTATCGGGCGACAGCAATCCACCCATCTGCGGTCATAGAGCGCCCAGGCATGCGGTGCCAGAAGCCGACATAACTGCTGCGTTTCCAATGGCCGGTTTTGGGAGGTGCGGCGCAGCCCCCTAATGACCGGGATTGGGGCGCATTGCTGACTGTCTGCTTAAGATCGCCTGACCAAGTGGATGAACGCAGATTCCGCTGTCCTACATGAGAACATTAGTGGAACATATAAGTCTGAAAAGGAGACTGCCATGGCCACTATCGACGGATCGTTCCTACTCGGCATCGCTGCCATTCTTTCGAGCCTGGGCAGTCTCTGGCGGATGACCAGGACTGCTCCTGATTGCCGCGCTTGCCCCCGCATTGCCTCCTCAAGACAATCGCAACCTTTAGGGCGATATCCTCATCGCGCTGGGAAAGGAGAGCGACATGCCTGAATTCGCACGGTGGTTATCGGCGTCTGTAGCGGTGGTGGTGCTTGCAGCATCTTCACACGCAATTGCCCAGGTGCTGACAGGCACCGCCACCGCAGCCGATGGGGATTCCCTGGTCGTCGGCAGTCAGCGTGTACGCCTGTTCGGGATCGATGCACCGGAACTCGATCAAACGTGCCAAACCGGTGGAAACGCCTGGCAGTGCGGCGCTGACGCAAAGCAGCGATTGAATGAGCTGGTCGCGGGACAGCGGGTCGATTGTCAGATCACCGGCACGGATCAATACGGCAGGAGCCTCGGCAGATGCTCAACTGAGTTTCTGGAGCTGAACGAAGCGATCGTCGAACTGGGATGGGCTGTAGCCTACCGCGAGTACAGCCAGGATTACGTCGAAGCCGAAGAGCGTGCCAAACTCCGCAAAGCTGGCATCTGGAACTCAACCTTCACCATGCCATCGGCCCACAGACTGGCGAATGCGCCTAAGCAATCAGATCCGGCACCCAGGGCCATCGCCTCAAGACCGCAGCTGTCCAACCAGTCCTTTGCAGGCTGCACCATCAAGGGCAACCGCAACCGCAAGGGGCAATGGATTTATCACCTGCCCGGAATGCCGTATTACGACAAGACGAGGGCCGAGGAGTTTTTCTGCACGGAGGTGCAAGCCAGAGCAGCGGGCTACCGCCGCGCGATTGTGCAGTGAACCATTCTCCAAAGCGAGCGGCCCATCTCATGGTTATCTTTGAAGCGTAATCAGAAGCGGTCGCCGGATCGCGGCCGGTGCCCATAGCACCATCACTTTGGTTTCGTCCACTCGATCTTCCGATACCCTGTGCCGATCTTGAAGGACCGGTGCAGCAGGAATGGAGCTGGTCCGCTAGCCGACCAGACAGACTGCTTCATTGATCTCCCGCTTGAACCTCGACAGTGCAGCCGACGCTTCTGAGTTTCCGGTCTGCGGCGCGCTTGGCGCATTTCCGGATGGCACCGCTGTTTGCCTCGGACAATCTTGCCGCAGCCTGGACGGCATTCCAGCGCTCAGGATCGGTGACCAAAAGCAGCCGCTCCCCTGCCTCCCACCCGCCACGGCGCAGTGCCGACATTGCCCGCTTTTCAGGCCACAGCCAGCCTTCTGGCACCGTCCAGTCAATCGCAGGCAAGATGATCGCCCCGCCCATCGTACCTAAGACAAGAGCTAAACCAGCAGCCCCGGCAAGCCATTGGTTCTGCTGCCGCACCGTTCGCACCGCACCCGTCATTTTGGCTAGCGCGCTGATCGCATTCTGAAGATTGTTGTGAACGGCAGCCAGAGCCAGATCGGCATCCTTGCGCACCTGCCGCCCCGCAACCGCAATCTGCCGACCTATCATCTCGGGTGTCAGCAGCAGCGCGGGTTTATGCGCCAACGCATCGATCGTCTCACGCAGGTCTTCGCAGCTCTGATGGATCAAGGCGAGGTCCTCGCTGTAATCGAGCCCAATCAAATCCTGCTGCCGCTCAGCAAACCCATCGACCGCAGCCGTGACGCCCGCCAGCCGCCGGGCAACAGCCTCCAGCGCCTGCTCAAGCGGGATTTCGTCGGGAGTGGGGTCGGAATCGGCATCATCCATCCCAAATGCCTACAAGCCCATCCCCGACCCGCGCGAGAGCCCGAGCGATTTCTGGAGATCCTGAGACAGTGTTTTCGTGCTCACAGCGTCCAGCCCCAGCTGCTGACGCCGGACAGCCAGCACCGACTCAAGCTGTGGATCGCGCTCCAAGCCTTTTGCCATGCCGACCAGCGAGGCCCGCACCTTGTCTGAAGCCGCAGAACTGCCATGCTTGCGCAGTGCCCGATACTGCTCAGACTGCCGCTGCCATTGATCGACAAACGCGTCGGCGCGCCGCTCATTGGCGGCGGCAACGCGCTGGGCCTCGATCCGCAGCCGCGATTGCTGCTCCATCGCCTGGATGGCACGGTCCGTACGGCCCTTCACCACTTCAGGGATCAGGCTGAGATCCCGGTTCACCGCCTTGCGTAGATCGCCAAAGCTGTCCGGCCTCAGCGCATTAAGTTCAGCCCCGGCCTTGTTAAGCGCAGTGCGGTGCGAGGCCAGCGGCTTAAGCCTTTTGTCGCGCATGGCAACAATGTCCTGCGCCACACGCGCGAACCGCTGAACGGCCTTGTCGAACACCTGCTTGTCGGTCGCCATTTGCGGCAAAGCGACTTTCGTCCGCACCTGCGCGACCGGGTCGCGTTGAGGCGCGGCAGACACGCCCTTGAGCAGATCGGCCAGATGACCGCTGCGGCTGACCTTGAGTCCTGCGAACATGTTGGGGCGCGGCTGTTGCTGAACCTGATCCGGTGCAACCTCCCTGTCGCGCTGCTGAAGGACCTCAGCGGTCTTCTCCGGCTGCCGGGCATAATCGCTCGCCATATCCTTGCCCCGCTCGCGGCTGAGCGTGCGCACCAGCGCCTTGCGATCGGCAAAGTCATCCTTGCCATAGTGCAGATCGACCTGGGTGCGGTGCCGCGACAGCGCAACATATGCCCCATGGCTGTCCATGCCAGGCGTTGCCAGCAGCTTGACCTGATCGACCGTCATGCCCTGCGCCTTGTGGATGGTGGCAGCATAGCCATGATCCAGATGCGCATAGTCCTTCAGATCGAACGCCACGGCTTTGCCATCGTCGAGCTTCACCGCCATACGCAGAGCGCTGACGCTCTCGATGGTGCCCAGTGATCCGTTCTTCACGCCAAGCGATCGTTCGTTCTTGAGGAACATGACCCGGTCACCATCGGCAAACTGCCGCGCGCCGCGCTCGACCTTGAGCGCAACGTCATCGCCCAGATCCCCACTCGCACGAACCTTCTCGCGCACCGCCTCGTTGAGCGCCTTCACCTCGTCGTTAGTGTGCGTGAGGATGATCCGGCTGGCATCCGGCTTGGCCTTCCGGTCGCGATCCCAGGCATAGACCAGAGCGGCGCGCGCAGCTGCGCGCGTCTCGGCGACATGGACATGTCCCGCTTCCTCATAGCGACCAAGCGCCTCACCCGTTCTGCCCGCGGCGAGTTCGCGCGTCGCCTCCCGCTGCCAGTCCACATGTTGCCTGCGGATCGACGCGATCTCGACCGCGCCATGCCGCTCGGCCGCCGCCCTGAACGCAGCACCCGCCTCGATTGCCTGCAACTGCTGCGGATCGCCGACCATCACGACCTTCGCGCCCTGCTGCTGTGCGTGCGACACAACGCGCTCCATCTGCCGTGTGCCCAGCATCCCGGCCTCGTCGATGACAAGGATGTGTTTGCTGGTGAGCAGCTCCCTGCCTTGGCCCCACTGATATTCCAGACTGGCTAGCGTGCGCGACGGGATGCGCGAGCCATGCTCCAACCCCTCGGCCGCAATGCCGGAGAGCGCTGCTCCCTGCACCGTATAGCCAGCACGCTCCCATGCCTCGCGCGCTACCCCCAGCATCGCGCTTTTCCCCGTTCCGGCATATCCGATGACGTTGCTGACGCCCTTTGCTGATGTGACATGCTCCAGCGCCCCGCGCTGTTCGGCGGACAGGTCCATTCCGCGCGCTTTTGCAGTGGCCAGCGCCAGCTCGCGATAACGTTCAGGAACAGCATGGCTGCGCCGTGCTTCGAGCCGGATGGTCGCGCGCTCCAGCCGCTGTTCGGTCTCGATCATCTCGCGCGAAGTGAACCGGCCGTTGCCCTTGCCGTCCTTGCCAAGCGCAACGAGCTGGGGCGCATTCTTCACCGCCGACATTACGGCATCGAACTGGTCCTTGTCGGCACTGTGCCGGTGGGCGAACATCGCAAGGTCGCGCGTGGTGAACGTCGCCTGCTGATGCGTGATCGCAGTGAGAGCAATGTTGGGATCGGCGATGATCTTCTCGCCGTTCGAGCGCGCGATATCGGCATGCTCCGCCAGCCGCTCAGGCGAAAGCCCCTCGCCCGCCATGCGCGAAGCCGTAGCGCCAATCTTGGACTGTGGTTCGAGGTCGATGCCTTGTGCTGCCAGTGAGCGATGATCGATCCGTGCATCGATATCGAGCTCGGCCATGCGCTGGTTGGCATGATCAGCCCACGCCTCGCGCCAATGCGTGAGCAGCTCGGTGCGGTTCCAGTCACGCACCTTTGCGCCAAACGTGGCATTGCCATCTTCGCCAGCGACGATCTCGCGCATTGTCAGCATGACATGCGCGTGCGGCTTTGCCTCGCCATCTGCGCCGATATCCCAATGCACATTGAGATCGGCGATCATGCCCCGCTCGACAAACTCGGCTTTGACAAAATCGCGAGCCAGCTCGATCGCCTGCGCTTGTGTCATCTCGCGGGGCAGAGCGAACTCGATCTCGCGGGCCAGCTGGGAATCCTTGCGCAGCTCTGCGGCCTCGACATCGTTCCAGAGCTTTTCGCGGTCGGTCCAGGCTTCATTGGCCCCTTCGGGCAGCATGATTTCGCTATGGACGACACCGGCTTTGTTGGTGAAGTCATGGGTGCGCCCGAGCCGGTCATCGTGCAGCTTCTCGCCTGCGCGATAGGCGGCAGCCGCGAGCGCAGACGACCCTGCTGCGCGGGAGATGGCTTTGGCCGAGAAGTGGTAGATCGCCATGGCGACATACCATTTACGGCATTTAGCGCACGTCGGCACGACGTATAAGCGCGCCCTCCACCGATTTGATCGCGCTCGAGATGACGGGGTCTCACAGCGACCCAGCCTGTTGTCTGCGGGATGGGAGAGGGATAGCTGGTTGGTCCTTCACCGACAAAGAAGGATCGTACCCCATGCGCAAACCCAGAGATTACGACGCAGAGCTGCAAGCGCTCAATGACAAGGCAAAGCAGCTCCGATCCCGCAAGCAGACACAGCTTGGCGAGCTTGTCATCGCCACGGGCGCTGATGCTCTCGGGACCGAAGTGCTGGCAGGCGTTCTTCTCGCCGCCATCGGAAACGATGACCCGTCACGAAAGGAGGCCTGGCGCAAACGCGGCGCTGCATTCTTTCAGGGAAGCAACAGCACTCGCCGATCAGCTGGCAAGGACCTTGGCGGCGCACAAGCGGTCGATCCAGGCGCGCAACCGTCTGCTGGCACACCGGGCACGGCATGACATGCGCGAATGGCGAGTGAAGCGACGCGAACGGACACGCCAGCTGATCGAGCTGGGCGGGCTGATCGCCAAGGCGGAGCTCATCGAACTCACCGATGACGACCGCACAGTGATCCTAGGCCTGCTGATCGAAGCGGCGACGAAGCTCAAAGGCGAACACCGCGATCAGCAACTGCTGCTCTGGCGGCGGCGTGGTACACGCGCGTTCGTGCAAAACCAGTTGGCGGAAAGACCATGATCGCGCATAGGCAGCGCCATGACGGGGGCAATCAACGAAGTGATATTGCGTGTACTCGAACGCGCGCCGCAATGGGTGCGGCAGGATCTGCTGTCGAGCGATCCAATCGGACGGGCACGCGCTGAAGAGACGCTCGCGGCGATGATGTCCAGCGCTCTGGCCGACAGTCAGGCGACACACGGCAGCGACGACGCAGACTGTTCGGAAAGCTGACCTTCCTTACTTGCTGCCCGTCTTCTTGGGCCTGCCGCCGCGACCCTTTGTTCCAAGTCCACTCTCTTTTGCCAGCACGCGGCGACGCTCTGCGTAATTGGGCGAGACCATCGGATAATCCTTGGGCAAATCCCACTTGGCGCGATAGTCGTCCGGCGTCATGCCGAACTTGGTCCGCAAGTAGCTCTTCAGCATTTTGACTTGCTTGCCGTCTTCGAGGCAGACCAGATAATCAGGCTTAATCGACGCCCGGACCAAGACGGCTGGCTTTTGCTCGGGCTGCGGGTCTGGCTCGGGCTCCTGATCAAGGCCGGAAAGCGAAGCGTGCACGCTGCCGATTAACCCTGCGATATCGGATACCGACACGCTGTTGTTGCGGACGTGCGCAGCAACGATGTCGGCGGTCAGTGCCACGAGCATTTCGGTATCAGCCATCGGTAATCCTCTTAGATCAGAGGCTCACTCATTGGCCTTTTGTTCGAGCAACGCAATACGTTCCGAACAGATGCAGTGCACAGCGCGACCGAGTTCCTCGACGCAGCCGCCAAGCCAGAGCAGCTCCTCTTCAGTGATGCGATAGTGCTTGGAATAGCGGGCCTTCACATAGGCCTCTTTCAGCTTTTCGAACCGCGCACGATCGATGCGCGTGTCGCGCGGCCAAGCATCGACCAGACGCATGTCGATGCGCTCGGCCTGGGTGCGCAGGAAACCGAGATTGTGAACGTGGGGAGTATAGAAGGTGCAGACCAGCAGCACGCAATGGTACATTCGTTCCGCCGACTGATGGAGGTCGAAGACAGCCTTCTTTAGCTTTCCGCGGCTCTTCGCGTCAGTGTGACCGTCAAAGAAATCCGAAGCGCTCGGCATCCACTCGTCAAAATACTCTCGCGCCATAGCCAGCGCCTGCTCAGGCGTCTTGGGCTTGGGCGTATGCAGGGCGCGGTCGTCCGCCTCGTGCAAGGCGATGCCGTCCTTGGCGACGTCCATGAAGAAGTAGCGGCCATGCGCGAGCCCGTCGTTCACCTCCTGCAAGGTATGGACGATGAAGTTGACCGGCGTGTGCAGCGTCCGGTCGATGGCAAGCTCGCGGATCAGCCGGTCTTCGAGCTTCAGCCAGTAATCGACGCGCTCGGTGAGACGCTTGTCGTTGACGATGATCAGCAGATCGAAGTCGGAGCGATAGCCCTTGGCCGTGTGCGGCTCATCGACCCAGCCGCCGCGGGCGTAGCTGCCATAGAGGATCAGCTTCTCGATCCGGCCTTTCTTCTTCCACTGGTGCGTGGCGAACGCGAGGGCATCTTCGAACTCTTCGAAGATGATCTGCTTCACGCGCTCAAGCTCGCGCTGCTTGTTAGCCGGAAGATGATCGATGTCGGTTCGCATGGTCCTGTTTACCCTGTAGGGATGGTTGGCGATTGGCAAGGCGGAAGCTGGCGTTCATCGCCAGAACTGCCACCACTTGTGGTGGCGTTCGTGCATGTGCCGGTCGAGAATGCGCAGCGCGCCTGCGAAGTGATGCTCGACTTCGGCAGCGGTGATGCCGTGCATTGTTGCAAGCTCTGCGTAGCTCAGCTCATCGACACGGATGCCAAGGAAGATCTCGCGCTGCATCGGCGACATGCGATCGACTGCGCGCTCGGCGCGGCAGAGTTGCTGCCGCTGCGCTCGGGTGAGACGCGCGCTCATGCTGCCTCTCTCGTGTGGCGTGGTGGTGTTTTCCATGGCCTTGTCTCCTTCCATTCGGCCCCGGCCCGGAAGGGGCGCTGGGGGGCGGCAGACAAGAGCTGGCAGCCACGCTGCAATGGACAGCGCGCATGCGCTAAGCACTGCAACGCATGTGCAGGACCCGCAACGCGGGTTGAGCGCTGGCCTGGCGTGGCTAGAGGCGATTGACGAACCCCAGACGTCCCGCCCGAGCGGGGCAAACGCCGCAGCTTTGCTGCGACCGCAGATGCGCTGTTGCCTGCTGACACACAGTGAGATGCCGTGAGCAGAAATATTCTGCTTACGCCGCCATTCTCGGCGGCATGCTGGCAGCGCTCCCCTGCCCCATTGCCTGCGAGATCACCGCAAGTGGCACGATTGACGCGCAGCGGCACATCGCCAATCTCAGTCGCAGACAGGGGCAGATCACATCACAGGATGGAGACAATGGCCATGGCATCCCATGCACCCGACAGGTTCCTGAGGCTCAATACCGTGCTCGATCGCACCGGGCTTTCGAGGGCGACGCTTTACCGCAAGATCCAGGCGGGCACGTTCCCCAGACAGGTCAAGCTAGCCGAGCGATGCTGCGGATGGCGGGAATCGGCTGTCGAGGAATGGCTGCGGAACCCGATGTTCTATGAGGTCAACGATTGAGCGGGCAGACTCGACCAAGGCAATGAACGTTGCTGGAGGTTTGTCCAATTCGAAGGGACCGAGGGCGGCTGATCTTATCGCGCGTGCCAAGGAGTTGCAGAAGGCGATCAATTCCGTAAGTCGCCAGTCAGCATTGCGCCCCAATTTCAGTCGTTACAGCTTCGCTGCCGGTTGCCTGAAAGCGGACATCCCTGCCAGTCGGTCCGAGCAGCCGGGTCTGGGACAAAGCGGATGAGGTGGATGGCTCCCGCTCACGGCATCTTGGTGCCAATATGGGTTGCTGTCATGCAAACCCGAGCAAAGGAGCCACCCGTCATGGAGATTAGCACAATCGGCCTCGATCTGGCCAAGAATGTTTTTCAGGTTCACGGCGTGAGCGCCACCGGTGAGGTGGTGCTCCGCAAGACACTGCGGCGAGCGCAGGTCTTGCCGTTCTTCGCAAAGCTACCGCCGTGCCTGGTGGGCGCCGAGGCCTGCGGGACGTCGCATCACTGGGCGCGCGAGCTGACGAAGCTCGGGCACGAAGTTCGGCTGATGCCGGCGTCTTACGTGAAGCCTTACGTGAAGCGCGGCAAGAACGACGCTGCCGATGCCGAGGCGATCTGCGAAGCGGTGACGCGCCAGACGATGCGGTTCGTGCCGATCAAATCGCGCGAGCAGCAGGCCGCGCTGTCGATCCACCGTGCGCGCAGCCTGCTGATCAAGCAGCGCACGCAGCTGGTCAACATGATGCGCTGCGTGCTTGCCGAGCTCGGCATTGCGATCCCGGTCGGCGTTGAAAAGGCGTTGCAGATGGCGCGAAAGATCGTCGATGGTGAGGCCGAGCTAGATCTGCCGGACGAAGCGGCGAACGTCGTCGGTGTGCTAGCCGGGCAGGTGCTCCAACTGCACACACAGTTGCGCAAGCTCGATCTTCGTCTTGCTGCTCTGCAGCGCAGTGACGAACGGGCCCGGCGCCTTGCAACGATCCCTGGCATCGGACCCGTTGGCGCTACTGCGCTCGCCGCATCGGTAGGCGACGCCGCACAGTTCAAGTCGGGACGACAGTTCGCAGCCTGGCTGGGGCTGACACCGCGCCAGCGATCGAGCGGTGGCAAGGAACGCCTCGGGCGGATCACCAAGATGGGCGACAACTATCTGCGCCAGCTGCTCGTTGTCGGTGCAACCGCATTGATCCGATCTGCCAGGAGCAAGCCCGAGACGGTCGATCCGCGCTTTGTTGCTCTACTCGCCAGAAAGCCCGCGCGCGTCGCCTCGGTTGCCATCGCCAACAAGATGGCGCGGATCGCATGGGCGATCATGGCGCGGGGCGGAGTCTTCGAGCGCGGTCATGCGCCGATACTGGCTGCATGAGAGATCAAGAGCTTAGCTGAGGAGATCAGCTTCACGACGTTGTGAGAGCAAAGCGATGTGATGGAACGAACCGGTCGGACCGGGAACAAGGACAACCCAACGAATGGCGAAGGCGTTACAGCCTGCAAAGCCGATCGGGACCATGTTCGCGGACCCCATCAGGGCCAGCAGTCCATGCCGACTGCATCAACAGGCCGGACAGACGACTGCACCCGACCCATCACCTGATCATCACTTTATGCTTGCAACGCGGGAGCCATCCACAGACGCCATTCGCCACTGCTAAAGGGAACGACCGGTTATGTTTAAACCGGCCATTTCCGAACGTTTGAAGATGTTGAGAGCAAGACAGGTTTGGGCGAGTTTAGAATGGAAGCCGTTGGCGATCCTCCCCTCGGGAAAGCGCATACATATGGACTTTAACAAGGTCTGGGTTGGATACCGCTATCGCGTTTGGTTGCCTACGCCTGCAACCGGATGTCATCGGCGTGCGCAGGATAGGGTGCCGTCTTGCCCGGATCGAATGGCTTACCGCCCAGCTTGCTGGCAAAGCCGTGGTTGACGTCGCGGTGGTGCGCCTCGTCCGCCCGGACGAGCAGGACGACATCGCGCAGCGTCGCATCGCCTGCCATCTTCCAGTAATGTTTGGCAATCGCAGGGGCAGGTACGTTGGGCGAGCGGCCTTCGTCGATCTCCTGAAGGTACAATGTGTAGCTGATCACCGCTTCTTCCTCGAAATATCCCACGACGCGGTGCGCGGTGCGAGACGAAACCAGATAGAGGATCGAGAACAGCACCAGGAAAATCCACTGCGCCATCAGGATGACCAGCCGCTCGAACAACGTCGGCTTGGCAATTTCGATAAACGTCATCAGGTGCATGCGCTCGTTCTCCGCCTCTTCCATCAGGGTGCGGATCCAGCCTTCATCATCCTTCATTGCGCGCAGGCTGGTCAGATGGGTGAACATGGCACCGACCATGCCGGGCACCGCGGCGACCGTCTCGAGCACTATGGCACGGTGCCCGTAGCGCTTGGCGAAAAAGGTGTCGACCGTGAAGCGCAGCAGCTTGGTGAAGCCGAGCGCGAACCGGTCCGAAAGGCCCTCGGGGGCATGATGGATCACCGGCTGGGCATCATGCTCAGCGGCCAGCGCCTGCCGGTCGGGCGTAAGAATCGTGTTGACCATATTCGGTCCTTTCAGGACACGGAGGGTGCAATCGGGGAGGGAGTGCCTGTTCAGTCGCGTGATGTGCACGCAGCGCCAGCGGCAGAATTTTTGACGGCTATGACGAAACGTGGTGGGTGAATGCCCGATTGCAAGGCGATGCTGGGCGCCTTGCGACCAATCGAACGGGCAGGCTTGATGTTAGCGCGTTGACGCAATGCGTTCCAAAGCGTTGCTCTCGGCTTGCGCATACATAGCCGCTTCCTTGCCGATCAAGATCTCGGCCAGTGCCCAATACGCCTCGCCCCAGGCCGACAGGACCTCATCGGTGGCTGCGTCGCCCAGAATGTCGCGGATCGCAGGCAACAGGGCATTTGCGACCATTGGATAGTGCTCGGGCCTGACGCCTGTGTCAACGTGCCGCGCGGCCATACGCATTACCGGGGCCGTCAACGCTTCGAGCTTGTCGATGTTCTGCGCATAGGCGAGAATGGCTGCGGCAAGCCGGCGCGGCTGTTCGCCGCTTTCCTGCGCGGCCTCGTCAAACATTGCCTTGACCGCAGGATCGACGAACAACCGCTCGTACATCCGTTGGGTGATCGCCACGCCATGCTGTTGCAGCGCAGGCGCGGTCGAATTGACGATTGCCCTAGTCTCGGCGCTCAATATTCTGCTCATTTATTTCCTCCTCAGGAATAGCCAGTGTGACAGATTGGTGCTCACGGGCACGGGTGATGTCAGGTCAGAACAGACCGTGGCTGCCACCGACCGCGCCCCCCAGCGTGATCAGCGAAAGCATGATCAGGATGTGGTGGACGCGTTCCAATCGCGCGAAATCGGCTTGCGGGGTCCGCGATGTCGCGAGGCGGCGGTGTAGAAACAACGGCTCGATGATGAACAGCATCAGCGTGAACACCGCCCAAAGCGCGACCATTGCGTGCATCCACCAGAAGCTCGGATCGGCAAAACGGCTCCACATCTCGGCCCGGTGCACCATCCAGAAGCCGCTGGCCCCTGCGAGAAGGACCCAGATCTTGGCCTGCCCTGCGAAGCGCCCCTCGATCGCATGGAATTTACCAAGCCTGTCAGCAGGGGGTCCACTGTGCCGGATTGTCGGCATCACCACCCAGGTGACAAAGCCCACACCGCCGATCCAGAACAACACCGCCACGACATGGACGATGCGCGCGAGCGCAAAATCATCCACCGGACCGCTCGGACGTCAGGTCGCCGTCAACGACTGGTTCTGACCGGTAAAACTCGACCTGCATCGACATCTTGCCCAGAGGGACCACGTAATGCGTGGCCAGCGGTGCAATCGGTGCAGGCATACCCGGTGTGACCAGCACTTCGCGACGCGGGTCGGTGAAGATCAGCTGCACCTCGCCTTCCAGCACGCGCAAAAGACCCCAGGTCCCGCCCTTGGTTCGATGATCGTTGCGCAGTTTATCGGGCAGCGACTGCTCGTCGAAAACAGGCGAGGATGCATAAGGTGTCAGCGTCATGGTTTGGTCTCCAGGGGGACAGGCTCAGTCGTTCGGTTGCGCAGCGCCGCCAGCCCACCGCGTTCGGCCAGCACTCCGGTCAGCAGGCTGTCGGCAATCCGGTGGGCCGATGTTCGGAACCGTTCTGCTGCTGCTTGATCTCCGACGTCCTGCGCAACAGTGGCATCCCAGAGCGCCAGCCAGCGCTCGAAATGAGCCTTGGTCAAGATGCCCATCGCTATGTGCTTCTGCATCGGCCGGCCGTTGAAGCGGCCAGGTTCGATCATGATAGAGGCCCAGAAATCCTTCATTCGCGGCAGGTGATGCGACCAGTTGGCGACGTGTTGGGCAAAGATCGGCCCGAGCAGGTCATCGCGCTGGATGCGGGCATAGAAATGATCGACCAACTGGCCGATCAGGGTTTCGTCGATGCCAACCTTGGCAGCCTTTGCGCGTTGTTCCGCACGAACGCGCTCGGCATGTGCTGTTGCGTTCATCGCGCGCGTCCTGATAAGATGTATTGCATTTGCATCTTATATTGCGACTGGCGGCAAATAGCAATATTTGATATGCATGTTTAATGAGAATGTCGTTGCATGCCGATTACGCCCTGCGCACCTTGATGTATCTGGCGGTCCATGATGGCCACAGGTCGATCGGCGAGATCGCGCAGGCCTATGGGATATCCAAGAATCACCTGATGAAGGTGGCACAACGTTTGGTGGCGGAGGGTTTTCTTGAGGCCGTACGCGGGCGATCCGGTGGCCTTCGGCTAGCGCAGGCCGCAACTCAGATCAATGTCGGCCAAGTCGCGCGCAAGATGGAAGAAACCGGCAGCTTCGTGGAGTGCTTCGATCCCGCCACAAACAGCTGCGTAATCACGCCAGCATGCCGACTGCGCCACGCCCTGGCCGGCGCGCTTGAGGCATTCTTCCGGCACCTCGATCGCTATTCACTTGGCGATCTGGTCAAAGACCCCTTAGCACTGCAAGAGAGCCTGCTCTAAATGGGTTTGGTCGGTTATCTGGCAGATGGCCTGGTCAGCCTTGTTAATTGGGGACATACCGCAAGCAAGTCTCTCGGCTATGATCCTGGACCCGAGTTGTAAGTAAGCGCGATAGCCTGACCGGATTTGCGAGCAGCGCTGACGATGCCGGCGCCGATTAACCCCATGCCAATGAAATGGTACCAGCCGATAGGCTCCATCAAGAACACAGCCGCAAGCAAGGCCCCGATGACGGGCATGATATTGAGATAGAGACTAGTTGCCGCCGATCCAAGCAGTTCGACTCCACGATTAAAAAACAGATAGGCAATCAGTGAAGGAAACAGACTGACATAGGAGATAGCCAGCCAGCTTTCCGGCCGGTTTTCAATTAAGCGACCGCTTGCGATTTCGGCGATATAGAAGGGCGAGATCATCGCAATGCCGACCACGAAAGTTGCCGCCAGAAAGCTTAGCGGATGCACAGCGGGACGTTTACGCAGCAGCACAGAGTAGATCGACCAGACGACGACCGCCACACAGATCACAAGATCACCTGAATTGAACTCGAATCTGACGAGCGCAGACAAGTTACCACCAAGGATAATCATCAAAGCCCCGCTGATGGAAAGAACTATCCCTGCCAGCTGCGGAAGGCCGACCTGTTCGCGGAAAACTGCCGCTCCAAGCAGCAGGATCAAAACTGGCTGCATCGACTGCAACAAGAGACCATTGACCGCAGTGGTGGCCTGAAGGCCTGTGTAGAGCAGAGTGTTAAAGGTGCCGATGCCCAGTGTGCCCAGCACCAGCACCCACCTCCAGTTATTTCTCAGATCAACCAAATCACGCCTCAGATGGGGCCAAGCGAATGGCAGAAGCAGCGCGAGAGCCAGTGTCCACCGCCAGAACGCAAGTGCTACTGGAGGCATTACGTCTCGTGCAGCCCGTCCGACCAGGGAATTGCCTGCCCAAAAAAGCGCCGTGAAGGTCAAAAGCAGGTAAGGATGTGACCAGAACCAGCCAAACACACGTGCCCTGAGCGAAGGCATTCAACGCAAGTCCTGATTGTGTCCAGCCCTCGGCAGCCGCAAGGATGTCATTGTTGTGTGCCATGCGCTAGTGCAGCCATTGCGCATTGTTCATCACTTTCAGATCCGCCGGATCCAGCCACGCCGATCCCACCGATGACTTCCCCCTCATGAATAATCGGCAGGCCACCTCCAAGCAGCAGAAGTTCCGCGACACTGATAAGGTTCGCCGATGCCGGTTCGGTTGCAGCGCGTTGCGCCAATCTGGATGTGCTTGTCTTGGTCGAAAGTGCTGTAAACGCCTTGCGTTCGGCCGCATTTGTATTGTGCGGTCCGACCCCATCACCGCGCTGCAGGGCGATCAGATTGCCACCACGATCAACAATCGCCACTACCGCATCCCTGTTCATGGTGCGGCATGAAACCAAGGCCGCTTCGGCAATAGAATTGGCCATCTCGAGTGAAACAGACCGATGCTCGATGGGCAAAGGCGGTGGCATCAATGCAGCGAGACTGAAATAGGCGAGAAATGCGCTGCTCATTGTCAATTTCCGCGATAGGTCGAGTAGCCGTATGGGCTCACGACCACGGGAACATGGTAGTGACCGTCGGCATCAGTAACAGTGAATGTGATTGCGATCTCCGGAAAGAAGGGGCGTGTTGCAGCTTCTGAATAAGACGCCATGTCGAACTGGAGCCGGTAGACCCCCGGCACGAAATTTCTCTCGTTTCCGAAGCTTCGCACCCTACCATTTGCGTCGGTACGTGACTTCCCAACGACCACCCAGGTTCCGGCGGTATCTCGCTCCGACAGCGTTACAGGGACATCCTTCCCCCCAACGCCGCTCGCCAGGTCGAGCACATGAGTGGATATCTCGGCGGCTGCGACTGGGGTTGCAAAAAGACTGAGTGCAACTGGAGCAAGCAGACGGGTCGTATTCATCGGTTCAATCCTGATCTCGTGTTGAGCCGCTTATTGCGGTGATGGGTCCTGTTAGCGCCCAGATTTTCATTTGCGAATGAAATGATTGAATAAAAATCATTCATATATAGAATGTTAGTATGTTCGATCTCAAACTGCTGCAGGCCTTTGTTACCGTCGCTGATGCGGGCAGCTTTACCGCCGCTGCTCATCGCCTGAATTCGACCCAATCGACTGTCAGCCAACAGATCGGTCGACTGGAAGACGTGGTCCGCAGGGCGTTGTTTGATCGTGGAGCTCGACCTGTTAAACTGACCCCGGCGGGAGAGCAGCTGATCGGCTATGCGAGGCGAATTCTTGCATTACAGCGTGAGGCCCTAGCACTTATGTCTGACCCTTCGGGCAGCAGGACAATCCGTGTTGGGGTGCCGGATGATCTAGTGACACCTGAAATGAGTCAGGAATTCGCCAGATTTTCAACCCGCTATTCTGAAATCCGTCTTGACGTGGCAACAGGGCTTAGCCGCGAGCTTTCGCGCCGGTTTCGTGAGGGAGAGCTCGATGTGGCGATTGTGAAGGAACCCAGCGCCCAAGCTGATGCACATGCAAGCTTTCGTGAGCCACTGGCATGGGTCGAGGCTTCAAATCGGAGCCGACCATGGCCTTCGCCGATACCACTGGTCACCTTCCCGCCGGGAGGGCTTTATCGTGACCAGATGATCGACAAGATCGAGGCTGCCGGGCTGCGGTGGTATCTTGCATTTACTGGAAACAGTCTGGTCAGCGTTCTGCGCGCTGTAGAAGCCGGACTTGGTGTTTCGATCCTCCCATCGGCGACGACCGGTTTCTATAACATCCGAAAATGTGAGCTTTTTGAAGCCGTCCCGGACATGGCATTGTCAATTTATGCCTGGGAGCAGGACGCGGCGACCACTGATCTTCTGGCTGCCATGAGCGAGATAGTAGCTAACAACCGCGCTGCTGATACGAGACCGCAACGTCAACATCCGGAGGCATAATTCCTGCGCCGGTGGGTTGATCTGCAAACCTCGCTCGCGGAAACCAACCTGCCAATTTTACCGCTGGCCAGGCCAAACACTGCTCTTTGCCGAATGACGAGCCCATTTGGTTCATTGAATTTGGACGAGCTAGCGCACAGGCTGTGTCCCGCAGTCGTGGTGATTTCAAATCGGTCAACTTGGACCATTTGCAAGTCCCAAAGAATGCCCACGCAGCAGCCCCGCAAACGCCAGATCGCCGGTTTCTGTCTGTTCAAGGCGCTTGCCGCTTTCAGGCGCTATGGAAAAACTCGCTTGGCCGCAAAGCGCAAAGCTGCAAAGGCGACGCACCTTCAATCAGAGCGAAGCAAGTGCGATCGATTTTCATCCCTATCATGGCCGGGGCCTCGCTTAGTGACCGTCTGATCGCTTGCCTAGGGGGCACTGCGGGAATCGCGCTCACCGCTCTCGTGACCCAGTCGGCAATGGGCGCGTCCGCAGCTTGGGTCTGGCTTGTTGCACCGATGGGAGCATCTGCAGTTTTGATATTTGCTGTGCCAGCTAGTCCGCTGGCGCAGCCTTGGTCCGTCATCGGCGGAAATGTTGTATCTGCTCTGGTGGGCGTCGGGGTGGCGCTAATCGTGCCGTGGCCTGCTATTGCCAGCGGGATTGCGGTCGGCGGGGCCATCCTGGCGATGTCGCTGTTGCGTTGTCTGCATCCACCTGGCGGCGCTGCTGCACTGACTGCTGTCATTGGCGGACCTGCCGTGGTCTCGGCAGGTTGGCTATTCCCGCTCTTTCCCGTCGGGCTGAATGCGGTCATCCTCACCGCCACGGGTATCCTGTTCCATTCGATATCGAAGCATTCCTACCCGCATCGTCCTGATCGACACGCCACGATTTCAATGAGAGATTCGGATGACCAGCCCTTCCATCCTGATGATCTGGATTCCGCACTTGCTGACCTGGGTGAGACTTTCGATATCTCACCTGAAGACCTCGGCCAGCTGTTCAATCGCGTCCGCTACCACGCCGCAAAGCGCCGAAAAGTCTAGCGTTTGCTGAGCTTCCTCGGTTTCCAGGAACAGAGCATTCACCGTGCTTCGACCTAACTTGACTTACATCCAGAAGCTCGTAATCTTGCCGCCATGCAGGCGCAGTCCACATATTTGCGATTTGTCGACCATGGTGGACAACTCGCCGCGCGTTCTCAGCCCGGGCTCGCGTGGGCATAGCGCCACCTGAGCTCGGGCCTTATTCGATCTGAAATTTCAGGGCGAGCGATCTTCGTTCCCTGACTCGAATAAGCAGGACTATCCAATGGAAAATCTAGCAATCGCTGCGGCTGAACGGCCGGCGATTTACATGAGTGCGGCTGAGTGTGACGCGCTTTTTGAGCTTGCTCTGAGCACGGAGCGGAGCCAGCCAATGGTTTGCGCAATGTTGATGGCAGAACTTGATCGCGCGGAATTGCGGGACGCAGATGAATTGCCGGACCAGACCGTGGTGATGAACTCTTTCATTGATTTTGTTGATGAACGCACTGGCGCTCGTCGCATTGTGCAACTCGTCTACCCTCAAGATGCAGATATTGCCGACGGTCGAGTGTCAATTCTGACCCCGATTGGAGCAGGATTGATCGGAATGACAGCGGGATGTTCGATTTGTTGGCCAGACCGCAGTGGCGACGATCGTATCCTACGGATCATTAGTGTGGCGCCGCCCGGATAAGGCTGCAGTCGTGGCCGACAGCCCGAATGGCTTGAACAAACTTGCAGGACAAAGCTGCAGGCTAAAGCATCCAAAGCAGCCAGTGCTTGCGTGGTTTCGTCAGTCACGAAAATTTCTTGACGATCACCCATGTGCACTGGGGCGTTTCTTTTCCCGCCCATTTCCGGCCCGCTTTGCCCTGCCACTCCCGGTTTTCACAACCGCCTACCGTACGGCAACTTCCTCGCTCTGAGGTCATGCGCCCTTCGTCCCAGAAAATGCCCACAGAAGGTTGAAGCATATGAACCAACTCCCCCCAACGCCGGATCAAGATATAAACGCTCTGCAATGTGTTCCGCCACGCCCCCCCGATATCGAATTGCCATGCCTGGAAATAGTCGCGCGTTCCACACTCAGTCTTTGCCAGCCCGTACCTGACTCTGTCCCCGCAGCTTGGCAAACAGCAACAATGCTACTGGCTCAACAATTTGGTTTCGACGTCCGGCAAGTGCCTAAGCGCCCTGCTTTGCGGATGAAGAAACTGATACAATGGGGGTCGGCAGCCAGTGCTCAGCCACCCGCACCGATGTTCGCGCCATGGCGGTGTGGGTTCCCTGAGGCCTTGCAACAACCCCGCCAATTGGCCCTGCCAAACGCTTCCTGGGTCAGCACATATGTTTTTGGCAAGCAGACTAGGGGGCGATGTTGGCGGAACGTGACCGACATAATGCTGATGTCTCCCCTTCCTGGCGGTTGCGCACCGGATGATCTGATACCGCAACCTAAGTTGCTTCAGGTGATGATCGAAGCTGCAAGACGTGAGAACCGCAGAAAGGTAACCATCGTAACAGATGCCCGACGTCGCAACGGGATCATCATGCATCTGCTTTTGCTCAAACTGACCGACGGTCGCGACAGGATTGCCATAGAAGTTTCGTCGATCGAAAACGTGTTGAGTGAGCTGGCCGATGATCCAGGGAGCGCAGATGCGATGGTGGTGTTGCCGGATATGCGCGGACTGGTTCTCGGTATTCTATCTGAGACCAGCGATAACAGCGGACCGTGGCCAATGGTATGGCACGAGCGAGATGCCTGCCTGATCTCGTGCGAGGCGCTCGGCGATTTTTGTCACACGATACCGCTCAATGTCTCGCTGCTTGCTCAGGCCTTGGCGCTAGCTGCAAACAGGACGGGACTGATCAGCACTTCCGAACAACTAGCAAGAGCGGCGGCAACGCTTGGGGAGTGGGGAGACGTCAGGTTTGGCGACAGATGCGCAGAAGATGATCGGGTTAGGTTGTCCGATGAGGATTTAATCAAGACCTTGGGCCGCAATATCGCGTCCGGTGAGGGGGCTCATCCGATTTGGCAAGCCGTCAAACCACGCAGCACTTTGACCAAGCCTAACCGATCGCCTGGACTAAAGCTGGTGCATTCTTCCCCTGCCTCGGAAATCGGAATCCCTGCGCAGTGATTGGAGTCAATCATTTCGGCAAGCGAGGGTCGCGTAGTCACCAAGATACGCGATTCAATTTCCGGCAACCGGCTCCACCCATGGCCCGAATTCAGATGATTCTTTCACCATTCTGAGCCTGGCTTTCCTGCAATGTACTAAATTGCTGTACCGAAAGGAGTTTGAAATGCCTCCCAACCGTCCAACCGAACCTATAGCCGTGTTCGATCGATTGAAACCGAAGCCCGCATACGTAAAAACTAGTGATAGCAATCCGCGGCTGACGCATTGGCAAGCCCGTGAGAAGTTTATTGATCGAATTAATGAGGGGGCTGGCGTGGCGTTGGGTGCCGTGATGGATCACTGCATACCAGAGGGATGGAGATTGACGGGGCTGATGGTCGTTGGCGGAGCCATTAAAGTTGAACTGCGCGACAAAAATGAAAGCATCCTGACAAATCTGTTGCTAACTGATCAAGCATTGCCAGATATCCGCATTGACGCAGTTCCAGCTATTCTACAGGCTATTACTGTTGCGCTGGATACTCCAGAGGAAACGCGCCACAGCGTCCCGAACTTATTGCGCTCGACTAAGGTCAAACTAACGGGACGAAGATAAAGTTTAATAGAATCCCGGAGTGGGCCAACAAACCTTGGGGCACAGATGGAAAGCGAAGTTTATCGGCAGAACGCCAGCACGATGAGCACCGTCACACCGCCGCTCGCACCACGTGCCATAGCATTTGTATGCAACAATGGGACGACTGTTTGGAGGCTGCAAGGCAAATACCAAATGGCACAGAGATTAAGCGCGCCCACATAGATTATCTGCCAAACATGGCATTATGGCCAGCCTCAGTTTTCGAGTAGATACTGGAGGCCCTTGGCGACGCAGCCAGATGCATCTCTGGCCAAAACTACAGAAACGCCGCACTCTCGCTCGATCGCTTTTGCCAGGAAGCGCGCAGAGATACCGCCACCAGTGGCTATGATCTGGCCATCGAGCAAATCCGCAGCCAGGTCTGGCGACAGCTCACCAAGCACCGTCCGAGTGGCTTCGGCAAATCTGGAAAAATGCTTCTCGAACACAGGATCGAAGGCCGAACATGGCAGGCTAAGCGTGCCAGGCAGCGCGGTCCGCAGGTCGCGCCCTTTCGCCTGAACGACATTTTCGGCCGGTGATGATTTGCTGGTGCGGTCTGAGAGTTCCTTTTTCAGGGTTTCCGCTGTCTGTCGACCAATCAGGAAATGATGTTTCGTCTGCAGGTATTCCGCAATTGCCTCGTCGAGATTCTGGCCGCCTATGCGAACCGAACGTGTCTTGCATTGGCCATCTATAGAAAATACCGCGATTTCTGTTGTGCCGGCACCGCATTCGACGATCATCGATGCGCGAGCTTCACCCACCGGTAATCCAGCCCCTATTGCAGCTGCAAAAGGTTCCCGGACAAGTTCGACCTGAGCGATCCCGGCATCATCTGCAGCGGCTAGTAGTGCATTTGCCTCCGCCTTCGTGGCGTCGGCAGGTAGACCGATCAAGACACGAGAACCATACCGTCTAACTCTCCCTGATATCGAGGTAAGACCGTGTTTCAGTAACTCGCTCGTCGCTTCTATGTCTTGCAGAACACCTCTTGCGAGTGGACGACGCACGCGCAGATTTTTGGGTGCTCGGTCCACCATCGCCTGGACGGCGGTACCTGCTGCAATGAATCGGGGACGCCCGCCGATATCCTCAAAACAGCAAAGCGAAGGCTCATCGAATACGCAGCCAATGCCTTGGATAACCATGCGCATGTTGGCAGTCCCCAGATCGATAGCCAGATCGGGCTTCTGCGTGCGCGTGAAAAACGGGAAATAAGTCATGCCGGAAAGATAGCCTGTCAGAATGTGATTGTCGCTGCCATTTATGTCCCGCTCCTTTGTCTACCAGGCGAGCATTCACGACACTTGGGCGAGTGCAGAGCTGCATTTAGCGAGGGTCATTGCTGCTAAGTCGCGCAGGAAGTTGTTGCCGCTTAGGCGACGAACGGGCCATTATTTGATGCAGTGTCGCTGCCATCACCGGCATCGCGGAGCCGACCGCGGAGATTCGAGCCACGCGTGTCAGCCTGAGTAAACATATTGGCAGCGATGCCGTCGAAGACGGTCATCGGACTTTGGCGCACTCTGAAGATCATGACACGGTGGTCGTTGCCGTCGCAGTCCCGGTTCACTGTGCCATGGCCGAGGGCATCAACGGCGCTGTGCAGCACAACCTCGCCCGTGCCGATGCACGCGCGCTGACGGACTTGGCAGGTCCACTGCCCCCGTCGCTGCATGCGCTTGTCGAGCGCGCTACGCGTGGCGCTGCTCGCTCGACTGCCGGGCAGGTTTCCTGATCTTTATCCGCCTCTGGGAGAACCAGACGTTTAATGCGGTGATCGTGAACGACCGCGTCTGTGAAGGGTTTCGGGCGCTTGCGTACGAAAGCCTCCAGTGCAGGAACCCGCGGGCCCCGCGCGCAGGTCTATGGGTAAAGCGGCTTTGGGATGGTTTTTGCGGGTAAGCGCAGCCGATCCGGCGGTGTCGCTGTTGGCCTGATCAACGTGATTTTGTGCGGTGTCAGACTGCTAGCGGCGTTGGTTTTGCTGGCCAGTGTGCCCTGCGCCCGGCTTAAATCCGGGATGGGCACGCGCTGGGTCATCGGTCGGGACACCATGGGTCCGACCGTCGTGCAGGGCGAGCCATGCCGGATCATGGCGCGTGTCTCCGGGCCGAGGATACTGGGGGTGGCGGTGCACGCGGTTGGTAGCAACGGGCAAAGGTCTCGATGATGGTCATGTGCCCGCCGCAGCATGGGCATGGCGGGCGATGGTCGGGCGGTTCTTCCGGTTCGGGCTCCTCGACCGGCGCAGCGCCCCCCAGGAGACTGCGGGCGAGCGCCATGGCGTCCTTGTGCGTCGAACTGGCGAGCAGGCCGTAATGCCGGATGCGATGGAAGCCGCGCGGCAGGACGTGGATCAGGAAGCGGCGGATGAACTCGTCCGTCGCCAGCGTCATGACCTGCTGGCGTTCAGCCCCGCTGCGACGGTAATCCTTGTAACGGAACGTCACGCTGGCATCGTCGAAGGCAAGGAGCCGCTGGTTCGAGATGGCGACGCGGTGGGTGTAGCGCGAGAGATAGGCCAGCACCGCCTGCGGCCCGGCAAAAGGCGGTTTGGCGTAGACCACCCAGCGCTTCTTCCGGATCGGCGACAGATGCCGGAGGAAGACCTTGCGTGTCGCGAGGCCCGCCAAGGTGTTGAAGAAGGCCAGCTTGCCGGCATCGTACAATGCCAGCAGCCGGGTGAGGAACAGCCGGCGGAACAATGCGCCCAGCACACGCACTGGTAGAAGGAACGCCGGGCGCGACGAGACCCACCGCTTGCCGTCTGGCGTGATACCCCCGCCGGGCACGATCATGTGCACATGCGGGTGATGGGTCAGTGCCGATCCCCACGTATGCAATACGGCGGTGATGCCGACGCGCGCGCCGAGGTGCCTGGGATCGGCGGCGATGGTCAGCATCGTGTCCGCAGCCGCGCGGAACAGCAGGTCATAGACCACCGCCTTGTTCTGCCACGCGATATCCGCGACCTCGGCCGGCAGCGTGAACACGACGTGGAAGTATCCCACGGGCAGCAGATCGGCCTCGCGCGCGGCCAGCCAGGTGCGCGCCGCCGCACCCTGGCACTTGGGGCAATGCCGGTTGCGGCAGGAGTTGTAGGCGATCCGCCAGTGCCCGCAGTCGTCGCAGGCCTCGACGTGACCGCCAAGGGCTGCGGTGCGGCAGGTCTCGATCGCCGTCATGACCTTGAGCTGGCCGAGGCTCAGATGGCCGGCATGGGCTGCGCGATACGCGGGCCCGGCACTCCGCAAGATGTCGGCGACCTCGATCGAGGTGCGCACCGGTTCAACCGGGCGGCGATGCCGTTCGCTTGGGGCCTTCCATCAGGCTGAAGATGCGGTCGAGCGGGCTCGCCACCGCCTGCATCGTCCTGGTCGATACCTTGGTGTAGATGGCGGTGGTACCGATCTTGGTGTGCCCAAGCAGGACCTGGATCACGCGGATGTCGACATCCTGCTCGAGCAGGTGAGTGGCAAAGCTGTGGCGCAGGGTATGCGGGCTCACGCGTTTGCGGATCCCGGCGAACTCAGCCGCCTCATGCACGGCGCGGTGCAACTGGCGTGCCGAGATCGGGTCGGTGCAACTGCGCCCCGGGAATAACCAGCCGTGCGGTAACATGACCCCGCGCCGCTTGCCTTCACGCCACCATTGCCGAAGCAGATCCAGCAGATGCGGCGAGAGCATGGCGTTACGATCCTTGCGCCCCTTGCCCTGCTCGACCCGGATCAGCATGCGCGTGCTGTCGATATCGTCAACCTTCAGGTGGGCAATCTCGGACACGCGCAGACCCGCGCCATAGGCCACGCCGAACGCTGCCTTGTACTTGATGCCCGGTGCAGCCTCGATCAGCCGCGCAGCCTCCTCGACGCTCAGAACCTCGCGCAGCTTGGGTGTGCAGCGAACGACAACAAGTCCCAGTGCCATCTCCGGCCGCTTGAGGGTTATACCGAACAGGAAACGCAATGCCGATACAGCCCCGTTGATGGTTGCTGGACTGATGGCACGCTCATGCTGAGCGATCTGATAGCGCCGGAGGTCTTCGATCGTGGCCGTATCGGGTGGTCGGCCGAGAAACGCGGCAAATGACCGGACGTGCCGGATATAGTCCTTCTGCGTGTGCTCCCCAAAGCTACGCATCGTCATGTCCTGCAACATACGCTCGCGCAAGGCATTGTTCGGGGCAGCGGTAGTGATGGTATCCATGGTGCGTTCCTTTCCGTTGAAGGAACTCCACCCTCACAAGCGACTTCGCCGCTCTCAAAGCCTCAACAATACTACGCTACGTCACCCCAAGCGACTCTCCCGCGAAGCGGGTTCGTGCTCTGGGTCGAGGGCTGCCGCTGCTAAGTGGCATATCGGACGGCAGCTTTTCGCCACTCTCCACCCAGGACCTGCCATTCAACAACCGTTTAGAGTTTCGGACGCCGTGAGGCGTCGGAAAGTCGACGGTGCCCGAACCCGCGGTCGTCAGGTGCTGATGTCTATGGGGATTTCGATTTTGGGCTTGTGGGAGCAGCGGTGGGTGCTGCCGATAAGCGGACGGAACTGAAAGCGGACTGGCTGCTTTTGGGGTGACGAGCGGGTTGCCGTAAATCGGACCGTCCGATTTTGGAGGGCGCAGGTCTGCTTTTGGTGGGTGATGGCGCAGTGCTCTGTGCTCCCCGAAGCACGGTCGCTTCGGGGCCGGTTGAAGGCAGGCCGTGCCGGGTCACGACGATGTTCTCCCGGATGCGTTGACAGGATGCGGTGGTGCGCGCGGCTGATATCTGCGCTCGAAAGTCTCGATGATGACCATGCTGCCACCGCAGCACGGGCACGGTGGCCGATGGTCCGGCGGATCGACAGCCGTGTCATCGATGGCAGGTGGCGCAACCGCCAGCAGTCGGCGGGCGTGTTCGAGATGGGCCTTGCGGGTCGCACCGGCCAGCAGCCCGTAATGGCGTATCCGGTGGAACCCGCGTGGCAGGTTGTGCAGCAGGAAGCGACGGATGAACTCGTCGGCGCCTAAGGTCATGTCCTGCTGGCGCTGCGCGCCATTGCGGCGATAATCCTTGTAGCGGAACGTGACGCCTTCACTGTCGAAGCGGAGGATGCGGCTGTTCGAGATGGCGACGCGGTGGGTATAGCGCGCCAGATAGGCGAGCACCGCCTCAGGTCCTGCAAAGGGCGGCTTGGCATAGACCACCCAGCGCTTTCTGCGGACCGGTGACAGATGACGCAGAAAGGCCCGCCGCTCGGCGAGATGCGCCAGGCTGCCGAAGAACCCGAGCTTGCCGGCATCGTGGAGCGCGATCAGCCGCGTGAGGAACAGGCGGCGGAACAGGGCGCCCAGGACACGGACGGGCAGAAGAAAGGCCGGGCGCGCAGATATCCAGCGCTCGCCATCACGCGCGATACCGCCGCCGGGCACGATCATATGGACATGCGGATGATGGGTAAGCGCCGAGCCCCAGGTGTGGAGTACAGCGGTAATGCCGATACGTGCGCCCAGATGCCTGGGGTCGGCGGCGATGGTCAGCATCGTCTGGGAGGCGGCCTTGAACAGCAGGTCATAGAGCAGCGCCTTGTTGTGGAACGCAATGGCGCTGACCTGTGCCGGGAGCGTGAACACGACGTGGAAATAGCCCACCGGCAACAGGTCGGCCTCGCGCTCGGCCAGCCAGGTACGCGCGGCTGCTCCCTGGCACTTGGGGCAATGCCGGTTGCGACAGCTGTTATAGGCGATCCGCCAATGCCCGCAGTCTGTGCAGGCTTCGACGTGACCGCCCATTGTAGCGGTGCGGCAATGCTCGACGGCCGACATGATCTTGAGCTGGTGCAGGCTCAGATGCCCGGCATGGGCAATGCGATAGCCAGGCCCTGCAACGCGGAAGATGTCGGCCACCTCTATGGAGGTGCGCACCGGGCCTCAGCCGTCGGGCACCTGCGCGGTGGATGAGGTCAAGGCCAGCCTGTCGAGCGGACTGATCACCGCTCGCATCGTCTTGGTTGCCACCTGTGTGTAGAAAGCGGTGGTGTTAAGCTTGGCATGGCCCAGCAACGCCTGGATGACGCGGATATCGACCCCGTCCTCCAGCAGATGGGTGGCGAAGCTGTGCCGCAAGGTGTGCGGGCCGACCCGCCTTGTGATGTCCGCTGCCTCGGCTGCCTCGACGACGACGCGATACAGCTGCCGGGTGCTGATCGGCAGCAGCGCGCTTCTGCCTGGGAAAAGCCAGCTGTCTGCATGCAACACGCCCTGTTGTCGTCCGGCGCGCCACCACTCGCGCAGCAGCACGAGCAGGCCTTCGGGCAGCATGGCGTTGCGATATCGGCCACCCTTGCCACGCTCGATACGCAGCACCATGCGCTTGCTGTCGATGTCGCGCACCTTGAGCGCCGAGACCTCGCCGACGCGCAGTCCCGCGCCATAGGCAACCGACAGCGCTGCCTGATGCTTGAGGCAGGTCGTGGCCTCCAGCAACCGCTTCACCTCGTCCTGGGTCAGCACCACGGGGATCTTGCGGGCGTGCGAAGTGCGCACCAGCTTGCGCGCCAGATCGGGCCGATCCAGCGTGTGGGTGAAGAAGAACCGCAGCGCTGCAACTATGCTGTTCATCGTCGGCACCGGAACGCCGGTCTCGCGTTGGTCGATCTGGAAGCGCCGCAGATCCTCTGCAGTTGCCGTGTGCGGCGAGCGTCCCAGCCATGTGGCGAAACGTCCAACATCGCGGATATAGTTGCGCTGCGTCTCGCGGCTGAAGCGCCGCATGTTCATGTCCTCGATCAACCGCTGGCGCAGCGGGCTGACCGTACCGATCGCTATAAGCTCGTTCATCGTTCGACTCCTCAGGTTGAAGGAGTCGAAATGGTCTGCCCACCACGGACACTGTTCAATCCAGGCGCTGCGCCCGCGCCGTCAGCTTAGCTTCACCCCAAACACCACTCCCGCGAAGCGGGTTCGTGCAACGGCCCATTTGCCGAACTTCCGAAAATGGCGAACCAGCCGTTCACCACAGCACCTCATTGGTTGCATTCAGCCGCCATCGGTCACCACCAAGGCCCCGACGTTCGTTGTCTCGCGCCGCCAAGCTCCGCAGATCTCCGGAATTTGAGCAAAACCGTCAATCCCGGTTCGTCGCCCGAATGACGGGTCTCGGCGGGAACAAACAATCCGGTACTCCACGGATGTCATCGTCGATTGACTTACAGTGGGCCGATTAAAGAGATTCGCACTCTCGTGACGGCGTGTTGGGAGAGTTGAGCCTAGGAAGAATGATCGTCGCTATCCCGCTTTGTTTGCAGGTCGCGGTACGACCTGGTTCATGCCGACCGCACCGCCAACGCAAAAGCGACCCCAAGCATTCATGAGTTTGACGCGTGCGCCCGGCTGGCTCGGCGTGCCAAGATAGGTGGTACGGCGATAGGCAGCCTGCACCGCATCGGGCGTCTTGTGAGCCAGCGCAGCCTCCACGACGGGATCAGCAAAGCCCTCGTTCGCCGCCCAATCAGTGAATGTGGAACGAAATCCATGAACGTGGAACGGCTCGCTCATGTCGCGCAGCACCTTAAGCAACGTCATGTCGGACATCGGTTTGCCCGCCACACCGGGGAAAACAACATCGGTGTCCGGAAGCCGAAAAGCATCCGCTCTCGCCAGCACCGCCTGTGCCGCGTCAGAGATCGGAACCATGTGCGCTTTGCCCCGCTTCATGTGATCGGCCGGAATAGCCCACAGACGGCCTTCAAGATCAAATTCGGACCATGTCGCCAGCCGGACCTCTTGGCTGCGGACGCCTGTAAGAATAAGCAGTTCGAGGGCCATCCGCCCAAAGGATGGCTTGCGCCGCAAAGCGGTTATGAAGGCGGGCAAAGCAACATAGGGCATTGCTTTGCGATTCTCTCGCGATTTTGCCTGCCGGGGTAACCCGCGCCCTGCCTTCAGACTACTATTGCCTGAAGGTGCCTCGGTTGAGCGCCAGCCTTTAGCGTGAGCATAGTCCAGCACGGCACAAATCCGGTTCCGCACTTGGCGAGCGGTCTCTGGAATTTCCTGCCAGATCGGTTTCAGCACCGTGATGATGTCGGCGGCTGTAATGCTGCCGGTCGGCACATCGCCCAATTTGGGAAATGCATAGTTTTCTAGGCTGGCGAGCCATTGGCGCGCATAAACGGCACTTTTCCAGCCGGCCCGATTTTCTGCATGATACTGGCGCGCGGCGTCGCAGAACGTCACCTTCGCTGCTGCTTCGTCCTTTTTCTCCGTCACGACATCGCGCCGATCAACCTTGACCGCTTTGCGCAGCTCTACGGACTTACGCCGGGCCTCTGCGAGTGACAGAAGCGTGGCACTTCCCAGCCCGATGTCCTGGCGCTTGCCGTCGCGCTGGAGACGCAAGAGCCAGTATGCTCCGCCTCTCTTGTCCACCCTGAGGGCTAGCCCATCACCGTCGTGGTAGGTACCGGGATTCGACAATGCTGCCCTGATTGCAACGACTGTGAGTTTGCCCATCGCTTACTCCCACACTTAATCGCCTTTTGCGGAGATTGATCGGTGTGGGAGTAAGTCGATTTACTCCCACATCCCTCCCACAGTTGCAACCGGCTGCAGTGATACAGCACAAGATGCGACTAGACGATGTTGGCGATTATACGCTTGAATTTCCGGGATTTCTAGGGATTTCAGCAGACCCTCTCAGAGCAGAGGGTGGTGGACAGGGCTGGATTCGAACCAGCGTACGCTCTCGCGGGCAGATTTACAGTCTGCTGCCATTAACCACTCGGCCACCTGTCCACACGTCGAAACCCTGTGTGCTGGCCCCTTGGAGGGAGCCGTTCTTGCCGAGAGGCGGTCCCTTGAACAATTCGCGCTTGCCTGTCAATGCCGACAGGACGAAAAGCGTCAGCATCATCATCCCCGGCGATCCGATCGCCCAAGAAAGACCGAAAATTATGGCAAAGCGCGGCGCGCGCAACCGGCAACGCAAGGCCGGTCTTGAAGGTGGCAAGTTTCCCCGATTCTGGGGCACCCATGCGGTGGAAGCAGCGTTCAACAACCCCGAACGGCAGATCCGATGGATTCGCGGCACCCGCGAAGCGCTGTCCGACATGGAATTGCCGCAGGGTGTTCCGGTCGAATTCGCCGACGTCGCCGATCTTGCGCGGCTGGTCGCGCGAGATGCGCCGCACCAGGGTGTGGTGATCGAGGTCGAACCGCTCGACGACATGGTGCTTGCCGATGTCCTGTCGGGCGATCCGCTTCGCCCGATCGTCGTGCTCGATCAGGTCACAGATCCGCACAATGTCGGCGCGATCTTCCGCTCCGCCGCGGCATTCGACGCCGCGGCCATCGTGACGCAGGACCGGCACGCTCCGCCCGAATCGGGCACCGTGGCCAAGGCGGCATCGGGCGCGCTCGAGATCGTCCCCTGGGTGCGCGTGGTGAATCTGTCGCGCGCGCTCGAAGAAATGGCCGATGCCGGCTATTGGCGGATCGGGCTCGATGGCGAGGCAGGCGATACCCTGGCGCAGACGCTGGGCACCGGCCCGATCGCGCTGGTGCTCGGCGCCGAAGGCGAAGGATTGCGGCACAATGTCGCGGGCCATTGCGACGTGCTTGCCCGCCTGCCGATCAGCAGCGCGATGGAAAGCCTGAACGTCTCCAATGCGGCGGCGATCTCGCTCTACGCGATTCGGATGGACCGGGGAGAAGGCTGATGCGGCCTGGGGGGCAGATGGCAGCGCGGATATGGGTGGCTGCCGCAGCGGCCTTGATGCTGACCGGCTGCCTTTTGTCGCCCGGAAAGTTCACCGCCGACATGACGGTGATGCGCAGCGGCGGATTCACCTTTGCCTATCAGGGAGAGATCCATCTTATGGGGCTTGCCCAACTGGTGGCGATGGGCGCCGCGATGGACAGCAAGGGCACCGATTTCATCCCCAATCCCTGTTATGGCGACCCGGCGCAGATCGATGGCGCGGTGCTCAAGACCGCCTATCTGCAGGACGAGGAGGCCTGGACCGAAGAGGCCATCGAGCGCGAATGCACCGCAGCGGAGATCGAGCGGCAGAAGAGCGAATGGGAAGATCAGCGCGCGGCCAAGAAGGCGGAAGACGCGCGTATGATCGACATGTTCAAGGAGCTGATGGGCGGGATCGATCCCGGCTCGCCAGATGCGATCGACGAGTTCATCGTGCGCATCAAGAAGCAGAAGGGCTGGCGCGACATCGTCCACAAGGGCGATGGGCTGTTCGTGGTCGACTATGCCGCCTCGGGCCGCATCGACCAGGATTATGTCTTTCCGGTGATCGAGAAGACCAGAGGCCTGCCGCCCTTCGTTATAGCCGCGGCGCGCGCCAATGGTGCGGTCCGGATCGATGCGCCCGGCTTTTCCGGATCGGGCGATGGCGGCTTTCTGGGCGGCGGCATGAGCGGGCTGATCCCGATGCTGCAGGCGATCGGATCGATGGAAAACAAGGAGGAGGCCAAGCTGTTTGCCGGTCTGCCCAAGGCCGATGGCACCTTCACGATCCGGACGGATGGCGAGATCCTGACCAACAACACCGATGACGGGCCGGTCGCATCGGGCGCGATGAAGACGCTGCAATGGAGCATCAACACCCGCACCAAAAAGGCACCCGAAGCGCTGATCATGCTGGACCCGGCCTGACCGGCACCGCATAATCACGCTTATGTTCAAACCGGGTCGCACCGAAGGGGACACGGAAATGAAGATGATGCGCCTGATCGCGGCCCTGGCCATTCCGCTGCTGCTGGCCGGTTGCCTGCTCTCGCCCGGCAAGTTCACCTCGACGCTCGATCTGCAGCGCGATGGCAGCTTCACCTTCACTTATGCAGGCGAGATCGTGGTGACCGACACGTCGTCTCCCCCGGCCGAGTTTGCCGCCAGCCCGTGCTATGACGAGACCACTTCAGACGAGCGCGAGTGCACGCCGGCCGAGCTATCGCAGCAGCGCAAGGACTTCGACGCAGCCCAGGCCGCGAACAAGGATGGCGAAGGAATGGGCCAGATGGGCGGAATGGGCGATTTCGGCAGTGACGAAAGCATCACCGAACTGGTCGACCAGCTCAAGAAGCAGGAAGGCTGGAAATCGGTTCGCTATCGCGGCAACCGCATCATCGATGTCGAATATGCCATTACCGGGACCGTCGGCCAGGGCTTTGCCTTTCCGCTGATCGATGGTGGCGGCGCGGTGATGCCGTTCGTGACGATCACCCGGCGCAAGGATGGCAACGTCAAGGTGGTGGCGCCCGCCTATTCAGGTGGCGGGGCCGGAGGCGACCTGGCCGGACTTGGCGCGATGGCCGGGGCAGCCGCAAGCCCGGCCAAGGCCGCACAGCCCAAGCCCGAGGGTACCTTCACCATCACCGCCGATGGCGGCGTGCTCACCAACAACACCGAAGAAGGCCCGACCACGGTCGCGGGCAAATCGGTGCTGACCTGGAAGGTCAACAGCCGTCTCGAGAAAGGACCGGAGGCCCTGATCCGTCTTGCGGGTCAATGAGGGATCGCCTAGCGGTCCCCGCATGCATGGATTGAAGATCGCAGCGGGATCGCTGGCATGGCTGGGCGCGATGGCTCTGGGTGGCTGTATCGAACGGCCGAGCGAAGAGATGCTGACGCCGCCTCCCAGGGTGGCCCGCGCGCTTGCAGTGCTGGGCGAGCAATCCGTCCAGTCGTCCCGGCGGGTGGCAGCGCAGGCACAGCGCGAGTCCGGTCGTCTGGTGCAGCGGTCAGCGCGCGTGACCGCCCCGGTTCTCGCCCAGGCGATCCGTCATGCCGAGGCGCAATCCTCGCGCGCGGGTGCGCGCAGCATCCCTGCGCCGATGGCGGAAACCCTGGCACCCTATTTCGACCGGAAACTGATCGGCTCGGTCCGCTGGACAATCGGGACGGGCCGGGTCGATCTGGGCACCTTCCTGACCGAGCAGTACATGGACGAGGGCGCGGTCGCGCTCAACCGCCAGGTGGTGTTCTCCAGCGAACGGCTGACGCAGAATGTGTGGATCTGGGCGCACGAACTGGCGCATGTCGAACAGTATCAGCGCAAGGGCATCAATGGCTTTGCTGCGGCCTATATCCGCGACTGGCAGGCGATCGAGCGCGAGGCTACCGCGCGCGCCAACGAGGTGACCGCGGCCATCCGCAAGGCGGGCTGATCGGCCCCACGCCCCGCGTCACCGTTAGCCGTTCCTCAACCGATGGCTGACGCAAAAAAGGCGGCACAGGGTTGCGCCGCCTTTTCAGCTGTCGGTATTCAACGGGGGGGTAATTGGCTTTGCGACCCCTGCCCGCTCAAAGTCTGCGTTCGTTGCGGGTGCTGTCAGCCAGCACCCGTCAGATCAGTTGACTGCATCCTTGAGGCCCTTGCCGGCCTTGAACTTGGGCTGGGTAGATGCCTTGATTTCCATCTTCTCGCCGGTGCGCGGGTTGCGTCCGGTCGATGCCTTGCGCTTGCTCACGGAAAACGTGCCGAAGCCGACCAGGCGGACTTCGCTGCCCTTGGCAAGCGCACCACTGATCGAATCAAACACTGCTTCCACCGCCTTGCTGGCGTCGGTCTTGCTGAGGCCGCTCTGATCAGCGACTGCAGAAATGAGATCATTCTTGTTCATGCCGTGGGAACCCCCTGATTATTGTTGAATATAGCTGAATCGCGGCTTTGAGGGTGCCGAGTTAGAACCAGTTAAATCCAAGTGTCAAAGGGAAAAGCGCGCATTTCCGGGCACTTTGTCGCAATGTTACGGTAATGTTTCCGCTGGAAGCGCAGGAGGCCGGGATGCTGCAATGCACCATCCCGGCCTCCGGTGTAAGGCTCAGTGCGTGACCGCACCGCCCGCGATATCGCTGCCGCCGACTCGCGGTTGCGCAGCCAGTTCGTCCGCCTCGGTCCATTCGATCGGAACCAGCGGATCGACCAGGGCGACACGCAGCACCTCGTCGACATGGCTCACGGGGATGATGGTAAGCCCCTGCTTGGCGTTTTCCGGAATCTCGGCGAGGTCCTTCTCGTTTTCTGCCGGGATGAGCACGGTCGTGATGCCCCCGCGCAGCGCCGCGAGCAGCTTTTCCTTGAGCCCGCCGATCGGCAGTACCCGGCCGCGCAGCGTGACCTCCCCGGTCATCGCCACCTCGCGGCGGACGGCATTGCCGGTGAGCGTCGAGATGATCGAGGTGACCATGCCGATACCCGCAGACGGACCATCCTTGGGGACCGCACCTTCGGGAAGGTGGATATGGATATCCTTGCGCGCGAAGAGGCTGGGCTTGATACCATAAGCAGGAGCCCGCGCCTTGACGAACGAGAACGCCGCCTGCACCGATTCCTGCATGACCTCGCCAAGCTTGCCGGTGGTCTTGATCATGCCCTTGCCAGGCACGGTCACTGCCTCGATGGTCAGCAGTTCGCCGCCCACTTCGGTCCAGGCAAGCCCCGTCACCGCACCGATGTCGTTCTCGGTCTCGCCGATGCCGTGGCGATATTTGCGCACCCCGGCGAAGTCGGAGAGGTTGTCGCCGGTGATGACGACACCCTTGTCCTTGCCTTCAAGGATCCGGCGCAGCGACTTGCGCGCCAGCCGGGCGATTTCGCGCTCGAGCGTGCGCACGCCCGCCTCGCGGGTGTAATAGCGGATCAGGTCGCGCAAGCCCTCTTCGGTCAGCTCGAACTCACCCGCCTTCAGCCCATGCGCTTCGATCTGCTTGGCGATCAGGTGCCGCTTGGCGATCTCGACCTTCTCGTCCTCGGTATAGCCCTCGAGCCGGATGATCTCCATGCGGTCGAGCAGCGGCTGCGGCAGGTTCAGGCTGTTCGCGGTGGTCACGAACATGATGTCCGACAGATCGATGTCGATCTCCAGATAATGGTCCTGGAACTTGCCGTTCTGTTCGGGGTCGAGGACCTCGAGCAGTGCCGATGCCGGGTCGCCGCGGAAATCCTGGCCAAGCTTGTCGATCTCGTCGAGCAGGAACAGCGGATTGCTGGTCCCGGCCTTCTTCAGATTGTTGACGATCTTGCCCGGAAGCGAGCCAATATAGGTTCGGCGGTGGCCGCGGATTTCCGCTTCGTCACGCACGCCGCCGAGCGACTGGCGCACGAACTCGCGGCCCGTCGCCTTCGCGATCGACCGGCCGAGCGAGGTCTTGCCGACGCCCGGAGGGCCGACAAGGCACAGGATCGGGCCCTTGAGCTTGTTGGTTCGTGCCTGAACGGCGAGATATTCGATGATCCGGTCCTTGACCTTCTCCAGCCCAAAATGGTCATCGTCGAGCACCTTCTGCGCTTCGGTAATGTCCTTCTTGAGCTTCGACTTCTTGCCCCAGGGCAGGCCCAGCAACACGTCGAGATAGTTGCGCACCACGGTCGCTTCGGCTGACATCGGCGCCATGCTGCGCAGCTTCTTGAGCTCGGACGTCGCCTTGGCCTTGGCTTCGGGGGACAGCTTCAGCTTCTCGATCTTGGCGGCGAGTTCGGCAACACCGTTGCCATCGTCGCCATCGCCATTGCCCAGCTCGGACTGGATCGCCTTGAGCTGCTCATTGAGATAATATTCGCGCTGGGTCTTTTCCATTTGGCGCTTGACGCGGCCACGGATCTTCTTCTCGACCTGCAGCACGCCGAGCTCGCCTTCCATGAAGCCGAACACCATCTCCAGACGCTTGACCGGGTCATCCTCGGTCAGCAGGCTCTGCTTGTCGGCAACCTTGACCGCGATGTTCGCAGCCACCGCATCGGCGAGCTTGGACGCATCATCGATCTCCGCAAGCTGCACCGCGGTTTCGGCGGGCATCTTCTTGTTGAGCTTGGCATAGTTTTCGAACTGATCGACCACCGAACGCATCAGCGCGTTGACATCGGTGCCGCTGACGGCGCGCGCGGGCAACGCCTCGACCTCGGCCAGCACATGGTCGCCTGTGACCTCGAGCCGGTTGAGACGCGCACGTTCGCCGCCCTCGACCAACACGCGGACGGTGCCATCGGGAAGCTTGAGTAACTGGAGCACGGTGGCGATCACGCCGATGTCGTAGAGATCATCACGATCGGGATCGTCCCGCGCCGGGTCGAGCTGCGCGACGAGGAAGATTTCCTTGTCCTGCTCCATCGCCCGCTCGAGTGCGGCGACGGACTTGTCGCGGCCCACGAACAGCGGGACAATCATCTGCGGGAACACCACGATGTCGCGCAGGGGAAGCAGGGGATAGGTCTGGAACATGGTCAATTCGGTTCAATCCATCTTGGGCTGGGTGCGCCGGTCAATCGGCAGCAGTCAGCCCGTTATATGGTCACAGGTTGCGGCCGCGACAAGCGACCCTGCACCTGCCCGGGTTAACGGCGTCAGAACGGCAGCTTGAAGCCCGCGGGCAGCGGCAGCCCCTGCGCCATCTTGCTCATCTCTTCCTCGCTCGCGCGATCGGCCTTGGTGCGCGCGTCGTTGAACGCGGCCGCGATGAGGTCCTCGAGCATCTGCTTGTCGGCAGGCACGATCAGGCTGTCGTCGATCGACACGCCCAGGATGCGCCCCTTGGCGGTGGCGCGAACCTTGACGAGCCCGCCACCGGCAGCGCCTTCGACCTCGACAGATTCAAGCTTGGCCTGAGCCTCGTTCATCTGACGCTGGACGGTCTGCGCGGCTTCCTGCGCGGCAGCCATCATTTCTTCCATGCTTTTCATGCCTTGGCACTCCGTGTTGGCAGGTTATCGTCCTCATGTGGGGAGATTTCCGCCGCAGTCCAGTCAATTTCCGCATCGGGAAAGGCGGATTGTGTCGCCTTTACCAGCGGATGATTGAGAATTTCATCGCGCATCGCGTCCTGGCTATGCTTTTCCTGCTCGGCGAGACTGGGTAGCGCATCGTCAGCGCCGCGCTCGACCTGCCAGCGCCGCCCGGTGATCTCGGCCAACGCCTCGCGCAGCAGCGGGACATAGTCGTCACGCCCTGTCGCGGACTGATAGGTCAGCGTGTCGGAACCGATCTCGACCGGGCGCATATCGGTCCGCACCTGCCCCGCGAGCAGCAAGCGCCCGGCATTGTCGAGCAGATCGACGATGTCACCAATGGTGCGGATTTCGCCGGGAGTTCTGATCGGCTGGGGCTCGGGCCGAGCAACCGGCTCGCCATAGTCGGCCATGTCCCAGGGCGGCGCCCCATCGGGAGCCGGTGGTGCCTCGGCCTGCGGTTGCGAAGGTTCGGGCGAAGGGGCCGTCGGCGCATCGGCCTGCGGCGCCTCTACCATCCTGCGCGCCAGCGTGCCCGGATCGGGCAGCGTCGCGGCATAGAGCGCGCGCAGCAATGCCATTTCGCATGCCTCGCGCGGCACTGGCGCCTGCTCGATCTCGTCGTGCCCCTTGAGCAGCAGTTGCCACAGCCGGTGCAGGCTCGCATGGCCAAGCTTGCCCGCCCAGTCGGCAAGCGCCGCGCGGTCTTCCTCGCCGTGCACGGTGCGCACCCTGCCGGCAGATTTCTGCAGCGTGATCGCGTGCACCATAGCCAGCAACCCGCGCATTACCGCGACAGGATCGACGCCCAACCCGTGCTGCGCGTCCAGATCGGCGAGCATCGCATCGGCATCGCCCGCGATCAGATGCGCGAACAGCCGCCGCATCGACCCACGATCCGACAGGCCGAGCATCGAGCGCACCTGCTCCGCGCGCACCATCGCGGCACCTGCATCATCGCTGTGCCCGCCAAGATCGGCATGCGCGATCGCCTGGTCGAGGATCGAGAGACCATCGCGCACCGACCCCTCGGCGGCATCGGCGATCATCGCCAGCGCATCGGGCTCGGCGACCACGGCTTCCTTGACGCAGATTTCGGTGAAATGGCTGGCGAGCAGCTCGGACGGAATGCGCTTGAGGTCGAATCGCTGGCAGCGTGACAGCACCGTAATCGGCACCTTGTTGACCTCGGTGGTCGCAAACAGGAACTTCACGTGCGGCGGTGGCTCCTCCAGCGTCTTGAGCAAGCCGTTCCACGCCTGTTTCGACAGCATGTGCGCTTCGTCGATGATGTACATCTTGTAGCGCGCCGACACGGCGGCATAACGCACCGCCTCGGTGATCTCGCGGACGTCGTCGATGCCGGTGTGGCTCGCGGCATCCATCTCGATGATGTCGATATGGCGGCCTTCGGCGATGGCGACGCACGGTTCGCACACGCCGCACGGCGCGATCGTCGGGCCGCCCTGCCCGTCCGGTCCGATGCAATTGAGCGCCTTGGCGATCAGTCGCGCAGTCGAGGTCTTGCCCACCCCGCGCACCCCGGTCATCAGGAAAGCATGCGCCAGCCGCTCGCGGCGGATGGCGTTGCCCAGGGTCTGGACCATGGCGTCCTGGCCGATCAATTCGGCAAAGGTCTGGGGGCGGTATTTGCGCGCCAGCACGCGATAGGCCTGGCCAGTGGCGGGCGCTGGAGCAGGCGCCGGAACGGGCGGCATGTCTAGCCCAAGGCCAGGCATCAGGGCTTCGTCGTCGGTGTCGCTGTCCGTATCTGGCTGCGGGGAATCATGCATGGCACGTGATTAGCCGCTGCTGCGCAGGGATGGAAACGAATCCGCGCGGCTGTTCAAAAACCGCAAGGCCGCTTGGCGCGCTAAGGATGAGAGAATGGTAGGAGCCGGACGACCCGCGGCGAAAATCGTTGTGGCTGCTTCCTTCCGGACCTGACCAGATTGGCGACGGCTACGTCCGCCCGACTCCCAGGCCGCATATGGCGACAAGTTGCGGGGAAAGCAAGAACCGCTGAACAGTCCGCGTTCAACGCAGCGCAGGCAGCACCGCACGGGTAGCATCGGCGATGATTGCGCTGGCAGCATCGCCTTTGACCGCGGGCCGGTCGAGATAGACCGCGAGCGTATAGCGCATGCCGGTCTCGGCAGTGAAGACCGCAACGTCGTTGAACGCATTGCCGCAGCTGCCGGTCTTGTCGCCCGCGCTCCAGCCCTGGGGCAATCCGCCGCGAATGCGCTTGAGCCCGGTCGATGTGTTCTCCATCCAGCGATACAGCAGCCGCTGCTGGCCGACCGGCATGGCGTTGCCGACCACCAGCGAGCGGGTGGTTTCGGCCATCGCGGCGGGCGTGGTCGTGTCGCGCGGATCACCGAGCGCGTTTTCGTTGAGCTCGGGCTCGCGCCGATCCAGCCGGGTGACGCTGTCGCGCTTGCCGCGAAGCCATGCGGTAAAGCTCTGCGGCCCACCAAGCCGGTCGAGAAGCAGGTTGGCGGCGGTGTTGTCGCTGAGCGAGACGGCAGCCGAGGCAGCCCCTTCAACAGTCACCGCTTCGGGCGGGGTTTTGGCACGCTGCGCTTCGACATAGGGGGAATAGACCACCATGTCGGAGTCGGTCACCGGCAGCGGGTCCGCCATCGACAATCTGCCTTTGTGCGCGTTTTCCAGCACCATCGCGGCGAGCGGCAGCTTGAAGGTCGAGCACATCGCAAAGCGTTCGTCGGCGCGGTGCCCTGCGAGCTGATGACCGTCCGGGCCCACCAGCGCGACACCCAGCCTGCCGCCGCTGCGCGCCTCTATCGCGGCGAGTTCGCGCGCGATCGCGGGATCAGTTGTAGGCTCCGGCGCAGTGGTGGCGCAGCCACTCAGCAGCGCTGCAGTCCCAAGGATAAGCGCACGGCCGATCATCACATGCCCTGCATGTCATAGCTTTCCGGCGGAACGCGGCAGGTCAGGCTCTGCCACTCGTCGCGCAGGAAAATCTGGCACGACAGCCGCGAGGTGCGGGTGACGGCGACAGCAAGATCCAGCATGTCCTCTTCCATCTCGACCGGCTCGGGCAGCTTGGCGAAATCGGCGGCATCGATGATCAGATGGCAGGTCGAACAGGCCATCTGGCCTTCGCAGGTGCCTTCCAGCGGCAGGCCATGCGCCTGCGCGACATCGAGCAGCCGGTCGCCATCCTGGGCCTGCACCGTCTGACGGCTCTTGCCGTCGGCGCTGATGAACGTCACCTCGATCATGGATTACCCTGTATGGCTGCCAAGCTGGCTGGTGGTCGCAGAATTGATCAGATGCGCGGCGCGCTCGATTTCGTCAACCGTGGTATAGCGTCCAAAGCCAAGCCGGATCGACGAACGGACCTTTTCCGTCGGCAGGCCCAATGCGGTAAGCACATGGCTGGGTCGACCCGAGCCGCTGGCACAGGCCGAGCCTGCCGAAAAGGCTACGCCGCGCACGTCGGACAGCAACCGCGACACATCCAGCCCGTCGCGCCGCAGGTTGAGATTGCCGGCATAACGCTGGTCGAGCGAACCATTGACCTGCCAGCCGGCAAAATGGCGCAACGCCGCCTGCTGCAGGGCAGCGAGATGCTCTGCATCGTCCTGCTGGCGGGTCGCGGCGACCTTGGCGGCGGCGCCGAACCCGGCGCACAGTGCCGGCGACAGCGTGCCCGAACGCAGCCCCTGCTCCTGCCCGCCGCCATGGATCAGTGGCTCGATTGCGACGCCGTCGCGCAGCCACAGCGCCCCGATGCCCTTGGGGCCGTGGATCTTGTGGCCGCTGATCGCGATCATGTCCGCAGATTGCGGCAACGCGACGCGGCCATAGCCCTGCACCGCATCGCACAGGAACAGCGCGCCTGCTGCGTGCGCGAGGTCAGCCAGCGCCGCGACCGGCTGAATCACCCCGATCTCGTTGTTCACCAGCATCGTTGCTACGATCGCGGTGTCGCCATCGATGGCCGCACGCGCCTGGTCGAGATCGACCAGCCCATCCGTGCCCACCGGGAGGATGTGCAGACGAAAGCCCTGCGTCTCCAGCCAAAGGCAGGTGTCAATCACCGCAGCGTGCTCGGTGGCGATGGTGACGATCTTGCGACGCGGCGCCTGCCCCGCCAGCACGCCGCGCAGGCCCATGTTGAGCGCCTCGGTCGCGCCGCCGGTGAACACCACGCGTCCGCCTGAAGGCATCAAGGCGGCGATATGCCCGCGCGCCACTTCGACCGCGGCTGCGGCCTTGCGTCCGGCGGCATGCGAACTGTGCGGATTGGCCCAGCCGGTGGGCCCGGTGAGGTCACCCAGCCAGGGCTGCATCGCCGCGAGAGCTTCGGGCGCGAGCGGCGTCGTCGCCTGATAATCGAGATAGATCGGCGCGTTTCCTGCCACGGCGCCCGCCATCACGATCGCACCCGCTCCGCCATCGCGCGCCACAGTTCGATGAAGCGATAGACGTGTGCGCGGGTGGTCGAAGGGCCAAAGCTCACCCGCACCACCTCGCCTGCTGCCTTTTCGTCCCAGCCCATCGCGGTCAGCACCGCACTGGTCTTGAGCGTGCCCGAGGAACACGCACTGCCTGCCGAGACCGCAACCCCGGCGAGATCGAACTGGATCAGTTGGGCATTCGCCTGCACGCCGGGCATGCGATAGCTGCCGATCGTGGGAAGCCGCTGCGCGCCCTCGGCAACCACCTCGCCGCCCGCACCGCGGATGGCGCTTTCGAGCTGGTGGCGCAGATCGGCCGCGCGGTCGATCCAGTTGCGCGACACCGAGAGCGCCGCTGCGAAGCCCAGCGCTGCTGGAACGTTTTCGGTGCCGCTGCGATAGCCCTTTTCCTGCCCGCCTGACGGGTAGAGCACGCCAGGATCACGCAGCAGCAGCGCGCCAATCCCCGGTGGTCCGCCCAGCTTGTGCGCGGAAATGACGATCATGTCGGCTTCGGGCAGCGGTATCTTGCCAGCGCTTTGCGAGCAATCGCACAGCACCGGTGCCCTGGCCTCGCGGGCCATGGCGGTCACCGCCTCGACGTCCTGCATCACCCCGGTTTCGCTGTTAACCGACTGCACGATCACCAGCGGCCGTTTCGCGCCGGCATCCAGCGCGCGTTGCAGGCTGGCCAGCACCAGCCGCCCATCCAGATCGACCGCCAACCGCAGCACCGTGCGCGTGTCCGGCGCACGATCGGCGATGCGCTGGACGGCGTCGTGCTCGGTCGCCGAGACGATCCAGCCATCGGTCTTGCTGGCCTGCATCGCGAGCGCGATGGCCTCGCTGGCGCCGCTGGTCAGGATGACCTCGCCATCCCAACCCAGGGCCTCGGCGATGCGCGCGCGCGCGGCCTCCAGCGCAGCGCGGGCGGCGCGTCCATCGGCATGCGGTGACGACGGATTGGCCCAGCTTTCCAGCCCTGCCGCCATCGCGGCGCGCGCCTCAGCCAGCACCGGCGTGGTTGCCGCATGATCAAGATAGATGCGCGGGTCGGCCATGATGCGGGTCAGACTGAGCTTGGGTTGCGACGGTTCATCGCGTTCATCTAGCCGCACCCTGCCGCATTGCCACGCATTTTGTTGCTTTTTGGGGGCCCGATTGCGTATAGCCCCTGTTCCTTGGCGCGCCGCCAGCCACATCAGGCGGCACCCCGCCTGTCATCTGCAGAACTCCGAAAGTCCCACAAAATATGCCCGCTGTCATCTTTCCCGGTCCCGAAGGCCGCCTTGAGGGCCGCTTCAGCCCCGCTCCCCGCCCCCGTGCCCCGGTCGCGATGATTTTACATCCGCACCCGCAGGGCGGCGGCACGATGAACGACCGGATCACCCAGGCGCTCTACAAGACCTTCGTTCGGCGCGGCTTTGCGACTTTGCGCTTCAACTTCCGCGGTGTCGGCCGCAGCCAGGGCACATTCGACAACGGCATCGGCGAACTGTCCGATGCAGCTGCTGCGCTGGACTGGGTGCAGAGCTTCCATCCCGAGGCGCAGACCACCTGGGTTGCAGGCTTCAGCTTCGGCGCGCTGATCGGCATGCAATTGCTGATGCGCCGTCCGGAGATCCGCGGCTTCATCTCGGTCGCGCCGCCCGCCAACATGTATGACTTCAGCTTCCTCGCCCCCTGCCCCGCCTCTGGCATCATCGTGCAGGGCGCCGCCGATACGGTGGTCACCCCCGGCGCGGTGCAGAAGCTGGTCGACAAATTGCGCACCCAGAAGCACATCACCATTCATCACGACGAGATCGGCCGCGCCAACCACTTCTTCGAGCATGAGCTCGACGATCTGATGCACTCGGTCGACAATTATCTCGACATGCGGCTGGCCCCGGATTCGCCGATCCGCTGAGCGCGAACCGGCGGCAATCTTAAGCTTTTTGGCGCGATCAGCCGACCTTCACAGTCTGCTCGATCGCGCCGAAGATGGTGTGCTCGCGGTCGTCGTGTACATCGATTCGCACGACATCGCCATGCTTGAGGAACGGCGTGGTCATTTCACCCGTGCTGATCTTCTCGACCATGCGCACTTCGGCAAGGCAGCTGTAACCCAGGCCGCCATCGGCTACTGGGCGTCCCGGTCCGCCATCGGCATCGCGGTTTGAGACCGTGCCAGATCCGATGATCGATCCTGCGCGCACCCGCCGGGTCTTGGCGAGATGCGCGATCAGCACGCCGAAATCGAAGGTGCAGTCGTCCGAGGCGACAGCGCGGCCAAAGGGCTTGCCGTTGAGATCGACCATAAGCGTGCGGTGCAGCTTGCCGTCCTGCCAGTAATCGCCCAGCGCATCGGGGGTTACGAAAACCGGCGAGAACGCGCTGGCGGGCTTGGACTGGACGAACCCGAAGCCCTTGGCGAGCTCATCGGGGATCAGGTTGCGCAGCGACACATCGTTGACCAGCCCGATCAGCCGGATGTGGCCGCGCGCTTCTTCCGGCGTGACGCCCTGCGGCACATCGCCGGTGACGACGACGATCTCGGCCTCAAGATCGCATCCCCAGGCTTCGTCCTTCAGCTGGATGTCGTCGCGCGCACCCATGAAATCGTCCGATCCGCCCTGGTACATCAGCGGGTCGGTCCAGAAGCTTTCGGGCAGCTCCGCACCGCGCGCTTTGCGGACCAGTTCGACATGGTTCACATAGGCCGAGCCATCCGCCCATTGATAGGCGCGCGGCAGCGGCGCTGCGGCATCATGCTCGTGGAAGCGCTCGCGAGGGATCGCGGCGTGCTCAAGATCGCGCGCCAGAACCTCGAGATAAGGCGCCATGCGGTCCCAGTCGTCGAGCGCCGCCTGCAAGGTCGGGACCAGGTGGCTGGCATCGGCGTACCAGGCGAGATCGTTCGAGACCACGACCAGACGGCCGTCGCGGCCGCTCTTGAGGGATGCGAGCTTCATGGGTTCGGCTTCCTTTCAGGAAAGTGGTTCTTTGCGGTCTGACGCGCCGGAATATTGCGCAGCATAGTATCATTTGAAACCGGAGTGCAAGATCATTCCGGGTCGGTCAATCATGCGCCAGCGAGTCCGCCTGGGTCAGCAGCTTTCCCAGCATTCTGGAAAACTGCGCCTGTTCCTGCGGGTCGAGCACCTGGATGACCTGAGTCTCCATCTGCAACGCCAGCGGCATGATTTCGGCATACAGCGCCCTGCCGGTATCGGTCAGCGCGAGATGATGCGACCGGCCGTCGCTCATGTTGGGGGCACGCTGGATCAGGGCGCGCTCGCCCAGCGCCTTGGTCGCGCGGTTGACCGCCACCTTGTCCATGCGGGTGGCTGCCACCAGCTCGCGCTGAGTGGCCTCACCGACATCGCCGAGCACCGCCATCACGCGCCATTCTGCAATCTTCAGCCCGAAGCGGCTGCGATACTCGCGCGCGATCAGATCGCTGATCGCATTCGAGGTGATCGAGATGCGATAGGGCATGAATTCGGCAAGGCGGGTCATGGTTTCGGTCATCGGGTCACCGACGCTATTCAATGTCCAGTTTCACGCCAAGCCAAATCGTGCGGGGCATGCCGCGTTCGATGATCCCGGGCCCGCTGATCGCCGCCTGGACCGTTGCATCGAACAGGTTTTCGCCGCGCAGTTCGACCAGCAGGTTGCGGCTGATCCGCAACGCCGCGCGCGCATCCAGTGTCAGCGCATCATCGAGCGCCAGCAGGCCGAGGTCATCCTCGAACTGCGAACCGACATAGCGCGCGGTCAGGTTGACGCCGCTGTCGTTGCCTTGCGGGAACCATCCGACCGAGCCGGTGGCGAAATGCCGGGGTACCTGTGCGGGACGCAGGCCGTCGATCGCCGCCTGGCCGGGCCCGGCGCGGACCTCGGCGTCGACATAGCTGTAGGCGGCGGCGAAGTTGAAATCGCCGACATCGGCGCGCGCCTCGATCTCGATGCCCCTCGCCTCGACCGCATCCAGATTCTGCCGCTGGTTGAAGCTGCCCGCCGCCGAGACGAAGCCGACGCCGGGAAAGGTGCCAGGCCCGCGCGCCAGCGTCACATTGGCGATGGCATTGTCCAGCCGGTTCCAGAAAACGGTAGCGCCCAATTGAAGCGTGAAAATCTCCCAGTCGAGCCCGAGTTCCACCCCCTGCAGCCGTTCCGGCGCCAGCGCGGCATTGGCCGCAGTGGCGTCAGCCCCGACACGGAAGGGCCGGTAAAGCTCGTTCAGCGTCGGCAGCCGCCAGCCGAGATAGCCCGCGCCGCGCAGCGTCAGCAGCGAGGCCGCATCCCAGGCAAATCCCAGCCGCCCGGTGCCTTCCCAGCCGCTGCGGTTGGCAAAATCGGTGGTGGCGAGCGGCGCGCCGGTGGCGAGCACGGTCTCACGCAGCCGCCCGTCGGTGAGCGTCCAGCGGTCGACCCTGCCGCCACCGGTAAGCAGCAGATCGGGCGATGCCTGCCAGCTCGCCTCGGCGAACGCGCCAAAGGTGTCGCTCGCGCCGCCTGCGCGCCGGAGCCGTGTAGGGTTGCCTGCAACATAGGTGAACAGCTCGCGGGTCTCCCCGGTCGTGCGCCGCCATTCTCCGCCCAGCCGCAGCTCGGCGCCCTCGCCGATCGAAGGACGGATTTCGATTCGCGCGCCCAGCCCGGTGGAGGGCACGTTGAACTGGTCGAGCGTCTGGGTTGCGGCAGTCCGGTCCGCGCTGATCGCCGCGAAGCTGCTCGCAAAGCTCCGCATCTGGACATAGGCCAGCGCCGACCACGGCAGCGCACCCCGCCCGACAAGACGCACGCTGGCATCGGCGCCGTCATTGCTGTTGTCGCTGAAGGCGAAGCCGCGTTCGCGCTGATCGGTGAAGGCGCGCGCACTGGCCTGGATTTCGGTATCGACATCGATCGGCGCGACGAAGCGCAGGTTGATCCCGGCCTGTTCATAGGGCGCTGCCCTGTCCACCAGGCCGCGTTGCCGCGCGATCGTCGGGACGAATCCATCGCCGCGGGCATATTGCGCCGAGATCGAAAGGCCGCCTGCGCCCAACGATTGCGACGTTCCGACGCTGGCCTCGATCGAGTTGCGGCTGCCATAGGCAAGGTCACCATAAACGTTCGACTGGTCGGGCCTGATCCCGGCGCTGTCGAGCTCGATCGTTCCGGCCAGAGCGCCTGGGCCATCGCTTCCGGTCCCGCCACCGCGCCGCACCCGCACCGCTGCCAGATTGATCGCGTCATAGCCGGGAAAGCTGATCCAGCCGCCGAACGGATCGCTCTGCGGCACCCCGTCGAGCATCAGCAGCGCCCGGCTGGACGCGTTGCCGCCCAGGCCGCGCAGGGTGACGCCCTGGCTGGTCGGGTTGGCGCTGCGCGCATCGGACCGGCGAAATTGCTGCAGCCCCGGCACCAGCCGCAACGCGTTTTCCAGCCTCTGGCTGGGTTCGTTGGCGAGCATGTCTGGCGTGATGCTGGTCACGCTGTAGGCGCGGTCGCCCAACGGCACATCGAGCGGCTTGCCGACCACCGTGATTAGCGCATCGGCCCAGGTGATTTCGCTCGCCGGTTGGTCTTGGGCAAGCGCCGGTGTCGCGGCAAGCGAGGCGGCGAGACCCAGCGAAACGGTACAGCGCGTCCTTGAAATCCTCACGCCGGCTTCACCGCATCGGGATGCCCGGCGGCAAAGGCGGGGATCGCCTGCAATTCGGCATCGATCCGCACCAGCCGGGGAAAGGGAGCAAGATCAAGGTCGAACCGGCGTGCGTTTGCCATCTGCGGGACGAGGCACACATCGGTGAGGTCCGGCGTGGTGCCGCCGAACAGGCCATCGTCCGGCGCCAGCGCCTCCAGCGCGGCAAAGCCTTCCGCAACCCAGTGGCGATACCAGTCATCGATCACAGCCTGATCCTGCCCCATCTCGGCCTTGAGATATTTGAGCATCCGCAGGTTGTTGACCGGGTGGATGTCGGCGATGATGATCATCGCGCGCGCCAGCGTCACCGCGCGCGCCGCAGGATCTTCGGGAAGAAGCCGGGCATCGGGCCGCGTCGCATCGAGATAGTCGATGATCGCCAGCGACTGGGTGAGATCGAGCCCGTCGATGTGCAGCATCGGGACGAAACCCTGAGGGTTGCGCGCAACGTAATCGGGCGCTTTCTGCTGGCTGGTCAGCAGGTCGGTCGGCACCGCGCGATAGGCAATCCCCTTGAGGTTGAGCGCAATGCGCACCCGATAGCTGGCGGACGAACGCCAATAATCGAACAGGACGGTTTCAGACATTGCACACTCCAAGGGCCGGGGCCGCGCACCATATGAAGCGAACGCAGCGATGCAAGGCTTGTTTCCGCCAACCCTCTCGTTAAGGCTTTGCGCGATGCCTGTGCCGCCCACCCTCGTGCTGTTCGCCAAGTTCCCGGTTCCGGGCTACGCCAAGACCCGGTTGATCCCCGCGCTGGGGGCCGAGGGGGCTTCCCGCGTCCATCGCCATCTGACCGAGCGGACGGTGGCCACGCTTCTGGCAGCAGGCGCGCCGGTGGAGATCCGCTTTGCAGGCGCCGATGAGGGGGAGTTTAGGGCGTGGCTGGGCGATGGACCCGTGCTGGTCGAGCAGGTCGAAGGTGGCCTCACCGAGCGGCTCTGCGATGCATCCCGCCCGGCACCGCACATCTTCCTCGGCGCAGACACTCCCGATCTCACCGTGACGATCGTTCATTCGGCGATCGCTGCGCTGCAACGCCATGACGTGGTGATCGGCCCCGCGGATGACGGCGGCTATTATTTAATCGGGATGCAGCGCGCGCGGCCCGAACTGCTGTCGGACATGGCGTGGAGCACCGATGCGGTGTTTCCCGAAACGATGCGGCGGTGCGCGCAGCAGGGTCTGTCGGTGGCAACGCTTCCGGTGCTGGCAGATTGTGACCGACCTTCAGACCTTGCCCGCTGGCCCGATCTGGAAGCGCTCCCATGACGAGCGTCACGCTGATGATCCCTGCGCTCAACGAAGCCAAGGCCCTGCCCGCGACCATCGCCAATGTCGCCGCAATGACGCCGCAACCCGACGAAATCCTACTGATCGACGGAGGCAGCGAGGACGAGACCATTGCGCTTGCAATGGCCGCCGGATGGCGGGTGCTGGCCGCGCCCACGCGCGGGCGCGGACCGCAGATCAATTTCGGGGTCGAGCAGGCGCAAGGCGATCTGGTGTGCATCCTGCACGCCGACAGCCTGCTGCCCCCCGACGCCATCGCCCATGTGCGCACGGTGCTTGCCGATAAAAGATTGTCGCTGGCGACGTTCCTGCCGATCATCCGCGGCAAGAAGACCCGCTGGTTCACCACCGCGCACAATTGGTGGAAGACATATTACCCGCTGTTCACCCATCCGCATCTGTTCGTGCGCGGGGTGCGGCTGCTGTTCGGTGACCATGCCATGTTCTTCCGCCGCGCCGATTATCTGCGCATCGGCGGCATCCCGGCAGACGCCACGATCATGGAAGAGGCCGACCTGTGCATCGGCTTTGCGCGAATCGGAAAGCTCAAGATGACCCGCAAGCCCGTGATCACTTCGGACCGCCGCATTGCAGCATGGGGACCGCTCAAGGCCAATTACATCTATCTGAAAGTCGGCCTCGCCTGGACCTTCGGAATGCGGCATCGGTTGAAGGATATGTACCCGGACGTCCGATGACGCGGGGCTTTCGGAAAAATTTCCAAGTCTTTCAACGCGAATGGCCAATTGCAAAAATCGCACGCGAAATGAAGGAATAAGTCATTTCGCACTTGCAATATATCCAGACGCGTGGCATGTATGCATTGAGAGTCAACCTCCTCATGGAGTTCCACTATGAAACTGTTCAAAGCTTCGATGGCCGCGATCGCCCTGACCACCATGGTCGGCGCTCCGGTTCTGGCACAGGCCGTCGCGCCTGCCGCCGCCCGTACTTCGGCTGTCTCGAGCGAATCGAGCGAAGCTGAAGGCAGCACCGGCATCATCATCGGTGTGGTCGCTGCAGCAGCCGTGATCGGCGGCATCATCATCATCGCTGATGATGATGAGCCCAACAGCCCCTGATTTCATCAGGCTGTAGAGATACAATCAGGGCGGCCTTCGGGTCGCCCTTTTTGTTTGTGCGCTCCAGACGGGGGCTGCAGCCTCTGAAAGGCCCCATCCGCAGCGTGGGCCATCACCATGCCCCCGGCCCCGCCCGCCGCGAGAGCCCCACCGGCTGGCCAATGTGGCTTGCTTACGGCTTTTTTAACTCCATAGGACTTAGGAAAGGGGCTGACTGGCCCCGGGCTCTCGCCGTGCGGGGTCGCCTATATCCGGGGATTGACCATGTTGTCCGACAAGAAGCCTGAAGTTTGTGTTGTGGGGCTGGGCTATATCGGCCTGCCCACCGCTGCCATCATCGCACGGTCGGGCTGCCGGGTGCTCGGCGTCGATGTCTCGGAACATGTCGTCAACACGATCGCCGAGGGCCGCATCCATATCGAGGAGGTCGATCTCGACGGGCTGGTGCAGGGCGTGGTTTCGCGTGGCATGCTGCGCACGTCGCTCACCGTCGAGCCCTCCGATGTATTCGTCATCGCGGTCCCCACCCCTTTCGACGACAACCATGCGCCTGATATCAGCTATGTGCTGCAGGCCGCGAGCAGCATTGCCGCGGTGATCAAGCTGGGCGATTGCATCATCCTGGAATCCACCTCGCCGGTGGGCACCACCGAGGAAATGCGCGACCTGATCGCCAAGCTGCGGCCTGACCTCAAGGTTCCCGGAATCAGCGCCGACATCCCCGACATCGCGATCGCCTATTGCCCCGAGCGCGTGCTCCCCGGGCGCATCCTCGAAGAGCTGACCAACAACGACCGATCGATCGGCGGCATAACCCCGCGCTGCGCGCGCAAGGCGCTCACGTTCTACCGCCGCTTCGTGCGCGGCGAGTGCATCACCACCGATGCGCGCTCGGCCGAAATGACCAAGCTGGTCGAGAACGCCTATCGCGACGTCAACATCGCCTTTGCCAACGAGCTGTCGATCGTCGCCGACCGCATGGGTCTCGACGTGTGGGAGGTAATCCGCCTCGCCAACCGCCATCCGCGCGTCAACATCCTCCAGCCCGGCCCGGGCGTCGGCGGCCACTGCATCGCGGTCGATCCGTGGTTCATCATCCACGGCGCGCCCGACGACACCCCGCTGATCCGCACCGCACGCTGGGTCAACGATGGCAAGATCGGCCATGTGCTGAGCAAGGCCGGCGACATGATCGAAGCCAACCCCACCGCGCGCGTCGCCTGTCTGGGTTTGGCGTTCAAGGCCAATATCGACGATTTCCGCGAGAGCCCGGCCAACAAGGTCGCGCTGGCGCTGGCGCAGAAATATGGCGAGCGCATCGCGATCGTCGAGCCCTATGCGCAGGCCCTTCCGCCCGCTTATGACGGCCTTGGAGCGAGCCTGATCGATGTCGACGATGCGATCGAGAGCTGCGACATGTTCATCGTGCTGGTCGATCACGACGTGTTCAAGTCGATCCCGCTTGCCGAACGCGTGAGCAAGATCGTGTACGACACCCGCGGCATCTGGTCCGACCAGCCCGCCCACCCCGAACGCCCGGCTGGCCATTTGCGCCTGGCCGGCTGATCGGGCAGGTACCACAGCATGAAAGTCCTTGTCACCGGAGCAGCCGGCTTCATCGGCCACGCCCTCACGCGCGCGTTGATGGCGCGCGGTGACGAGGTCATCGGCATCGACAATCTCAACCCCTATTACGATCCCGCGCTCAAGCACGCCCGCGTGGCCGATCTTGCCGGCATCGCCACAGGCGCGTTCGACTTCCTACCGCTCGACTTTGCCGATTATCCCGGGCTCGTTGCCGCGCTGGAAGGCCGCGCGTTCGATGCGATCGTCCACCTGGGCGCGCAGGCCGGGGTGCGCTACAGCATCGACAACCCGCACGCCTATGTGCAGTCCAACCTGGTCGGCCATCTCAACATTCTCGAACTTGCGCGCGCGCGCGGCACCGGGCACTGCGTCTATGCCTCGTCATCGTCGGTCTATGGCAACTCGACCAAAAGCCCGTTCAGCGTCGACACCCGCGTCGATCATCCCGTCTCGCTCTACGCCGCCACCAAGAAGGCGGACGAGCTGATGAGCGAGACCTATGCGCATCTCTATCGACTGCCGATGACGGGGCTCAGGTTCTTCACTGTCTATGGCCCCTGGGGCCGCCCGGACATGGCGCTGTGGAAATTCACCAGGGCAATCCTGCAGGACCAGCCGATCGACGTGTACAACCATGGTGATATGCGCCGCGATTTCACCTATATCGACGACATCATCGCCGGCGTGATCGCGGTGCTCGACCATCCGCCTGCCGACGATGGCGCCGCCAAGCCTGGCGGGAGCATTTCACCTCATGCAGTTTACAATATCGGCAACAACCAGCCCGAGCCGCTGGGCCGGATGATCGACGTTGTCGAGGCCGCGTGCGGCAAGCCCGCCATCCGCAACCTGCTGCCGATGCAGCCGGGCGATGTGCATGAAACCTATGCCGACATCAGCGCGATCCAGACCGATCTGGGCTATGCGCCCACCACCTCGATCGATACCGGCATCCCGCGCTTCGTCGACTGGTATCGCACCTACCACCAGCTCTGACTTGCGTGCCGGATAGCGGCATCGTAACTGTGCCGCTCAGCGGACCGATCGCTCCGCACGGAGAAACACGACATGCTCATCATCGAAGGCTGGCTCCACTTTGCGCCGGGCGAAATCGACAAGTTCGCCGAAGCCGCGCGCATCATGGTCGAGGCGACGCACCAGGAAGAGGGCTGTCTGCATTACAGCTTCGCGCGCGACATGGCCAATCCCGACATTCTGCGCATTGCCGAACGCTGGACCGACGACGCAGCGCTCGATGCGCATCTGACGTCGCCGCACATGGCAGCCTTTGGCGCCGGCCTCGCCCAGGTCGAGCGCATCGGCGCCGATATCCGGTTGTACAACGGTGATGAAGTCCGGCGGATCATGTAGGGCTTGCAGCGCTTTGCTGTTCCCACCATATCCCGCGCCATGAGCAGACAAGACAGCAGCATGCCGACATGGCATGGCACAACCATCGTCGGCATTCGCAGGAACGGCAAGGCGGTGATCGCGGGCGACGGCCAGGTTTCCATGGGCCAGACCATCATGAAACCCAACGCCCGCAAGGTTCGCCGTCTCGGTGACGGTTCGGTGATCGGCGGGTTTGCCGGCGCAACCGCCGATGCCTTCACCCTGTTCGAGCGGCTCGAGGGCAAGCTCGAGCGGCACTCGGGCCAGCTGATGCGCGCGGCGGTTGAGCTCGCCAAGGACTGGCGCACCGACAAGTATCTGCGCAACCTGGAAGCGATGATGATCGTCGCCGACAAGGACGTGACCCTGATTCTCACCGGAAATGGCGACGTGCTCGAACCGGTCGATGGCGTCGCCGCAATTGGATCCGGCGGAAACTATGCGCTCGCCGCAGCGCGCGCGCTGCTCGAATATGAAGCCGATGCCGAAACCGTCGCGCGCAAGGCGATGAAGATCGCCGCCGATGTCTGCGTCTATACGAACGACCAGCTGACGATCGAAGTTCTCGACACCGAGAGCTGAGACCTTATGGTCGGCTCCATGGCATGGCAGGTGGATCGACGCGGACTGGTGTCCTCTGCCGGGGCTGCACTGGCGCTGAGCGGCTGCACGACGGTGCAATCGCGCTCGGTGGCGCGGCTCGGCGCAACGGCCCCGCGCTGCCTGGCGCGCGTCAATGTCGATCCTTCGCGCATTATCCGCACCGTGGCTGGGCTGCGCCCCTATCGCCCGTCCGGTTTCGTGGTCCGCGCCGAAAGGTTGGGCGAATCTCTGCTGGTCCACAATTACGGCCATGGCGGCGGCGGAATTTCGCTGAGCTGGGGAAGCTCGCGGCTGGCAACGGCGCTGGGCCTGCCCGGCCATTCGGGACCTGTCGCGGTGATCGGATCGGGGATCATGGGGCTGACCACCACGCGGCTGGCGCAGGAGGCGGGCTACTCCGTCACGATCTACACCGAAACGCTGCCGCCGGGCACCACATCCAACATCGCAGGCGGACAGATCTATCCCGCGGGCCATTTCGACAATGACATGGTCACCCCGCAATGGCGCGAACAGGCTGCTGCTGCTGCCGATTATAGCAGGCGCCGGTTCCAGATCATGGCAGGGGACGATTACGGCATCCGCTGGCTGCCGACCTATGACCAGACACGTTCGTCAGGGCCGCTTGCGCCCGATCCGATGTTTCCGGGACGCGTAAGGCTGTCGGCAGACCATCACCCGTTCCCGGCCGACAACGTGGTGCGCTACGACACCATGTATGTCGAGACCGGGCGGTTCATGGAACGGTTGCTGCGCGATATCCGCATTGCCGGCGGAGCGGTGCGAGTGCGCCGGTTCAACTCGGCCGCCGAGGTTGCCGCGCTGCCCGAACGGCTGGTGTTCAACTGTACCGGATTGGGCGCAGCCGCGCTGTTCGGCGATACCGAATTGGTCCCGGTGCGCGGCCAGCTTGCGGTGCTGATCCCGCAGCCGGAAATCGATTATGCCTATGCGCTGCGTGCCGGATACATGTTTCCGCGCGGCGATGGCATCCTGCTGGGCGGCACCTATGAGCGCGGCGAATATGTCGCCGAGCCCCAGCCGCAGGACATTGCCGATATCGTCGAATCGCACCGCAGCCTGATGGCCGGGTGGCGCTGTGCTTGAAGCAGCAAGCGGCACTCCCCAATTTGTGTTCCGACACGTTCCTCACATAGAAGATCCCGAATGACAGATACGCTTACCCCCAAGTCCATCGTCGCTGCGCTGGATGCACACATCATCGGTCAGCAGGACGCCAAGCGCGCGGTCGCCGTGGCGCTGCGCAACCGCTGGCGCCGCCAGCGCCTGCCCGCCGAACTGCGCGACGAGGTGACGCCCAAGAACATCCTGATGATCGGGCCCACGGGCTGCGGCAAGACCGAGATCTCGCGCCGTTTGGCGAAGCTCGCCGATGCACCGTTCATCAAGATCGAGGCGACCAAGTTTACCGAAGTCGGCTATGTCGGCCGCGATGTCGATCAGATCGCGCGCGATCTGGTGGAGGACGCCGTGCGGCTCGAAAAGGAACGCCGCCGCGAAAAGGTGCGTGAGGCTGCGTCCGACGCAGCGATGGAACGGCTGCTCAACGCGCTCGTCGGCGACAACGCCAGCGAGGCAACCCGCCAGAGCTTCCGCCAGCGGATCACCGACAACCACATGAACGACACCGAAGTCGAGATCGAGGTCGAAGACGCGCCCAACATGCCGATGGAAATTCCCGGGATGGCCGGTCAGGTCGGGATGATCAACCTGTCCGACATGATGGGCAAGGCTTTCGGCCAGAAGCGTACCAAGCCGCGCAAGATGCGGCTCGCCGATGCGTGGGACAAATTGATCGAGGAAGAAGCCGAGAAGCGGATGGACCAGGACGATGTCGCGCGCGTTGCGCTCGCCGATGCCGAAGCCAATGGCATCGTCTTCCTCGACGAGATCGACAAGATCGCAGTGTCCGATGTGCGCGGCGGTTCGGTGAGCCGTGAAGGCGTGCAGCGCGATCTGCTGCCGCTGATCGAGGGCACCACCGTGGCCACCAAGTACGGCCCGATGAAGACTGACCATGTGCTGTTCATCGCCTCGGGCGCGTTCCACATCGCCAAGCCCAGCGACATGCTGCCCGAACTGCAGGGTCGCCTGCCGATCCGGGTGGAGCTCAAGGCACTGACCGAGGAGGACTTCTTCCATATCCTCACCCAGACAAAGGCCAATCTGGCGCAGCAGTACACCGCGCTGCTGGGCACCGAGGAACTGACTCTCGAATTCACCGAGGATGCGCTTCGCGAGGTCGCGCGGATCGCCGCATCGGTCAACGAAACGGTCGAGAACATCGGCGCGCGGCGCCTGCAGACGGTGATGGAAAAGCTCCTCGAGGAGATCAGCTTCGGCGCGGAGGAGCATCGCGGCGAGACCATCAGGGTGGATGCAGCCTATGTGCAGAAGCAGCTCACCGGGATCGCGAAGAATACCGACCTCAGCAAATACGTGCTGTAGTCGCGGCCATGCCGGTCACGCCGCTTCGGCCGTCTGACCGGCATCTGGGCGAACAGAATCGCCCAACAGGTCCGATTAGGCACAAATTAACCATGAGGCCCTAGCTTGGGTGCATGGTGAGGACCGGCAGAAGCAGTTTTGCGCATATCGCACGCCGATGCGTGGGCTCTGTACGCCGGTCGCTTGCGAACATTGCCTATGGCGGAGAGATCCGCTCGGCCGACGCCGCCGGAATGGCGGCGCAACACATGCAGCGGGTATGTGCCGGGGTGACCGCGATGATCCCTAGCGTCAGCGTGGTGGCGGTGGTGCTGGGGCTTGCGACCTGGAACACCCCGGGGCTGATGCTCACGATGCTCGGCTTCCTGCTCACCCTTGGCACCATGGCCGCGATGATTCCCGTCAACATTCGGCTGAAAAAGCTGCTCGAGGCTGACAGCGGCGAGATACAGAACGATCTGAAGGCGCTCACCCATCATTTCACCGCCAACGCCGTGCTTTCGGGCATTGCATGGTCGATGATCATCGCCGGAATGCTGACCTCCGAGGTGCCACACCTCAGCGACCTTGGCATCACCATCGGCATCGCGGCCACCGCGATCGGATCGATGAACTATCTTTCGCTTCCGGGGACGAACCTGATCTGGCTGGTGTCGATCACCAGCGGAACCTGCATCGCGATCAATGCCACCGGGTTCACCGTGGACCCTTATTTCTATCCGCTGGTGATCTGCTTTGCGGTGATCGTGTGGCGCAGCACCATGGTCTTCTGCAGGCATTTTGCCGGGTACATCCGCCAGTCGCAGGAACTGGTCGTGGTGCGCGAACGCGAGTTCGCTGCCGAACAGCGCAAGGTGCAGGAGCGCGCCGAACAGGACCGGTCGGCGCAAGCCATGCTCGCCCAGCAGCGCGACCGTCACTTGCAAGAGCGCAGCCGCGCGATGGCCGATCTGGCCGAAGCGTTCGATCGATCGGTCATGCACACCATCGACAGCCTCGGCACCGCCCTTACCCAGCTGGGCGTGTGCGCATCTGCGCTGCATGAGATCGGCGAGGAAACGGGCCAGAGCGCCGCGCAGGTGACCGCGCGCGCGGCCAATGTCGGCATGTCGGTGCAGAATGTTGCGGGAGCCGCAGCACAGCTAAGCCAGTCGGCGCATTCCATCGCCCAGCGAGTCGAGGACCAGCACCTCGCCGCCACCGCCGCGCGAAGTTCGTCGCTCGAGGGCAGCGAAGCGGTCGGCGCGCTTGCGCAACAGGCCGCCAAGGTATCGCAGATCGCAACGCTGATCGAGGAGATCGCCTCGCAGACCAATCTGCTGGCGCTCAACGCCACGATCGAGGCTGCGCGCGCGGGCGAAGCCGGTCGCGGGTTCGCTGTCGTCGCGCACGAGGTCAAGCAGCTTGCGGGCCAGACCCGGGGCGCGATCAATTCGGTCGGGCAGACGGTGAACGGCATCCGCACCCGGATGAGCCTTGCCGAGACCACCATCGATTCGATCGCAGGCCAGATCGATCTGGTGAGCGAAGGTGCGGCGCATATCGCCAGGGTTATTACCGAACAGAGCGAGGCGACGCTGGGGATCAACAGCCACGCGCAACAGGTCGCCAGCGACGCGCGATCGATGGAAGATACCGCGCGCACGGTCAGCCACAACGCTCACCGCGTCAAATCCATGTCCGATGACATGCGCGAGGTGACCGCCCGGCTGGAAGACCAGGCCAGCGCGCTGCGGATCGCCAGCGCAGCGTTTCTCGCCGAGCTCAAGGCCGCCTGACACGCGGCTCGCCGCATTCATCGCAAGCAGGCTGGTGATATGCTGTGCAAGCGGCAAAGCCCGCGCTACTATCATCTTATCATGTGCAGTTTCATGCCGTGTTCATCCTTGGCTGGCCACCACGCGGCCATGACAGGCATGCCCTTTTCCCCCGTGACGCAGGCGGCAATGCACCAGACGACCAGACGTTGCAGCTCGTTGATCTCCACCCTTGCGGCGCGGCTGCTCGCGATCTGCGCGGTGTGCGTGCTGGCGGTGCAGCCGGTGTCGGCGCAGTCGATCCTGCGCGATGCTGAGACGGAGGCGCTGCTGGCGGACATGTCGCACGATCTCATTCTCGCAGCCGGGCTGCTTCCCTCCAACGTCAATGTCGTGGTCATCAACGACCGCAGCATCAACGCCTTTGTCGCGGGGACGCAGGATGTCTACATCCATAGCGGGCTGATCGAGGCGGCAGGCAACGTCAACGAGGTTCAGGGCGTCATCGCCCACGAGATCGGGCATATCGCGCTGGGCCATTCGATCACCCGGTCGGAAAGCGCATCCAAGGCGAGCAAGATCACCATATTGTCGCTGCTGCTGGGAATCGCCGCGGTCGCCGCGGGTGCTGGCGAGGCGGGCCTGGGCATCATGGGCGCGGGCCAGCAGGCAGCGCTGGGCAAGTTCCTGGCGCATACCCGCGGCGAGGAAGCAGGCGCAGACGTCGCCGGTGCCAAATATCTCTCCAAGGCCGGGCTTACCGGAAAGGGTTCGCTCAACTTCTTCAAGCGCCTGCAAAATCTGGAGTTCCGGCTCGCCATCCCGCAGGAGGACAGCTACAACCGCTCGCACCCGCTATCGGGCGAGCGCATCACGCTGCTGCAGGAAATCTACGAGAACGACCCGGCTTTCAATGCCCGGATTGACCCTGCGCTCGAGGCGCGGTTCCAGCGCGTGAAGGCCAAGCTGGTCGGCTATGTCGCCGATCCGCCCGAAACATTGCGCGACTATCCCGAGACCGACCAGAGCGTGCCCGCGCGCTATGCCCGCGCTTATGCCTGGCACAAGAGCGCCTATCCCGAAAAGGCGCTGGCAGAAGCCCGCTCGCTGCTCGCCGAGGCGCCGGACGACCCGTATTTCCTGGAAATCTACGGCCAGATCCTGCTCGAATCGGGCAGACCGCAGGAAGCGCTCGCGCCGTTACAGAAGGCCGTCGCCAGCACCAACGCACAATCTCTGATCGCAGGCGTCTATGGCCATGCGCTGATCGCCAGCGAGGACCCCGCCAACCTGCCCGAGGCCGAGCGGGTGCTGAAGGCTGCGGTGGCGCGCGATGCGGAAAATCCGTTCGCCTGGTATCAGCTGGGCGTGGTCTATGCCAATCGCGGCGATACACCGCGTGCAGCGCTTGCCAGTGCAGAGCGCTATGTGCTGCAGGGCAACGCCCCGCTGGCGCTGCGCAGCGCCGAAGAGGCGATGCTGGGCCTGCCGCAGGGCAGCGCCGATTTCATTCGTGCGCAGGATATTGCGATATTGGCGCGCGACGCGGTTGAACGCCAGTCGCGCCGCCGTTAAGCCTCGATCCCGTTACCGATACTCTCATCAACCAAAGGCCCGCCATGACAACACCCACCCCCTCCTCTGGCGAGGCCTCATCAAGGAACTGGCTGTTCATGGCTGTTGCCGCATTTCTGACCATCGCCGCCGGGATCGGCACATTCATGTGGCAAAGCGGCGGGCTGGTCGCACCAGGCGGTGGCGAAGCGGCCAAGGATGCCGACAGCGCAGCAGCCGCAGCCGGGTTCGACACCAAGGACAAGGCCGCGATCGAGGCGATCGTGCGCGCCTATATCCTCGAAAACCCCGAGATCATTCCCGAAGCCGTGCAGAAGCTGCAGGGCAAGCAGGCCGCCAAGCGCATCGCATCGGTGCGCGGCGCCGTCGAGACGCCGTTTGCCGCGTCCTATGCCGGCAACCCCGATGGCGATGTCGTGCTGGTCGAATATTCCGATTTCGCCTGCGGTTTCTGCCGCCAGAGCGTCAGCGATGTTGCCCGGCTGGTGAGCGAGGACAAGAACCTCAAGGTCGTGTTCCACGAGCTTCCCATCCTCTCCGACGAAAGCCGGGTTGCAGCAGCCTGGGGCATGGCCGCCGCGCAGCAGGGCAAATATTACGCGTTCTACAAGGCAATGTTCGGCGCAGGCCGCCCCGCCCAGGCGACCATCGAGCAGGCTGCGAAGACCGCCGGGCTGGATATGGCCGCCGCGCGCACCTTCGTGGCCAGCAAACAGGCCGAAGAGGTGATCGACGCCAATATCCGCATCGCCCAGCAGCTGGAATTCAGCGGAACACCCAGCTGGGTGATCGGCAACAAGGTGCTCAACGGCGCGGTCGGCTATGACGAATTGAAGGCTGCGATCGACGAGGCACGCGCCGCGAAGAAATCCGTGAGCTGATCCGGCATGCGTGCCATCCGGCACATTGTCTGCTGTCTGGCGCTGGGAGGCGCGCTGCCGAGCGGCGCTGCGCCAGCGTTCGCCGAGGCCCCTGACAGCGCCATCGCGGCATTCGACGCGCTCAGGGCATCGGACACCCGCGTCCTGAGCGTTGGCACACGGCTCGCCCGCGCCAATGCGCCGTTCTGCCGTTCGCGCGAAAATGCGATCGGCATGACGCTGCACCATATCGGGCAATACCCAGATGCTGCTGCGGCAAGAGCCTCATTCGGCTTTGCCCGCGATTATGCCGTGCTCGCATTGGTCGCAGATGGCCCGGCAGCGCAGGCGGGAATCCGGCCCGACGACGCGATCGTCGCGCTCAACGGGGTGGCCTTTGCCCCTGCCCCGGCCGCGCTTGGCACCATCGATCAGCCCGCAGCCTATCGTCCGATCGCCTGGGCAGATGCGCAAATTCGCTCAGCGCTGGACACCGGCCCGATCACGCTGACCCTGATCCGCGATGGCCGGACCTTCGATGTCGCGGTCACCGGAACGCCTGCCTGCCGCAGCCGTTTCGAGCTCCGCCCCAGCGGCGAATATGGCGCGTCGGCCGATGGCGATATCGTCGGTATCACCGTTCCGATGCTGGACTTCATGCTCGATGATGACGAACTCGCCGCGATCCTTGCGCACGAGATGGCGCACAATCTGCTCGAGCACCGCCGCAGGCTCAACGCGGCGGGCGTCCAGCGCGGACTGTTGCAGCAGTTCGGCCGCAACGCCCGGCTGACGCTGGCGACCGAGATCGAAGCCGACCGCCTGTCGATCTGGCTGATGGCCAATGCGGGCTACGACCCAGCCGGCGCGGTCCGCTTCTGGACGCGCTATGGCCGGCAACGCGGCAAGGGCATCTTTTCCGCGCCGACGCACTATCGCTGGAAGAAGCGTGTCGGGCTGTTCGAGGAAGAGATGGCCAAGCTGACCGGGGCCGCCAGAGACCCGCGAGGCTGGCTTCCGCCGCTACTGGCCGAGCCGCTCGCTCCGCTCGACTGATACCCGCCGGCAACGCGCGCTTTCTCATCTCGCCGCGCCTGCCCTTTCGGCTCGCCGCACAATGGCTGCGGCGCGGGAACACTTCATCCGCTCAGCAGTCTCCGGGACACACGGACGAAATCCCCCCCATGTTGAAGGAGTAATTCCATGCGTTTCCTTGCCACCACTCCCGGCATAACCATGGCGCTGGCCCTGCTGGCCGCCACCGCCTCTACCACGAGCTTCGCGCAGCAGTCCGGACCCTTGCAGGCTGATGTCGCAGGCGAAGGCGAACAGCTGCCGGATCCCGCCACCATGACCGAGGGGCCCGACATCAAGGGCGTGCTCACCGCGCGCCAGGGTGACCGGATCCAGGTCGAGGCGGCAGACGGCACCCGCACCGTGCTGGTGGTCAACGAGACGACCCAGGTTCGCGCCTCTGGCGGCCTGTTCGGTGCGAGCCGCACCAAGCTCGACACTGGCGCATTGCTCAACGGCCTGCCGCTGACGATCAAGACGCTGCAATCGGGTGAAACGCTGCTTGCCAGCCAGATCACCTTCAAGAACACCGACTTCAAGACCGCATCGATGATCCGTACCGGCACGTCGCAGCAATTTGCCGAGCAGAGCGCAGCGACCGAAGCGCTGCGCGGACGCATGGGCGATATCGACCAGTACAACGTCAAGGCGACGACCAATGTCTATTTCGACACCGCGCAGGCCAAGCTGAGCGAACAGGCCAAGGCCGAGCTTTGCTCGGCCGCGGGTTCGGCAGAGCAGATGGACAACGCGCTGATGCTGGTGGTCGGCTATACCGATGCGGATGGTGATGAGGACTTCAACCAGCAGCTCAGCGAAAAGCGCGCGGCCAGCGTCATCAACTATCTCCAGCAGGTCTGCAAGTGGAAGCCCTATCGCATGCTCACGCCCGCGGGCATGGCCGAGGCCGATCCGGTTGCAGACAACATGACCGATGAAGGCAAGGCGCAGAACCGCCGCGTCGCCGTGAACATTCTGGTCAGCAAGGCCGTGGACGGCCTTTATGCGGAAAACTCGCGTCGCTGAGACTGGCTTCGCGTTGAAGAACGATTCGGGGGTATCGCTTGGCCGTTAGGCGGCGATGCTCCCGCATCTTGTCTTAGCCCCTTCGCTGGAGCGGGCGTTCTCTTGGTCAGGCTTGTTCGACAACCTTGGCGTACATCGAGTTGATCGGCCTGGCCATCACGCGGCGCAGCATCGGCTCGAAGAATTCGAGCGGCTCGCTGTCATAATCCGGATCGAATGCGGCCTGGTCGTATTTCTCGCAGAAATGCGCGCAGGCATCGAAATACGGCGAAGACCGGAACATGTCGCGCGTGTTGCGGTCGCCGCCGATGTAATGGAAGTAATAATAGCCCTGGAAGGCGCCGTGATTGGCGCAGATCCAGTGGACTTCCTCCGACACGAACGGTTTGATGATCGCGGCGGCAACATCGGGGTGGTTATAGCTACCCAATGTATCGCCGATGTCGTGCAGCAGCGCCATCACCACATAGGCTTCGTCGCGCCCGCCGCGATGGGCGCGGGTCGCGGTCTGCAGGCTGTGCTGGAGCCGGTCGATGGGAAATCCGCCGAAATCGCCGTCGAGCAACCGAAGATGCGCCAGCACACGATCGGGCAGGCCATGCGCGAACTCGCGATACTGCCCTGCGATGATCGCCCAGTCATCCTGCGTGCCATTGGTCATGGCGGTGAACTTGGCGCGGTGCTCGGGCGCCAGGGTGTCGATGGTGTCGCTCATGCGCGCGGATCCTCTCGTTATCGTTGACACAAAGCGTATCGCAGCGGGGCCGATGATGCAAAAAATTCTGTGGCAACGGCACAAATCGGGCTAAGCCTCGTTGCATGGCGATGCTGCCCTTCAAGCCGACACCGTTCTTTGCCAACAAGAACCGGGCCTTCTGGAACCTGCAGACCTTGGGTTGGGCAGGCGCATTGGCGCTGCGTGGCATATCGGGGCTCGCCAACGGCCAGCCTATCTCGTTCCTGGTGCCGATCATCATCGCCACCATCACCGGCTATTCGATATCGTTAGTGATGGGGGTGATCTACCAGACGCTGATCGACCGCAAGCCACTGGTCACCTGGGGCGTCACGCTGATCGTGCTGCTGGCGGGATCGGCGCTCTATGCCTTTGTCGATGCGTGGGTGGCGACCTTGTATCGCCCCGGCAGCGACAGCAATTTCACCGCGATCCTGCTGGGCGCGTTCTATCTAGACCTCACGCTGCTGGGGGCTTGGTCGGCGTTGTATTACGCGATCAACTTCTTCCTGCGGATCGAGGAGCAGCAGGACCAGATGCTGCGGCTGGAGAACCAGGCAACCAGCGCGCAGCTGGCGATGCTGCGCTATCAGCTCAACCCGCACTTCCTGTTCAATACGCTCAACAGCATTTCCACGCTGGTGCTGCTCAAGCAGACCGAGCCTGCCAATGCAATGCTATCGCGGCTCTCGTCGTTCCTGCGTTACACGCTGGCGAACGAGCCCACTGCGCGGGTGACGCTGGCGCAGGAGGTCGAGACGCTCAAGCTGTATCTCGACATCGAGAAGATGCGCTTTGAAGAGCGGCTGCGTGCGCATTTCGAGATCGAGCCTAACGCCGCGAATGCGCTGCTGCCTTCGCTGCTCTTGCAACCTCTGGTCGAGAACGCCATAAAATATGCGGTGACGCCAAAGGAAGACGGCGCCGATATCACAATCTCGGCGCAACTCATCGGACCCCTGCTGCGTATCACCGTAACCGACACAGGGCCCGGATTGAAGAAGCAAGGCACGACGGCCAATGCATCAACCGGGGTCGGGCTGGCGAATATCAGGGACAGGCTGTCCCAGGCATATGAAGACAATCACCGGTTTGAGACACGATCATCACCCGGGGGCGGCTATAGCGTGATTATCGAAATTCCGTTTGAAACACGCGAACAAAGGCAATTACAGGCATGACCATCCGCACCATCCTGATCGATGACGAGAAACTCGCCATTCAGGGAATGCAGCTCAGGCTGGAGAAGTTTGAAGACATCGAAATCATCGACACATGCCTCAACGGGCGCGAGGCGATCCGCAAGATCAAGACGCTAAAGCCAGATCTGGTGTTTCTGGATATCCAGATGCCGGGCTTTGACGGCTTTTCGGTGGTCAAGGGCATCATGGACATCGAGCCGCCTTTGGTGGTGTTCTGCACCGCCTATTCCGAACATGCGGTCAAGGCGTTCGAAGCTCAGGCTGTCGACTATCTGCTCAAACCCGTCGACGACGTGCGGCTGGCCGATGCCATAGACCGCATCCGTGAGCGCATTCGCGACAAGAAGGGCCGTGAAGAAGCCGACAAGCTGATGAACGTGCTCAACGAGGTCGCGCCCGACGCTGTCGAAGCGCTCGACCTAGGCGAAGACGACGAGGCAGCGGCCTCGAACCGCTATGAAAAGCTGATCAACATCAAGGACCGCGGCCAGATCTTCCGCGTCGATGTCGACACCATCGAGCGGATCGATGCCGCGGGCGATTACATGTGCATCTACACCGGCGACAATTCGCTGATCCTGCGCGAGACGATGAAGGATCTGGAAAAGCGGCTTGACCCGCGCAACTTCCAGCGCGTCCACCGTTCGACCATCGTCAATCTGGGGCTGGTCCGCCAGGTCAAGCCGCACACCAATGGCGAATGCTTCCTGGTGCTCGAATCGGGCGCTCAGGTGAAGGTGTCGCGCAGCTATCGCGATGTTGTCGCGCGGTTCGTGCACTGACATGCTTTGATCGCATGAAACGGGATGTCGGCTCCGGGTAACGGAGCTAATGTGCGGGCAAGGAGAAACACCATGCCCGCACAAGCTGCCAAGGCTTCACACTTTCACGATCTTCACAGGGGCGATACCCCGCTGGTGCTGGTAAACATCTGGGATCCGGGCAGCGCTGCGACCGTGATATCGCAAGGAGCACCAGCGCTGGCCACGGGCAGCGCGTCCGTTGCAAGTGCGATGGGCTTCGGTGATGGCGAAGCGGTGCCACTGCCGCTGGTGCTCGACAACGCTCGCAGGATCGCTTCCTCGACTGACCTTCCGGTGACGCTCGATTTCGAAGGGGGATATGCTACCGACACTGCAACGCTGGCCGAAAACATCCGCAACGTCATCGCAACCGGGGTCGTTGGCATCAACTTCGAAGATCAAGTGATCGGTGGCAGTGGACTTCATGCCATCGACGACCATGTAGCACGCATCGCCGCCATTCGCGAGATCGCGGAGGCGGAAGGGGTGGATCTGTTCATCAACGCTCGAACGGATGTGTGGCTGGACGCCGGCAAGGCGGTGATACTGCCCGCTGAGCGCCTTCGCGAAGCAATCACACGTGGACTGGCCTTTGCTGCAGCGGGTGCAAACGGATTTTTCGTTCCCGGACTGACCGACGCCGAACAGATTGCCGAATTGTGCGAGGCGGTGCCCCTGCCGATCAACGCGATGCACTTCGAAGGCATGCCTTCGATGGCCGATCTGGCACTGGCCGGTGTCCGCCGCATCAGCTTCGGACCCGGACCGTATTCGTGCGCGATGGCGGCTCTGGCCAGGCAGGCGCAGGCAGCCTACCACTGATCGGCAACGTTTCTTATCGGCGCTCGGCAAAAAACGCCTTGAGCAGCGCTGCCGCATCTTCTGCGCCAACCCCAGCATAGACCTCGGGCTTGTGCAGCACGGTAGGCTGCTGGAACAGCCGCGGGCCATGCTCCACCGCCCCGCCCTTGGGATCGCTCGCAGCATAATGCAGCCTTGCGATCCGGGCGTGGGCAATGGCCCCCGCGCACATCGCGCATGGCTCCAGCGTCACCCACAGATCGCATCCCGTAAGCCGGTCGGTTCCGAGCGCAGCGCACGCGGCACGGATGGCCATGATCTCGGCATGCGCGGTGGGATCGTTGAGCGCGCGGGGCTGATTGTGGCCCTGGCCGATCACCCTGCCCTGATGAACGACGATGGCGCCGACGGGCACTTCGCCCAATGCTGCCGCCTGACGGGCCAGTTCCAGCGCCTGCTCGGCAAATTTTCGGGCATTGTCCAGCGTCATATCGCGCCAACTACCGCCAACGCTGTTGCCCTGCCAGCGGTTTTCGCGCATAGCGATGGCTTCGACGGCTGGCAAAGGTTGACTTGGACTTCGTCTGACGCTAACCGCCCGTCCTTCATAAACACAACGTTTCATCAGGATTCTTACACCATGTCGCGGATTTGCGAACTGACCGGCAAGGGCCGGATGGTGGGTCACAATGTGTCCCACGCCAACAACAAGACCAAGCGCGTTTTTCTGCCCAATCTGCAGAACGTCACGCTGATGAGCGAAAAGCTGGATCGCAGCTTCAAGCTTCGCGTATCGACTGCAGGTCTGCGTTCGGTGGAGCATGTCGGCGGCCTCGACAACTGGCTGCTGAAGACCAGCGAAGAAAAGCTCTCGGCTCGCGCTGCCAAGATCAAGCGCGAACTGCACAAGGCAGCGGCCTGACCATGGCCCGCCAGCGCGCCTTGCTGATTGCAAGCGCGCTGGCCCTTTCGGTTGTGTCGCATCCCGCCCTCGCGGGGTCGCGCACGACCGCAGAAGTGCTTTATTCCGAAAATGCAGAAGAACGCGCCTTTCAGGAGAGCGCGGGTTTCAGCGATGCGGTCATCCTGCGGGATGGCACCATCTATCTGTCCGGCATCGTGGTTGGCCCCGATGCCGATGAGGCAGCCTTCAACGCTGCCTATCGCCGGATCAGCGGCATCCTGATCCGCGCAGGCTCAAGCTGGGAGGACGTCATCGACGTCACCAGCTATCACACCGATATCGAAAAGCAGATCGGGCCGATGTCCGCGGTGCAGAAGCAGTATCTGGCACCGCCCTTCCCGGCATGGACCGCCATCCAGGTGAGCCGCCTCTATCTCCCCGAAGGCAAGACCGAGATCAAGATCGTGGCGAAACGCTCGCCTCGCTGAACTCGAATTTCAGCAGCAGGCTTCGCTGCACGCTCAGATAATTGTCATCCGCCACCAGCCAGACGATGGTCCGGCCGCGCTCGCGATCCACCGCGATCCCTTCCATGTTGTCGACCGGAAACGGCGGCTGCAGGGTTGCGATGACCTTGGGTGTCACAAGCACTCCCGGCGCAATCGCGTCCGCCGCGATGATGCCGATCTTGGCGCTGACTCCGCTGATATAATTGAAGCGGCGATGCAGCGCGAGCAGCCGTCCATCGGGCAACGCTGCGATATCGGTGATCCGGTATCCTTCCGGAGCGCGATAAGCGAACGCCCTCGCCTGTGCGCCGGGCTCTGCCGGATCGGTCGCGTAGATCAGTCCCACCGTCACCCCGGGGCGCACCGAGCGCGACTCGGAGAACACCAGGAAGCTGCCATCCGCGCGCCGCAGCAGCGCCTCCGCCCCGCCGTTCTTGGGCCAACCGATCATGGCCTTGGGCCTGCCGGTCGCCTCTGCCCGCGCGAACGCCGGCGAGTAGCGGCGGATGCGGTGGCGCTGTTCGAAGCCGATCCAGAACCGCCCGGACACCGGATCATGCGCCATGCTTTCGGAATCCTGGTCGACCTTGGTGCTTCGCTCGCCCTTGCGCACCGGCAACGGCGCGATGAAGCTGTCATGGGTCACCGCGCTGTCGCGAATGGTAAAGCCTGCGAGGATGGCGGCATCGCTCAGCGCCAGCAGCCGGCCATCGCCCATAGCGTGCAGCGCCGAGAACCCGCCGAATTCGCTGTTCTCGCTTTCGAGCTCCCACCCGTCCACCAGAGTCAGCGGACCGTTGCCCAACCTGTGGGGCAGCGTAGGCAGGTCCAGCGGCCGCTTCAGGGTGATCTGCTGGCTGGTGTTGGGCGGAACCGGGGAATCGGCGACGAACGCGCCAGTACCCAGAAAGAACAGCAGCGACAGCACCGCAAGCGCGCGGCGCATCATGGGGCGTGCATCCGGAGCGAGCGACTGGACAAGGGGACTGGAAGGTCGATCACGGCGATCACTCCGCCGCCAGTGGCCCTTCGGTGAACTGCAGGCTGGAAAGCCGCGCGTACAGCCCGCTGCGCGCCGACAGTTCGTCATGCGTGCCCTGCTCGACAATCGCCCCGTCGCTCATCACGATGATGCGGTCAGCCGAGCGGATCGTCGCCAGCCGGTGCGCGATCACCAGCGTGGTGCGACCCTGCATCAGCCGTTCGAGCGCATTCTGGACCAATTTTTCGCTCTCGGCATCGAGCGCGGAAGTTGCCTCGTCGAGCAGCAGGATCGGCGCGTTGCGCAGCAGCGCACGTGCGATCGAGATGCGCTGACGCTGGCCGCCCGAAAGCCTCGCGCCGCCCTCGCCCAGATAGCTGTCGAGACCCTCGGGCAGCTTGCGCAGGAATTCTTCGGCATTGGCGGCGCGGGCCGCGTCCCAGATCTGCTCGTCGGTCGCGGTCCAGTTGCCATAACGCAGATTGTCGCGCGCGCTGGCCGCGAAGAGCACGCTGTCCTGCGGGACGAACGCCATGCGCTGGCGGATCGCTTCGGGATCGGCCGAGGGCAAGGCAACGCCGTCTATCCGGACGGAGCCTGCCTGCGGATCGTAGAAGCGCTGCGCGAGCTGGAACAAGGTGGACTTGCCCGCGCCCGAAGGACCCACGATCGCCACGGTCTCGCCCGGCGACACCTGAAGCGAGAAATCCCTGAGCGCCAGCGTCTCGGGCCGGGTGGGGTAGGCAAAGCTGACGTTCTGGAAGCTGATCTGGCCGCGCGGCGGCACGGGCAGCACGATGGGGCTCGCAGGCGCGCGGATTTCGGGCTGTTCGTTGAGCAGCTCGTTCAATCGTCCGGCAGCCCCCCCTGCGCGCAGGAGATCGCCATAGACCTCGGTCAGCGCCCCGAAAGCGCCAGCGACCAGCCCGCCGGTCAGAACGAACGCTGCGATATCGCCGCCCGACAGGCGTCCCTCGATGACATCGACCGCGCCCTGCCACATGATCATGGTGATCGCACCGAAGATCAGCGTGATCACGACCGCGGTCAGGCTGGCGCGCAGCGTGATACGGCGGCGGGCGGTGGCAAAGGTGGTTTCCACCGCGTCGCCGAAGCGCGCGGCCTCGCGGTCTTCCTGCCCGAAGGCCTGGACGATCTTCATCGCCGCGAGCACCTCGGTGATCGTCGCGCCGACATTGGCCACGCGGTCCTGGCTCGAGCGGGCGACCTTCTCAAGCTTGCGGCCGATAAACACGATTGGCAGCACGATAACCGGAATGCCGAGCAGCAGCATGCCGGTGAGCTTGGGGGCCAGCGAAAACAGATAGGCGATCCCGCCGATTCCGACGACCAGGTTGCGCAGCGCCACCGAGACGGTCGTGCCGACGACCTGTTCGACGATCGCGGTGTCCGAGGTCATGCGCGAGGCGATTTCGGACGGGCGGTTGGTTTCGAAGAAGCTGGGCGCCAGTTTCAGCAGGTTGCGCTGCACCGCCAGCCGGATGTCGGCGACCACGCGTTCACCCAGCCATGACACGAAATAGAAGCGCAGTGCCGTCGACATGCCCAGCACAACGGTGATCATGAACAGATAGCGGAACCAGCGGCCGATATCCTCGGTGCTGCCGCCAGCATCGAATCCGCGGTCGATGACCATCTTGAACCCGGCCGGGATGGCGAGAGTCGCACCTGCTGCCACCGCCAGCGCCAGCATGGCACACGCGATCTGCCGGGGATAAGCCGATGCAAAGCGCATGATCATCGCCAGATTGCCCAGCTGGCGCGGATTTCCCCGCTTGCCCTTGGCGGGAGCGGCATCATCGGCAACAGCCGGAACAGATGCGCTTGCTTGATCGGGTACAGCCACTTGCGAGGCCGGTGAAATATGTGTTTCCGCCATGACAGAGCGCCTAGCAGGCCTGACTTCCCCACTCAACGATTTTGGGTGACGCCTGGCATCGCCGCAGCCCTGGCTAAGGCGCCGATTTTACACCCGGCCAAGTCGCTGTAACCGATGCGTTAACCGGTCTATGCAAGACTTCACCCAGGCAACCCGAAGGCCGGGTTGCGCGTAAATGGCTTGTATTTTTATTGGTGCAGCGCAACATTGCTAGGCGAGAGGCCTCCGAACAGAGCCGCACCAAGCGGACACGGGGGTTTGCAGGGGAATTACATGCTTTACCACGCTTATGAACTTCAACGCTCGTTCCTATCGAGCGCGAGCGCGATCGCGACCATGGGCGCGAACATGCTCAACAGCCCGCTCAATCCGATGACCTTTTTCGGCGGACAGCCGATCATGGCCTCAGCGCTCGAAGTGTTCGCGCATGCGTCCGCTCCTTACGGCAAGCCGGGTTTCGGTATCACCAGCGTCGATATCGACGGTGCCCCAAGCGCGGTGCAGGAAGACGTCGTGCTCGAACGCCCGTTCGGCGATCTGCTGCGCTTTCGCCATGAAAAGCTGCCCAAGGATGCACCGCGGCTTCTGATCGTCGCGCCGATGTCGGGCCATTATGCCACGCTGCTGCGCGGCACCGTGGCGCGGATGATCCCCAAGCACGAGGTCTACATCACCGACTGGGCAGATGCGCGTGACGTACCGCTCAAGGAAGGCCGGTTCGATCTCGACGACTATATCGACTATCTGGTCGGCTTCCTCGAGCATATCGGCCCCGGCGCGCATATGCTTGCTGTGTGCCAGCCTTCGGTGCCCAGCTTTGCCGCTGCCGCGCTGATGTCGGCCGACAAGCACCCGTGCCGCCCCAGGACGCTGACGATGATGGGCGGACCGATCGACACGCGCGAAGCGCCAACCGCGGTCAACACCATGGCGACCCAGCGCCCGCTGGCCTGGTTCGAGCACAATGTCATCGCCAAGGTGCCGTTCCAGTACAAAGGCGCAGGGCGCAAGGTCTATCCCGGCTTCATGCAGCTCACCGGCTTCATGTCGATGAACTTGGGCAACCACATGATGAGCCACTGGGAGATGTACAAGCATCTGGTGGCGGGCGATGGCGAGAGCGCCGATGCCGCCAAGGACTTCTATGACGAGTACCGTTCGGTCTGCGACATGACCGCCGAATTCTATCTGCAGACGGTGGAGAACGTGTTCCAGACGCACAGCCTGCCCAAGGGCGAGTTCATGCATCGGGGCAAGCGCATCGATCCCGGCGCGATCACCGACGTTGCCATGCTGGCAATCGAAGGCGAGCGCGACGACATCAGCGGGCTGGGTCAGACCCGTGCCGCGCTGACGCTCGCACCCAAGCTGCCCAAGGCCAAGAAGAAGTACCTGATGGCCGAAAGCGTCGGCCATTATGGCATCTTCAATGGCAGCAAATGGCGCGAGCGGATCGCGCCGGTAGTCGAGGACTGGATCGCCTCGCACAACTGATCGCAAGTCGGGGGCGGTGACAGGCGTTTGTGCCTTGCCGCCCCTGCCCTTGCCGCCTATCGGGCGCGCATGATCACTCTCAAGACCGTTCGCGTGGAGCATTTCGCCGTTGCCGGCAGCTTCATCATCAGCCGGGGCGCCAAGACCGCGGTCGATGTCGTCTACTGCGAGGTGACCGACGGCACCCATGTCGGCCGCGGCGAAGGTACCCCGATCTATTACGAGGGCGAGACTGCCGAGCTGTGTGCCGAAGCGATCGAGACGCGCGGCCGCCAGAACCGCCCGCTCACCCGCGAAGACCTGCTCAAGACCATGATGGAAGGCGCGGCGCGCAACGCGCTGGATGCTGCGTTGTGGGATCTGGAGGTGCGCGCGACGGGAACGCCGCTGTGGCAGCTGGCGGGCCTCCCCGAACCAAAGCCGCTGGTCACCGCCTACACCATTTCACTCAACGACCCTGAAACGATGAAGATCGATGCCGCCAAGGCCGCGGCGCAGGGATATCCGCTGCTCAAGCTCAAGCTCAACGGCGAGGATGATTTGTTGCGGGTTGCCGCCGTCCGCATCGGCGCGCCGGACGCGCGCCTGATCATCGATGCCAACGAGGCATGGGGCGATGTCAATCTCGAGGAAATGACCGCGGCGCTGAAGAAGCTCGGCGTGGAACTGATCGAGCAACCGGTCGAGGCCGGGCTGGAAGAGGCGCTTGATGGCAGGGTTTCGTCGCTGCCCTTCTGCGCCGACGAAAGCTGTCACGTCGCAGAAGACATCGAACGGGTTGCCGGCCTGTTTCAGGCGGTCAACATCAAGCTGGACAAGGCAGGCGGGCTCACCGAGGCGCTGCGGCTCAGCGAGACTGCCAAGGCCCGAGGGCTCAAGACGATGGTGGGCTGCATGCTGTCCACCAGCCTGGGGATCCATCCGGCGTTCCACCTCGCGCAGACCGCAGACTGGGTCGATCTCGACGGACCGGCGCTGCTGGCGCAAGACCGTGACGGCGGCTTCACCTTTGCCGGCGGCACGATCGGCCTGCCCGGCTGAACGCACAGCCGCCCGCCCGGTCATCCCGGACGAGCGGCTGCGAATGGGATCAGAACAAAACCGTCAGAGCGCGGTTTCGACATGCTTGCCCTGGACATCCTGCGACTTCATCGTCCCGCCGAACATCATCTTGAGCTTGCCCATCAGCGACAGATCGGCCTGCCAGATTTCGATATTGGCCGGGTCGAAACGCAGCATCACCAGATCGGGATCGGACTTGCCCTGCGCGTACCAGGCTTCGACGGTGTTCGACCAGAACTTGTCGATAATGGCCGGGTTGTTGTCGATCGTCAGCATGCCCGAGATGCACGCGAACAGCTTGTGGCCTTCGCCGACATACTGCGCCATCGCGTCGTTGGTCGAGGTCAGGCCTTCGACCAGGCGGCTGGAGCGCGAGCCGTAGAACCAGATCGGGCCGTGGCGGCCATCGAACTGCGCGGTCATCGGCATCGAGTGTGCCACCTGCGCGGGCAGGCCAAGCATCAGGAACGGGCTGCTTTCAAGCGCGCTCCAAAAGGCGTCGAGCGCTTCTGACGTATCGGACTGGGTTGCGGGATCGGACATGGGGAAAGCTCCTGTAGGTTGTACAGGGGGTTACGACTGGAGCTGAATCCCGTTCCAGCCTGCGCGCCCAACCGACCCAACAAAAACCCCGCCCCGGCGTTGAGGCCGAGGCGGGGTCGAATTGTTGCGAACATCGCGTTGAGGTCAGAAGACCTCGAACAGACCGGCAGCGCCCATGCCGCCGCCCACGCACATCGTCACCACGACATACTTCGCACCGCGACGCTTGCCTTCGATCAGCGCGTGGCCGGTGCAGCGGGCGCCGGTCATGCCATACGGGTGGCCGATCGAGATCGAGCCGCCGTTGACGTTGAGCAACTCGTCGGGGATGCCCAGCACGTCCTGGCAGTACAGCACCTGCACCGCGAACGCCTCGTTCAGCTCCCAAAGGCCGATATCGTCCATCTTGAGGCCAAAGCGCTTGAGCAGCTGCGGCACCGCGAACACGGGGCCAATGCCCATCTCATCGGGCTCCGTACCGGCAGCAGCCATGCCGACATAGCGGCCCAAGGGCTGCAGGCCCTTCTGCTCGGCGATCTTGGATTCCATGATCACGCACGACGATGCGCCGTCCGACAGCTGGCTGGCATTGCCCGCGGTGATGTTCATGCCCGGACCCATGACCGGCTGCAGACCCTTCAGGCCCTCGAGCGTGGTGTCGGCGCGGTTGCCTTCGTCCTTGGTCACTTCGACATCGGTCATCGTGACCTCGCCGGTTTCCTTGTTCTTGAACGCCATCTTCGCCTTTACGGGGATGATTTCGTCATCGAACTTGCCGGCAGCCTGCGCGGCAGCAGTGCGCATCTGCGAACGATAGGCATATTCGTCCTGGCGATCGCGGCTGATGTTGTAGCGCTTGGCGACGGTCTCTGCGGTCTGCAGCATCGGCATGTACACGTCGTTGTGCATCGCCAGCAGTTCCGGATCGGGCGCGACGCGCATTTCGGGGGTCTGCACCATCGAGATGGATTCGACGCCGCCAGCAACAACGATGTCCATGCGATCAACGATGATCTGCTTGGCCGCGGTAGCAATCGACATCACGCCCGACGAGCACTGACGGTCGATCGACATGCCGGCAACGGTGACGGGCAGGCCCGCACGCAGCGCGGCAGTGCGGCCGATGGTGTGCTGCACGCCCTGCTGAAGCGCAGCGCCATAAACGACATCGTCGACTTCGCCGCCTTCGATGCCGGCGCGCTCGACGGCGGCGCGGATCGAATGCGCGGCCAGCGTCGGCGACGGGGTGGCGTTGAACCCGCCGCGATAGGCCTTGCCGATCGGCGTACGGGCGGTGGAAACGATAACTGCATCACGCATGAATATTCTCCCTTGTCTGGCGGTGGGCGATGGTCGCCTGCCGCCAATCAATCACACAAAAAACTGGCTGATCCACTCGGCCATCACGGCGGGCTTGTCCTCGCCTTCGATCTCGACGGTGAATTCGAGCGTCTGCTGCCACTGGCCGGGGCGCTTTTCCTCCAGCTCGAGCAGCTTGAAATGGCCGCGGACCTTCTTGCCCGAGCGCACCGGTGCCAGGAAGCGAACCTTGTTGCCGCCATAGTTGACGCCCATCTTAACGCCCTCGACGCGGGGGCAATCGGACTTGGCCATCAGCACCGGGAACAGCGACAGGGTGAGAAAACCGTGCGCGATCGTGCCGCCGAACGGCGTCATCTTGGCCATCTCCTCGTTCACGTGAATGAACTGGTGGTCGCCGGTGGCATCGGCAAACTTGTTGATCATCTCTTGGTCAACCAGCAGCCATTCGGATGTACCCAGGGTCTCTCCGACCTTGCCCTGCATTTCCTGCGCAGAAATTGCGTTCATATTTGCTCTCCTGTCGATGGTCCGGCGATTGCCCTGACGGCAAGCTGCCAGATGGAACTGGCGTCTTTTGGCGCTTTTCCGGGGCCGACACAAGGGCTGAGCGCACGCCGCTACGGCATCGGCATTGCGCACCGCGCTTTACGCGAACGGAAACGTCACAACAGCCAGCGACTCGGTCGCCGGCAAGCGCCCTAGCGGTGGTCTTCCGCCGCGAGCGAATAACCGCCCTCGGGATAGGGCAGCACGAATCGGCCATCGGGCGCAGCGGTGAAGCTGGTCTGGGTCGGATAGGCGAATTCGAGCCCTTCGGCGTTGAATCGCTCAAGAATCGAAAGCCCGATGCGATGGCGCGCTTCGAACACCACCTCGAAATCGCTGCTCATCACGTCGAAATCGAGCTCGAAATCGATCGAGCTCGCGCCGAAGCCGACAAAACCGCAGCGGACGAACACGCCGCTGCCCTGCTCCACGATCTCGCGCAGCATGGCGGGGACCAGCCGGGCGCGGTCGGGCGGGGTCTGGTACACCAGACCGATCATGTAGCGCGTGCGGCGGCGGTTGAGCCGGGTATAGTTGATGATCTGCTTGGACAGAAGATTGGTGTTCGAGATGATGATCTCTTCACCCGTCACCGAACGCAGCCGCGCGCTCTTGAGGCCGATTTTCTCTACCGTAGCGGTGGTGGTGTCGAATCCGATCGTCTCCCCGCGCTTGAACGGCTTGTCGAAGATGATCGACAGCGCGGCGAACAGATCCGAGAAGATTCCCTGCGCGGCCAGACCGATGGCGATACCACCGATACCCAGACCGGCGATCAGGCCGGTGACGTTGACGCCCAGATTGTCGAGCACCATGATCGAGGCGATCGCAAACAGCACCACCGTCACCAGCAGGCGGATCAGCGACATGGCGTTAGCGAGCGTTTCGCTGCCGGCATCGTCGCTGACCGTCGCGCGGCGTTCGATCATTCCCAGGATGATCTCGCGGGCCCAGATGGCGACCTGGAATACCGAGGCCACCGTGAACAGGAAGCTCACCACCTGCACGATACCGGCAGGCGCCTCGGAAAAGCCGACGACCAGCCGCGCCGAGACCATGATCAGGAAATACTGCTTGGTCTTCGACAATGTCCGCGCGACGATGGCTGCGACCGATAATCTGTCGTCCTGACGCTCGGCATAGATCCGCGCGTGTCGCTGCAGAAAGGCCAGCGCCAGATAGATGGCGGTGCCGACACCTGCGGCGATCGCGATCTCGACGGAATGGGCGCTGATCCAGGCCCAAAGTCCATTGAGTTTCTGCTCGACTTCAGCAGCGGAAAGCGGTTCAGGCAGGACGGGCCCTGGCTCGGCGGTCGGTTTGGTCATCCGCGCCAGTTAGGCAGCCAAAGCTCTTCATGCAACCCATGCAGCGGCTTTGCTGTCGGCCAGGGGACGAAAGGCGGCTTCCTTGCGACGGCGCGCGGTATAGGTGTCCAGCCCGATCTGCAGCGCGATCAGCATGTAGATGAACGGCTGGAAAGCGATCCCCACGAACAGCGAGCCCACCATGTAGATGATCTGCCCGTTCTGTAGCGCCAAAGCGAGCGGGGCCACCCACGCCTCGTCGGGCCGGTTGCGCTTGCGGTGCAGGCGCTGCACCACCTCCATCCGCCAGATACCCCCCAGATGGATGATCAGCCACATCGCAAGCCCGGGAAAGCCCTGCTCGCCCAGCATCTCGAAATAGCTCGAATGATAGGCGCGGCCGGAATCGGTGACCTCGTTCTTCTCGATCTGGGTGTTGGGGCCATCCCCCTTGGCAGCGATGGTGTCGAACTTCACCTTGTTCTGCAGATACGCCTCGAAACCACCGCCCATGGGGTTGGATTTCACGTAGTTCCACGTCCACGCCCACACCGCCACGCGCGTCGATGCGGACTGGTCGGCCTGATATTCGCCGATCGTCGCCATGCGGTTGCTGTAGCTTTGCGGCAGGAACGGAATGGCCATCACCGCCGCTGCTGCCAGCAGGCCCGCATACAGGAAGCGATGCCGCACGAAGCGCAGCAGCAGGACTGCTAGCACGCCGATGCACACCAGGCCGGTGCGCGCCTGTGTCCCCACCGGGATCAACAGGCAGGCGAAGATCAGCGCATAGGCAAACCCCTTGACCCGCCAGTCGGGCGGAAACACCGTTCCGTACCTGGCCAGCCACAGGATCAGCGGAATGATGCAGATCGCCACGGTCGAGATGATAGAGCCTTCATACAGCCCGCTGTTGTCGTCGATCAGCAGCCGCATCACGCCATATCCGCCGCCCCCGGATGCCAGTGTCTTGATCCCGCCCGTGATGATGATCGAGCTGGCACACACCACCATCATCAGCGCCAGCGATTCGATCCGGAGCTTGGTGCGCAGCGTGAGCGGCAGGAACATCGCAAACACCAGAGCCTTCCACACCCAGCCCCATTTGCCTTCCGCCTCGATCGGGAAATCGGCGACGCTGGTGGTATAGGCGCAATAGGCGAACAGCAGCGCCATCACGCCCTGGCGGAACGAGACGCGCATGTCCTTCTTGTCGTCGGCGATCATCCAGCCAAGAAACGCGAGCCCGAACACGATCAGCGACACCGGCACCGCGTTGAGCATCCAGTAGCTCAGCCGCTGCGGCGCGACGATATCGACATAGGCATAGGCGAGCACGAAGATGAACGGGCGTTTGAACCCGAGTGCCAGAAACGCCACGAGAAATCCGACAAAGGCAAGATCACGCATCGGCATCGCCCTTGCGCGCGGTGGGCTGGCTGCGGCTGAAGAAGCCGCTGGACGATTCGTCCTTTGCCGGGGGGTCTTCCTTGTCGAGATCCGCGCGCCACACAAGGCGCCACGCCGCGAGAGCGACAAGCAGGTGAGAGACCGCAATGGCAAAATTATCGACCATTCAAATCGGTCCCGTCGCCGCTGTTGCGCAGGCGACTATGCACCGGGCGCATCCAAGTCTAAAGCCATAACCGCAATGGGTTGACGCGGCGTTAAACCTTTTGCGCCATAGGTTTGGCGGCCATGACCCGGATACTCCACATCCTCGACCACAGCCTGCCGCTGCACAGCGGCTATGCTTTCCGTACCCGTGCCATCCTCAAGGCCCAGCAACGCCTGGGGCTGGAGGTGCGCGGCGTCACCAGCGTGCGCCACCAGGCTTCGCTGCCCAAGGATGCCGTGGTCGACGCGGTCGAGGTGCATGACGGGCTGACCTTCCACCGCACGATGGAGAGCATATCGGGACCGCCGGGGTTGCGCGAATGGCGCGACATCGCCGCGCTTGCCCGCGCGACCGAGGCGGCCTGCGCGATCTGGAAGCCCGACATCCTGCACGCGCATTCGCCTGCACTCGACGGGCTGGCCGCTTTGCGGGTCGGGCGCAAGCTCGGTCTTCCTGTGCTGTACGAGATCCGCGCCTTCTGGGAGGATGCCGCCGTGGGCAACGGCACCGGCAGTCCGGGGTCTGCGAAATACTGGCTGACGCGGCAGATGGAGAACCGGGCGGTGGCCGGCGCGGATGCGGTGGCAGTGATCTGCGAGGGCCTGCGCACCGACCTGATCGGCCGCGGCTTTCCCGCATCCAAGATCATGGTATCGCCCAACGGCGTCGACATGGAGATGTTCGGCAACCCTGTCCCTGCCGATCCGGAGCGCGCAAAGGCGCTGGGGCTGGCGGGCAAGACCGTGATCGGCTTTATCGGCAGCTACTATCCGTACGAGGGGCTGGATGATCTGATCGCGGCGATGCCGCTGCTGCTGGAACGCAATCCCGATATCCGGCTGCTGCTTGTGGGCGGCGGCCCGGCAGAAGCGGCGCTGCAGGCACAGGCAGCCGCCTCGCCCGCGGCGCATGCGATCTGCTTTGCCGGGCGCGTGCCGCATCACGATGTCGAGCAGTATTACAGCCTTATCGATATTCTGGTCTATCCACGCAAGGCCATGCGCCTCACCGAAACGGTCACCCCGCTCAAGCCGCTCGAAGCGATGGCGCAGGGGCGGCTGGTGGCAGCGTCCAATGTCGGAGGTCATCGCGAGCTGATCACCGATGGCGTAACTGGAACGCTGTTCGCTGCCGACGATCCGGCAGCCATCGCGCGGTCGCTCGCCGATCTGGTCGCAGCACGCGACGGCTGGGATGCCCGGCGCGAGGCGGCGCGGGCCTTTGTCGCCGAGGAGCGCAACTGGGCACGCAACGTTGAGCGTTATCAACCCGTTTACCAACGCATGCTAGACCGCCAGGCGGGCGGACGCGTGTACAACGCCGCCTGACCAGGGCGCAGTGACAGGTTTAACGACGATGGCCGAAACGCGAGACGAAGAGACAGGAGAAGCGGAGGGCGCGGTAGCTGCCGTGCCTGTGCGCTATCCTGCCGCGATCGCGGTCGGCGGCGGACTGGCAGCAGCCGTGGGCAGCAGCTTCATTCCGATGAACGCGATCGAGGGCTTTGTCAGCGCCTATGGCATTGCCGAACTTTTGCCCGCTGCTGCGCCCCCCCTGGGAAATACCGCCCGGCTGGCGCTGAGCACCGGAATAGGAACTTTGACCGCAGGAGCGCTGCTCGCGCTGCTGCCGCGCGGGGAGACCGACATTATGGGTTTTGAAACTGCCGTGAAGAGCGATCCGGCGCAGTCCGGGTCATCCGAAGATGCGGCTGCATCGGCCAGCCGCTCGGGCACATCCCGCCTCGCCGGATGGCTGCGGACCCTGCGCTTTGGCAAGAGCGAAGCGGCAGAGGACGAGGTTTCCGATTTCGCGGACTTGAAGCGCCTACGGATCCGCAATGCCGACCAGCATCCCGATGCGCCAGTGCGCGCGCCGATCATGGCCAGCAGCGATCTCGACGCCGAGGTCACGAGCGAACCTGACATGGCGTTGCCAGCGGCCGCCAGCGCACAGTCGGCTGAGAGCAATCCCGAACCAATGCCGCTCGACCTCGACGCCAGCATGGCGTTTGCACCCCCGGCATCTGCCGAGCCCGCTCCGGCAGAACCAGCGCCTGCACCTTCTTTCCGTTTTGCGCCTGCTCTGGCAGAGCCGGAAGCGGAAGAAGACGGGCAGGACCCCTGGGAGGCTGTGGCCCCTGAGCCGGTGCAGCCAGAGGACCAGCAGGCCAAGATACACGCCGAACACGTTCACCAGCATGCCGCCGAACCGGCGACCGCTGACTATGATCAACTCGGTATCGCCGAACTGCTCGACCGGCTTGAGCGGGGCCTGGCCAGGCGCCGCGACACCGCGATGGCATCGGCCGTGCCTGCAGGACGCGTCGTTGCGCTCACCATGGCAGCGAACCCGACCAGCGGCATCGAACCCGTGGTGACGAGCGATGCAGACCCACGCTTCGGCATCCGCCGCGGTACGGAGATCACCGAACACGCAATCGAACCGCTGGCCGACAAAGCGCTTGCTGATGCCACAGCGGCTCCAAGCGACTGGAGCGATACTGTTGCCGAGCCAGCCGCAGAGGCGCCTGGGGACATCGCATCCGAGATCGACGCCGACCATGGCGATCCGGAAACGGATGCTCAGGAAGCAGCGGTCGATGACGACATGGATGCAGCTTTGCGCGATGCGCTTGCAACGCTGCGCCAGCTTTCGGACCGGCAGCGCAACATCTGACAGCATCCGGGACACAAAAAGAGGGCGGCGTATCGCTACGCCGCCCTCTTTTTTTGTTACCATCAAAGGCGTTGGCGAATTACTTGCCAGGTGCCTTCTGGAACGAACCGTACTGCTCGTTGCCGACGAAGCCGAGCTTCGTGACGCCGCTGCGCTTGATCACCACGAGAACCTCGTCGACGATCTGATAGCGTGCGCGTGCATCGGGCTGGAACTGCAGTTCAGGCTCAGGGTCCATATTGCGGGTCTGGGCGAGAATGCCAGCAAGCTGCGCCTGCGATACCGGCGTACCATTCCACGAAATGGTGTCGTTGGTATCGACGATCAGCTTGTTCTTGACCGGCTCGACAACCACGTCCTGCGGCGGGCTGTCCTGCGGCAGGTCGATCTTTACCGCATGGGTCTGAACCGGGATGGTGATGATGAACATGATGAGGAGAACGAGCATGACGTCGATCAACGGCGTCGTGTTCATTTCCATCATCGGCTCGCCATCATCGCTGCCGCCACTCATTGCCATATCAAGCTACTCCCAAATTTCTGTAGTGGAGGCCGTCATCGCGTGACGGCCTCTATCAAACTGCCGTCAGGTCGATCGGCGAAGAGATGAAGCCGACCTTGGCAAACCCGGCACGCTGCATCGTGAAGATCGCGCCGCCAATGCACCTGTAGGGAGCATTGATGTCGCCGCGGATATGCACTTCGGGAAGATCTTCTTCCTCCAGGTTTTCGACGCCACCAGCAGCTTCGATGATCGATTCAAGCCGCTTGACCGCGATTTCCTGCAGTTCGACATTGTCGACCGGGGTGACGTTCACATAGACCCGGCATTCGCCGTTCGGGCTTGCACCTGCAAAGCCATCGTCGCCGGGGCTCAGGCCGCTGGCGTCGGTGGTCGTCACGGACAGAAGGATGTTTTCTGCCTTGGTTTCGGTCGGCTCGAATTCGATAACCGGAATGGTCAGGTCGTCCACGGTCTGGATAACCACCGGAATCGCGATCAGGAAGATGATGAGAAGCACCAGCATGACGTCCACAAGCGGCGTCGTGTTGATGTCAGACATCGGCTTTTCCTTGCCGCCGTCGCCTCCAACGCTCATTGCCATCGCAATAAATCCTATTCTCTACTTACCGAGCCATGTGGCCGCGGATTGGTTTTGCGCTATCGCGCAGCAGTCTTGAGCATGTCGGCATCGGAAAGCCCAGTGCAGCCATGAAAGCCCGCCTTGGGTGCCGACACCATCAGCCGGCGGGAGCCCTGTTAAGGCCTGCCGCCGGCGTGATGAACGTCTCTTACTTCTTGATCGGTGCAGCAGCGACCGGAGCAGCAGGCTTGCCAGCAGGAACCGGCTTGCCAGGTGCTGCGGGGATCACTGCGCCATTCGATGCCATGTAGCCGAGCACGTCGGTCGAAAAGGCGCTGAGCTGCGCAGCGATCTGCTTGTTGCGAGCCTGCAGCCAGTTGTACGCAAGCACGGCGGGAACCGCAACGCCCAGACCCAGTGCGGTCATGATCAGTGCTTCACCAACCGGACCTGCAACCTGGTCGATCGATGCCGAACCCGAGATGCCGATCTTGATCAGTGCGCGGTAGATACCGATAACGGTACCGAACAGACCGATGAACGGCGAGGTCGCACCCACGGTTGCCAGGAACGGCAGGCCGCCTGCGAGCTTGGCGTTGATCGCTGCTTCCGAGCGACCCAGCGAACCGTGCAGCCAGTCATGGGCTTCGACGGGATCGGTCAGCTTGGCATGCTCTTCCTGAGCCTTGATGCCGTCGTCGACGATCTGGCGATACGCGGTGTTCTTCTCGAGCTTGGCGGCACCTTCCTTGATGCTGCCTGCACGCCAGAACGTGTCACGGACCTTCTGGCCCTGCGACAGGACCTTCTGCTGTTCGAACAGCTTGGTGAACAGGATGAAGAACGAACCGAACGACATGATACCCAGAATGCCGACGGTCGCATAGGCGATGACACCGCCCTGTTCGAGTGCTTCCATAAAACCGAAAGCGTTTTTCGGCGCCTCGGCTCCAGCCGCAGCAAGCATTTCAATCAACATCAAAACTTCCTCTCAGAAAATGTATAGAGCGCCGTTACAAAACCGGTGCGTCTAAAAACCAAAACCCAATCCGCCACAGCGGCATCCAGTCCAAAGATTACTTCGGGATTTCCCAGCGAACCGCGTTCGAATAGGTGTCCGAAATCGCATTGCCTGCCGCGTCGAGAGCGGGCTTGAAGCGCGCCCTGCGAGTGACATTCTTGCAGGTCGCCTCGTCAAGATCGGCATGGCCGCTTGAACCGGTGATCTGGCAATCCGTGACACGTCCATCGGGGCCGATCGAAACGCGGAACCGGGTGGTCCCTGCACGCTCTTCACGCAGTGCCCGTGCCGGATAGTCGTTCGGCGTAGCCCAGCTGCCCGGGTTACCACGAGGCGACGCACCCGAAGCCTTGGAAGGCGCCGGCGGCGGAGCCGGCGGTGCAGGCGGCGGAGCAACAATCGGCGTCGGATTGAAGATCGGCGGCGGTGTGTTGGTGGTGGTTATGGTCGGCGCCGAAGTCGGCGGAGTACGCACGATCGGCGGTGGGGTTACCACTGGCGGCGGCGTAATCGGCTGGTCCGGCGGCGGTGGTGGCGGCTCTTCAGGCTCGATCACCTCTTCTTCAACGTCGACGACGTTAAGCTTTTCCGCGACCGATTTGACCGCGCTATATGCAAGTCCCGTCACCAGGGCGTAGATCACAACGATGTGAATCAGCGCCACGACAACGAGGGAAACTATCTTGTTTCCGCTTGCCTGTTGATCAGCATAGGCCATTCAGAAACGACGCTCCTTACCCTTATTAAACCTGTCACCCGGGTAGCGCCTATCATTCAATACGCGACGCCCGGACAAACCAGCCGATGACCGCGGCTGGTGCTTGAAACGCATGAATTGCGGATTGCAACCGATCTGGCCGCCCCGCTGTTCCACCGCTTTTCAGCCTCTGGTTTGTTTTTCTCTTGCCCGAAAGGGGATTTAACGCGCAACTTATCAGCAGGCAATCGCTTAAATGGATTCAGTTTGAATTAACCTTTGAGCCGCGAAAGCCGTCCCTTCCCCCATCCACGCCAGGAGATTGATCGATGCCCCGCGCCCTGACCTGCCTTGCGGTCGCAACAGCGCTTGCAACCGCGGTTTCCCCGGCAATTCCCTTGCATGCGCAAGGTTTTCAGGCGCCCCCCGCGCTGGACTATGTTGCGCTGGCTCGCCTCGCCGACACCGCGCCCGTCGTGCTGAAGGTGCAGGTCAAGAAGGCCACCTTGGTGGAAGCCGCAAGGGCGCCGGACGTTCCCGTCAGCATGGCAAGGCTGTTTGTGGAGGCGGAGGTAATGAATCTCATTCGCGGAAAAGCGGGCGTTTCCGAATCGATTCGCTACCTGGTGGATATTCCGCGTGACGCGCGCGGAAAGGTGCCCAAGCTCAAAAAGGCGCAGTTCCTGCTTTTCGCAAGGCCCGGCACCCGCCCGGGCGAGGTGCAGCTTGTCGCAAAGGACGCGCAGGTCCCCTGGACCCCCGCTGCCGATCAGGAGGTGCGCACGATTGTCACCGAACTGGTCGCGCCCGGCGCGCCACCGGCTATTCGCGGCATCCGCGAGGCTTTGCACGTGCGCGGCAATCTGCAGGGAGAAGGCGAAACCCAGATCTTCCTGGCGACGTCGACCGGTGACCCGGTGTCGATCACGGTGCTGCGCCGTCCCGGCCTTGCCGCGCGTTGGGCGGTATCGCTGACCGAAATCGTCGATGAGGCCGCCGCGCCGCCGCGCAAGGGCACGCTGCTGTGGTACCGTCTCGCCTGCTCGCTGCCCGCGCAGGTCCCTGCCCGCGCGCTGGTGTCCGATACGCCTGCCGACAATGATCTGGCGCGGCGCGACTACAACTTCGTGCTCGAACAGCTGGGGCCGTGCAGGGGATGATCCCCTGCCCGGCCGGCCAGAGCGCTGCGCCGGTTACTTCCCCGCCATCCCCATCTGCCACAGCAGGAAAGCGAATTCCTCGGCGGTTTCCTTGAGCGAATCGAATCGCCCGGACTTGCCGCCATGGCCAGCGCCCATGTTGGTCTTGAGCAGCAGCACATTATCGTCTGTCTTGGTGACACGCAGCTTGGCGACCCATTTGGCCGGCTCCCAATAGGTCACGCGCGGATCGTTGAGACCTGCGGTCACCAGCATCGGCGGATAGGCATGCGCGCCGACATTGTCATAGGGGCTGTACGAGCGCAGCAGATCGAACGCGGCCTTGTCGGTGATCGGGTTGCCCCATTCGGGCCATTCGCCCGGAGTCAGCGGCAAGGTCTCGTCGAGCATGGTGTTGAGCACGTCGACGAACGGCACATGCGCCACCACCGCGCCCCAGAGTTCAGGGTCCGAATTGACAATCGCCCCCATCAGTTCGCCCCCGGCGGAGCCACCGCTGGCGGTGACCTTGCCCTTTGCAGTATAGTCGCGCTCGATCAGGCCCTTGGCGACATCGACAAAGTCGTTGAACGTGTTGGTACGCTTGGTCAGCTTGCCGTCCAGATACCACTGGCGCCCCAGATCGTCGCCGCCGCGGATGTGCGCGATGGCGTAGGCAAATCCGCGATCCACCATGCTCAGCCGGGTGACCGAGAAGCTCGGCGGGATCGCGTAGCCATAGGCGCCATAGGCATAGAGGTGCAGCGGCGCGGTGCCGTCCTGCTTGAAGTCCTTGCGGGTGATGATCGACACCGGGACCTGAGTGCCGTCGCGCGCGGCGATCATGACCCGTTCGGTCTTGTAGTCAGCGGCGTTATAGCCCGAAGGCACTTCCTGCACCTTGAGCACCGTCAGCTTCCCGGTGGCGACATCATAGTCATACACCGTGTCGGGCGTGACCATCGATTCATAGGCGAGCCGCAGCACCTTCATGTCCCATTCGGGATTGTCGCCGAGCGAGGCGGCATAGCTCGCCTCGGGGAATGTGATCGGCGCGGTCTTCGAAGGATCGGCATAATCGCGGATCTCGATCTTATCGAGCCCGTTGCGCCGCCCTTCGATGACATAGAAGTCCTTGAAGGCGGTCATGTCGGTCATGTAGAATTCGTCCGATCCTTCGATCAGCGTGGTCCACGCGCCGGGCGCCTCGATCCGCGCGGTGGCGAGGCGGAAATTGATGTGGCCGTCATTGGTGTGGATGAACAGCGTGCCGTCACGCTCCTCCACCGCATATTCGACACCCTTCTGGCGCGGACGGATCAGGATCGGCTCAGCCTGCGGATCGGCCGCGGGTACCAGCCGCACCTCGCTGGTCTCGTTGTCGCCGGTGGCGATGACGATGTACTTCTCCGACGAGGTCATGCCGATATCGACGCGAAAGCCCTCGTCGGCTTCCTTGTAGAGCTCTACATCGCTCTCGGTTGGGGTCCCCAGCAGGTGCAGCCGGGCATTGTCGGTCCGCCAGTTCTCGTTGGCGAGGCCATAGATCAGCGCTCCCGAATCCGCCCGCCAGATCAGCGACGAAAGCGTGCCGGGGATGATGTCCGGAAGGTCCTTGCCGGTTGTCAGATCCTTGATCCGCGCCTCGAACCGTTCGGAGCCGTCATCGTCGATCGCATAGGCCAGCAGCCTGCCATCGGGGCTGACCGAGAACGCGCCGAGGCGAAAATACTCGGCATCCTTTGCCAGTTCGGTTTCGTCGAGCAGCAGCACCTTGTCGCCGCCCGCCACCGGCTTGCGATACCATTTCTTGTACTGCGCGCCCTTGTCGTATTCGACCCAGTACAGCCAGTCGCCATCCTTCTGCGGAACCGAGGAATCATCCTCCTTGATCCGGCCCTTCATCTCCTGGAACAGCGTTTCGACCAAAGACTCGAGCGGCTTCATCTGCGCTTCGAACCAGCCGTTCTCGGCGTTCAGATAGGCAATCACATCGGCATCGTCGACCTTGGGATAGCCCTCGTCCTTCAGCCAGTGCCACGGGTCCTGGATAGTCACGCCATGGCGTTCGAAGCTGTAGGGCCGCTGCTCGGCGATCGGCGGCTGGGTGGGTTGAGACATGGATGCCCTTTCATTGGCATGAGCGGCAGAAGACAAGGGGATTGCAAACCCCGCGACCGCGCCGATGGCAGCGCAGAGCAAGACAGGTGAAATTCGCAGGCGAAGCGACATGGCAGACCATCTTCCTGTTGTACCACGGTCCGGGACGGACTGGCGCTGGACGCAGTTCATCTCTATCTTGCTGGCCAACCGCTTTTGCAAGGAGTTGCTGCAAGCCTATGCTGATGTCCACCCATGAAGCCCGCCTGGCGGAGCTGCGCGAAGAACTGAAGCGTCAGGGATTGCACGGGTTTGTCGTGCCGATCTGCGACGAGCACATGAGCGAATATATCGGCGGCTATGCCCAGCGGCTGGAATGGCTGACCGGCTTCGGCGGATCGGCGGGGACAGCCGTGGTGCTGGCCGATCGCGCGGCGATCTTCGTCGACGGACGCTATACCATCCAGGTCCGCGATCAGGTCGACGGACGGTTGTACGACTATGTCGGCACCGCGCAGCAATCGGTCGCCGACTGGCTGGGTCAGAACGTCCCCGAAGGCGGCAGGATCGGCTATGATGCGTGGCTGCATACCCGCGACTGGGTGAAGCAGGTGCGCGCACAGATCGGCAAGTCCGGCGCCGAGCTCGTCGCGGTCGAGAACAATCCGGTGGACGCCGTCTGGCACGACCAGCCCGAACGCCCCACCGCAAGTATGAATCCGCACCCCATTGCCTATGCCGGCCGCGAATCCGCCGACAAGCGTGCGGACATTGCGCGCTGGCTGAGCGAACAGGGGCTGGATGCAGCGGTCATCACCGCGCTCGATTCGGTCGCCTGGGTGTTCAATGTGCGCGGCGGCGACATCAGCCACACGCCGGTCACATTGTCCTATGGCGTAGTCCATCAGGACGGCACTGCCGATCTGTATGTTGCACCGGAAAAGGTCAGCGACGCGCTGCGCGCGCATCTGGGCAACCAGGTGGCGCTGCACGCTTATGACGCGTTCGAGGCCGGGCTCGATGCGCTGGGCGGCAAGACCGTGGCGGTCGATCCCGAGCGAGCGGTTGCGGCGATCTTCTCGCGCCTCGAAAGCGCCGGCGCCAAAATCGCCGCACGGCGCGACCCCAGCGTGCTGCCGCGCGCGATGAAGAACGACACCGAGATTGCCGGGCAGCGTGCCGCGCAGGCGCGCGATGGAGCCGCCGTGAGCAACTTCCTGCACTGGCTATCGATCGCAGGGCCCGCAGGCGGCGAAACCGAGCTTTCGGCGGCTGCAAAGCTGCTGTCGTTCCGCGAGCAAACCGGCAAGCTGGTCGACACCTCGTTCGACACGATCTCGGGGGCATCGTCCAACGGCGCGATCTGCCATTACCGGGTCAGCGAGGAAACCAACCTGCCGATCGTCATGGACAGCCTGTATCTCGTCGATTCTGGCGGCCAGTATCTCGACGGCACCACCGATATCACCCGCACCATCGCCATCGGCACCCCGACAGCAGAGATGAAGCGTCGCTTCACCCAGGTGCTCAAGGGCCATATCGCGCTTGCCACGATCCGCTTTCCGCACGGCACCAGCGGCGGCCAACTCGACGCCCTGGCGCGGCAGTATCTGTGGGCGGACGGGGTCGATTACGCGCATGGCACCGGCCATGGCGTGGGCAGCTTCCTTTCGGTGCACGAAGGACCGCAACGCATAGCGGCCTTTGGCGGCCAGGGCGAACCTTTGCGCCCCGGCATGATCTGCTCCAACGAGCCAGGCTATTACAAGGCGGGCGAATTCGGCATCCGCATCGAAAATCTGGTACTGGTCGAGGAGGTGGATATCGACGGCGCAGAACAGCCCATGCTGGGCTTCGAGACGCTGACCTTCGCGCCGATCGACCGCAACGCGATCGAGCCTGGCCTGCTCAGCACCAACGAGCGCGCGTGGATCGACGATTACCATGCCCGCGTGCTGGAAATCGTCGGCCCGCAGCTTCAGGGCGACGCACTCGCCTGGCTCAAAACGGCCTGTGCCAGCCTGGACTGACTGGCCCCGAATTGACGCAATAAGCTTGACGTTAACGGAATGCTGCAGCGCACAATTGCCATAAGCGCAACTGCCGCTGCAGCATAGCCGCTTTTCGTTGCATTTTTATCACGCGACCGCTGGAATCGCGTTCATTTCCCACGCTTTTCGATTGTGGCTCGTGCGCACCAGTCATAAGGACGATCCAAAGCCGAACGGAGCCCGGACCAATCGGGCCGTTTTGTCAGTCACCTTAGGGGAGAACCACCCATGAAAATCACCCACACCCGTATCAAGTCGATTCTGCTTTCGGGCGCCGCCATCGGGACCCTGGCCATGCCGGGCGCCGCGCTTGCACAGGACGTGGCGCAGGAAGATGCGGAAGTCGACAGCAGCGTCATCATCGTGACAGCATCCAAGCGCGAACAGACGCTGCAGGAAGTGCCGATCTCGGTATCGGTGACCAGCGGCGAGACGATCGAGCGCGCTCAGATCCGCGACGTGCTTGACCTGCAGACCGTGGTGCCTTCGCTGCGCGTCAGCCAGCTCCAGACCTCGTCGGCCACCACCTTTATCATCCGCGGCTTCGGTAATGGCGACAACAATTTCGGTATCGAGCCTTCGGTCGGCGTGTTCATCGACGGCGTGTTCCGTTCGCGTTCGGCTTCGGCGATTTCCGACCTCAACCTCATCAGCCGCGTCGAAGTGCTGAGCGGCCCGCAATCGACGCTGTTCGGCAAGAACGCCAGCGCCGGCGTGATCTCGATCGTGACCAAGGAGCCGCAGTACGAATTCGGCGGACAGGTCGAAGCGAGCTACGGCAATTTCAACGCGATCAACCTTCGCGGTGAAGTGACCGGGCCGATTACCGAAAACATCGCTTTCTCGCTCGACGGCACATACCAGAAGCGCGACGGCTTCGGCCGGATCGTCAACCTCAACAACGCCGACATCAACAACCGCGACCGCTGGTCGGTCCGCGGCAACCTGCTGATCGAACCCACCTCCGACATCAAGATTCGCCTGATTGCGGACTATTCGAAGATCGATGAAAGCTGCTGCCAGACCAGCAACGTCATCGTCGGCCCGATCACGGCCGGTGCGGTCGGCGGAATCGGCGGCCGGTTCCCCACCGACTTCTTCAGCTTCGACAATTTCGTCAATGCTGTGCCGTTCAACCGCAACGAGAACTACGGCTTCTCCGGTCAGGTCGACTGGTCGCTTGGCGCGTTCAGCCTGACCTCGATCACCGCCTATCGTGAGTTGACCAACGCCTTCACGCAGGATGTCGACTTTACCAGCGCTGACATCACCGCCGAGACCCGTGATCAGGCCGTGTCCACCTTCACGCAGGAACTGCGCATCGCGAGCGATTTCGACGGTCCGATCAACTTCCTGCTGGGCGGTTATTATTTCGACGAAAACATCACGCAGGACAGCAATCTGACGATTGGCCGCGACTTCCGCAACTTCGCCGCGTTCCAGGCCGCGCCCGCTGCGCTGGTTCCGCCCGGCGCGACCCCGGCCCAGCGCGTTGCTATCGGCAATGCTGTGCTGAACAACGTCGAGGCAGGTTTGGGTCTGCCGCGCAACAGCATCCTCGGTGGCAATTTCCTGACACAGGAACGTTTTGCGCTCGATAACAAGTCGTGGTCGATTTTCGGCACGGTCGATTTCGAGCCTGTCGATGGCCTCGTGTTCACCGCCGGTTTCAACTATACCGACGACAAGAAGAACTTCGGGATCAACTTTGATGCCCTGGATCCGCTGGCGAGCATCAACTTTGTCGATGCCTTTATCACCGGCGCGACCGGCGGGGCGGTGCGCACCCGTCAGCAGTTCCAGGCACTGCCGGCTGCCAACCAGCAGGCACTGCTCGCTGCGGCGACCAACCCTGCGATCAACACCCTGCTCCCGCTCGGTGTGCTGCAGTTCCAGACGCAGTCGCCCGATGTACCGAACGTGGTCGAAGATGGCCGTACCCGTGATGACAAATTCACGTACCTGTTGCGGGCCGCCTATCAGATCTCGGACGAGATCAACGTCTATGCCAGCTACGCCACCGGCTTCAAGGCGAGCTCGGTGAACCTGTCGCGCGATAGCCGTCCGCTGTCGACCGACTTCATTCCTGGCCCTGGCCCTGCAGGACGCGGGTCGTCCTTTGCTGCGCCATCATCGCCGCTCACCAATGCCGGTCTGAACACGCCGAACCTGTCGACCGGAACCCGCTTTGCCGGGCCGGAAGAAGCCGAGGTCTATGAAATCGGCATGAAGGCGCAGTGGGACGGATTTGGTGTCAACCTCGCGCTGTTCGATCAGACGATCCAGGGCTTCCAGAGCTTCCTGTTCACTGGGCTTGGCTTCGGTCTCGCCAATGCAGGCCAGCAGTCGGTCAAGGGCTTCGAACTCGACACCACGGTCCAACCGTCTGAAGCGCTGGTGTTCACGTTTGCTGCGACCTATCTCGACGCCAAGTACGACGATTTCAGCACTGGTCCGCTGGGAGATCTGTCCGGTCGGCGTCCTGGCGGTATTCCGGAATGGAGCCTCCGGACATCGGTCACGCACACCCACGAGTTCGGCGACAGCGGCACCAGGCTGATCAGCCGCCTGGATTACAGCCACGAAAGCAACGTCAATATTCTCGACGGGATCGCAGGCTTCAACGCCAACCAGTTCCGCCGCGAAGTCAATCTGGTCAATGGCTCGATGACCTTGCAGCTCAACAACGGTATCGAAGTCGGTGCTTTTGCCCGCAACCTGCTGGACCAGCAGTTCATTCTGACGGTCTTCCCGGGCGTTGCACAGGCCGGCACCGTGTCGGGCTATCCCAACGCACCGCGCACTTTCGGCGGCCTTGTTCGCTTCAAGTTCTGATACATCTTACAGTTGACCGGGCTTGGTCACAGTCCTTGCGGCGATAGAAACGCAAGCGGTTGAAAACAGGGATATAGGGGGGCTTTACGCCCCCCTTTTTTTGCGCCAGTTCGCTGGCCAAACAAGTCAACACAGGGGATCGAATTTATGACTGACGCGCCCACCCGCGCCATGTTCCGCTCCATTGCGTCCAAGCGCGTGCACTATCATGAGGTCGATCTGCAAAACATCGTCTTCAACGCCAACTATCTGATGTTCGCCGATGTCGGGATCACCGAATATTTCCGCACGCTGCGCATCGCCAGTGGCATGGATGGCGGCGGCGGGTTCAACCTGTTCGGCCCCGACCATGACATGATGGTCCGCCATGCCGCGGTCGATTTCCGCGCCAGCGCAGTTGCCGACGACATGATCGATCTGGCAGTGCGCATGGTCCGCATTGGCAACAGCAGCCTGACCAGCCAGTGCGCAATCTTCCGCGGCGAGGAGCTGCTCACGGTCGTGACGATCAGCTACGTGCATCTGGAGTTCGCGACCCGTACGCCGGTGCCGGTGCCGCAATTCTTCCGCGATATGGTCGCGGCGTTCGAGGTCGTGAAGCCCGAAGGCTGCTAATCCACGGCTGCACTGCTGCAGGATGCGGGAAACAAAAAAGGCCGGTGAATTCACCGGCCTTTTTGTTTGCGTATCAGTTGCCCGGCATTCCCGGAACGCCCTGCGGCGGTCCGCCTGCCCCCGGCGGCGGGCCACCGGGTCCGGCCTGGCCCTGAAGCTGCTGCTGCATCGCGCGAAGCTGGACCTCGGGGATGAACTCTACCAGCTCGACGTCGAAGATCAGCAGGCTGTTGGCCGGAATGACGACCTCACCCGTTTGCGGGTTGGCCTTTTCTTCGGCGCCATAGCCGAGTTCGGGCGGGATCCACAGGCGGTACTTGCCGCCACGCTGCATCCGCTTCAGAGCTTCGGAGAAACCGGGAATCGATCCTGCCACCGGCATCGGAACGCGCTGGTTGGCATCAAAGGCCTTGCCGTCCATCAGCGTGCCTTCGTAGTTGATCAGGGTCACATCGGCGTCGGTCGGCGAAGGACCGGTTCCCTTGGTGATTTCCTTGATCTGAAGACCGCTCTCCGTGGTCACCACACCCGGTTCGTCAGCGTTGCTGGCGAGGAACCCGGACGCCGACTGCGGAATGCCCTGCAGGCCTGCCCAGGCGGTTCCACCGGCGACAAGCACGGCAACGGCAACACCCAACCACAATTTGGTGAGCGAGCCTTTTTCAAGCGGCGGGATAGGAACGCGCGTTACGGACATGGCAGCCTCCGGTTATCTAACCACGAACCCCTGGTGATTTTCCAGTCCTTTCAAGGGCTTGGAAACACATCCAGGGGCTGATGCGGCGAATCGGTCCCCCCGCTCCGCCAATTTCGTGATGCTATAACGGTCTTACTTGGCGCCGTCACGTTCCATGCGCTTGCGCTCGAGCTTGCGGGCGCGACGCACAGCGGCAGCCTTTTCGCGAGCGCGCTTTTCCGAGGGCTTCTCGTAATGACGACGCAGCTTCATTTCGCGATACACGCCTTCGCGCTGCAGCTTCTTCTTGAGCGCCCGCAGCGCCTGGTCAACATTGTTATCGCGTACGAGAATCTGCATAAACTTACGTCAGCTCCATATTCTTTTTCGGCCAGCAAATCCGCTCGCGCCACGCCTTGGGGCGCGGAAAACGGATGCTCAAGCCATACGGTAAAGGCCAATAGTCAAGGGCACGCCAGCCACCGGGCTGTCGGTCACGAGCAGGCCGTTACCAGTGCATGACGGGGTTTTCAAGGGATTTCGCCGATTATCCGACGAACAGCCCGGGTTGTGGCATGGCTGCATCGGGTGAAGCTTCCGGCGCGAGCTCGTGCATCAGCGCCTCGTCAAAGGGCTGCACAAGCCCGCGCGCCTCTTCCCAATCGGCGCGCAGCCAGATTTGCAGCGCGTCCCCCGTCAGCATCACCGGCATGGCCTTGGGATGCACCGCGCCCACCATCGCATTGGGCTCGCAGGTCAGGAACGCATAGCGCGCGCCTTCCTCGGTCGGGCGCCAGATGCCGGCAAAGGCGAACGGATCGCCAGATCGCAGCGCGAACCAGTGCTGCCGCTTGCGTTTCGTCTCTGGGTCGGGCTGCGCGCCATATTCGCAAAAGGCGGTAACCGGGACAAGGCAGCGGCGCCGCGGATCGCCAAGCGCGCTGCGCCACATCGGCGACTGCAGATTGCGCACGTTGGTAATCGGACGCTTGACCTCGCCGAACGGCGGCCAACCCCAGCGCATCATCCCCAGCGCCGCGCCTGCCGGTCGGGCAATGATCACCGGCGCCTCGTAATCGGGATAGATGGCATCGAACGCGGGCAGGTTGGTCGCTGCGAGTTCGACCGAGCCGACATGAGCGCCGAACAACTGCCGGATTGCATCGGCGTTGCTTGTCATGCGATACAGGTTGCACATAGCCACCAAAGATAGTGACAGGAGAGCGCGATGGCCACCGCCTTGAAGACCAGAACCCAGATGTCCACCGAAGAGCACGAAGCCCGCAAGCTGCTCGCCTCGTGCTACCGCGTGTTCGACATGATGGGCTGGTCCGAGATGATCTACAACCACATCACGCTCAAGGTGCCGGGCGAGGAAGACGCGTTCCTGATCAACCCTTATGGCCTGCACTTCAGCGAGGTGTGTGCCTCCAACCTCGTCAAGATCAATTCGGAAGGCGAAAAGCTCGACGGATCGCCCTACCCCGTCAACAAGGCCGGCTTCACCCAGCACAGCGTGTTCCACAAGCGCATTCCCGAGATGCACTGCATCATCCACACGCATACCACCGCGACAATGGCGGTGTGTTCGACCGAAGGCGGATTGCAGCCGACCAATTTCTATGCCTGCAACTTCATCGGCAATATCGCCTATCATGATTTCGAGGGCGTCACCGTCCGCGCCGAAGAAGGCGACCGGCTGGTCGAGGCGGTCACCGGCAAGCGCATCCTGATGCTCAGGAACCACGGCCCGGTCGTGATGGGCCGCACCCTGCCCGAGGCATTCATCACCTATTGGGCGCTGCAGCGCGCCTGCGAGATCCAGCTGGCGACGATGTCGATGGGCAAGCCGATCCTGGTGTCGCAGGACGTGATCGATGTCCACCAGCGCGATCTCAGCCAGGTGCAATTGCCGATGGGCGCGGGCGTGCCCGATTTTGCCGCCATGGTGCGCAAGGTCGACAAGATCGATCCTAGCTGGCGCGATTGACACGCAGGCCGCGGCGGGACGGATGACACAGCCGTCCCGCCCGGTTATGCGCTGATGCCATGACCAAGTTCACCGTCAACGACCGTCCGGTGCAATACCGGCTCGATCCCGAAACGCCATTGCTATGGGCATTGCGCGATGCGTCCAACCTTACCGGGACGAAATACGGCTGCGGCAATGGCGATTGCGGTGCGTGCATGGTGGTGGTCGATGGCGAGGCGATCCGCTCGTGTCTGGTCAGCATCGCAGAGGTCGAGGGGCGCTATGTCACCACGATCGAGGCGCTGAGCCGCGACCGCAGCCATCCGGTGCAACAGGCGTTCGTCGCCGAACAGGCGGTGCAATGCGGGTTCTGTACGCCGGGGATGATCATTGCGGCCAGCGTGCTGCTTCGCAAGAACAGCGATCCGACCGACGCCGAGATCGATGGCGCCATCCGCAACCTGTGCCGCTGCGGCACCTATCCGCGCGTGCGCGCCGCGATCAAGCGCGCTGGCCGGGTGATGCAGCGGCAGGAGACGATCGCCGCCGCCCCGCCGCCGGGAATTTCACCTGAGGATGCGGCCAGGAACGTGCCCGCGCTGACCCCGCCAGAATGAGGCCACCGGCGAGCGCTTACTCGCCGATACCGTCCCACATTTCCTTCAGCCGCGCGAAGAAGCCCGTGCTTTCCGGGCTTTCCTGGCCGGTTTCGGTTGCCTGGAATTCGCGCAGCAGTTCCTTCTGCCGCGCAGACAGCCGCGTAGGCGTCTCGACATCGATCTGGATGACCATATCGCCGGTGCCACGTCCCTGCAGCACGGGCATGCCCGCGCCGCGCTGACGCAGCTGCTTGCCCGACTGGATTCCAGCCGGGATGGGGATGCGATGGCGCTTGCCGTCGAGCCCGGGGATATCGATCTCGCCGCCCAAAGCTGCGGTGGTGATGCTGATCGGGGCGCGGGTGACCAACGTGGTCCCGTCGCGCTCGAAGATGCGGTGCCGCGAGACGTGGATGAAGATGTAGAGATCGCCCGGAGGCGAGCCCTTGGGTCCTGCCTCACCCTTGCCGGTCAGCCGAATGCGGGTGCCGTTGTCGACGCCCGGCGGGATATCCACCGACAGCGTCTGGGTCTTGTCCACCCTGCCCTCGCCGCGGCACGCGCGGCACGGGTTCTCGATCACCTGGCCTGTGCCATGGCAATTGGGGCAGGTGCGCTCGACCACGAAGAAACCCTGCTGCGCGCGCATCTTGCCGCTGCCGCCGCACAGGTTGCAGGTGCGCACCTTGGTGCCGGGCTCGGCGCCCGACCCTTCGCAGGTATCGCAGGTCGCCGCGACATCGATCGAGATTTCGCTTGTCTTGCCGTGATAGGCCTCTTCCAGCGAGATCTCCATGTCGTAGCGCAGATCGGCGCCGCGTGCAGGGCCACGCCTTCCACCCGCTCCGCCGAAGCCGCCGCCAAAGATGGTGTCGAAGATATCGCCCAGGTCGGAAAAGCCCTCGGGCCCTCCGCGGCCGCCGCCGCCGGACATGCCGTTTTCATAGGCCTCGTGGCCGTAACGGTCATAGGCGGCGCGCTTCTGCGGGTCCTTCAGGCAGTCATATGCCTGGCTGATCGCCTTGAAGTGCGCTTCCGCCTTGGCATCGCCCGGGTTGCGGTCCGGGTGCCATTGCATCGCCAGCTTGCGATAGGCGGATTTGAGCGTGCCATCGTCTGCGGTGCGTGTGACGCCGAGCAGCTCATAATAATCGGTGGTAGTGGCCATAGTCATCGGTCGCGATTCTTCATGCAGCGACCGGGCGGGACAACCGTCACAGTGGCATCAGCCACCCTGCACGATCATCCCGCCCGGCCGGACTGTCGGTCATCAATCCGGCAATCAGTTTTTCGCGTCGCCGTCAACTTCCGAGAACTCGGCGTCGACGACATTGTCCTCAGCCGGGGCTGCTTCGCCTGCGGGTGAGGCAGCTGCGGCCTGTTCCTTCTCGTAGATTGCCTGGCCCAGCTTCATCGCTGCCTGCGCCAGAGCTTCGGTCTTGGTCTTCATGGCATCGGGTTCGTTGCCCTCGATCGCGGTCTTGAGCTCGGCGATCGCGGTTTCGATCTCGCCCTTGACCGTGGCATCGACCTTGTCGCCATGCTCCTCGAGCTGCTTTTCGGTGCTGTGCAGCAGGCTTTCGGCGTTGTTCTTTGCCTCTGCCGCCTCACGGCGCTTCTTGTCTTCCTCGGCGAAGCGTTCAGCATCCTTGACCATCTGGTCGATGTCGGCGTCGCTGAGGCCGCCCGATGCCTGGATGCGGATCACCTGCTCCTTGCCGGTGCCCTTGTCCTTGGCCGAGACGTTGACGATGCCGTTGGCGTCGATGTCGAAGGTGACCTCGATCTGCGGAACGCCGCGCGGTGCGGGCGGGATGCCGACCAGGTCGAACTGGCCCAGCAGCTTGTTGTCCGCCGCCATTTCACGCTCGCCCTGGAAGACGCGGATCGTCACGGCCTGCTGGTTGTCATCAGCGGTCGAATAGGTCTGCGACTTCTTGGTCGGGATCGTGGTGTTGCGGTCGATCATGCGGGTGAACACGCCGCCGAGCGTTTCGATACCCAGCGACAGCGGAGTCACGTCGAGCAGCAGCACATCCTTGACGTCGCCCTGCAGCACGCCTGCCTGAATGGCAGCACCCATGGCAACGACTTCATCGGGATTGACGCCGGTGTGCGGTTCCTTGCCGAAGAATTCCTTCACCACTTCGCGCACGCGCGGCATGCGGGTCATGCCGCCGACGAGAACGACGTCATCGATGTCCGAAGCCTTGAGGCCGGCATCTTCGAGCGCCTTCTTGCACGGGTCGAGCGTCCGTTTGATCAGATCGGCGACCAGCTTTTCGAGATCCGAGCGGCTGATCATCTTGACCAGGTGCTTGGGGCCGTTCTGGTCGGCGGTGATGAAAGGCAGGTTGATCTCGGTCGTCTGCGCCGAGGAAAGCTCGATCTTCGCCTTTTCCGAAGCTTCCTTCAGACGCTGCAGAGCAAGCTTGTCCTTGGTGAGATCGATGCCTTCGGCCTTCTTGAAATCTTCTGCCAGGAATTCGACCAGCTTGGAGTCGAAATCTTCACCGCCCAGGAAGGTGTCGCCGTTGGTGGCCTTCACCTCGAACACGCCGTCGCCGATTTCGAGCACCGAGATGTCGAAGGTGCCGCCGCCAAGGTCATAAACCGCAATGGTCTTGCCGTCGTTCTTGTCGAGACCATAAGCCAGCGCCGCCGCAGTCGGCTCGTTGATGATGCGCAGCACTTCAAGGCCAGCGATGCGGCCTGCATCCTTGGTCGCCTGACGCTGGGCGTCGTTGAAGTATGCAGGAACCGTGATCACGGCCTGAGTGACGGTCTCGCCCAGATAGCTCTCGGCGGTTTCCTTCATCTTCTGCAGCGTGAAGGCGCTGATTTCAGAAGGCGAATAGTCCTTGCCGCCCGCGCTCACCCAGGCGTCGCCATTGGCGCCCTTGGTGATCGAGTACGGCACCAGTTCCATGTCCTTCTTGGTCAGCGGATCGTCGAAACGACGGCCGATCAGACGCTTGACCGCGAACACGGTGTTTTCCGGGTTGGTCACCGCCTGGCGCTTGGCCGGCTGGCCGACCAGCCGCTCACCATCCTTGGTGAACGCGACGATCGACGGCGTGGTGCGCGCGCCTTCCGAATTTTCGATTACCTTGGGCTTGTCGCCGTCCATGACGGACACACAGCTGTTGGTGGTTCCAAGGTCGATACCAATTACTTTTGCCATAGTGCTTTTCCCACGTGACTTTCGATATGCAGATGAAAGATTACGTATCGGCGGCATGCCCCCAAGCATCCTCCGATTCCGTCCCCGTCGGCGGATATAGGGTTGCTTTCGCTTGGCACAAGGCGTGGCAGTATCTACATCACGCTCAAGGCCGTGCTGGCCGAATTCGGCACAATTGCTCTGGAGGACCGCCGCGATATGATCCGCACCCTCAATCTGGTCGTTGCAGGCCTGACTCTGGCGCTGCTGGCAGGTTGTCAGCCGCCCGCCCAATTGCTGGTCGAGAAAGCCTATGTCCAGCTCTCGCCGGTCAAGGACAGCCCCTCGGTGCTGTACTTCACCGTTCGCGGGGGGCCAAAGGACACGGTTCTGCGCTCGATTTCCTCGCCCTCGATCCTGCGGCTGGAGATGCACGAGACGGTCGAGGAGAACGGCATGTCGATGATGCGCCCGCTCGCATCGGCCCCGGTGCCGACCCGCGGCAAGGTGGAGTTCGAACCCGGCGGCAAGCACGTGATGGTGTGGGGCGTCGACCCCGGTGCGCAGAAGAAGGGCAGCGCCGAGTTTGTGTTTTCTTTTTCCACAGGTGAAAAGATCGTCGCCGATGCCGCGATCCGTGCGATCAAGCCGGGCGGCGAAGCTGCAGGCGGCATGGCCCACTAATGGGGCGTGAGCCGATCGACCGGCCACTGGAAGCTGCGGAGGTCGCGCTGGCCCGATCGGTGTTCGGCGACACGATCGCCTATGGCAAGGTGCGCATCCGCCTCAAGAAATGGATTTTCTTCCAGCCGCGCAGGACGATCATGGCACCGATGGGGCATATCCATTTCCACCCTGGTGGCAGCGCCTATTGCGATGATTTCAGCTGCGCCAGCCTCTCGCGCCAAGGGCTGTTCATCCACGAGATGGTGCATGTCTGGCAATATCAGCAGGGTATCTTCCTGCCGCTCAAGCGCCATCCGTTCTGCCGCTACGACTATGCGATCAAGCCGGGACAGCCCTTTGCCAAATATGGCCTGGAGCAGCAGGCGGAACTCGTCCGCCACGCCTTCCTGATCCGGCAGGGCAGCGGGGTGCCGGGGGCACCGCCGCTGAACACCTATCGACAGATATTGCCGTTTCCGGTCTGAGAGTTAGCCAGCCGATACCGTCACCCCCGCAGACGCGGGGGTCCCACTCGTCCTCCGATCCAGCGCAGGAGCGGGATTCCCGCATTCGTGGGAATGACGAAAGAACCTAGTCGGGCTTCTTGGCGACCGCGACCAGCGCCGGGCGCAGCAGGCGGTCCTTGATCATGTATCCGGCCTGCAGTTCCTGCACAACGGTGCCGGGCTCGGCATCCGCGTTCGGGATCTCGATCATCGCCTGATGCTGGTTGGGGTCGAGCGGCAGGCCGATAGCGGCGATGCGCGAAATACTGTGCTTGGAGAACACGTTGTCGAGCTCGCGGCCGGTGGCTTCCAGACCCACGACCAGCCCCTTCCACTTCTCGTCCTCGCGCAGATCCTCGGGGATCAGTTGCAGCGCGCGCGCCAGATTGTCTGAGACGGAGAGGATATCGCGGGCAAAGCCGGTCGCAGCATAAGCGCGGGCATCCTGTGCATCCTTTTCGAGGCGGCGACGGACATTCTGGGTGTCGGCGCGCGCATACAGCACGTCCTGCCTGGCTTCGGCCAGCTGCGCTTCGAGCGCGGCGATGCGCTCTTCCAACGCGGCGTGATCGTCGCCCTGTTCCTTCAGGCTGTCGGGCACGCCTTCAAGCTCGGCAGCCGCTTCCTGATCGAGCGACCGGCTGGTGTCGGCGTTGTTGCTGGGGTCTTCCTGCGTCACTGTTTCGTCCTGAATCACGTCTGTCCCGTTCATTTCATCAATCTGGTTAGGCTCTGCGCGGTAAAGTCCACCATCGGGACAATCCGCGCATAATTGAGGCGGGTGGGGCCGATGACACCGACCACGCCGACTACGCGCCCCTCGCCATCGCGGTAGGGCGCCGCTATCACGGATGATCCGGAAAGCGAAAACAATTTGTTTTCAGCGCCGATGAAGATGCGGGCCGATGCCGCCTCCCGCGCGCTGTCGAGAAGATGGGCAATGTCCTGCATCGCTTCAAGTTCATCGAGCAGCCGCCTCACCCGCTCCAGATCCGCCACCGCATCGTTGTCGAGCAGATTGGCCTGGCCGCGCACGATCAGCACCGGGCGGTCGGCGCCGTCACGCGACCACAACGCAAGCCCTCGGCGGACAAGGTCGGAACTCGCCTGATCGAGCGCGTCCCGCTCGCTGTTGATCTCCGCTTCGAGCGCGAGCAGCGCCTGCGACAGGCTGCGACCGGAAAGCCGGGCGGTAATGAAATTGCCCGCTTGCACCAGCATGCTCTCGGTGACGCGCCGGCTCATCTCCAGCACGCGGTTTTCGATGCTGCCATCGTTGCCCACCAGCACGGCCAGCACCTGAGTATCCGACAGCCGCACGAAGCTCATCTGGCGCAGCACAGGCTCGCGCCGCGGCACCATCACGATGCCGGCGCAAGCCGACAGCCCCGAAAGCGCCTGCGTCGTCGCCGCCAGCGCGGCCTCTATGGGCCCTGCATTGTCGAGCTGCTTTTCGATCGCGGCGCGCTCCTCGAACGACGGCTCTGCTACCTGCATCATGCCATCGACGAACAATCGCAGCCCCTGCTCGGTCGGCATCCGCCCCGCGCTGGTGTGCGGCGCGGCGAGCAGGCCCAGTTCCTCAAGATCCTGCATCACGTTGCGGATCGAGGCGGGAGAGAGGTTGACGGTGGAGGACTTGGAAATCGTGCGCGAGCCGACGGGTATCCCGGTATCGAGATAGCTTTCCACAACGATGCGGAAAACATCGCGCGCGCGGTCGTTCAGTTCGGTGAACTGGCTGGTCATGCTGCCAAATTAGGCGCAAGCGGCCCTACTAACAAGCCATTGCGCCACCGCGCCCCCAGGCGGGGGTCAACCGTCCAGCCCGCCGCGCGCATCCACCAGCGCAAACCACCCGCACAATTGGTCGAATGCCGCATCGGACAAGTCCACGAACATCCGCCGGGCATCGTCGGGATCGGCGCGGCGCTCGAGCAATTGCTGATCGGTCATCAGCCGGATCCAGCGCAGCGCGGTGGTCGGCGGGACGGCCGCTGCGATGCACAGGCTCGAGACGGACACGGAGCGGCGCTCAAGGCGCGATGCCGCCAGATCGAGCAGGATGTCCCAGGCGGGATCGGCAAACAGATCGGGGCTGAAGAACCGGTCGCGCAGGCGGCGGATGCTGATCAGGTGACGAATCCGCTGCGGATCGGGCGGAATGGCGGGTGCGCGGTCGGTCGGTACTTCGGCCTGATACGACAGGTTGCGCTCGGCGAGTCCGTCCGGCGCATCGTCATCGCCGGAGGTGATATGGCCGAGCTGTTCGGCCAGCCGCGCGAGCTCCATCGCCAGCGCCTGCAGCCGCGCGCGTTCGTCGCGGTCGGGATCAAACGCGCTGTTCGCGTTCAGTATTCCGGTCAGATCGGACACAGCGATGGCGATCAGCGAGGGTGCATCGCCGAAGACGCAGGCCGCGGTGCGACCCTGCAGCAGGACATCGACCGCATCGATGGTCTCGAGACTGACCAGACACAGCAGCCCCGCATCCGATGCCACAAAAGCCAGGGCCTCAGTGCCGGGCACGGCCCGCCGCCAGTCGAAGGCATGAATCCGGGCGCTCGCCGCGAGGGCGCTGCCCGCAGGCGCGATCAGGGCAGCCGGGCGTCCTGCAGCCTGCAGCAGCCGGCCCGTCGCGGGACTGTCGACCGCGACAATCGGGTCTCCCGCAGCCGGAGCCGCGCCGTCACCAAAGGGCGAACGCCCGTCTTCGGACATGAAAACCCCCCATCAAGCGACCCGTCAGTCCGCGAAGGGATCGCGCACCAGGATCGTGTCTTCGCGCTCGGGCGAGGTCGATACCAGCGCCACGGGGCACTGGATCAGCTCTTCGACGCGCTTGATATACTTGATGGCCTGCGCGGGCAGGTCAACCCAGCTGCGCGCGCCCGCGGTCGATTCGTGCCACCCGTCCATCTCCTCGTAGATCGGCTGGACCGCAGCCTGATCGCCGGCATGCGCGGGGAAATAATCGAGCACCTTGCCGTTCAGCCGGTAGCCGGTGCAGATCTTGAGCTTGGCAAAGCCGTCGAGCACGTCGAGCTTGGTCAGCGCGATGCCGGTGACGCCTGCGACCGCGCATGCCTGCCGCACCAAGGTCGCATCGAACCAGCCGCAGCGCCGCTGACGCCCGGTCACGGTGCCGAACTCATGCCCGCGCTCGCCCAGCCGCTGGCCAACCTCGTCCTGCAGTTCGGTCGGGAACGGCCCCGATCCGACGCGGGTGGTGTAGGCCTTTACGATGCCGAGCACGAAGCCGCTGGCCTGTGGGCCCAGACCGCTGCCGCCCGACGCAGTGCCGGTGACGGTGTTCGACGAAGTGACAAACGGATAGGTGCCATGGTCGACATCGAGCAGCACGCCCTGTGCGCCCTCGAACAGCATGCGGGCACCTGCGCGGCGAATTTCACCGAGGCGTTTCCACACCGGCTGTGCGAATTCGAGCACGAACGGCGCGATCTCGGCGAGTTCGGCCAGCAAGGCTGCACGATCGATGGGCGGCTCGCCAAACCCGGCGCGCAGCGCATCATGGTGTGCGCACAGCCGGTCAAGCTGCGGATCGAGCGCATCGAGATGCGCCAGATCGCACACGCGGATCGCGCGCCTGCCGACCTTGTCCTCATAGGCCGGGCCGATGCCGCGGCGGGTGGTGCCGATCTTGCCCTGGCCGCTGGCATCCTCGCGCAGCGCGTCGAGATCGCGGTGGAAAGGCAGGATCAGCGGGCAATTGTCCGCCACAGCGAGGTTGTCCGGGGTGATTTCCACCCCCTGCCCGCGCAATTTGGCGACCTCGTCGCGCAGCGCCCAGGGATCGAGTACCACGCCGTTGCCGATAACGCTGAACGTCCCGCGCACGATGCCCGAAGGCAGCAGCGACAATTTGAACACCTTCTCGCCGATGACCAGGGTGTGTCCGGCATTGTGTCCGCCCTGAAAGCGGATCACCGCATCGGCGCGCTCCGCCAGCCAGTCGACAATCTTGCCCTTGCCCTCATCGCCCCATTGGGCGCCGATCACCGTAACATTGGCCACAAAACCATACCTTTTGCGAGATGGACGCGCCGTCAGCGACGCGCAAAGCGGGCTCGTCCTAGTGACGGCAGCCGCTTGCGTCCAGTGTGTTAGGGCAAAACATGATACAATTTAATGCACTTCGAGAATGGACGCAGGCAAGCAGCGTGCGGCAGACTTGCGCTCGCCCCAAGGGATTGCTGCGGAGACAGGCGATGCGCTGGAAGACTTTTGCACTGATGGTGACCGCCGGACTGATCGCTCCCGCGCTGATCGTCCCGACCCTGGCCCAGCAGCGCGGCGGGCGCGAGCGGCTGCTTGATCGCGAATGCCGCCGAGAGATCGTGAAGCTGTGCGGGCTGAACCGATCAGAGATGCGCAGCTGCCTGCGCGAGCGCGGCGACGAGCTGTCGGAACGCTGCAAGGCGCAATTCGTGGAAGGGATCGCCAAGCGCAGGCCGACCGCGCGGCCCTCGCAGCCAAGCGATATCCCGTTGCGCGCGATTGCCTATGGTACCGCCGCCCAGCAGACGTTCGATCTGTATCTGCCTCAGGCGGAGCGGCCCGCAAGCGGATATCCGCTGGTGGTCTATCTGCATGGCGGCGGCTGGCGCAACGGCGACCGCTCCATGGTGCAGCAAAAGCCCGACTTTTTCGTCGGCAAGGGCTGGGCATTTGCGTCGGTCGGATACCGGCTGCTCCCCGAGGCTCCGGTGGAGCAGCAGGCCGAGGACGTCGCCTCGGCGCTGCGCAAGCTGCTCGCCCAATCGCAGGCGCTGGGTATCGATCCGGCCCGGGTCATCGTGATGGGGCACAGTGCGGGCGCACATCTGGCGGCCCTGGTGTCGACCGACCCGGCCTATCTCAAATCGGACATGGACAGGATTGCAGGCGTCATCCTGCTCGACGGTGCGGGCTATGACGTCGCACGCCAGATGCGCGACACGCCGATGATCGCCAAGAGCCTCTATGTCCCAGCCTTTGGCACCGACCCTGCGCGCCAGGCACGGCTGTCGCCGATCACTCACGCAGCCGCGCCCAATGTCAGCCGCTGGCTGATCCTGCATGTCGCCAGCCGTCAGGACGCAACCGAGCAGTCCAACGCGCTCGCCGCCGCGCTCAGGGCTGCGGGCTCGAAAGCCGTGGTCCAGTCGATCGCGGGAGAAAACCACATGACCATCAACCGCCAACTGGGCGCAGGAGACAATGCGCACACCCGGGCGGTGACAGCGTTTCTCGAAGAATTCTGAACGCCGCAGCCTTTAGAGCGCGACAGTCTCGCTGCCCTGCAAGCGGTGCGAACAGCCCAGCGCGACCGCATCATCGGCATCGGTGATCGCTGCCAGCGTCCGCCAGCCGATCGCGCGCAGCCTTGCGGCGACCGCCTGATCGTGCCCCAGCGGCAGGAACAGCTTGCCCGCAGCGCCCTGTTCGCCGGTCAGGGTCATGTCGAGCAGCGCATCGGGGTAGAGCGAAAAGCCGGTGGCGACCTCTTCCCCGCCCTTGCCATCGGGGATGGCATAGGTTCCGCCGCGCCCCAGCACGCCTGCACAGCCATCGGCGTAGAGCGAAAAGCCGAACCAGCTCTGGTATTCGAAGCCGTGACGCTCGGTGGGGTCGAGCGTGACGGTCACATCGCCCGGCAGTGCCGCCACGATCTGGCGCAGCGCGGTGATCCGGCTGGCGAGCACGCCGCCGGCATCGATCGCGGCCAGCGAGTCGATCGCGGCCTCGAACGGTCCCATGGCATAGAGCAGCGGCAGATAAGCGTCAGCGCCCAATGCGGTGAGCCCGCCTGCATCCTTCATGTCGAGTTCGCGCCGGACCGAGGAAATCTGCCCCTGCGGCAGCGGGAACGCGGTGCCGGCAAGAGTGTCCACGAGGTCGGGCAAGGTCAGATCGACCGTGATGCCGGTGACGCCTGCCTCGGCCAGCGCCTCGATCGCGATCCGCACCACTTCCTGCGCGGCGGCGATGTTGTCGTGGCCGATCAGTTCGGCGCCGATCTGCAGCCGCTCGCGTTCGGGATTGAGCTGGTCGGATGCGATGCGCAGCACCTGGCCTGCATAGCTCAGCCGCAACGGGCGCGGCGCCGACGCCATCAGGGTCGTGGCCACCCGGCCCACCTGGACAGTGATGTCCGAACGAATGGCAAGCGTACGCATCGATGAAGGATCGACCATGCGGAACAGATGCTGGCGCCCGGTGCCCTGCATGCGCGCTGCCAGCGAACGTTCATATTCCACAAGCGGCGGCGAGACCCGGTCATAGCCATGCCCGGCCAGTACATCCATCGCGCTGCGGGTGAGCCGCGCAGCCTGTTCGGCGCGCGGAGGAAGCAGATCGGCAAGACCTGCGGGCAGGATATCGGGATTCGTCTCTGACATGGCGCTGCGCTTAGACGATTAGCGCGGCAGAGAAAACCTTCTCGCGCACGGGGTTGCAGCAGCAGCCCGGTTGCGGCCTAGGCCGGCAGGGTGCACGCCCCCTTGGTGATCGCGTCCTTGATCGCAAAAGCCTCACGCGTCCAGTTGGTGGTGGGAGCGACGTTGGTCTTCATGTCGATCGCCGCATTGGTAGCGAGCGGGTAGAGCTCGACCTCTTCCAGATCGATCCGTGCGAACATCGCCAGCGTCATCCGGCGCGATTCGACGCGAAACCGGCTCCACTCCGAAGCGATGCGATCCGGGGTCCAATATTGGGCGTGCTGGGCATATTCGGCGAACAAAGTGGCCAGTTCGGCCTGGAACTGCTGTCCCCTTTCGCGGACATGCGGACGCTCGTCCTGCAGCAGCTTGGCGTAAAGATGGCGATCCTCGAAGGCGAGATGCTGCATGATGTGGCTGCCGACCCGCCAGCGGGTCTCGGCAAGCAATGCACGCGAGGGCATGGTTTCATGATCAAGCAGCTGCAAAAGCGCCTGCGCTTTTTCGCGGATCAGCCTGTGATCGCGAAGCAATCTGTCCAGCATATCGCGGCCCTTCACTTGTTGAGACCATGCTAGAACCGATACGTTAAACGCTCGTAAATCTTTGGGTCGTTCTGAGGGCAACGACCAGACCTGAATGAGGCTGCGGAGCGGCGCAAACCGCCACCCCGCACCCTAGCACCTGAAAATCAGGCAGCAGCCGAAAGACGGACAGCCGCCATCTTGCCGCGGCGATCCTGTTCCAGTTCAAAGTTCACGCGCTGGTCGCGATCGAGCGTGCGCATGCCCGATGCTTCAACGGCGCTGATGTGAACGAACGCGTCGTTGCCGCCATCGTCGGGCTGAATGAAACCATAGCCCTTGTCGGCATTGAAGAACTTTACGGTGCCAATAGGCATAGTCATTTCCTTAAGTGTCGATTGCATGGGGCCGCACACATTTGCGGACAGTTCCCCCTGCATAGTCCGGGACCGGAAGTTCGATTTCGACCTGTGCAACGCCCGGTCCCGGCCATTGCACGCGAAGATGCGGGCAACAGGTCATCGCCTTGCGGCACGACCCTTCGCCCGGATGGCATCAGCCAGGCATGAAGCTGCCCGGCTGGGGATAGGCGATCGCATGCACCCGCAGATCTTCGACGCGCGCCAGGCTGGCCTGCGTGTCGCGCTCATCCGCGCAAGGCGAATGCAGCGCGCGCATGTGCGCAACGTGGAGATTGTCGAAAAGCTGGTTGATATCTGGCATGCATTGGCTCGTGTTGCTGAGCAAGCAAGAGCGTGGAGCAAGGATGCCGCGAGTCTCTCAGTCGCGCGCTGGCTTGGATCATGGATCGCGCGATAGCCATCGTATAGCAGCAAATGGCGACAAAGTCTCACACTAAACGCAAGACGGACGGGTCAGCCCCCGGCAGCCTTCATTCGGCGCCTGGCGGCTTGCCGAAGATGTTGACATCCGATGGTCCAATCCAGCCGTTGACATAGTTGGCATAGAACAGCCCGAACACCACCGCGGACAGCGCGGTGGTGATCAGGACGACGCGAAGCGGCTTGAAATTGGCGGGCGCGCTGTCTGCCTGGCCGCGAACCTTCTCGATCCCCAGCTCTTCCGCGGTGCGCACGCCGAAGGGCATCACCACGAACGCGGTGATCACCCAGAACAGCAGATAGATTGCAGCAATGCTCGTCCAGCTCATGCGCTCATGTCCTGTTGCCTTGCGCCCAAGTGGGTCGTCAGCCCGCGATCATCAAGACCGTGACGACAGGCTTTTTGCCGGTCCAGCGCGTCGCGGCACGGCGCACGGCAAGGCGGATCGCCTCCTGCACGTCGTTGCCTCCGCCCGACGACCGGCCTTCCGACCTGCCGCCCCTGCCCTTCGGCTTGGCCTTGCCTGGCTTGTTGATCGCCTCGCGCACATCCTCGATCGTCTCGGCGATGAATGCATCGAGATCGTCCTCGACCGGAAGCCCCAGCGCGCGCACCACCGGATCGCCGATCAGTCCGCCGCGCCCGTCGAGCGCGACCGCGACGCTGACCTGTCCATTGACCGCGAGCTTGCGCCGCTCGGCCATGGTCATGCCATCGGCGGGCAGGATGACATCGCCATCCAGCACCAACCGGCCGGCGCGCTCGCGGCTGATCACTCCGGGCTTGCCGGGGGCAAGCCGTACCATATCGCCGTTCTTCTGCACCACCACCGAAGGGATGCCCTGCTCGGTCCCGAACCGGGCCTGCTCGGTCATGTGGCGCATTTCGCCATGCACCGGCACCAGGATCTGCGGCCTGATCCAGCGGTACATCTCTGCAAGCTCTGGGCGTCCCGGATGGCCCGACACATGAATATCGGCCTGGCGGTCGGTGATCATCTGGATGCCGTCTTCGGCCAGCTTGTTCTGGATGCGGCCAATCGCGATCTCGTTGCCGGGGATGACCTTGGACGAAAACAGCACGGTGTCACCCGCCTCAAGCTTGATCTGGTGGTTGCCCTCGGCCACGCGCGCGAGCGCAGCGCGCGGTTCGCCCTGGCCGCCGGTGGCGACTACCAGCACCTGGCGGCGCGGCATACCCATGGCGGTGTCGAAGTCGACCAGTTCGGGAAGGTCCTTCAAATAGCCATTGGCCTTGGCGACCGCGATGATGCGATCGAGCGAGCGCCCGGCGACGCAGAAGGCGCGATTGGTCGCCTTGGCAACCTCGCCCAGCGTGTGCAGGCGCGCGACATTGGAGGCGAAGGTGGTGATCAGCGCCCTACCCTTGAGGGGCTTTACCGCCTTGATCAGCGCATCACGCACCGCGCCTTCGGAGCCCGAGCTTTCGGGATTGAAGACGTTGGTCGAATCGCAGACCATCGCGAGCACGCCCTCGTCGCCGAGCGCGGTGAGCGTCTCGGGCGTTGAAGGCACCCCGACGATCGGCTCGTCGTCGAGCTTCCAGTCGCCGGTGTGGAAAATGCGGCCATAGGGCGTGTCGATCAGCAGCGCGTTGCCTTCTGCGATCGAGTGCGCCAGCGGCAGATAGCGGAAGCCGAACGGGCCGAGCTGAAGGCTGCCCTCGTTCTCGATGACGTTGAGCTCGACATCCTTGACCAGCCCCTGCTCCTCGAGCTTGCGGCGGATCAGGTCGGCGGTGAACGGCGTTGCGAACAGTGGGACATTGAGGTCCGCCGCCAGATACGGCAGCGCGCCGATATGGTCTTCATGGCCATGCGTCAGCACAATGCCGAGCAGGTCGTCGGCGCGTTCCTCGATGAACTCTAGATCGGGAAACACCAGCTCGACACCGGGATAGGCCGGATCGCTGAAGGTCATGCCCAGATCGACCATGACCCATTTGCCGTCGCAGCCGTAGAGGTTGGCATTCATGCCAATTTCGCCCGACCCGCCAAGGGCCAGGAACAACAATTCTTTTCCAGGTTTCATGTAATCAAAATGCCCTTTCGGCAATCATGGCGAGACCCTGCAGGGTCAGGTCGGGTTCGACCGCATCAAATATCGTCGTGTGCTCATCAAACAGCACCGCAAGTCCGCCGGTAGCGATAACCTTGGCCGGGCGGCCGATTTCGGCGCGCATCCGTGCGACCAGTCCTTCCATCATCGCGACATAGCCCCAGAACACGCCGATCTGCATCTGGTCCTCGGTGTTGCGGCCGATGACAGAGCGGTTGTTGCGCGGGGTTTCTATCGCGATGCGCGGCAGCTTTGCGGCGGCTTGAACCAGGGCATCGAGCGAGAGGTTGATCCCCGGCGCAATGATGCCCCCCTTGTAGGCACCCGTATAATCCACGACGTCATAGGTGGTTGCAGTGCCAAAGTCGATGATGATGATATCACCGGGATGCAGTGCGTGCGCCGCAATCGAATTGACCGCGCGGTCGGCGCCCAGCGACTTGGGCTCGTCGACATCGATCTGCATCTGCCAGTCCGCAGGTTCAACCCCGGCGATCAGTGGCTCGACACTGAAATACTTGCGCGAAAGCACCTGCAGATTGTGCAGCGCGCGCGGCACCACGGTGGAGATGATCACCTGGCTGATATCCTGCCGGATGAAGCCTTCCAGCGCGAGCAGCTGGTTCAGCCACACCGCATATTCGTCCGCAGTGCGGCGCGCATCGGTGGATATCCGCCAGCGCGCCTTGATCGTGCGTTCGTTGAACAGCGCAAACACGGCGTTGGTGTTGCCGACATCAATGGCAAGCAGCATGCGTCACGTCCTTCATTTCGACTAAACGGCTTCAAGCGAGGAGATGGACATCGCCTGCGCTGACGGATTCGATCCGCCCATCGGCACACCGCAGCAGCAGCGCGCCATCCGTGGACAGACCTTCGAACACACCCTCAATTCGATCCTCGGGGCCCCGCTGGACCGCCATCGCTTCCCCGGGCTTATGCGCGGCGGCGCACCAGACTTCAAGCAGCGTTGCAGGGTCGGTCGTTCGCCATTGCAACAGGCGCGACCGGAAGCGCGGTTCGAGCAGCTCGATCACCGCTGCTGCATCCACCTGCGCCATCGCGCCCTGATCGTGCAGCGACGTGACGCTGCGCCCTGTAACCTCGGGCGCAATCGCGACATTCATGCCTATGCCGACCACCACTGCATCGCGCCGGCGCTCAAGCAATATTCCGGCAAGCTTTGCGCCATCGACATGCACGTCGTTGGGCCATTTTAGCCGGGCATGACTGTCGGGGAGAATCGCACGGACGGTATCGAGCACCGCACGCCCCGCGACGAAAGCCAGCAGATGCGCGGCGGGATCCTGGGAGCCGATCCGCACGAGGGTGCTGCAATACAGATTGCCCAAAGGGCTCAGCCATTGCCGGCCAAGCCGTCCGCGGCCCCCGCTCTGCCGCTCGGCCCGGATCCACAATCCTTCGGGCGCGCCCGCCTCGGCACGCTCGAGCATGTCCGCATTGGTGGATGCGGTCAGCGCGACCGTTTCGATCAGGCCGACCAGAACAGTGCCTTGGCGGCCCCTGCCGTCACCGGGCTCAGCGCCAATGTCGCGAAATAGCCCAGCGGCGACACGAACAGCGCGGTGATCGCAACCAGCACCATGCGCGCGGGCGAATCGCTCGGTGCGATGACATCGGCGGGCTCATCGAAGTACATGACCTTGATGACCTTGAGGTAGTAGAACGCACCGATTACCGAGGCGGCGATGCCGATCGCGGCGAGCGGGATCAGGCCTGCCGCCACTGCGGCATCGAACACGACGAACTTGCCCCAGAAGCCGAACAGCGGCGGGATGCCGGCAAGGCTAAACATGAACACGGCAAGCGCTGCGGCCAGACCCGGGCGCGTCCGCGAAAGCCCTGCAAGCTTGCCGATATCCTCGACAGGCGCGCCGGTGCGATCGTTGAGATCGAGCACGCACACAAAGCTGCCCAGCGTCATCGCGACATAGATCACCAGATAGGTCATCATTGCCGATGCGCCTTCTGGCGTTCCGCAGGCAAGTCCGATCAGCATGAAACCGACATTGTTGATCGACGAATAGGCCAGCAGCCGCTTGATGTTCGTCTGCCCGATGGCGCCAGCAGCGCCCAGGATGATCGAGGCCAGCGCCACGAAGATCACGATCTGCTGCCAGATGCTCTGCTGACCGCCGAACGCCTCGATCGCGACGCGCATGGTCAACGCGAGGGCAGCGACCTTGGGCGCGGTGGCGAAGAAGGTGGTCACCGGGGTCGGCGCACCCTCATAGACGTCGGGGGTCCACATGTGGAACGGAACCGCGCTGATCTTGAACGCCAGGCCCGAAAGCACGAAGACGATCCCGAACAGCGCGCCGGTCGAAACGCCATCGGCAAACGCGGTCTGGATGCCGATGAAGCTGGTGGTGCCGGTAAAGCCATAGAGCAAAGACATGCCGAACAGCAGGATGCCGCTCGCCAGCGCGCCGAGCACGAAATACTTGAGACCTGCCTCTGCCGAACGATGATCGCTTCGCAGGAAGCTTGCGAGCACGTACGCGGCAAGGCTGTTGAGCTCGAGACCAATGTACAGCGTCAGCAGATCGACCGCCGAGACCATCAACCCCATGCCGATCGAAGCGAACAGGATGAGGATCGGGTATTCCGCGCGCATCATGTCACCGCGCGCGAAGAACTTGGGCGCGACGATGACACAGCCGATCGCCGACAGGAAGATCAGCACCTTTGACAGCGAGGCAAAGCGGTCCATGCGATACTGGCCGTAGAACGCATCCGCGCCATCAGCAAAAGCCGGGTCGAACAGGAAGTTGAGCGACAGCGCCAGCGCGCCGAACAGCGCGACGACCGCGAGCACGCTGACCATGCGCGACGCCTTGTTGCCACCCCATGCGGCGATCAGCAGCAGCACGAGGCTGGAAATGCTGAGGACGATTTCCGGCGAGGCCAGCTGGAACCAGAGCGCGTAATTCATCAGTGATGGCCTTCTTCAGCATGGGCTGCGGGCGTGAGAGCGGGACCTGAGCCCAGCTTGACCTGAGCATCGCCCAAGGGCTTGGCGGCAGCGAGCCGCGCCTCGAGCGCGCCGACATCCTTGCGCATCGGTGCCATGAAGCTTTCGGGGTAGACCCCCATCCACAGCACAACGAGTGCGATCGGCAGCAGCAGCGCGATCTCGCGCTTGTTGAGATCAGGCATGGCGGCGACGTCATCCGACTTGATCACGCCATAGGCCACGCGCCGGTAGAGATAGAGCATGTATGCCGCGCCCAGGATGATGCCCGTGGTCGAGACGATCGCAACCCAGCTCGACACCTCGTAGACGCCCACCAGCGAGAGGAACTCGCCGACAAAGCCGCTGGTGCCCGGCAAGCCGATCGAGGCCATCGTGAACAGCAGGAACAGCAGTGCATAACGCGGCATGTTTATCGAGAGACCGCCGTAACGATCGATCTCGCGGGTGTGCAGCCGGTCGTAGATCACGCCGACGCACAGGAACAAGGCGCCCGAGACCAGACCGTGGCTGAGCATGACGATCAGCGCGCCTTCCAGGCCCTGACGGTTGAACGCAAAGAGCCCGACGGTAACGATCGCCATATGCGCGACCGACGAATAAGCGATCAGCTTCTTCATGTCGCTCTGCACCAGCGCGATCAGCGAGGTGTAGACCACCGCGACCATCGACAGCGCGAACACCAGCCAGATGTAGTCCACCGACGCATCGGGGAACATCGGCAGCGAGAAGCGGATAAAGCCATAGCCACCCATCTTGAGCAGCACGCCCGCCAGGATCACCGAGCCCGCGGTGGGTGCCTGCACGTGCGCATCGGGCAGCCAGGTGTGCACAGGCCACATCGGCATCTTGACCGCGAAGCTCGCGAAGAACGCCAGCCACAGCCAGGATTGCGCCTCGAGCGGGAAGTCATAGGCCATTAGCGTCGGGATGTCCGACGTGCCCGCCTCGTTCACCATCCAGAACATTGCGATCAGCATCAGCACCGATCCGAGCAGGGTGTAGAGGAAGAACTTGTAGCTCGCGTAGATTCGGTTCGCACCGCCCCAGATGCCGATGATCAGGTACATCGGGATCAGGCCTGCCTCGAAGAAGATGTAGAACAGGAAGATGTCCTGCGCGGCGAACACGCCGATCATCAGCACTTCCATCAGCAGGAACGCGGCCATGTACTCGCCGACGCGGGTCTGGATCGCCTCCCAGCTCGCGCCGATGCAGATCGGCATCAGGAACACCGAGAGCATGATCAGCATCAGCGCGATGCCATCGATGCCCAGCGCCCAGCTGAATCGGTCGAACAGCGCCGCTTTCTCGACGAACTGCCACTGCGCTCCGCCGATGTCGAAGTTCATCCACAGCACAATGCCGAGCGCCATATCTATCAGCGTGGCGGTGAGTGCCAGCCAGCGCGCGGTGTTGGCGCTGACGAACAGACACGCGATCGCCGCCGCCATTGGCACGGCGAGCATCATCGACAGCACAGGAAATCCCAGATCGTTCATGTCAGCGCACCATCAGCCAGGTGAGCGCCGCCACAAGGCCGAGCAGCATCACCAGAGCGTAACTGTAAAGGAAACCGGATTGGAGCTTCACCGCCATGCGGCTGCCCGAGGCGACCAAGACCGCGGCGCCATCCGGGCCGAAGCGGTTGATCGTCCCCTCGTCGCCCACCTTCCAGAAGAAGCGGCCCAGCGCCATGGATGGCTTGACGAAGATGTGGTTGTACAGCTCGTCGAAATACCACTTGTTGAGCAGGAACTGGTAGACCGGCGCCAGCGCCCCGGCGAGCTTGGCAGGCAAGCTCCTGTTGACCACATACATCAGGATCGCGGTGGCAAGACCCACCAGCATCGCGACGGTAGAGGCCAGCTTCACCCACAACGGAACCTCGTGCATCTCGTGCATCAGATGCTCGTTGAAGAACAGGCTGCCGTTCCAGAACGCCTTGCCATGCTCCGCATCGATGAACGCGTGGTGGAAGACGAACCCTGCGGCGACCGCGCCGATGGTCAGCACGATCAGCGGGATCAGCATCGGCAACGGGCTCTCGTGCGGGTGATAGCCGCCCGTGGTGTCCGCGCCTGCCTGCACCGGCGTCTTATGGACGCTGTGCTGGATGTGCTCGGATTCGATCCAGCGCGGCTTGCCGAAGAAGGTCAGGAACATCAGGCGCCAGCTGTAGAAGCTGGTCAGCAGAGCCGCGATCACGCCGATGCTGAAAGCGAACTGGCCAACCTGCGTTCCGGAAGCGAAGGCCGCCTCGATGATGCCGTCCTTGGAATAGAAACCGGCAAAGCCTGCGACGCCTACGATACCCACGCCGGTAATCGCGAGCGTACCCGCCATCATCGCCCAGAAGGTGATCGGGATCGATTTACGCAAGCCGCCATAATAGCGCATGTCCTGTTCGTGGTGCATCGCGTGGATCACCGAGCCTGCGCCAAGGAACAGCAGCGCCTTGAAGAACGCATGCGTGAACAGGTGGAACATTGCCGCGCCATAGGCGCCGACGCCTGCTGCAAAGAACATGTAGCCCAGCTGCGAGCAGGTCGAATAGGCGATCACGCGCTTGATATCTGTCTGCACCAAACCGACGGTCGCGGCGAACAGCGCCGTGCACGCGCCGACGATGGTCACCACGGTGAGCGCGGTCGGGCTGGCCTCGAACATCGGCGACAGGCGGCAGACCATGAACACGCCGGCGGTAACCATGGTCGCGGCATGGATCAGCGCCGACACAGGCGTCGGGCCTTCCATCGCATCCGGCAGCCAGGTGTGCAGCCCGAGCTGCGCCGACTTGCCCATCGCGCCGATGAACAGCAGCAGGCACAGGACGGTCATGAGGTCGAAGCGTCCGCCAAGGAAACCGATGGTCGCGCCTTCCATGCCGGGCGCCGCTGCCAGGATCGCGGGGATCGAGACGGTGCCGAACACCAGGAAGGTGCCGAAGATTCCCATCATGAAGCCAAGATCGCCGACGCGGTTGACCACGAACGCCTTGATCGCAGCCGCATTGGCGCTGGGCTTGCGGAACCAGAAACCGATCAGCAGATACGAGGCAAGGCCCACACCTTCCCAGCCGAAGAACATCTGGACGAGGTTGTCGGCGGTCACCAGCATCAGCATGGCGAAGGTGAACAGCGAGAGATAAGCGAAGAAACGCGGCTGGTCCGGGTCCTCGTCCATATAGCCCCAGCTATACAGGTGGACGAGTGCGGACACCGAGGTCACCACGACCAGCATGACAGCGGTCAGCGTATCGACGCGCAGCGCCCAGTCGAACTGCAGGTCGCCCGAGCGCAGCCAGGACAATACCGGCACGACATATTCGGTCGAGGTGCCGCCGAGGAAACCAAGGAAGATCGGCCAGCTGAGCGCGCACGCGGCGAACAGGGCGGCGGTCGTCACCACCTTGGCGGGGACATTGCCGATGATCCGGTTGCCCAGCCCAGCGATGATGGCTGCCAGCAGCGGCAGGAAGACGATCAGGGTGATGGCCATGTGCTTAACCCTTCATCTGGTTGACGTCGTCAACCGCAATGGTGCCGCGGCCGCGGAAGTAGATGACCAGGATCGCAAGACCGATCGCCGCTTCGCCTGCCGCAACGGTCAGCACGAACATGGCGAACACCTGGCCCACCATGTCGCCCAGGAACACACTGAACGCGACGAGGTTGATATTCACCGCGAGCAGGATGAGCTCGATCGCCATCAGGATGATGATGACGTTTTTGCGGTTGAGGAAGATGCCCAGCACGCCCATCACGAACAGGATAGAGCTGACCACGAGATAATGCTCGATACCAATCATAGCTCGACACCTTCACCGACGACGGGCTGCGTGTTGCGCGTGGCCTCTTCGGGACGACGGCGCACCTGCGATGCGATGTTCTGCGGGCGGACCCCGGCGCGCTTGCGGTGGGTCAGCACGATCGCACCGACCATCGCCACCAGCAGCACAAGGCCTGCGCTTTCGAACAGGAAGATATAGCGGGTATAGAGCAGCTCACCCACAGCCTGGATGTTGCTCGCGCCCATGCGTGCGGGGTTGAGCGAATGCTCGCCCAGCGCGATGTTGCCCGCGCGATACGCACCGATGCCGAACACCAGCTCGGCCAGGAACACCGCCGCGAGCGCGAGGCCCAAAGGCAGGTTCCTCATGAAGCCGCCGCGCAGTTCGGCAAAATCGATGTCGAGCATCATCACGACGAACAGGAACAGCACCGCGACCGCGCCAACATAGACGATCACCAGCAGCATCGCGATGAACTCGGCACCGATCAGGATCATCAATCCCGCCGCGTTGAAGAACGCGAGGATCAGCCAGAGCACCGAATGCACCGGGTTGCGGGCGAGGATGGTGAACGCACCGCTGGCGATCACCACCGACGCGAACATGTAAAAGGCAAATATCTGGATCAAAGCTTTACAGCCCCCGATGCGCCCAATCGAGCAGGTCTGGTATCCGGCCCCTGCCCCGCGTCTCCCAGCGGGTCAAAAGCCTTCGGTGAATCGAATTCGTGTGCGCCTTAACGATAAGGGGCATCCGCTTCAAGGTTGGCGGCAATGGCACGTTCCCATTTGTCGCCATTCTCAAGCAGCTTGCCCTTGTCGTAGATGAGCTCCTCGCGGGTCTCGGTGGCATATTCAAAGTTCGGCCCTTCGACGATCGCATCGACCGGGCACGCTTCCTGGCAAAAGCCGCAGAAGATGCACTTGGTCATGTCGATGTCGTAGCGCGTGGTGCGGCGGCTGCCGTCGCCCCCTTCTCCAATACCGCGCGGTTCGGCCTCGATGGTGATCGCCTGGGCGGGGCACACGGCCTCGCACAACTTGCACGCGATGCAGCGCTCTTCGCCGTTGGGATAACGACGCAACGCATGCTCGCCACGGAAACGCGGGGACAGCGGGTTCTTCTCGAACGGATAGTTGATCGTCGCCTTGGGCTTGAAGAAATACTTCAAGGTCAGCGCGTGCGCCTTCACGAACTCGTACAGCGTAAAGGCTTTGAGAGTTTGCAACATGTCTATCAGACCCCGTAGCGTGTGAGCATCAGATAGCCCGACACCAGGAAAATCCACAGCAGCGAGATCGGCAGGAACACCTTCCAGCCCAGCCGCATCAATTGGTCATAACGGTAGCGAGGCACCGTCGCCTTGACCCAGCTGAAGATGAAGAAGAACGCGGAAATCTTGAGGATCAGCCAGAAGATGCCGGGGACGGCATAGAGCGGCGCCCATTCGAACGGCGGCAGCCAGCCACCCCAGAACAGCACCGCGTTGAGCGTGCACATCAGCAGCACGTTGGCATATTCGCCCAGCCAGAACAGAGCGAACGCCATCGAGGAATATTCGGTCTGATAGCCTGCAACCAGCTCGCTCTCGGCTTCGGTCAGATCGAACGGCGCGCGCGCGGTTTCAGCGAGCGACGAGATCAGGAACATCACCGCCATCGGGTAGAGCAGCAGGTTGAACCCGTACCAGTTGATGAAGCCAAGCCCGTGCCCGCGCTGCGCCTCGACAATGTCATTGAGGTTGAAGCTGCCGGTCCACAGCACGACAGTGACGATGATGAAGCCGATCGAGACCTCGTACGAGATCATCTGTGCCGCCGCGCGCAGCGCCGAGAAGAACGGGTATTTCGAGTTCGACGCCCAGCCTGCGATCACCACGCCATAAACGCCCAGCGAACTTACCGCGAGGATGTAGAGCAGGCCGACGTTGATATCGGCCAGCACCATGTCCTGGTCGAACGGGACCACCGCCCAGGACAGCAACGCCACGGTGAAGGTGATGATCGGCGCGATCAGGAACAGGCCCTTGTTCGCGCCCGAAGGAATGATGGTTTCTTGCAGAAACACCTTCAGCGCGTCGGCGAAGCTCTGCAGGATGCCGAACGGGCCTACGACGTTAGGGCCACGACGCAGCGCCATCGACGCCCAGATCTTGCGGTCGAAATAGATGACGATCGCCACCGACAGCATCACCGGCAGCGCGATCAGCAGGATGAGGATAAGGTTGGCGACGAACCAGCCCCAGCCCATGCCCAGCGACGATTGGAAAAACTCGGTCATTCCGCGGCCTCCAGCATCGCTTCGCCGTGCAGCAGTTCAGCCGAGCAGCGCTGCATCGTCGTGCTGGCGCGCGCGATGGCATTGGTCAGGTAGAAATCCTTGATCGGGTAGCCGACCGGACCCTGCGGGCTGGACGCCAGCCTGGGGGGTGCCCAGTCGTAAGAGGCAAGCCCCTCGATGCCCAGCGCCGGGACCGCAGCGATCATCGCCGCGCGGCATTCGACAAAGCTGTCGAACGGAAGCGTCTGGCCCAGGACCTCGGACAAAGCGCGCAGGATCGACCAGTCCTCGCGGGCATCTCCCGGCGCGAACACGGCCTTGTCGCTCATCTGCACCCGGCCTTCGACATTGACATAGGTGCCGTTCTTTTCAGGGTACGCCGCAGACGGCAGGATGACATCGGCAACGGCCGCACCCTTGTCGCCATGATGGCCGATGAACACCTTGAAGCTGCCATCGAACTGGCTGAAGTCGACCTCGTCCGCACCCAGCGCGAGCAGCAGCTTGGGCTTGGCGGCGACCAGATCGGCGATGCCACCGGACTGTGCCCAGCCGAGCATCAGCCCGCCCATGCGCGATGCGGCCATGTGCAGGACGTTGAAGCCGTTCCAGGGACCGTCTTCGGTATCGCGAACCATGCCGAAGCTGTCCGCAAGCGCAAGCGCTGCGCCATGCGCGCCTTCGACGCCCAGCGCACCGCCGCCCATGATCAGCGCGGGACGCTTGGCGCCCTTGAACACGTCAGACACCGCATCGGGCAGAGTGCTAAGCAGGCCCATGTCGTTGCCCAGCCATTCGACCTTGTAGGTAAGGTCGATCTCGTCGCCGATCGCGTAGACCTTGGCGCCGTGCTTGATCGCCTTGCGGATGCGGGTGTTGACCAAAGGCGCTTCCCAGCGCGGATTGGTGCCCACCAGCAGGATCGCATCGGCGGTCTCGATGCCGTTGAGCGTCGAGTTGAAGTTGACCGCAGCGAGGCTGGAGGTGTCGTATTTGAGGCCGGTCTGGCGGCCTTCGATCAGGCTCGAACCCATCTTGGCCAGCAGTTCGCGCGCGGCAAACATGGTTTCGCAGTCGAGCAGATCGCCCGCGACGGCCGCCACGCTCGATCCGGCGTTGACCGCAGCGATTGCTGCAAACGCCTGCGCCCAGGTCGCCTCGACCAGCTTGCCGTTGGTGCGCACATAAGGCCGGTCGAGCCGGCGGCGCATCAGGCCATCGACCGCGTACCGGGTCTTGTCGTGCGCCCACTCCTCGTTGACGTCGTCATTGACGCGCGGCAGCACACGCAGCACTTCCCTGCCCCGGCTGTCGAAGCGGATGTTGGTGCCGACCGCGTCCATCACGTCGATGCCCAAGGTCTTCTTGAGCTCCCAGGGACGTGCTTCATAGGCATAGGGACGCGAGGTCAGCGCGCCGACGGGGCACAGATCGATGACATTGCCCGAAAGCTCGGACGAGACCGCCTTTTCCAGATAGCTGGTGATCTGCATGTTCTCGCCGCGACCGATCGCACCGATCTGCTCGGTGCCCGCGACTTCCTCGGCAAAACGCACGCAGCGGGTGCAGTGGATGCAGCGGGTCATCACCGTCTTGATGATCGGACCCATGTACTTTTCGGTGACCGCGCGCTTGTTTTCGTCATAGCGCGAACCGCCGCGGCCATAGGCCACCGACTGGTCCTGCAGGTCGCACTCGCCGCCCTGATCGCAGATCGGGCAATCGAGCGGGTGATTGATCAGCAGGAACTCCATCACGCCTTCGCGTGCCTTTTTCACCATGTCGGAGTTGGTGCGGACTTCCTGGTTGTCCATCGCGGGCAACGCGCAGCTCGCCTGCGGCTTGGGCGGTCCGGGCTTCACCTCGACCAGGCACATCCGGCAGTTGCCAGCGATGCTCAGCCGTTCGTGATAGCAGAAGCGCGGGATTTCCTTGCCGGCAGCCTCGCAGGCCTGCAGCACGGTCGCGCCCTGGGGGACTTCAACTTCGATCCCGTCTACGGTCAGTTTAGGCATAATTACTCCGCCGCCTCCATCAGGCCGCCGCCCTGCTTTTCAACAATGCGGCGCTCCATCTCCGGACGAAAATGCTTGATGAGGCCCTGGATCGGCCAGGCTGCGGCATCGCCGAGCGCGCAGATGGTGTGGCCTTCGACCTGCTTGGTGACTTCGTACAGCGTATCGATTTCGCTGATGTCGGCGTCTCCGGTGCGCATCCGCTCCATCACGCGCCACATCCAGCCGGTGCCTTCGCGGCACGGGGTGCACTGGCCACAGCTTTCGTGCTTGTAGAAGTAGCTCAGTCGGCTGATCGCCTGAACGATGTCTGTCGACTTGTCCATGACGATGACAGCTGCGGTGCCAAGACCCGAGCCGACTTCCTTGAGGCCGTCGAAATCCATCGGCGCGTCCATGATCTGCGCGGCAGGCACCAAAGGCACCGACGAACCGCCGGGGATTACCGCGAGCAGATTGTCCCAGCCCCCGCGAATGCCGCCGCAATGCTTCTCGATCAGGTCGCGGAACGGAATGCTCATCGCTTCTTCGACCACACAGGGCTTGTCGACATGCCCGCTGATCTGAAACAGCTTGGTGCCCTTGTTGTTCTCGCGCCCGAAGCTGGCAAACCAGCTCGCGCCGCGCCGCAGGATCGTCGGCACCACCGCGATCGACTCGACGTTGTTGACCGTGGTCGGGCAACCGTAAAGGCCCGCGCCCGCCGGGAACGGCGGCTTGAGCCGCGGCTGGCCCTTCTTGCCTTCGAGGCTCTCGATCATCGCGGTTTCTTCGCCGCAGATATAGGCGCCCGCGCCGCGATGGACGAAGACGTCGAAATCATAGCCCGACTTGGCGGCGTTCTTGCCGATCAACCCGGCTTCATAGGCCTCATCGACCGCAGCCTGCAGCACCTGCGCTTCGCGGATGTATTCGCCGCGCACGTAGATATACGCAGCGCGCGCGCGCATCGCGAAGCCCGCGATCAGCGCGCCTTCGATCAATTTGTGCGGATCGTGGCGCAGGATTTCGCGATCCTTGCAGCTGCCAGGCTCGGATTCATCGGCGTTGATCACCAGGAAGCTGGGACGACCGTCCTTCGATTCCTTGGGCATGAAGCTCCACTTCATGCCGGTGGGGAAACCCGCACCGCCACGACCGCGCAGGCCAGACGCCTTCATCTCGTCGATGATCTTGTCCTGGCCCCAGGCGATCAGGTCCTTGGTCTTGTCCCAGTCACCGCGCGCCTCGGCCGCCTTCAGGTTCCACGGCTGATAGCCATAGACGTTGGTGAAGATGCGATCCTTGTCGGTGAGAAAATCAAAGCTCATCACCATTCCCCGCGATAATCATGATTGGCATCGACCATGGCCTTCAGCGATGTCGGTCCGCCCTCGGGCTCGCTGGTGTGGCGCCCGGCGATCTGGGTGCCGGCCTTGGGGCTTTCGCCCGCAGCCAGCGCTTCCAGGATGCGCGTGGTGCTGTCGTAATCCAGATCCTCGAAGTTATCGTCGTTGATCTGGACCATCGGTGCATTGGCGCAGTTGCCCATGCACTCGACCTCGGTCAGCGTGAACAGGCCGTCGGGCGTGGTCTTGCCCTTGACGAGTCCCTTGTTGGCGCAGGCCGCCATGACATCGTCCGATCCGCGCAGCAGGCACGGCGTGGTGCCGCAAACCTGCACGTGGAAACGCCCGACCGGCGCGAGATTGTACATGGTGTAGAAGCTCGCGACTTCGTAGGCGCGGATGTACGGCATATCGAGCATAGCTGCGACATATTCGATCACCGGAACGGGCAGCCAGCCCTGCGTCTGCGTGTCCGCACCCACCTGGCGCTGCGCCAGATCGAGCAGCGGCATGACCGCCGAGCGCTGGCGCCCTTCGGGATAGCGCGCGATGACGGTCTTCGCGATCGCGAGATTCTCTTGCGTGAATGCGAAACCGCCCCAGCGGGCGCGGGTTTCGGCTTCATCGGGGATATGGGCTGCGTCAGCCATCAGCGGACAAACTCCACGCGCGACACCTTGTCGCCATTGAAACTGTAGATCGACATGACCTCGAACGGTTCGCTCTGCGAGGAGCGCGAGACGCGTTCGTGCAGGACGACATATTCGCCCAGCATGTGGCCCGAGAGCACTTCGGCGCGGTTCTCCGGATATTCGGCGAACATCGCCTTGAGCCCGGAGCGCACGCCTTCCTTGCCAGCGCGAAGCACTTCGCCGCGATAGCCCGCTTCACAGGCATCGTCAGTCATCAGCGCGACATAGGCGTCGGCATCCTGCGCGTTGTAATGCGCGATCATCGCCTCTGCGACGGCCATCTGCACGGTCACCGGTCGCACTCCCCGAACACCACGTCGATCGCGCCCAGAATCGCGGTCGCGTCGGAAAGCATGTGGCCGCGCGACATGAAATCCATCGCCTGGAGGTGCGAGAACGCGGTCGGGCGGATCTTGCAGCGATAGGGCTTGTTGGTTCCGTCGCTCACCAGATAGACGCCAAACTCGCCCTTGGGGCTTTCGGTCGCGACATAGACCTCGCCGGCAGGGACGTGGAAGCCTTCGGTGTACAGCTTGAAGTGATGGATCAGCGCTTCCATCGACTGCTTCATCTCGCCGCGCTTGGGCGGCACGATCTTGCGGTCGAGCGAGGCGATCGGGCCTTCGGGCATGTCGTTGAGGCACTGGCGCATGATGCGCGCGGACTGGCGGACTTCCTCGACGCGGACCATGAAGCGGTCATAGCAGTCGCCGCGGGTGCCGACGGGAACGTCGAACTCCATCCGGTCATAGACATCATAAGGCTGCGATTTGCGCAGATCCCAGGCGATGCCGCTGCCGCGGATCATCGGGCCCGAAAAGCCCCAGCGCACAGCATCGTCCTTGGAGACGATCGCGATATCGACGTTGCGCTGCTTGAAGATGCGGTTGTCGACGACGAGGCTCATCGCGTCCTCGAACAGCTTGGGGAAGGTGTCGAGCCAGTCGGCAAGGTCAGTGAGCAGCTTGAGCGGCACGTCCTGGTGGACGCCGCCGGGGCGGAACCAGGCACTGTGCATGCGCGCACCGGAGGCACGCTCGAAGAAGTTGAGGCAATCCTCGCGGATTTCGAACAACCAAAGGTTGGGCGTCATCGCGCCGACGTCCATCACATGCGCACCCAGGTTGAGCATGTGGTTGCAGATGCGGGTGAGTTCGGCGAACAGCACACGCAGATACTGGGCGCGCAGCGGAACCTCGAGGTTCAGCAGCTTCTCGATCGCCAGCACATAGCTGTATTCCATCGCCAGCGGCGAGCAGTAATCGAGCCGGTCGAAATAAGGCAAAGCCTGCAGATAGGTCTTGTACTCGATCAGCTTTTCGGTGCCGCGATGCAGCAGCCCGACATGGCAGTCGATCCGCTCGACGATTTCGCCGTCAAGCTCCATCACCATGCGCAACACGCCGTGCGCAGCCGGGTGCTGGGGCCCGAAGTTGATCGTGTAGTTCTGGATCTCGAGGTCGCCAGCGGTCGAATCCTGCTCGACCAAGGTGGCGTCCAGATCGTCGTGGAGTGCTTCGGCGGTCATGCCTTGCTATCCTTCTTGTCGGCAGGCTTGTCGGCAGGTGCCTCGGGGCTGGCCTTGGCGGCCTCCTTGTTGGCAGCCTTGCCCGCGCCAGTGTCGGACTGCTTCTCGGTCGTCTTGGGCGTATCGACATGCGGCGGCCCTCCCAGCGACTTCTCGTCACCCGGCAGAACGTAATCCGCGCCTTCCCAGGGCGAGGTGAAGTCGAAGCTGCGGAAGTCCTGCGCCAGCTTGACCGGCTCGTAGATCACGCGACCCTGCTCCTCGGAATAGCGCATCTCGCTATAGCCGGTGAGCGGGAAGTCCTTGCGGAAGGGATGGCCGCGGAACCCGTAATCGGTGAGGATGCGGCGCAGATCGGGGTTTCCGGCGAAGATCACGCCGTACATGTCGTACACTTCGCGCTCGAGCCAGCCGGCCACGGGCCAGATATTCGTGACGGTGGGCACCGGGGTGTCCTCGTCGGTCGTGCACACGACGCGAATGCGGTGGTTCCTGGTCAGGCTGAGAAGGCAGTAGACGACCTCGAAGCGCTCGGCTCGCTCGGGATAGTCGACGCCAGCGATCTCGACAAGCTGCTGGTAGTCATGGAAGTCGCGCAACAGGTCCAGCGCCTCGGCCACTGCGGCGCGGCGGACGGTGAAGCAATATTCGCCCTGCGCAAAACGCGTCGCAAGCAGCCGGTCACCCAGCGTCGCGGCGACAGCATCGCCCAGGCCTTCCAGAACGGCATAACGTGGTGCCGAATGTCCCATGTGCGTCCCTTATCCGGCCAGCCTCCGCAGCAGGCCTTCTCAACTTCGTGTCAGCGTTCGATCGTGCCCACCCGGCGGATCTTGCGCTGCAACTGCATCACGCCATAAAGCAGCGCTTCGGCGGTCGGCGGGCACCCGGGGACATAGATGTCCACCGGAACGATGCGGTCGCAGCCGCGCACCACCGAGTAACTGTAATGGTAATAGCCGCCGCCATTGGCGCAGCTGCCCATCGAAATCACGTATTTCGGCTCGGACATCTGGTCATAGACGCGGCGCAGGGCCGGAGCCATCTTGTTGCACAGCGTGCCCGCCACGATCATGACGTCCGACTGGCGCGGCGAAGCGCGCGGCGCGACGCCGAAACGCTCCATGTCATAACGCGGCATGCTGACGTGGATCATCTCCACCGCGCAGCAGGCCAGACCAAAGGTCATCCACCACAACGAACCGGTGCGCGCCCACTGGAAAAGCTCTTCGGTCGAGGTGACCAGAAAGCCCTTGTCGGCGACTTCGGCGTTGATGTCGTTGAGGAAACCGACGTCGGGCAGAACATTGGTGCCGGGCACGATGGCTCCGGCGGACGCGCCTGCAGAGGTTGCGGCCATGTTAGCTTCTACTCCCAATCCAGGGCTCCCACTTTCCATGCGTAGATCAGGCCGATGATGAGTTCGAACAGGAAGACCATCATCGTGGCCCAACCGGCCCAGCCGATCTGTTCCAGCGATACTGCCCAGGGGAACAGGAACGCGGCTTCGAGATCGAAAATGATGAACAGGATCGCGACCAGATAGAAGCGAACGTCGAACTGGCTGCGCGAGTCTTCGAAGGCGGGAAAACCGCATTCATATTCGCTCAACTTGGCGACGGTGGGTTTGTGCGCTCCGGTAAGCCGCGACACCCCGATCGGAAGGAAGACAAATGCCACCGACAAGAGCAGAGCGACCGCCAGGAACAGCAGAATTGGCAGATATTCGGCCATGTGCGTATCCCGCTTGTGCGTGTTGCTTGGAGGTCCTTTAGGCCAGCGACGCTGCTATCGCAAGCCGGATGCCCCCCTTTTTTGCGGCAATGCACACATCGCCGAAAACGCCAAAATATTGCGCATTTCTGTGCTTTTCGGCACAATCCGGCAAGCGGCGAAATGCGACAGGCGGACATGGCCGCGGTGCCGCAAGCGTAAAGGGGGATTCGCGATGAAGCTGAACTGGAAATATGGGTCGATTGCCGGGGCGATCGTGATGGCAGCAGCTGCGCCCCTGCCCGCATCGGGGCAGACCGTGTCGGCGGCAAGCCCCGACACCATCGCCGCCGTGCTGACAGCGCGCGGCCTGCCGTCCGAACTCAAGCAGCAGCCGGACGGAAACCCCTATATTCGCAGCGCCTTCGACGACATGCCCTTCCTGATCGCGCTGATGAACTGCGACGCGCAAAAGGCGCAGTGCAAGACGGTGCAGTTCTATTTCGGGTTCAACGACCGCAAGGGCTTTGCGCTGGAAAAGCTCAACGAGTGGAATCGCACCAAGCGCTTTGCCCGCGCCTATCTCGATACCGAGAACGATCCCGTGCTGGTGATGGACGTCGACACCGACATGGGCGGCGTGCCGAGGGCGGTGTTCAACGAGAATCTGGATGTCTGGCTGGGCCAGATGCAGCAGTACCGGCGCTTCGTAAGCGAGTGACCGCGCCGCAGCGCCGCCAGGCGATCAGCGCAGCGCGCCGACCAGCAGCTTGTGCAGGCGCGAATGCAGGGAATCGTTGCCCGCAATCACCTGCTGGCGCTCCATCGGCTGGGCACCACCGCGATAGTCGGTGACGAACCCGCCGGCTTCGCGGACCAGCAGAATTCCGGCGGCCACGTCCCAGGGCTTGAGGCCGCTTTCCCAGAATCCATCGAACTTGCCCGCTGCAACCCATGCGAGGTCAAGCGATGCTGCGCCGAACCGGCGGATACCGGCGACCTCGGGTGCGATCGCACCGAAGATGCGGGTCCATTCGCCGATATCGCCATGACCCAGGAACGGAATGCCCGTCGCAATCAGCGCCTCGTTGAGGCTGCGGCGACCCGACACGCGCAGGCGCCGGTCATGCAGCCAGGCGCCGCGCGACTTTTCAGCCCAATAGCTCTCGTCGGTGACCGGCTGGTAGATCAGCGCGGCGCTGATCTCGCCCCAGCCCTTGCCGTCCAGAGTGGGCTCCTGAACCGCGATCGAGATCGCGAAATGCGGGATGCCATGGAGGAAGTTGCTGGTGCCATCGAGCGGATCGATGATGAAGCGCGGCTTGCCGGGTTCAGCAGGAATATCGCCGCCTTCTTCGAGCATGAAGCCCCAGCCAGGACGCGCCTTGCTCAGCTCGTCATACAAAATGCGTTCGGCGCGCTGATCGGCCTTGGAGACAAAGTCGGCCGGGCCCTTCTGCGAGACCTGCAGATGTTCCACCTCGCCAAAGTCACGACGCAGGCGGCCGCCCGCCTTGCGCGCGGCGCTTTCCATGACACGGATGATGGCTGAGATGGCAGGCATTGCAATAAGGTCCGATCAATCCGCCTTGCGGACATATTCCTTGGCATAGACATCGACGACGATGCGCGTGCCGCTGCTGATGTGCGGCGGCACCATGACGCGCACGCCATTGTCGAGAATGGCGGGCTTGTAGCTCGACGAGGCGGTCTGCCCCTTCACCACGGCGTCTGCCTCGACGATCGTCGCTTCGATCTGATCGGGCAGCTGCACCGAGATCGGGCGCTCGTCGTACATTTCGAGCGTCACCTGCATGCCGTCCTGCAGGAAGGCAGCTTCATCACCCAGCAGCTTGGCCGCGATGGTGATCTGCTCGTAATTTTCTTGGTCCATGAAGACATAGGCTTCGCCGTCGGCGAACAGGAACTGGAAGTCCTTGGTATCCAGACGCACCTTCTCGACCGTATCCTGGCTGCGATAGCGGATATTGGTCTTGCGGCCGTCTTCGAGGTTCTTCATCTCTACCTGCATGAACGCGCCTCCCTTGCCGGGCTGGGTATGCTGGATCTTGGCGACCTTCCAGATGCCGCCTTCGTGTTCCAGAATGTTGCCGGGGCGAATATCGACACCGCTGATCTTCATGCGAGGCTCGTTTCCATCAGGTTTCAGGGAATGGACAGGCCCTCTAGGCGCTCGCCGCTGGCATGGCAAGGCTTTTGGGAACCCACGCAGACCCGTGTTCTCCAAACCGCCACGATCGACAAAGGGCTTCGGTCGAAGCCGGTGCGATGCCTGTCGAGATGCCCCCTCAATGGCTGTTTCTTCCTATATAGCGAAGCTGGCAGATAGTAGGTGGAGAACATCGCTCAAAGCTGCTAAACATCCGCAGCGGATTGGACCAACAGATCATGCCATTGTTCAGCATCAAGACGCCCGCTGCCGGTATTTTCGGCAAGGCCACCAATCAGATAGCCTCCGCCCATACGGTGCGTGGAGAGGCCCTGCCCGGTGTCGAGGAGTTCGAAGCCGACTTCGTAAGCTACTTGAGCCGGCTCGAGGCTTCAGCCCGCGTCTGCACCGCTGTCCTTGCCCATCAGGGCAAGGAGCTGTCGCACGGCTGAGGCCGGACCCTCGGGGTAATTCCATACCCCGCCCGATACCGCGATAAAATCCGTCCCAGTGGCAATGATCGGAGCGGCATTGTCCACCGTGATCCCGCCAATGGCGACGCATGGCGGCTCCATCATCGAAGACCACCATTCCAGGATTTCCGGCTCGGCCTTGATCTTCGCATCCTTGGTGCTGCTCGGGAAGAAGGCGCCGAACGCGACATAATCCGCGCCCATTTCGCCTGCTTCCAGCGCCAGATGGCGGCTGTTGTGGCAGGTCACACCGATCTGCGCATCCTTGCCCAGCTCCTCGCGCGCGTCGCGCGGGTCACCATCGCCCTGCCCCAGATGCACGCCATCGGCGCCCAGCCTTTTGGCGAGCGCGACGTCGTCGTTGACGATGAACGCACAGTCATGCTCGCGGCAGATCTCGAGCAGCGGCGCGGCGAGCCTTGCCGCCTCGTGCTGGTCGATATCCTTGACGCGAAACTGGAAAGCGGCGACCGGGCCTGCTTCCAGCGCCGCGCGCAGCCGTTCGGGAAAATCCCCGCCCACATCGAGCGGGGAGATCAGATAGAGTTCGCAGCCGGTCAAGCGATCGAGGCCTGATGGATCTCGTCGATCGCGCCGCCGAGCGAGGCGTCGAACTCGTCGTCGCTCATCTGGTGCTTGAGATCGTTGAGCAGCGCGCGCGAGAAGCTGGCGATGATGCCGTTGTTCTTGGCGAGCTCGGTGCACGCCTCAGTACGGCTGAAGCCGCCCGACAACGCGACCACGCGGATGACGGCGGGGTGGCTGACCAGATCGGCGAACAGGCCGGCCTTGGCGGGAAGCGACAGCTTCAACATGACGCGGCGCCCTTCGGGCAGCGCATCGAGCGCCTTCCTGGTCTCGGCGAGCAGGATTTCGTCGCACTGGGCGCGCGTCTCGCTCTTGATGTTCACTTCAGGCTCGATGATCGGGATCAGGCCGTGATCGAGGATCTCGCCTGCGACCTCGAACTGCTGCTTCACGATCGCGGCAATTCCGGTTTCGGACGCCGAATTGATCACCGAGCGCATCTTGGTACCGAACACGCCCTTGGCCTTGGCGCGCGTGAGCAATTCACCCAGGCCGCCGATCGGCTTCATCATCTGCACGCCGTCGGCTTCGTCTTCCAGGCCCTTGTCGACCTTGAGAAACGGAACAACGCCGCGCTCCCAGAGCAATGCGGGCACGCTCTTGCCGCCCGCTTCGCCATCCATGGTGCGTTCGAACAAGATCGCGCCGATCACCTTCTCGCCGTTAAAGCAGGGCGAGGTCACGATCCGGCTGCGCATGCCGTGGATCAGCGCGAACATTTCCTCGTCGCTGCCCCACGCACCGTCGTCGATGCCATAGCCCTTGAGCGCCTTGGGGGTCGAACCGCCGCTCTGGTCCAGCGCGGCGATAAAGCCTGCGCCGGTCTCGATCTTGGCGAGCATCTGGTCGAAGTTTGCGGTGTCGGTCATCTCGGTTCCCCTTGGGTCTTTGCCAGGTTTATAGTTGAACTCAGGTTGCAGCCTCAGGCCTCGAGAGCCTTGACGCCGGGCAGGACCTTGCCTTCCATCCATTCGAGGAAGGCGCCGCCAGCGGTTGAAACAAAAGAGAAATCGTCCGCGACACCGGCATGGTTGAGCGCCGCGACGGTATCGCCGCCGCCTGCCACCGAAACCAGAGTGCCTTCGCGGGTGAGCGCTGCCGCGGTGCGCGCGAGTGCGACGGTCGCGGTATCGAACGGCGGATATTCGAACGCGCCCAGCGGACCGTTCCACACCAGGGTGCGGCAGGTCTTGAGCACGTCGGACAGCGCCTCGACCGCAGCTGCACCGACATCGAGGATCATTTCGTCGGCGGCGACTTCATGCACATTGGCGATGCGGCATTCGACATTGGCGCCGAACTCCTTCGCCACCACCACGTCATACGGCAGGTGGACGGTGCAGTTGGCCTTGTCCGCGGCATCAAGGATGGCGTTGGCGGTATCGGCGAGGTCATGCTCGCACAACGACTTGCCGACATCGACACCGCGCGCAGCGAGGAAGGTGTTGGCCATGCCGCCACCGATGATCAGATGATCGACCTTGCCCACCAGATGGGTGAGCACATCGAGCTTGGTCGAGACCTTCGCGCCGCCTACGACAGCCGCAACCGGATGCTCTGGATTGCCCAGCGCGGCTTCCAATGCCTTCAATTCGGCCTCCATCGCGCGCCCGGCAAAGGCGGGCAGCAGATGCGCGAGGCCCTCGGTGGTGACGTGCGCGCGGTGCGCAGCGGAAAAGGCATCGTTGACGTAGAAGTCACCCAGTGCGGCCATCTGCTTGGCCAGCACGGGATCATTCTTTTCCTCACCAGGATAGAACCGGCTGTTTTCCAGCACGGTAATGCTGCCAGGCTCGAGCACGTCGATCGCATGCCGGTCGGGCGATGCCAGAAAGCCGACGTGCCGCCCCATTACCACACCCAGCGCATCAGCGATTGGACGCAGGGTGAATTCAGGATCGACCTTGCCCTTGGGGCGACCGAAATGCGCCAGCACCAGCACCTTGGCGCCATGATCGGCGAGTTCGGCGAGCGTCGGCATCGCCGAACGCAGCCGGGTGTCATCGGACACCCGGCCTTCGTGGATCGGTACGTTCAGATCTTCGCGAACCAGAACAGGCTTGCCCGCCACGCCGTGACGGTCGGCAAGCAGATCATCGATGGTCTTGAACATACCGGACTTTCTATCGTTGCTTGGGGCGATCAGAGCAGACCGGCCATCACGCCTGCGGTGTCGACCATGCGGTTGGAGAAGCCCCATTCGTTGTCGTACCAGCTGATCACGCGGACCAGCTTGCCGTCGATCACCGAGGTTTCCAGGCTGTCGATGGTCGAGCTGGCCGGATCATGGTTGAAGTCGATCGAAACCAGCGGCTCGTCGGTATAAGCGAGCACGCCCTTGAGCGCGCCTTCCGACGCTGCCTTGAGCGCGCCGTTGATTTCTTCAACGGTCGTGTCGCGGCCCGGGGTGAAGGTCAGGTCGACCAGGCTGACATTGGCGGTCGGCACGCGGATCGCCGACCCGTCCAGCTTGCCCTTGAGTTCGGGCAGCACGAGGCCGACCGCACGCGCAGCGCCGGTGGTGGTGGGGATCATCGACATGGCAGCAGCGCGCGCGCGGCGCATGTCGCTGTGGATCTGATCGAGGATCTTCTGGTCGTTGGTGTAGCTGTGCACGGTGGTCATCAGGCCGCGCTCGATCCCGACGGTTTCATGCAGAACCTTGGCCATCGGCGCGAGGCAGTTGGTGGTGCAGCTGGCGTTCGAGACGACCAGATCATCCGAAGTCAGAACGCCATGGTTCACGCCGAACACGATGGTCTTGTCCGCGCCGCCGGCGGGAGCCGAGATCAGCACGCGCTTGGCGCCTGCGGTCAGGTGCGCGCTCGCCTTTTCCTTGTCGGCGAAGAAGCCGGTGCACTCAAGCGCGATATCGACGCCCATCGCGCCATGCGGCAGCTTGGATGGATCGCGCTCGGCAGTGACGCGGATCGCCTTGCCGTTGACGACAATGGTGTCGCCCACGGCTTCGACGGTGCCGGGGAACGGGCCATGCACGCTGTCGCGCTTGAACAGCAGCGCATTCGACTTGGCGTCGGCCAGATCGTTGATCGCGACGAGTTCAAGGTCGTGATCGGTCCGCTCGAGCAGCGCGCGCGCCACCAGACGGCCGATACGGCCAAAACCATTGATTGCAACCTTGACTGCCATCGGAAATTCTCCTGCGATTAATGTCGTGTAAGGTGTCTCAGCCCTGCCCCAGCGCGGCACGGACGGCGGGTGTGATCTTGTCTGCGGTTAGCCCGAAATGGTCGAACAGCGCCTCGATCGGCGCCGAAGCACCGAAGCTGTCGATACCGAAGCTCAGGCCGTCGGGGCCGACATAGCGTTCCCAGCCAAAGGTGACGCCCGCTTCCATGGACACCTTGAGTACGTCGGCGGGGAGCAAATCGTTGCGATAGCTTGCGCTCTGCGCGTCGAACAGCGACCAGCACGGCATCGAGACGACGTCTGCGCCGATCCCTGCGGATTCTAGCGCGTCGGCAACCGACAGCGCCAGCGACACTTCGGAGCCCGTGCCTATCAGCACCACCTGGCGCTTGTTGCCCGACGTCTTGATGCGATAGGCACCGCGCGCACACTGGTTGCCCTCGGATTCGACGCGGCGGAACTGCGGCAGGTTCTGGCGGGTCAGCGCCAGCACCGTCGGCGTCGCCGATGCCTGCAGCGCCAGTTCCCAGCATTCGGCGGTTTCCACTGCATCGCCGGGACGGAAGGTCAGCAGGTTGGGCATCATCCGCAGGCTCATGACATGCTCGACCGGCTGATGGGTCGGGCCGTCTTCACCCAGGCCGATGCTGTCATGTGTCATCACATAGATGACCCGCTGCCGCTGCAATGCCGAAAGACGGATCGCGGCGCGGCAATAATCGGAGAATACCAGGAAGGTGCCGCCATAAGGGATCACGCCGCCGTGCAGCGCCATGCCGTTCATCGCGGCGGCCATGCCGAATTCGCGGATGCCATAATTGACGTAGCGACCGCCGTAGTTGTCGGCGCTCATCACGCCCAGCCCTGCGGTCTTGGTGTTGTTCGAGCCGGTGAGATCAGCCGATCCGCCCACCGTTTCGGGCAGGCGCGGGTTGATCGCTTCCAGCGCGAGTTCGGATGCCTTGCGGGTCGCGACCTTTTGCGGATCGGCGAGCAGGCCTGCGACATGCTGCGACAGGCCGAAGCCCTGCGGCAGATCGCCCGCCATGCGGCGCGTGAATTCGGCTGCCTTGTCCGATGCCGACAGACGCTCGGCCCATGCGGCATGGGTGTCCGCGCTGCGGCGGCCAAAGGCGAGCCAGGCGTCGCGGATATCCTGTGGCACATCGAACGGTGCGTGCTTCCAGCCCAGAGCCGCGCGCGCGGCATCGACTTCGGCGGTGCCCAGCGGCGAGCCATGCGTGGCCGACGTGCCCTGCTTGTTGGGCGATCCCTTGCCGATGATGGTGGCGCAGGCGATCAGCGACGGACGCGGATCGGCGATCGCGGCGTCCATCGCAGCGCGGATCGAGACGGGATCATGACCGTCGCAATCGACGACATGCCAGCCCGATGCCGTGTGCCGCGCGCGGATGTCCTCGCTGGTCGACAGATCGGTCGCGCCATCGATGGTGATGCGGTTGTCATCCCACAGCACGTTGAGATGGCCAAGCTTCAGATGCCCGGCAAGGCCGACGGCTTCGTGGTTGATGCCTTCCATCAGGCAGCCGTCGCCCGCGACCACCCAGGTGCGGTGATTGACCAGATCGTCACCGAATTCAGCATTGAGGTGCCGCTCAGCCATCGCCATGCCGACCGCCATCGCCAGGCCCTGGCCCAGCGGACCAGTGGTGCATTCGACGCCCGCCAGTTCGAAGTTCTCGGGGTGGCCCGCGCACGGGCTGTGCAACTGGCGGAAGTTGCGGATGTCCTCGATGGTCGGACGCGCATAGCCGGTGAGGTGCAGCGCCGAATAGATCAGCATCGAGCCGTGGCCCGCAGACAGCACGAACCGGTCACGGTCGGCCCAGTGGGGGGCGGAGGCATCGTATTTCAGATACTCGCCGAACAGCACCGTTGCGACATCGGCCATGCCCATGGGCATTCCGGGGTGACCGCTGTTCGCAGCCTGAACCGCATCCATCGACAGTGCCCGGACGGCATTGGCGAGATCTTCAAAAACCACGGACATCGCCTGTAAATTCTCCACACTGATCTCCGATCCGCACCGTAATCGCGTCGTACCGGAGGTTCCGATGTCGCAGAAACGCGCGCCGAGTCGGCTTTGGCGTCACCCTTTGGTATCCATGGTGCACCGCGTCAAGTTCCGCAAAGCGCGGCCTGGTGCAAATTATTGCATTTGTCATGATCGGTGCTAAAACCAATCCATGGCAAATGAACGCCTTATCCTCGCTATCGGACAATTGGAGCGAGCTTTAACGCGGCTGGAAACAGCGCAGGCCCAATTGAGCGAAGCCGCCGCCGCGCCGTCGGGCGCAGGAGATAGCGACATCGCCGAGCGCCATGCCCGCCTGAAAAGTGCCGCGGCAGAGGCTCTGGCTGGCATGGATGCCATTCTGGCCGGAAAGCGATAAACCCCATGCCCGACATGCGCCTCACCATCGCCGGACGTATCTACAGCGTCACCTGCAACCCCGGCGAAGAACAGCATCTCGCCCGGCTGGGGTCAATGCTGGACGGTGCCGCGCGCAAGGCGGGCGCATCGGGTGGCCTGAACGAAACCCGCGCGCTGCTGTTTGCCGGACTGCTGCTAGCAGACGAGCTCGCCGAAGCCCAGGATCGCGAGGCCGAGGCCCTGACCGCACAGGCCGCCGCCGCCCAGCCTGCCAAGGGCCAGGGCGACCTGCTGGCGCATGACGAAGACATCGATCTGGCTGCCCGCGCAATCGAGCGATTGGCACTGCGGATCGAGAATCTGGCAGAAGGCCTTGAGAAGACGGCGGATCGGTCCTAAATCAAATATGGGACTGCCTGGTACGAGCTGCAGAGAACATCCCTGAGGCGATACATCTTCCAAGGGAGCTGTCCCTGCCCTGGCTCCGGCCAACGGTACACGGCGCCCACCTGACGTTACTGGCGTCAGAGGATATTCCAGCAAACGGCCAAGGCGGTTCCACCCATGGCCCCGATCCAGTCCAGCGCGAGCCTGGCCCCGGTGCGGGTGCCGGCTTTTTTCCATCCGCGCGGGCCAACAGGATGAACCAGTGACCACCCTGATCAGCAAGAAGCGTGAACTGCGCCGTGCCATGCGCGCCGCGCGCCTCGCCCATTGGCAGGCACTACCCGATTCCCACCGTGCGCTGATCTTCGGACGGCCGCCGCGGATCATCCTCCCACTGATCGAGCACGCCGAAACGGTAGGCCTGTACCACGCCATGCCCGGCGAGGTCCCGACCGCGCGCTATGCCGATCACATGCTCGACATGGGCAAGATGATCGCCCTGCCCTGGACCCGGTCAGCCGAGGGACCGATGATTTTCCGGTTTTGGACCGGATCCGAACAGACGCTGGAGCAAGGTCCCTGGGGCCCGCAGCCGCATGCCGCGATGCCCCAGGTGGTACCCGGCGCACTCTTCATGCCGCTGGTAGCTTTCGATTCGGCTATGGGGCGGCTTGGCCAGGGCGGCGGGCATTATGATGCCTGGTGCGCGGCCAATCCCGATACACGCAGGATCGGGCTTGCCTGGACGGTGCAGCAGGCAGAGCGCGTCCCTGCCGAACCCCATGACATGCCGCTGGATGCGGTCATCACCGAGCAGCAGGTGCTGCTGCCGCACAACGAGAGAGAGTTTTCATGAAGCCGACCATGCGCAAGCCCGTGGGCATTTTTGCCATATTGGCGATCATCACCATCTGGGCGGTGATCGTGGCGAGCTTTTCGCAGATCATCGGCACGTGGCACATCGCCGTGCAGTCGGTGATCTATTGCATCGCTGGGATCATCTGGATCGCACCGATGCGTCCGCTGATGATCTGGATGGAAACCGGGCGCTGGCGCGCCTGATCGGCTGGCGATTTCAGGGAAGTTCCAACACCTGCGAGTGGCCATTTTTCCGGAGCAAACCTCCAGAGAAATGGCGCGAGTGACGGGGCTCGAACCCGCGACCTCCGGCGTGACAGGCCGGCGCTCTAACCAACTGAGCTACACCCGCATCGTGTTGGAGCGCGGCTGTTAGAATTGTCCTGCCCGGCTGTCAACACGTGTTTCAATTTTTCCCACGAACCGGTGAAAGTGGCTCAGTCGCAGGCGATTCCTTGTCGCCCGGCGCACGGGTCAGCGTCCCCGATTCGAAAAGGAAACCGGCAATATCCGGCTTTCCGGCTGCGGCCACGACCGTCTGGATGATGATCAGCAGCGGCACCGCCAGCAACGCGCCGGTGGTGCCCCACACCCATGCCCAATAGCTCAGCGAGACGAGAATCAGCAGGGGGTTCATCGTCAGCCTGCGCCCCAGCACGGCAGGCGTGATCAGATTGGCCTCCACCAGATGGAACACGATCTGGACGCTGGCGGGAATAAGCGCGGTCCAAAGGTCGCCAAAGCTCATCAGCCCGCCCAGCGCCAGCAGCACCGCTGCCAGCACCGGTCCGATATACGGGATGAAGTTGAGCAGGGCGACGATGCCGCCCCACATCGCAGGCGATTCCATCCCCAGCATCCACACCACCACGCCCACCGAGACACCCAGCAGCAGGTTGATTATGGTGATGGTGGTAAGATAGGCCGATGTGGCCGATACGACGTTCTGGATGACCCGGGCGGTCGCCATGGCACCGGTGAAGCTGCCGCGGCTGCTGATCGCGTTTTCGCGCAGCTTGGTCCACCCGGCGAGGAAGAAGAAGATCAGCAGCACGACGAATGCCATCTGCAGCGCCACCCCGGGCGCGGCGCTGGCGAACAGGTCGAGCAGCGATTCGGGCGATGCGGTTGCCGCCTTCTGCGCCTTGACCATCGATCCGGAAACCAGCCGGGTGGTATCGTCGACGAACTTCTGCAGATCGGAATAGAGATCGATCAGCGGCGCCAGATTCTCCATGATCTTGGGGATCCGATCGGGAAGCAGCAGGAACCAGTCCGCCGCCGGAACCACGATCACCGCCAGCGCGCCGTTGGCGATCGCCAGGAAAAGCACCAGGCACAGGAACGCCGCCGCCATGCTCGGCAGGCCGCGCCGCTCCATCCATTCCAGCGCCGGCACCAGCGCGATCGAAAGCACGATCGCCACCGCCAGCGGCAGGAAGAATTCGGCCCCTGCCCGCATCGCGAATGGAAAGGCGAGGAACAGGGCCACGCCTGCAATCAGCGCGAGCGCAGCCAGCAGGCGGTCGCGCCGCAATTCATCGGAAACAGCGCGATCTGTAGGAAGTAGCGACATGTGTGCAGATGCCCTTTGCCCGCAAATCGGGCTATCGCGGCTATATCTGCACCGAATTGGGCCCACAATCCAGCAGCATTGATGGGCCGTGGGCGGTGAAAAACTGCTGGCGCATTAACCATATGTTCGCCGCTGGTGCCTAGACAGCTGCTCAGCCGGACAGGGCCGGCGGGGGTAAATCGGGGTAAGGAATGCTGCGCACCACCATCGCGCTGCTCGCCTTGGCGGCGCCGGTCATGGCGCTGGCATCGAGCGATGTTCGGACAAAATCATCGATCTTCGTCGAACGGATCGACCCGGAGGGCAGCGGCGCGCGCCGCGTGCGGCTGGAGCCTGCGCGTCAGGTCAGCCCCGGCGAGCGGCTGATCTATGTGGTGGAATACCGCAACATGGGCAACCGCCCGGTCCAGGGCTTTACCGTCACCAATCCCCTGCCCCGCACCGTCAGGCTCGACAAGACCGTAGACGGCAACGAGATGGTCTCGATCGACGGCGGCCGCAATTGGGGACCGCTGGGCACGCTGCGCGTGTCACTGGGCGACGGAAGCTGGCGCCCGGCCAACCCCGATGACGTGACGCATCTGCGCTGGCAGGTCGGTGACCGGCTGATGCAGGGCGAGACGCGCCGGGTGACCTTCCGGGCGATTGTGAGGTAAACACAACGCCTCTCCCCTCCCGCCTGCGGGAGGGGTGGCTGAGGCGAAGCCGATGCCGGGGTGGGCCTGAAAGGGCTTAACCTTTGGCCCACCCCGGCCCGGAAAGCCGGGCCTGCCCCTCCCGCAAGCGGGAGGGGAGAAACTCAATCCGCGAAGATATAGATCGGCGTCTCGATCCGGCGCTTGAGCGCCTGGACGAAGCTGGCCGCGTCATAGCCGTCGACCACGCGGTGATCGCACGAGATCGACAGGTTCATCATCTTGCGGATGACGACCGCGCCATCGACCACCATCGGGCGCTCGACGATCTTGTTGGGGCCGATGATCGCGACCTCGGGCCGGTTGATCACCGGGGTGGTCGCAATGCCGCCCAGCGGGCCCAGCGAGGTCAGCGTCAGCGTCGAGCCTGACAGCTCCTCGCTCTTCGCCTTGCCGCTGCGCGCGGCGTCCGCCAGCCGCGCGATCTCGCTCGCCATATCCCAGACGCTCAGGGACTCCGCACCGCGCAGCACCGGCACCATCAGGCCCGCATCGGTCTGCGTCGCGATTCCGAGGTGCACCGCGCCAAATCGGGTGACAACATTGGCCTCGTCATCATAGCGCGCGTTGAGCATCGGGTAATCGCGCAAGGTTTTGCAGATTGCGGCGATCAGGATCGGCAGAGCGGTCAGCTTGGGACGATCGCCGCGGCTGGCATTCATTTCCCCGCGCATCTCCTCCATCTTCGTCACGTCGATTTCCTCGACATAGGTGAAGTGCGGGATGTTGCGCTTCGATTCGGCCATGTTCTGCGCGATACGCTTGCGCATTCCGATCACGCGGATCTCTTCGTCCGCCGCGCGGCCCGGCCCAGCGCGGGTGCCGCCATAGTTCAGATAGGCGTCGAGATCGGCATGGCGTATGCGGATGCCTTCCGAAGGCCGCACCTTGGCGAGATCTATCCCGAGGTCGCGCGCGCGCTGGCGGACCACTGGCGATGCCAGCACCTTGGCGGAAGCTTCGGCATCGACCACCGCGGGCGCCGCAGCAACCCTGGGAGCGGCCGGAGCAGGAGCGGGCGCTGCGACGGGCGCCGATGCAACTTCCTCCACCGGCGGCAGTTTGGGCGTCTCCGCCTCGATCACTTCAGGCTCGGGTGCGGTCTCGGTAACCGGCGCACCGCCGACATCGCTGCCGTCGCCTTCGCCTTCGATCTCGATCTCGACCAGCATCGAACCAATCGCGATGACGTCGCCCTCGGCGCCGGCGACCTTGATCACGGTCCCCGAAACCGGCGATTCCATCTCGACGGTCGCCTTGTCGGTCATCATGTCGGCGATGCGGCCGTCTTCCTCGATGCGATCACCGATCTTGACGTGCCACGCCACGATTTCCGCCTCGGCAATGCCTTCGCCGATGTCGGGCAGGTTGAAGGTATAGGTTGCCATGGCGGGTCAGTCCTTCATGATCTTGGCAATGGCGCGACCGATGCGGATCGGGCCGGGGAAATACGCCCATTCCAGGCTGTGCGGATAGGGGGTGTCGAAGCCGGTGACGCGCTCGACCGGCGCCTCGAGGTGATAGAAGCAGCGCTCCTGCACCAGTGCGGAAAGCTCCGCACCGAAACCGCTGGTCCGCGTCGCCTCGTGCACGATCAGGCAGCGTCCTGTCTTCTTCACCGAAGCCTCGATCGTCTCGATGTCGAGCGGCAGCAGCGTGCGAAGGTCGATCACCTCGGCATCGACGCCATTGGCTTCGACCACGGCCTTGGCGACATGCACCATCGTGCCATAGGCCAGGATGGTCAGGGCCTCCCCTGCCCGCACGATGTTCGCCTTGCCCAGCGGGATGCGGTAATGGCCGGTGGGCACATCTGCCGCCGCATGCTTGGACCAAGGCTCGACCGGGCGATCATAATAGCCGGTGAACGGGCCGTTGTAGATGCGCTTGGGCTCGAAGAAAATGACCGGGTCGTTGTCCTCGATCGCCGAGATCAGCAGGCCCTTGGCGTCGTACGGCGTCGATGGGATCACCGTCTTGAGGCCAGCGACATGGGTGAACAGGCTCTCGGGGCTCTGGCTGTGGGTCTGGCCGCCGAAGATGCCGCCGCCAAAGGGCGAGCGCACCGTGATCGGCGCGATGAACTCACCCGCCGAGCGATAGCGCAGCCGCGCAGCCTCGGAAATCAGCTGGTCGATGCCGGGATAGATATAGTCCGCAAACTGGATCTCGGGCACCGGACGCAGGCCGTATGCCCCCATGCCGACGGCAACGCCCACGATCCCGCATTCGCTGATCGGGGTGTCGAACACCCGGGTCTTGCCGAACTTGGCCTGCAGCCCCGCGGTGCAGCGGAAAACGCCGCCGAAATAGCCGACATCCTCGCCCATCACCACGACATCGGGGTCGCGTTCCATCATGACATGCATGGCGCTGTTGATCGCCTCGATCATGTTCATCTTCTTGATGTCCGCTTCTGCAGCGGCAACCTGGCTCATCACTTCGGCCATTTCGCAGCCCTTTCCTCGAGCGCCTGCGCCATCTGTTCCTGCAGATGCCAGGGAAGTTCTTCGAACACGTCCTCGAACATCGTCTCGAACGGCTGGTGCATGCCGTGGCCGAGAACGCCGTTCTTTTCAGCCTGCTTGGTCGCGGCCTTGACCATTTCGGCCAGCTCGAGGTCCATCGCAGCATGCCGCTCGTCGTCCCAGATCCCCAGCCCGATCACATGCTGCTTCAAGCGGTGGATCGGATCACCCAGCGGCCATTCGGCGCTTTCCTGCGCGCTGCGATAGGCGGACGGATCGTCCGAAGTGCTGTGCCCTTCGGCGCGATAGGTGAAGTGCTCGATCAGCGTCGGCCCCTTGTTCGAGCGCGCACGTTCCGCCGCCCATTGCGTTGCAGCATAGACCGCCAGCGCATCGTTGCCATCGACGCGCAGCCCGGCGATGCCATAGCCGATCGCGCGCGCGGCAAAGGTCGTGCGTTCGGCCCCCGCGAACCCCGAAAAGCTCGAGATCGCCCACTGGTTGTTGACGACATTGAGGATCGTCGGCGCGTTGTACACCGAGGCAAAGGTCATGGCGCTGTGGAAGTCGCCTTCTGCGGTCGATCCTTCGCCGCACCAGCAGCTGGCGATGCGGGTATCGCCCTTGATCGCGCTCGCCATCGCCCAGCCCACGGCCTGCGGATATTGGGTCGCGAGGTTGCCCGAGATGGTGAAGAAGCTGAGCTCGGGCACCGAATACATGATCGGCAGCTGGCGACCCTTCAGTTTGTCGCCGCGGTTCGAATAGATCTGGTTGATCATCTCGGTGAGCGCATAGCCGCGCCACATAAGGATGCCCTGCTGGCGATAGCTCGGGAACACCATGTCGTCGCCCTGCATCGCGGCAGCTGCGGCGACAGAGGTCGCCTCCTCGCCGGTGCACTTCATGTAGAAGCTGGTCTTTCCCTGCCGCTGCGCGCGATAGAGCCGCTCGTCGAACGCGCGCGTCAGCGCCATCGTGCGCAGCATCTTGAGCAAGGTCTCGGCAGGCAGGCGGGGGTCCCAGGCACCGACCGCCTTGTGGTCGTCATCGAGCACGCGCACCAGCCCGAAACTGAGATCGCGCATGTCATGGGGGGAAACCGCCTCGTCGGGCCGGGCCATGCTGCCGGCAGCAGGCACGATCACATCGCTGAAATCGACAGGGTCGCCAGGGCGCGAGCGCGGTTCGGGAACGTGCAGCTCAAGCGGCGGCAGGTTCGATCTCAAAGGACCATCGGCCATCAAAAATCCTCTCGGGTCTGTGCACCGTCAGCCGGAAGAAGCTCTTGATGGCCTTTCGACTAATTGCACCGTCGAGACATATTATTTCAAGATTCGCGATAGGTCAATAGTGCTGCCCTTCACTCCGCAATCACACAGCGACCGGCGCGGCGATATGGGATTGCGGAGTATAATCGCGCACTTCGAAGTCCTCGATTCGGTAGTCGAAAATGCTGTCGGGCTGGCGGACAATGTCCAGCCGGGGCGCGCCGTGCGGCTCGCGCGACAGCTGCGTCTCCACCAGTTCGCGATGGTTGAGATACAGATGGACGTCGCCGCCGTTCCAGATCAGCTCACCCGGCTCGAGATCGCATTGCTGCGCGAGCATGCGGATGATCAGCGCGGCCGAAAAGATATTGAACGGCACGCCCAGCGCCAGATCGCATGAGCGCTGGTAAAGCAGGCCAGTGAGCTTTCCGTCGGCGACGAAGAACTGATAGGTCTTGTGGCACGGCGGCAGCGCCATCCGGTCGAGTTCGGCGACGTTCCAGCCCTCGAAGATGTGGCGGCGCGATCCGGGATTGGTGCGCAGGCTTTCGACCAGTTCGGCGATCTGGTTGATGCCTTTGGGGCGCTTGCGGAACAGGCTGGGCTCTGCGTCGACCGGCTCGTACACCGGCCAGTCGGTCCATTGCTTGCCATAGACCGGGCCAAGATCTCCCCAGCGTTCAGCGAAGTCCGCATCGGCGATGATCCGCGCCTCGAAGGCGTCGCGGTCGATCTCCTCGCCGGTGGCCTTGCGATAGCTGTCGAGCGGCCAGTCGGTCCAGATGTGCACCCCTTGCGCGACCAGCGGGCGAATGTTGGTGTCGCCGGTGAGGAACCACAGCATCTCGCGCGCAGCCGCCTTCCAGTACACCCGCTTGGTGGTGAGCAGCGGAATCGCATTGTCGGACAGTTCGAAGCGCATCGTCGCGCCGAACAGCGAGCGCGTGCCCACTCCGGTGCGGTCGGACCGTTCATGGCCGTGCGTCCAGATCTGCTTCATCAGATCAAGATACTGCCACTCGAAATGACGCGACTGCGCCTGGTGCGGGGCGCGACTCTGCAATGCGATGTCCATGTTCGCTGGTCTAGCATGCGGCATTTGCCCATGCCATCGCATCGCCGGAGAAAAGGCAAAATGGTCGCTTGCAAGCCAGCCGCACCGTGGCTATAGGCACGCCCCTGCCTCCCAGGCGCCGCAAGGCATCATGAAGTCTGGGTCGGGGAGTAGCTCAGCCTGGTAGAGCACTGTCTTCGGGAGGCAGGGGCCGGAGGTTCGAATCCTCTCTCCCCGACCATTTAACTTTCTGCAATTGCAAGATTTTTCGGAAAAACGAGACAGGGTCCGGAAACCCTGCCTAAACCTCGTTCCCACAAAGTCGTCTTTCGGACCGCATCTCCTGCCTTGCCGAGACAATCCGGCAAAACACTCAAAAGCCCTGCGACTTTATGGCGGCGTCACCGCGGCAAGCGAACCGCGTCACCTCAGCGGCGGTATCGCTCTGACTGGCGACCGCGATTGGCGGTCAGGTCGTTTGATGGTTCGAAGCGGCCACACTGCCAGGGGACGGTGCCATGGTGATGCTGCCCGTCGCTATCGTGACGCCCGCAGTTTTCAGGACAGTGGCGTCTGTACCGCCCGGAGGCCAATTTGTCGGTTTCCGGCCCTCGAATGCTGCATGAGGAACCCGCCTGAGGGGATGGCTGTTGCCGCCGACCGCCGCGTATCAGATAGTGGCAGAGATGTTGGGAGACAATGATGGCTGGCGGGACGGACACTCCAGGCTTTGGGCTTCGGGTTGCGGACATGGTTCGGTCCGGCAGCGACCAGACCGCACCGATCGTGCGCGCGCCGGGCGTTTGGGAAAGCCGCGGAGTCGGCAACGCGTATCTGCTCACCACCGCTGAAGGCAATGTTCTGGTGAACGCGGGCACGCTGGCCGACGCGCGCAAGGGGCGCGAGCGATTTGCGCAGGTCTCGGCTGCACCGGTCCAGTTCATCGTCCTCACTCAGAGCCATGCAAATCAATATGGCGGGCTCGAGGTATACAAGACGCCTGACAATGTAGTCATCGCTCATCATCTGTATCCTCAGGACCGCACCTATTGCGAGGCACTGTCAGAGCATTACCGTCGAGGTTCGCGGCGCATCTTCGGCGGCATCACCGGCCGCACCGAAGACATGATCCCGACCTGCGAGGTCGCACCGGACCTGCTCATCGGCGACGAAGGCCATAGATTCGAACTTGGCGGGCGGCGGTTCGAGATAATCTGGACGCCGGGTGGCGAGACGCGATCGGCGGTGATCGTTTGGCTTCCCGACGAAAGGATCGCCATAGTTGGCAACCTATTCGGTCCGCTGTTTGGCAACCAGCCCAACCTCAACACCTTGCGCGGCGACAAGCCTCGCTCCGCACTTGAATTCATTGCGTCGATAAAGCGGGTGCGGGCGCTGCGGCCTGAACTGCTGCTCACCGGTCATGAGGCCATCGAGGGTGTGAACCATATCGAAAATGAAGTCACCCGGATTATCGACGCAGTACAATGGATGCACGATCGGACGCTCGAGGGCATGAATGAGGGCCGCGACCTGTGCAGCCTCATGCGCGACGTCAGGCTTCCCGACAAACTTTCGCTGACCGAGGAATATGGCAAGGTCGCATGGAACGTTCGGGCAATCTGGCATGAGTATAGCGGCTGGTTCGATCCTGCCCGCGGCACGACCGAGCTCTATGGCGTACCACCCTCCAGCATTGCACCGGCGATCGCTGAACTGGCAGGCGGTGCCGAGTGTCTGGCCGAACGGGCGCAAGCCTTCGTCAATCAGGGCAGACCGCTGGAGGCACTGCATATGCTGGATATCGCGCTGACCGCAGCGCCCGGCCTCGCCGCCGCGCGCGCTGTGAAGCGGGCTGCGCTGATGTTGCTTGACGAGCAGACAGGTGGCACCAACCTTTGGGAGCGGCGATGGATCGCCGCAGCGCTCCACGAATTGGAAGAAACTGCGCCCGGGTGATCCAGTCAGGCGGCAGGCGCGTTCTGCTTAATGCCTCGCAACATCCTCTGACGAAAGACGAGTGGCGTCACGCCTGTCGCGCGCCTGAATGCATAAGTGAAGGTGGATTGCGAGGAGAAGCCGGTGGCGTTGGCGATCGACTTCAGGCTCTCGTCCGTCGCCAGTCGCCGCTTCGCCACCTCAATCCTGTGCTGCGCAATATAGTCGCCGATTGAGCAGCCGCGGCTTGTGCGAAAGCCTCGCGTCAGCTGCCGCACCGACAGGTCACAGCGGGCGGCGAGCTCGGCCAGCGTCGGGATCTCTCCGGGCTCGGCTAGGCGCTTTTCAATAACGCGCATACGCCAAGCTGCAAGTCCTCCCAGTCGAGCGGGCTCCTCCATCGCAGTCAGCGTACGCGCGATCTCGACCGAAAGGATAAGGACCAGGGCATCGCAGATTTCCTTGCCCGCGACGCCGGGATGCAGAACCTCCTGTGAAAGCCGGACAAGCAGTGTGCGGATCTCAGAGCTTGCGATATTGAGGCAAGCCTCCAGGCGGCGGTCCGTCCAGTCAAATCCGTCCGGAAGCCAGCGGTCAACTGCGTCGGCAGCCAAGGCACAGATCAGCGAGATGTGCTGGCCTCCCTCGTTTTTCAGATGCAGCTTGAAGCCGGGGGGGAAGGCGATAATTGCGCCCATGCTGCCGAAGCGGTGCGGCCCCCAGTGATCGAGGTAACGCGCGCGCGAGTCAGGGCGTCGCGGCGTGAGGCAAAGATCCACCCAATAGAACTTCCGGCGGCAGAACAGATACTCATTCGGACCCTGGTGATTGAAACGCGCAACCCAAAGCTGTGCATTAGGCAATTTCAGTTCAGCCTCGATCATGACCTTGGCAGGGCGAGCAGTGTCGCTCGGCTGCCCGCGTTTGCCAATTTCTCCCAGGCGTTTGAGCAACTCACTTGCCATGTGATTCACCGGTTCCGTTTGCCCAGACTTTAGGAAAGCAAAACCATGCCAGGGCTACGCGAATGACATATGTGCTTCAGTGCGATCACTCTGGGAACGTGCTCGGGTCTGACGCGGACACCAAAGGTCTGCCATGCGCGATCCTGTGTCAAGCTCGCCCATCTGTCGGGGCATCGGCGAATTCCGGATAGTGTGGCAGGCTTATCATCAACGCGCCACCCAAGAGGCAACCTGCCGCACCCAAACCCATTAAAGGGCTGTAATCGGCGGAGCTGCCGTCGATTGCTTCCGCCAACAGGGGTCCAACCCCCGCAGTCAATGCCATAACTGCAGCCATGCTTGTGAACGAGCCCCTCCAGCAAAACCGAAATGAATCCAAATGATGGAAGTGCGCCACCCATTCGCGGAACCTGCATGACGTCAGTTATCGTCATCAGCTGTGGTCGCCGGCCCCACGGCGCGCTCAAGAAAGTCCGCGCCGGCATTGCGCAATGCGGTGAAACTGGGATCTCCTGCCCCCAGAACTTCGCCCAGAAGCCGCATGTCCTTTTTGAGCAGCGCCGCGCCATGGGCAAAGCTGGTCGGAATCGGCATCCGTCCGCGCACGCCGAGGCCAAAGCTTTGTCCGCTGCTTGCGAGCATCAGTTCAAGCAGCGCGCCCTGGTCGATCCCGAGGTTCAGGCCCGCCTGAAGCGCAGCATCGGCCAAGCCGATGTTCGCAGCGAGCAGCGAATTGTTGATCAGCTTGGCATGCTGCCCCGCCCCCACCTCCCCCAGTCGCACGATCAGTCGCGCAAAGGTTTCAAACACACGCTGCGCTGCCGCGATGACGTCGGCATCGCCGCCGAGCATCAAGGTCAGCGTTCCCGCCTCAGCAGCCGGCGAACCACCGCTGACCGGCGCATCGATCAGCCCGATGCCGCGCGCGGCGGCTTCGCGTGCGATCGTTCGGCACGTCTCGGGATGGATCGTCGAGTGGATCGCAATACGGGCTCCACTCCGCATTGCGGGGATGAGTTCAGCGCAAACCTCCCGCACATCGTTGTCGTCGACGACACAGATTCCGACATGCTCGGCACTGCGTCCCAGTTCGGCGATGGTTGAAGCGAAGCGCGCAGACGTGCCGCGATACGGAACGAGGCTGGCATCCCGGCGCGCCCACAGCATTGTTGGAAAGCCCGCATCGATGATCCGCCGCGCAATCGGCGCACCCTGGCTGCCCAAGCCGATGAAGCCGCAGGCCGTCATTTGGCCTGGCCCTGCCTGGCTGGTCCCGCTCATAGCGACGCAGCCGGGTATCTGCCGCCGGGCAGTTGCAAGCCGCCGAGGTCGTCCGGCTGCGCTTGCGTGAAGCGGGGGTTGGCGAACACCGAAGTGAACCGGGCGAAGAAATCGATCGGGCCAGCCATGTCAGCCATCCTTCCGCGCGACGGGGTGAACCCGCAAATAGTCGGAGAAATAGGGCTCCAGGTCCTTTCTGGTCAGCCCCCATTCCTCCAGCGAATAGCTATGCTTACCGCGTTTGTTCTGCGGATTGCTGTCGAGCCAACCCTGCATCCCGGCTTCTGCAGTTTCGGTCCAGTCGTTTCCAAGCCAGCGGTAAATCTGTTTCAACTGGGCCAGCGGATCGGCGACCAGATCGTCGTAATAGCAATGGTAGATGTCGTCTGGCCGCTCGGCGCTGACCTCTAGCGGCCGCGATGCATGCAGCGCGAGCTGGAGCGGGAAGTATTGGCGCATGTATTCCGCGCCCTCGTCGACTTCGAACATGGGCCGGGAGTTGCCGCGCATGCCGAGCGACGATCCGACGACCGCATAGGGATCGCGATGCGTCCAGATCACGCGCGCATCGGGAAAGGTCTTGAACAGCTGCCGGATGAAGAGCGAATCCGAAGGCATCTTCAGCACCCAACGGCCGGGATTGGTGGACTGAAGGATTTGCAGCACGCGCTTGCGATGCTCGAAGGCGGTCGTCATGTCGGTGAACATCAGCCAATCGTGGTAGGTCGGCACCGTTGTCGTGACCGCCAGCATCAGCGAACGGAAGTCCTGCGCAATCAGATGGACGCATTCCGTGGGCCCGTCGCCCGGCTCGAAGTGCGCAGCTGCTACTTTCGGTGCCATCTTCAGCATATTTTCGTCGCGTGCCACTTCGGCTAGACAACGCGGATCGGTCTTCAACGCGCCAGGTGCGGCAGGCGGCGCGGCATTATAAGCTTCCCAACGCAGCATCGAGCGATTGGCTGGATCGGCATCCAGCATATAGCTGAGCATGGTCGTGCCGGTGCGTGGCATGCCAAGGATGAATACGGGCCGATCAATCGGCTGGTCGAGCACAGCCGGGTTGCGGCGGATGTATTCGTCCACCTGCATCCGGGCGGCGAGCGTTTCGACATAGCGGTTGCGGACGATCATCTCCCCGCGCTCGGTCAGCCGATCCTGCCGGGTATGGTCATGCAGGAGTATCTCGAGACCCTCTTTCCAGCTATCGCTGTCGGGATCCGGCACCGCCACCTTCTCGCGCGCTGCGTTGACGATCTCGCTGAACCCCAAAGCCATTTCGGTCTCTCCCATCGCATTGCGGCAAAGACCGATCCCTCGAAACGTGATCTAGAGCCTGCCGATTGTGTCGATCCGTTAGACATCTCCAAAGGCCGCCTGGCAAAGTGCGTCCTTGTGGATCGAAGGTCATTTTATCGATTACGAGCCGTGAAGCAGGCACTGCGAATGGCGAATGAACATGCTTCAATCATTCATCTTTCCAGATCGGAGAGGGCGCGCAATCAACTGGACCGCTCGGAATTTTTGCTGCGACGTTTCGCGGTGATGTCTGGTGGATCGTAACCGTCCGCGGCGGAAAATCGGAGCGATGGCAACAACCCAATCTTGGTCCACTCTATGGCCCTTGTACGATAAAATGTCCGGATCAAGCGCTTGTTAGGCGTCCTGTGCCGAAGCTAATCGACTTGATACGATATGAGTGAAATCGGGAGAGCTATGATGAAAGTAGGCGTGCTTCACGCAGCGGGCGATCTCAAGCTCGACGAGGCTGAACGACCGAGCGCCGGACCGGACGATATCGTCATAAAGGTGGTCGCAGCCGGCATATGCGGGACCGACTTGCACTTTCGCAACCGAGGGACTCGGTTCGGCACACCCATGCCGCTCGGTCACGAATTTGCGGGCGAAGTGATCGATGTCGGCGCTGACGTCAAAAGCTACAAGCTCGGCGACCGAGTCGCGTACAACTCGAACAACAGCCCTGCAGATATGGGCCGTGGCGGCGAGTGCGGGGGGTTCAGTGACTATGTCATCCTGCGCGGCGTCGATGCCCACCCCCAATCGCTGTGCATGATCCCCGACAGCGTAAGCTATGATCATGCCGCGCTGGTTGAACCCTTGTCGGTGTCCGAGCATGCGATCAACCGCGCCGAGGTAGAGCCGGGCGAAAGCGTCGCGGTGTTCGGTGTCGGGCCCATCGGGCTGGGCATTGTTGCCGGTCTCAAAGCCCGCGGGATCGACGACATCATCGCGTTCGATCTTTCGCCGCTGCGTCGTGAACGCGCGCTGGCCATGGGCGCGCGCCTCGCGCTTGATCCGCGCCACTATCCCGTGGCCGAGACACTTAGCCGAGAGCGCGGCATGGGCAAGGTGTGGGGCGTGGATCTGCCGAAGACAGATGTCTATTTCGAGGTGAGCGGCGGTCGCGGGGTGCTGGCAGACATTATGGCCATGGCCAACAAACGCAGCCGGGTGATCGTCGTGGCAATGCAGCCCGAGCCGCTGACATTCGACGTCAGCCGCCTGATGAGCAAAGAGACCAGCCTGATCGGCGCGTCGGGCTATCCGTCGGAATTCCCCGAAGTGATGGCCAAGCTGGCCGATGGATCCCTCGATGCCGAGGCGATGATCACCCACCGCCTGCCGTTCAGCGATTTCCTGAACGCCTTCGAGGTGGCCAACGATGCCAATTGCGCTGCCAAGGTCGTCATCACCTTCTGAATTTTTGCGTCGCTGATCAAAGTGATGACGCTGAATTTCGCAGACATTCCCGAGTGCGTGTTTGCCGATGCATTTGCGGCACCTCTCGTCACTCGCACAGCCTTGGAGGCCTGACATGAGCAAAGGACTATTCGATCTCACCGGCAAGGTCGTGCTGGCAACCGGGGCCAACAGCGGAATTGGTCTCGGCTTTTTGCAGGGATGCGCCAAACAAGGCGCGGACGTGGTTGTGTGGAGCCGTCGGGCCGACCGCAATGCGCAGGCTGTAGAAGCGCTGAAGGCGCTCGGCGCGCCACGTGCGCACTCTGAATCGGTTGATGTAAGTGACGAAAAGGCGGTTGAAGCGGCTTTTGCGTCTACGCTTGAGGCGATGGGCCGGGTCGATTGCGTTTTCGCCAATGCCGGGTTCAGCAGCAAGGCCGAATCCTTCCCTGACATGACCAGCCAGCTTTATCACGAGTTGCTTGGGGTAAACCTTCACGGAGCATTTTATACGCTGCGAGAGGTAACCAAACATATGCGCGAACGCGCTTTGGCGGGAGACCGCGGCGGATCTATTGTAGCATGTGGCAGCTTATCCATGTTCCGCGGGATTCAAGGCATGGAGCACTACGGTGCGGCGAAAGGTGCAATAGCCTGCATTATTCGTGGCCTAGCGGTCGAGATGGGGCAATATGGCGTCCGCGCCAATATGATCGCTCCCGGCTTTTTCCCTAGCGGGCTTATGGACGGAGCGTCAGAAGAAGAGTCCACAGCTCTTATCAAGCACTTCTCAAGCATCACTCCACTCGGCCGGGTCGGCCAGTTGATTGATATAGAAGGCCCTGCCGCCTATCTCGCTTCTGATGCCTCCTCGTTTCAAACCGGAGATATCCTGATCATTGACGGCGGTCGTATGGTTAAATAACGCGCGCGAAACACTGCCCATGATGCCGGTGACGTTCGCCTGTTTGGAACGGGGAACGTAGCTCCGTCAGAGCTTCTCAAAGGATTGGCTCCTGACTTCTTGCGCTGCTGTCGCCGAAAGCGAGCGCGGGGTCACGCGCTTCAGCCCGAGGAAGGGTCGCAGCCAGTTAACCCGCCGGGCGCTTTCGTAGGTCAGCGCGCAGCCCAGCAGGGTCGTCAGCAGGATCACTCCGAAAGCCAGCCCCGTCTGCGCTCCGGCCTGCTTGAGCCAGAAACCGGCTGCAATGATGATTGTCTGATGCGCGATGTAATAGGGAAAGATCGCCTCGGTAAGGTAGCGTCGCACCGGACCGTCGTGGTGAAGGTGGGTCTGGGCGAAGCCGATAAGGCCTAGGATCGCGGTCCATGCCAGCGCGGTGCGTGCCAGCAGGCGGGCGGTTTCCCACGCCGATGTTCCATCGCTCATGCCATGAACTGCAAACAGCGCGGCACAGGCCAGCGCGGCGATGCCAAGCAGCGCACGCCATTGGCCAAGAATAGTGGTCCAAGCAGCACCCGAACGCGCCAGCGCCACCCCGAAGAAGAAGGCAAAGCCGTAGATCGCGTGAGCATAGGGATCGTCGAACAGGGCATGGGTCTCGCCAAACACGGGGTGCAGAAGCAGCCGCGCCAGTGCCAGCCACACCATCGGCAGCACCACGAGCCGCCAGCCGGTGAAAAGCTGGTCGAAGCCCCGCTGCAAGAGCACTCGCACCCGTGCGGGAAGTGCCGCGAGCGCTGCCAGCATCAGCGAATAGGCCCACAAATAGGCAACGAACCACAAGTGGTTCCAAGTGGGTAGCGGCGTGCCCCGACTGCTGCCGAACTCGAAATAGTCGTTGAGCCAGAAATGCACGAAGCCGGCCTCGTAGGCACCCCTGTCGCGCAGTTCGAACCATGGCTGCGGGGCGACGAACAGCATCATTCCCGCCAGCAGCGGCACCGCGAGACGCGCAGATCGGCTCGCTGCAAAGCCGCGCGGCGTGGCGAGCTTGCCCAGCAGCGCACGTGACACCACGCCCGAAATCACGAACAGCAGCATCAGCCGCCACGGATTGACTGCCATCATCGGCCAAACCGCCCAATCGACCGGCTCGGCGGCTTTGACGTGCCATGCCCACGGCACGAAGAACATCCCGATATGATAAAGGATCAGCAGCGCAAAAGCGCCGATTCTGAGCCAATCGAGGCCATATTGGCGGCCAGCCATCCCCGTGGTGGCTTGCATAACACTTCTCCATCGCATCTAATCTGGACCGGGCCTAAGCTGCGGCCGTCCATCGCGTCATCGCGATGGTGACAGGCGGCTGAGCCGGTGGGACAGGTGGCGGGGCGGCGTGTGACGAGCGGCGGGATTGGAGTGGCGAGTGGTACGCGGCATGGCAGATGGCTGCGCCGCGATCCGCGGGCAATTACCTCGCTGACCTTTGCCGGATTCGGTCTGCTGTACATGGTGGTCAATGCGGTGAGCCTGATAGACCAGCGCCGCGCGCTGGGTCGGCCGATTGCCGCATGGCAGGCGTGGGTGCTGGAGGGCACCAGCTTTGCCGCTTGGCTGATGCTGCTCCCCGTCGTGCTGATGCTTGCGATCCGGCTCGCACCGCGGCCGCTATGGCAGGCTACGCTTGGTCATGTTGTTGGCTGCGTCGCTGTCTCGGTTGCCCACACCCTGCTCATGGCCGCGCTGCGCATTGTAGCGTTCGACATCTCAGGGCTGGATTACGCGCCGAGTGAAACGCTAACCGCGCGGCTTCTGTTTGAAGCACGCAAGGACGTCATCACTTATATCTCGATCCTCGCAGTGTTCTTGCTGGCGCGGCGGCTAATGGCCGAGACCGGGCCGTTGCCAATACGTCCTTCTGCCGAAGCGGCATTGATTGAAGTGCGTGATGGCAGCCGCATGGTGATGCTGCGCCCTGACGAGATCGACTGGGTGAATGCGGCCGGCAATTATGTCGAACTCCACGGCGATTTCGGCACTGAACTGGCGCGGCGGACCATGGCTGGTATCGAAGCGGAGCTTGCTCATTACGGCTTCGTCCGCGTTCACCGCTCGCGGCTGGTCCGTCGCGCGGCAATCGCGTCGACCGAGACACGCCAAAGCGGCGACTTCGACATTACATTGCGCTCGGGCGCGGTGATCAGTGGCAGCCGTCGTTTCCGGCAGAACATAACCTGAATTCAAGGGGCGTGTGAGGCGTCCGATACCTACAAAATTCACCACTGGGGAGTTTGGCCACGACCAAATAGAAGCAAGTCAGCATCGCCCGGTATTCGTGTTGAATTCAGAGCACGACTTGTTCCGGCAGCTTCTATCAGGACCAGACGTTCGCGCCGACTGATCTCAACTACCGGCCCATTAGCTGCACATCCACGGTCAACATTGGGTGATACCTACCTATTCCATCATCGCCTTGGCCTGAGCCAGGATCGCGTCGGGCTGTACGATGAATGCGTCCTCCAGAACCTTGGCGAACGGTACAGGGCAGTACGGACCGCCGAGACGCTTTACCGGGGCCTTGAGTTGGCCAAACATTTCGTCGGCAATGGTCGCAGCGATCTCCGCGCCCGGCCCGAAGGCCTTGACCGCCTCGTGCACGATCAGGGCGCGTCCCGTCTTGGCAACCGACGCCAGCACTGCCTCCTTGTCCCAAGGCGAAATGGTGCGCAGGTCGATCAACTCCGCTGAGATGCCAGCATCCGCTAGCCCGGCAAGCGCCATCTGACAGCGCATGACCTGGCCCGACCAGCTGATGATCGTGAGGTCGGAGCCTTCGACCATAACATTGGCCTTGCCCAGTGGAATGGGTCCTTGATCGTCGGCGACATCGCCCGGAACGAACAAAGTCATCCCGTTCTCGACGAAGATGCACGGGTCGGGATCCTGAATACAGGACAGCAACAAGCCCTTCATGTCGGCCGGATTGGAGGGACACACCACCTTGATCCCAGCGGAATGCGCAAACCAGCCTTCGAGATGGTCGCTGTGCTGGCCCGCAGTCTGCCAGCCTGCACCGGTGAGCGTGCGAATGGTGATGGGAACGCTTGTCTGCCCGCCGCTCATGAACCGCAGTTTTGCGGCATGGTTGAAGATCATGTCCATCGCAACGGTCGTGAAATTCATCAGCATGATCTCGGCCACCGGCTTGTACCCCGCCATCGCCGCGCCGATGGCGGCGCCTATGATCGCCTGTTCCGAAATCGGTGTCGTGCGAACACGGTGTCCACCGAATTTGGTGGAAAGCCCCCGCATGGTGCCGGTGACGCCGCCGCCCTGCGGATCGGCGATGTCCTCGCCCAGCACGACAACCTTGGGATCTGCCGCCATCGCGTCCATCATCGCAGCGTTGATGGCCTGGATCCCGTTCATCTTCAGCATCTCGGTCATGCTGCAATCTCCTCGGCGAACACATCGCGGCGCAATTCGTCCACGGACGGCAGTGGGCTGGCCATGCCGAACGCTTCGGCATCGGCGATTTCGGCTTCCAGATCGGCCTGCATGGCGGCGAGCAGCTCTTCGCTGGCGTGGCCCTCTGCAATCAATCGGGCGCGAAGTGCGGGCAGCGGATCGCTGGCGATTGCGGCTTCCTTGACTTCCTTGGGGATATAGAAATCGTCATCGCCCAGCACATGGCCCAGGAAACGGAAGGTCTTGCATTCCAGCAGGGTTGGCCCCTCGCCCGCACGGGCCCGCTCGATCGCGACCGCCATATGTGCATACATGTCGTCCGGATCGTTGCCATCCACGGTAAACCCAGGCATTCCATAGGAGATGGCCCGCGTCGAAATCTTGTCGACCGATGTCGCGACATCATAAGCGGTGTGCTCGCCATAGCCATTGTTGGGGCATACGAAGATCACTGGCAGCTTCCACAGCGAGGCAAGGTTCAGGGATTCGTGGAACGCACCGATATTGGATGCCCCGTCTCCGAAGAACGCGACCACCACTCGCGAGGATCCGTCCATCTGCGCAGCCCATGCCAGACCATTGGCAATGGGCATCGACGAGCCGACGATCCCAGTGGTGACCATCACGCCCATCTCGGGATAGGTCAAATGCATCGGTCCGCCCTTGCCCTTGCAGGTGCCGTCCACCCGGCCTGCGATTTCAGCCCACAGGGGGCGCAGCGGCATGTCCTTGGCGACCATATCCTGGATGCCGCGATAGATCGTGCAGATTTGGTCCTCGTCATTGAGCAGGTGGCCGATGGTGGCAGGGATCACTTCCTGCCCCCGCGCCGAATAATAAGGCATGGTCAGTCGGCCACGACGGATCGTCTTGCGGATCGCATCGTCATTGCGTTCGACGCGCAGCATGCGGCGATAGATATCGACGAGCGCGTCCGGGCCAGGTTTTGGGGCGTTGCTCTGATCTGCCATGGTAACCTTCTGATGTCGTGGACAAGGATCACGTTAGTCGGGCGTTGGCAGTGGCAGGTCAATGCGCCGTGGCGATATGTGGCTGGCCTGCGCGATATGCGCGGGCCATGGCGCGTTTGTACCGCCAGAGTGCATTACCAGTCGCATCGCAGGGACACACAATGATTGCAGAAGACAACGTCGTTTCAAAAGCAGAAAGGGTCGCCGCACTGGAGGCAGAGCTGGAAAGCGCAGGCGAGATATCGGTTGCGGATATTGAGCTTCAGCACATGCGCGGGGTGCTCCACACCTGGGTCGATGGGGTTGTAGGCATCGTTTCGTCACCCGGTGTCGGGCGAGTATCGCTGATCCACACCGATGGCAGCCAATCGAGCATCGCCTCTTCCCGCCTGCCCTTCCTGCTGTCGCGCCCTGTTCGTTTCGGCGGCGCCGAAGGCCCTGTTTGAACCTCAGCCTAATTCGCTAAATCTGGTTGCCGATTCCCGCAGCGTGACGTGCCGCCAGATATCCGAACGCCATGCTGGGTCCGATGCTGGCCCCGGCCCCAGGATAGACCCCGCCCATCACCGACGCGCTGGAAACCCCGCACGCGTAAAGCCCTTCAACCACAGATCCATCGGCGCGGGTTACGCGCCCCGCGGTGTCGGTCACTGCCCCGCCATAGGTCGAGACATCGCCCGGCACGATATCGACGGCATAGAACGGCCCGGTGTCGATCCGCCCGAGGCTGCGTTCCGGAGCAGGTGTGGCCGACCGGAATGGATCCCCCAGCCACTGGTCGTATGCCCGCTCGCCTCGATGGAAATCCTCATCCCTTCCGGCATCGACAAAGCCGTTCCAGCGGGTGATCGTCTGCGCCAGTACCGCCGGGTCACAGCCGATCTGCTCGGCCAGTCCCTTAACCGTATCGGCCTGTTTGAGGTAACCGGTTTCACGCCACATATCGTAGTATTTGGCCATCTTGACGCCGCCGATCGCATACTCGCTGGCAAAATTGCCGTCGAACACCGCCCAGCTCGGCACAGCGGGCACGGTCTTGTTGCGCTCCCACATGGTCTGGCAGAACAGCTCGTAGCTGCCGCCCTCGTTCATATAACGCATGCCCGACTGATCGACCACGATCGCATGCGGCTTGCCGGTTGTGCTCTGGATCGGCGGCTTGACGAACGCCTTCTCCCAACCGGGCATCCGCGTCATCTGGTATCCGACCATCTGATCCATCTGCCCGAGAACCCCGCCAACCCGCTCCATTTCCAGGTGAAGATCGCCGGTATCGCCCGGCGGGGTGTTCGACCATGCCGCCTGCGTTCCGGGCATATACCGATCGCGCATCGCCTGATTCTGTGCAAAGCCGCCTGCATTGACCAGTACCCCCAGCCGCGCGCCGATGCGGCCCCTGTCGGTCACCACACCGGTCACCCTGCCATGCTCGACGATCAGTTCACGCACAGGGGTTTCTGTGCGGACATCGACCCCTGCCTTGAGCGCGGCCAGCAGCATCCGCCCCTGCAGCGCAGCGCCCGCAGATACCCAGTCCTTGCCCGTCACCTTGGCCCACAGGATACGCAAGCCGATCCGTGCCATCAGCGCCTTGATCTTCCAGCTTTTTGCGACGTACGGCAGCTGCATGCCCTCGGCCAGCCGCGCCGGGGCATGCGCAAATCCGGGCTGGAGCCGGTCGGCCCATTCCGGCCCCAGTTCCTTCTTGTTGAAATAGCGTGCCGTCAGCGTGCGTGTCGTTTTGCATCCACCCGGTGCCTCATCGTAATAATCGGGCCAGAAATCGCAGGTCCGCTCCAGCGCGACGCCCTGTTCGACCAGAAAATCGATCATCTTCGGGGCTTCGGTCACATAGGTCAGGCGCTTTTCGTGCGTCGATCCGGGCAGATCTTCGCATACCGCATCGAGATAGGTGATCCCTGCCGCAGCGCTGTCCTTCTCGCCCGCGTCAATCATGAAACGGTTGTTCGGCACCCAGATGACCCCGCCCGATTTGGCGGTGGTGCCGCCAACCGTAGGCATCTTTTCGAGGATCAGCACCGACTTGCCCGCCGCGCGCATGACCAGCGCCGATACGAACGAGCCCGCCCCGCTGCCGGCAACGACCCAGTCGTAGGTCTCGTCAAAACTGCTCATGCCCAACTCCCCGGTCCAATGATCCTCGCGCGCAGCGCGGGGGTACGATACGACTAGAATGGCGGTGGGCGGCGCGCACAAGTGGTTATCGCCCCAGCGGCATAGGCATATCGCCATGGCGTGATATGGAGGGCGGCATGACCGACCTGCCCTCATACGAAACCATATTGCTCGAACGCGACCGGCGGCTGCTGCGAGTGACCCTGAACCGCCCCCACGCGCTCAATTCGTTCAATCGCCAGCAGCATGATGAACTGCCGCACGCTTTGGCGTTCGCCCGCGATGACACAGGCTCGGACGTCATATTGCTGACGGGGGCGGGCCGCGCCTTCTCTGCAGGTGGGGATCTGGCGCATATCGAAAACAACGCCGAAAACCCGCACCTCTTCGACCACGAGATCGAAATGGCGCGTGCGATCATCCTGACGCTGCTTGATACCGACAAGCCGGTAGTGTGCCGGATGAATGGCCATGCTGTCGGCCTGGGGGCAACGCTCGCATTGTTCTGCGATGTCATCTTCGCCGTGGATAAGGCGAAGATCGGCGATCCGCATGTCGGGCTTGGGCTCGTCGCGGGCGATGGCGGCGCGATTATCTGGCCGCAACTGATCGGTCTTGCTCGCGCCAAGGAATATCTGCTGGGCGGCGGGCTGCTCCTCGCGCCACGTGCTGCCCAGATTGGGCTGATCAACCACGCCCTGCCCGCGGACGAACTGGACGCTGCGGTGGACGAATTCTGCAACCGGCTGCTGGACGGCGCACAACAGGCAATCCGCTGGACGAAGCGGCTCACCAATATGGAGCTGAAGCGTATTACAGAAGCCGTCCTACCCGTAGGGCTGGGTTATGAGGCTCAGTCCGTCCGAACCGCCGATCACCGCGAGGGCATTGCGGCGCTGAAGGAGAAGCGGGCGCCGCGTTTCGGCGGCTGATTAAGGTTTGCTCCTGCTGGCCTCACCGGCGGCTTCATTTCGACCTAGCATCGCTTTTGCCAGCGAGAGGATGTGATCGAGGTCGCGCTGCGCCGATGGGATAGCCCTGCGGAATGTCGCGAAGCCATGGATGTTGCCCTCGGCCTCATAATAGCTCACCGACACCCCCGCTTTTGCGAGTGCGCAGACGAATGCGCGTCCCCCGTCGCGTAGCGGGTCAAGCGCGGCGGTCGCCAGCACCGTGGGTGGCAGACCCTTCAGGTCGGCAAGCAGGGCGGAGTGGCGCGGACTGTTGACGTCTGGCGCATAAGCCTCGCCGTAAAACTGCGAATCGGCAGAATCCAGTCCGTATCCGTTCGAGAAGGCTGCCATCGATGGATAAGGCTTCGAAGCATCGGCCATCGGATAGAGCGCGACGAGGAGTTCAACGGGCACGCTGGCGGGCTTGTCGCGCAGCGCCAGCGCGGTGACCAATGTCAGCGTTCCTCCGGCACTGTCGCCTGAAAGCACCAGCCCGGTGACCTCGCGCCCCATGGCTGCGCCATTGGCTGCGATCCACCGCGCCGCCGCTTCGGCGTCATCCGGCGCTGCGGGCCATTTATGCTCGGGAGCCAGACGATACTCGACCGATACAACGGGAATATCGAGCTGCCGCGCCATCTCTGCCGCCAGCGCTGCATGGGTGGCGATGCTGCCGACGACGAAGCCCCCACCATGATAGAACACGAGCACCGGGCCGGGAGAACGCTCCTGCCTCGCGTCAAACAGCCGCAGGTCGATCGCCCCGCCGGGACCGGGCATTGTCAGCTTCCGGTCCACCGCAAGTGCAGGCACCTCCACTTCCGACTGGGACATCATCACGGCGAGCTGCTCGGGCGGAATCTTGCGGATCATGGCGATGGTCGGCGCGTTCATCGGCGGTCGCGGCTGTTTGACAAGGGCGTCGAGATAGGCCTTTGCGTCGGGACGGATGGTGGGAGTCATGGTCAATTCTCCAGATCTGGTCGGTTCATCCTTGCCGTTGACAGGAATGGCACTTGCAATCGCCAGGGCCAATGCTGAGCCCAGAATTCCTGTCATCATGGTCATTCTCCTCAGTGAATTCCGTCGACGCTAACCCAGTGCCGCCGCTGGCTGGACAGCCGGACCGCCTCAAGCACCCGTTCGATCTCGAAAGCCTGCGCGAAATCGGGCGATGACCTGCCCTCGCCGTTGATCGCCCTGACCATGGCATTCATGGATAGCGCCATCGGGAAGGCGGGCTGGATGTCGGCCGACCAGTCAAGGCTGACAGCAGGATCGTTCTTGAATGCATCGGGAACCGCAATCTCTTCCATTGCCCCTCCAAGCTGGCCTCCGAACAACCGGCAATCGCGCGCAGTCGGAAAGGTCGGGGATTGCGCCCGCAGCCGCCCTTTGGTCCCATAGATATCAATCAGCCAGCCATCGTGTAGCGGGAGACTCCAGCTGATCTGCAGCGCCATCGTCAGACCAGAGGCGAATTTCAGGATCGCATTGGCGTAATCGGTGTTGGCCGGCACGACCACATCGCCATCGGGGAAGACCCATTCGCGCAAGACCTGGCGGTCATCGGCTACCAGCTCGGTAACTGGGCCGAAAAGATGGGTCAGCATATAGAGCGCATGGCTGCCGTTGTTGCGCATGGCGCTGACCCCGGCACTGCCATCGGCGAACCAGTTATAGGGAAACCGCTTGTCGGGCTGGTTGAACAACGAGATGTTCAGGCGGCAGCTTCCGCCAAGCGGCTCGCCGACATATCCGTTTCGCAGCATCGTGTGCATCTGCCGGTGGGCTGGAATGTATTGCGAGAAGGCATCGACCACTGCAATGCTGCTGCTTGCGCTGCGGGCCGCCTCGATGGCCTTGGCACCGGCCCAGTCCGGCGCGTGCGGGCTGGCGTTGTAGATATGCTTGCCGTGCCTGAGCGCTGCGAGCACCATTGGCAAACGCACCGACGGGCGCGTGCCGAGGTCGACGATGTCGATGTCCGGGTCCTGGCACATCGCCTGCGCGTCGCAGAAGGCACGGGGTAGCCCCAGCCGTTGCTGTGCGGCCTTGGCAGTGTCCTCCCGGGATGTGCAGATCGCGGTCACTTCCACACCAGGCACCGCACGCCAGGCAGGCAAATGAGCGAACGCTCCCCAGCCTGCGCTGACGATGCCTACGCGCAGGGCGGTCACGCCCGGGACTACTCGATATAGCCGATGATGGTGCCAACCTCGTAGGTTTCGCCTTCCACGCCCACGATTCGCAAAATGCCCGACGCCGGAGCCTCGACTTCGTTGGCGGACTTGTCCGCTTCCAGCAGGTACAGGACGTCGCCCTCGGCCACTTCTTCTCCGTCACCGAACATCCATTCGGCGATCTGCCCCTCGTTCATCGAAAAGCCGATCTTGGGCAAAAGGATTTCGGTGGCCATGGCATGCATCTTTCAGTGTGTGCGGGAGGTTGCACCATACCTAGGCGGCAGGACACTGCGGGCAACGCTTTTTGGCGTCTCGCCGGTTCATATCGTTGAAGCGATGAGGCAGCGTCAGTAACCGCGGGTATCGGTCCAGTTTTCGACCTCGCCGGGCTTGTAGGTCTTGCCTGGAATTCTTCCCGATGCGGTCTTCAGGTCAAACCCCACGGCATCCGCGCCGCCTTCGATCGGCACGCCAAAGGACGACAGTGCCCAGCTGGTCATCACATAATGACCGATGGTGAACGTCAGGTCCATCATCTGCTTCTTGTCGAGCGTCTTGACCAGAATGGCCCAGGTCGCATCGCTGATGGTGTTGGTATCGATAAGGTCATCGACCGCCTGCAGAAGCGCCGTCTCTTCCTCGGTCCAGTTGCCGCTTGCGGGAAAGTCGCGGATCGCGGCGATATCCTCAAGCGACAGCCCGGCATTCATTCCATAGCCGACATGGTTGTGCCACTCATATTCGGACTTTACCCGCCAGCTTACGCGCAGGATGAGAAGCTCAAGCTGCCTGGTATTGAGGCTGTTGGCCATCAGGAAATGCTTGCCCCAGTTGTTGTAGACCTTGCCCAGCGCGGGATGGTTGCCCATCACCATCATGATATTGGTCTTGCTGCCCTCCTCCCAGGCATTGGGCTCGCCCCAGAAGGCGAAGACCTCGCGTGCATCGTCGGTCCATTCCTCGCGGGGGCAATGCGGGATGCGGGGGGTTATTTCGCTCATCGGATTTACCTCTCTGCCTTTCAATGCAAAGCCGCCGCAACTGGCTTGCCCGCGCTCCACCCGCCTGCCCTGTCAAAATCGCCCAGGCAGGCACGGCTTGCCAGCCATGCCAGCACGAAGCTGGGACCTCCGACAAGCAGCACGATCCGCATCGCCATGCCCAGCGCCTCCTGCCCATAAGCGGGCGTGAGCATGTCGCTCAGCCAGCCGACGAAGACCGGCCCAAGGCCAAGCCCGATGACGTTGATCGCAATCATCAGCAATGCCACCGCGACCGACCGGGAGTGAGCGGGTGCCAGACCGGCAATGACCGCCAGCAGCGGAGCAGCGGACATGCCTCCAATCAGCATGTTCAGCCCAAGTAGCGGGAAAACCAGATTCATCGGTGCAGACAGTGCCAGCCAGGCAATAACCATGGCCGCGGCCCCGCAGAGCATGCCCATCCAGATGTACCAGCGCAGGTCTCGCCGCCCGAGCCAGTCCGACAACGGACCGCCAACGGTATGACCGATCACCGATCCCAGAAACAGCGCGCCGCCCATCTGGATGCCCGCATCCTGGGCCGACATGCCGTGCGAGCGCTCGACGAACGCCGGGGCCCAGCTCACCAGGCCCATGGTGATGAGGGTATTGAGCGCCGAAGACAGCATGAGCAACGGCAGCGTCCGGATTGCCAACAGCTGTTTCACCGTCGCAACGAACGGCTGAACTTCAGCGTCTGCCTTTGAAACGTTGTCTGCAAGGCCGGGTCGCACGTCCCGCAGTGTGAACCAGACGATCGGCGCGAGGACGATACCAGGCAGGAATGCGTAGAACATCGCCTCGCGCCAGCCGTAATTGTGGGTCAGCCAGCCACCCACTGCGGGGCCCAGGAAATTGCCGAGCGATGCGCCGAGCAGGAAAATCGCCATCGCCGTCGCACGCTGGCGCAGCGGAAAATGATCGGCGATCCAGCTTTGCGAGGCCGGGGTATATCCCCCCTCGCCCAGCCCGATCAGCGCACGCCCCACGAGCAGCATCCAGAACCCCTTGGCAGCGCCGCAGATCAGCACCGCAATGCTCCACAACCCGGCGGACAACGCGATGATCTTGCGCTTCGACCAGCGATCGGCCAGCCGCGCCAGTGGCAGCACCGCGATGATATAGACGATCGCAATCGCCATATCCTTGGCGAGCCCGATTTCCGTATCGCTGAGCTTGAGCTCGGCCTTAATCGGCCCGACCATGACCGCCATCATGAAGCGCTCACCGACGACCGAAGCGGACACCAGGATCAGGACAAACATGAACCAGCTGCGATAGACCATGCCCGGCAACTTTTCGGACGTTGCGTCCGTCTGGTCCGGTGTGGAACTGATCCCCGTCATCTGCCTCTCCTGCACCGGATCGCTCACATTGGCGCGGTGTCGATGGTCGGGCGTATCAGAATTTGGGAGACGTTGGCGCGCCTTGGCAGCGAGAGGATGAAGATGATCGCTTCTGCGATGTCAGCCGCCTGCATCGCCCCCTGCTTGCTGACATGCTGCTGCATCATTGCTGCCCATTGCGGATCGGTCACGCTGGAGGCGATCTCGGTTTCGGTCGCCCCGGGCTCGACCACCGAAACGCGGATGTTGTCGCCGCCCAGTTCCTGGCGGATGGATTCGGTAAATCCGTTCACGCCATGCTTGCTGGTGGCATAGGATGCAAACACCCCAGCCGCCCGCCGACCTGCGGTCGAGCTGATGTTGATGATGTCACCGCCGCCTGCTGCCTGCAGATGCGGCACTGCGGCCTTGCAGGTATAGATGGTTCCCCACAGGTTGATGTCGATCACCTTGCGCCAGCCCTCGAGGTCAAGCGACTGGATGCCGCCCCCCTCGTTCACTCCTGCAGAATTCACGACGATGTCGAGCTTGCCAAACGCGCGCAAAGTCTGTTCGACCGCGTCGAAAGCTTCGCCCTCGACGCTGGCGTCGCTGCGGATTGCTACTGCGACGCCGCCTGCGGCAGAAATGGCGGCGACCACCCCATCCAGCCGCTCCTGCCGCCGGCCGGTGATGGCGACGCTGACCCCTGCTGCAGCGAGCGCCACCGCGGCAGCCTCGCCGATGCCCGTTCCCCCGCCTGTGATCAGAGCGACCTTTCCCGCCAACATCATCGACATGTCGTCGCGCCTTTCATCCGAAATCCGCCGCCACCTGTGGCAGGTCCACGGTCGTGCGAATGCCCGGCGCAGCGCAGCACACTGCTGCGATGGCATTGACCGCACGGTGGGCGGTGAATCCGGGCGTGATGCTGGGATAATCCTCCGGGCTCACCGGGAAGGTGATGTTCACCTCCATCGGCGTATCGCCCTCTATGCGGATGCGCCAGCCGGATTCGCGCAGGTTCCAGTCGGTATTCTCGATGGCACTGGAGGCGTACCAGTTGGCGCGAAAGCGGAGTCGGGGAACGCCTGAACAGCGCCCTTCGATGGTGATCCGCTGGGCGGCGATCGTTCCCGCCTTTACCGCGCCCGCCGCTATTTGCACATCGCGCGTCGCGGGGGAATATTCGCCGAACGCTTGCCAGTCGTCGATGGCGATGTTCAAGGCATCGGCAACTTGGGATAGCGAAGCTGCAAAATCGCGCTTCACATGATCGGCCCGGTGTTGATCGAACGCGCCCGGCACTGCACCGAACCCCATCACGTTGAACAGCAGATTGGGCGAATTGCGGCTGGTAAGGTCGGCAAATTCATCGATCGTCAGGCAATCGAGACGCCGCGACATCGAAACCAGCGGGATTGTCAGCGCCTCGGTGCTGAAGCCGGGGCTGGAACCGGTGCAATAGATAGAGGTCTGCCCGGTCCGGCACGCCTCTTCGATCCGTTCGCGGATCGCCGGGTCCATCGAGCGGGGATGGTGAAAGTCGCTGCGGGTGGTGACGACATTCTTGCCGCTGGCCAGCAACGCGCACAGCACATCGAAATCGGTTCCCTGCGGCATATAGAGCACACAATCGGCTGGGGTCGCGATGATCTGCGCGCTATCGCTGGTTGCGATGACGCCGGTATCGGGCAGCCCGCACAGTGATCCAGCATCGGCGCCCGCCTTGTCCGGCGAGTGCACCCAAAGCCCGGCGAGTTCCATAGCGGGGTGTTCGATCACACGCCTGAGCGCGCGGGTGCCGATATTGCCGGTCGCCCACTGGATGATACGGAGAGATTTTGCCTGGGTCATGTGTCAAGGTCCAAGATAATTGACGGCATCCTGCCGCGTGTCGGGCGAATCCTTCTGCCAGCGCACCGACCCGAACGGGCGTTCGAGCTGGCGGCGAACCTGTTTTACAAAGCCGGTGACAAGGTACGCATCAGCCCGTGTCTGCGCCCGCAGATCAGCCTGGGTGTACCGGTCGCGCGTGCGCAGAAAGTCGCCCCAGGTCGGGAACTGGAAGCGTTCGGTCCACAGCCTTTCATCGGCAATGTCGCGAGACAGCGACCAGTTGAAACCGCCGTTGCGCAGCCGCACCCGCTGCAGGTCCAGCATGCTGCGATAGAAAGCGCGGGCATCGTCTGGTTCCACCGCATAGTCGATGGCGATGACGATCGGGCCTGACCGCATAGTGATTTCCAGGCCAACCTCGGGGTCCGCCTGCATCTCGGCCATTTCCGAGGCAGCCGCGATATCCCGGGGCAGCGGAAACAGGATCATCAGCAACGGCAATGCCAACAGACCCCCGCCCGATGCCACCATCGCAAACTCGATCGACGTATGGCTTGCAATCACGCCCCACATCGCCGCGCCGATCGCGATCCCTCCGGTCAGTGCGGCGGAAAACAGAGAAAGCGCGCGCGCCGTGACCCAACGCGGTGCCCCCACCTGCACGGCGACATTGAACAAGGCGATGCTGAGGATGCTGGACCCGCCCGCAACGAACATTGCCAGGCACGTCAGCAGGAGCGAATGGCTGAACCCCACGACGATCAGGGCCGAACCCGAAACCAGCATCATCAGCCGTGTGGCGAGTTCCACGCCAAGCCAGCTGTTCAGACGGTTGACCAATAGGGCACCGGCCACGGCCCCCGCGCCGCTCGCTCCCAGCAGGATGCCGAACGTGCTGGCGTTGCCGTGCAGCAGGTCCTTGGCGATCAGTGGTGCAAGCGCCGATCCGGTCGCCCCCACCATCCCGAACAGGAACGCCCGCCACAGCACCTTGCGCATGATAGCGGAGTGAAACACGAACCGCGCGCCGGAGATGATGGCTCGGTCGATGCGCTCGGGCGGCAGCCGCGATGGCACGTGTTGACGGCGCCAAAGCGCCAGCGCGAGGAGGAGCGGCAAATACCCCACCGCGTTGACCGCGAACGCGGCATGCGCGCCCGCCACCAGCACGATGATGCCGCCCAGCGCAGGCCCGAAACTGCGGGCGACATTATAGCTGATTGATCCGAGCGCTATGGCCGCCGGAAGCTGCGCAGGGCCAACCTGTTCGCCGAGCGACGATTGCCAGGCCGGGCTGTAGATCGCAACGCCCGCACCGATCAGCACGCAAAAGCTGAGCAGAACCCACGGAGTCGCCAGCCCCAGCCACGCGAGACCAGTCAGAGCAGCAGCACCGGACGCCGATATTGCGAGGCCGGACATCGCGATCTTGCGTTTGTCGAACATGTCGGCAATCGCGCCTGCTGGCGCCGCAACCAGCATCAAGGGCAGCATCATGGCCGTCTGGACAAGAGCCACCATCCCTGGATCGCCCGTCTGGCGCGTCATCTCCCAGGCGGCACCGACCCCCAGGATCAGCTGACCGAAATTAGACAGCAGGCTTGCGCTCCAGATGCGCCGGAACACCGGTTCCTTCAGCGGCGCAAACATGCCCGGAGACATTGCTGTCGAACTGTCATCGCTGTGGCCCATTTGCTGAACCGTAGACACGTTTGCCAGAGCGCGAGGGTTTTTTGCAGGCGATAGGTGCGCTTATCGCCCGCGCGATTGGGGCTGTATGGCGTGCCCGCCAAGACCGTGCGATAGCCTTTGCAACACTGCAAAGAACTCTATTCGACCAGGAGGCCAGCCATGGCAGAAGCCTATATCATCGACGCCGTCCGCACCCCACGCAGCATCGGCAAGCTGGGCAAGGGCGCGCTTTCGACCCTGCATCCGCAGCACGTGGCGGCAACGGTGCTGAAGGCATTGAAGGATCGCAATACCCTCAACACCGCCGATGTCGATGACATCATCTGGGGCTGCTCGGCGCAGGCGGGCCTTCAGGGTGGCGACATGGGCCGCATGGCAGCGCTGGACGCGGGATATGACGTCCGGGCCAGCGGGGTCACGCTCGACCGGTTCTGCGGATCCGGCATCACCGCCACCAGCCTGGCCGCCGCGCAGGTGATGTCCGGCATGGAAGACCTTGTCATTGCAGGCGGCACGGAGATGATGAGCCAGGTTACGGATTTCGGCATGAAGATGCGCGAAGCCGGGCTATCTGCCGGAGGGATCGGCACCGGCAACGCCAGGCTGCAGGCAAAGCACCCCCAGTCGAACCAGGGGGTCTGCGCCGATGCGATCGCATCGATGGAGGGCATCGGCCGCGCCGATCTGGAAGCCTTTGGCGTTGAGAGCCAGCGTCGCGCCGCTGTCGCGATGGCCGAGGACCGCTTCGCCAAATCGACTGTGCCGGTCATTGCCGACGACGGCAGCGTCATCCTCGACCGCGAGGAATATCCCCGGCCCGACACCAGCGCGGAAGGGTTGGCCGCGATGAAACCCGCGTTCGCGATGATCGCCGACATGCCTTCGGCCAAGGACGGTCCCACGTTTCGCCAGCTGATCAACAGCAAGTATCCAGACCTTGAGATTGTGCCGGCGCACCATGTCGGTACGTCCTCGGGCGTGGTCGATGGCGCCGCTGCGATCCTGCTGGCCTCCGAATCCTATGTTCAAAAGAGCGGGCTGAAGCCGCGCGCGCGTATCGTTGCCACCGCCAATGTGGGCGATTGCCCAACCCTGATGCTAAACGCGCCTGTGCCCGCGGCCCGCAAGGTTCTGGAAAAAGCCGGGCTGAGCAGCAACGACATCGACGTGTGGGAAGTCAACGAGGCCTTCGCCGTCGTCGTCGAGAAGTTCATCCGCGACCTCGATCTCGATCGTTCGAAGGTGAACCCCAATGGCGGATCGATTGCGCTGGGCCACCCGATCGGCGCGACCGGTGCCATCCTGATCGGCACGGCGCTGGACGAGCTGGAACGCACCGGTGGCCGTTACGGGTTGATCACGATGTGCGCTGCCGGCGGAATGGCCCCCGCCATCATCATCGAACGGATATGAACCCGACCTAGCGCGGCGGCATGCGAATGCCGCCATCAAGCCGGATGCACTGGCCGTTGAAATAGGTATTGCGGATCAGCTCCATCGCCAGACTGCCGAATTCGTGCGGCTCACCCAGACGTTTGGGGAACGGCACCGATGATTCGAGGGCTGCAAAAATGGCCGGAGCCCGTTCTTTGACCATGAGCATCGGCGGGGTGGCAAATGTGCCGGGCATGATCGCGTTGACCCGGATGCCGACGTCCATCAGATCGCGCGCCATTGGCAGCACCATGGCGTTGACGGCACCCTTGCCCGATCCATACGTCACCTGTCCGATCTGGCCATCCTGCGCTGCGCAGCTTGAGGTAAGGATAATCGTGCCCCGTTCTCCATCGTCGTTGACCGGGTCTGCCGCCGCCATGCCAAGTGCGGCAATCGACGCCATGCGATAGCTGGCCACCGCGATCCCGAGCATCCCGCGTTCAAACCCATCGGTAGGCGCGCGCTTGTAGCGGCTATTTTCCTTGTCCCAGCTCACAGTCTTGCCGCCACCGGCGACCATCGCGCAATGCACAAGGGCCCGTTCCTGGCCATTGGCAGCGCGGGCCGCCTCGAACCCCGCCAGCACGCTATCTTCAGACATGATGTCGACCTTGCAGAACACCGCGCCCAGGTTCGTTGCGATCGCCTGGCCCGCCTCCTCGTTGAGGTCGAAAATGGAGACCTTTGCGCCAGCCTCGCGTAGCGCCCTTACCGTGGCGAGGCCAAGGCCGGAGGCTCCGCCGGTCACAATGGCCGAAAGCGTGGTGTCGATTTTCATGAAGCAGCCTTTCCCTAAACGCCCCCCACCATTGCCAGCGGCGGCCGCCACTGCAAGCGTCAACACCGCTCAACCCTATCGTCGCCGCGATGGTTTTCGGCAGCCGGTTTTCTCGCGTCCCTGCCGGGCTTAGAAGAATGCCAAAGGGGTATCCGATGACCAAGGTAATGCAGGGCGTTCGCGTTCTGGAAGTCGCGCAATTCACGTTCGTACCGGCAGCAGGCGGCATTCTGGCCGATTGGGGTGCGGATGTTATCAAGGTGGAGCATCCGGTTCGCGGCGACACCCAACGCGGATTCCTCAATATGGGAGGCGTCACGCTGGACCCCTTGCGCCACACGCTGGTCGAGCATCCCAACCGGGGCAAACGCAGCGTGGGGATCGATGTTTCAACGCCCGAGGGGCAACAGGTGCTGTACGAGCTCGCCAAGACTGCCGACGTATTCCTCACCAACTATCTGCCGCAGGTCCGACAGAAGAACAAATTCGATGTCGAACATATCCGGGCGATCAATCCCGACATCATCTATGCCCGCGGCAGCGCGCTGGGAGACAAGGGACCCGAGCGCGAGGTCGGCGGTTTCGACGGCACGTGCTTCTGGGCACGCAGCGGAATTGCCCATGCGATGACGCCCGAAGAAATGCCCGGACCTTTGGGCCAGGGCATCCCCGCTTTCGGCGATTCGATCGGCGGCATGTTCATTGCAGGCGGTATATCTTCAGCACTCTACCACCGCGAAAAGACCGGGGAGGCGGTGGAACTCGACGTATCGCTGCTGTCTACCGCATGGTGGGCATCAGGCGCAGTCATTGCACAGGGTATGGAAACGGGCATCCTCACCCGCAATGCCATGCCGCATTCGGGTGGCGGCGCCAAAAACCCGTTCATGGGCAATTATTGGACATCCGATGGGGGCACGATCAACCTATGCATTGTCAGCCCGACCGGACTGATCCGTGATACTTTCGAGCATATCGGCAGGCCCGATGCAGCGGACGATCCGCGCTTCAAGGATGTACCAAGTCTGATCGAAAACGCCGCAGCCGCGAGCGGCATTCTGGCGGGCGCCTTTGCAGCGCAGCCCTTTGCCTATTGGCGACAGCACCTCAAGACGATGCGGGGCCAGTGGGCTCCGGTGCAGAGCCTGATCGACCTCACGACCGACGAACAGGCCGTCGCAAACGACATGATCATCGAGGTGGAAGGCGCAGACGGCGGCGCGCCGCTTCGGCTGGTGCGAGGCCCGGTGCAGTTCAACCACGAACCCTTGGTCACGACCCGCGCACCGCAGGCATCCGAACACACCGAACTGGTCCTGATGGAGTTGGGCATGGAATGGGACCGGATTGAAGCGCTGAAGAACGCCGGCGCCATTGCCTGACACCGTGCCTTTGCTGGCCGACATGGTCCGGCAGGCACTGGCGCGCGATTGCGACCGACCCGCCATCGAGTTCGAGGGGCGTTGGACCAGTTGGGGCGAACTGGCTTACATGGCATCATCGGTCGAACAGCAGATTGAAGCGAGTGGTGTCGGTCCGAACGCGCCTGTAGCCTTTGTGCCGCGCAATCGGCCGTCGTCGATTGCCACACTGCTAGGTCTGCTGGCAGCCAAGCGGACTGTAAGGATGATCTATCCGTTCCAGTCAGCGGCTGTCATCGCCCAGCAGATCGCAAAGCTGGAACCGGCGGTCGCAATCCTTGACGAGGTTGATCTGGCCGCGCCAATCGGCACGATCCTGGCGACAGAGGGCATTGCCGGTATCGTGCTGGACCACGACGCCATTGGCCCGATCGAAGGGGCAGCGCGCGCACTGGGTATTGCCGCCCAGCGCACCGGGCCAGAAGCGCCATTGCTGGAAATTCTGACCAGCGGCACCACCGGTCCGCCCAAGCAGTTTCCGATCCGGCACCAGATGATTGCCGAAAGCCTGATCGGGGCACACGCGCTCACTGCAGAAGCGCAAAAGAGCGCAGCGGACCTGCCACCCTATCTGCTCTATTTTCCGCTCGGCAATATCTCCGGCATCTATTCGACCGTGCCGACGCTGGTTCGCGGGCAGCGGGCATGTCTGCTCGACCGGTTCAGCATCGATGCCTGGCACCAATATGTTGTGCGCCATCGCCCTGCCCACAGCGGCATTCCTCCGGCGAGCATGCAGGCGTTGCTGGACGCCGACATTCCGGTTGCGGACCTTGCATCGATCAAGGCCATGGGGGTCGGCGCGGCACCCCTTTCGCCGGACTTGCAGCGTGCGTTCGAGGATCACTATGGCATCCCGGTCCTGTTATCTTACGGAGCGACGGAGTTTGGTGGCCCGGTTTGTGCCTGGTCGCTGCCGCTCCACGCAAAATGGGGACGCAAGAAATTGGGCAGTGTCGGCCTGCCGCTGCCGGGGGCTCAGATTCGCATCGTCGATCCGGAGAGCGGGGCGGTGCTCGGGCCCAATAGCGGAGGCCGGGTCGAAGTGATATCGCCCCGCATCGGGTCAGGCTGGATCCAGACGTCCGACCTGGGGCGGATCGACGAAGACGGGTTCCTTTTCCTCCAGGGCCGGTCGGACAGCGCGATCATGCGCGGCGGATTCAAAATCCTCCCCGACGTGATCGAGAATGCCTTGCTACGCCACCCTGCGATTACCGAAGCAGCCGTGGTCCACCTGCCTGATCCTCGGCTGGGCCAGGCGCCCGCCGCTATGGTGGTTCCGTCACCTGGAACCTCGCCCCCAACGGTCGAATCGATGGAGGCACATCTGCGCAATCTGTTGCCGGCAACGCATGTGCCGGTGGCATGGCATATCGCAGACTGCCTTCCGCGCAACCCTTCAATGAAGATCGACCGCCCCGTCATCCGGCAGATTTTCAAGGACTTGGTCGCAAAACGGAACTAAAAAATTACACCTTCTCACTTTTATGTTGACTCGCCCTCAGCGTTAGCCAACAACTGTGTTCATTAGTGAGAGGAGAAAACAATGCGCTCGACAGAGTCAAACAAGGCAAAAATTGCCAACCGCGTCATCGAAGTTCTTGATTTTTTTGATGATAATCACACCGAGGCAACCGTGATGGACATCGTCCGGCGCTACAATCGGCCGCAGTCCAGCACCTCCGAACTGCTCTCAAGCCTTGTGAACCTGGGTCTGCTGTATAAGGATCCGGTCAGCCGCTCCTACTCACCGACGCCGCGTGCAGCCCTGCTGGGCTCGGTCGCACAGCCCGAATACATCCGCGACGGCCAGCTGATGGCCATGGTCGATCGGCTGGTGGCACAGACAGGCCTTGCCATTGCGGTGTTCGGCATGGTCGGCCTTAATGTGCAGATCTTCAGCTGGCGCGGTGGCAACTCCACGCTCGCCACGGCGCGCAGCCAGGGCTTTGGCAGCGGCATGCAGGAGCGCATGACGGATAGCGCTGCAGGCCTCCTGCTCCTCTCCACGATCATGCAGCCCCGCCGCGATGGCACCATCCGCCGCCTCAACGCCGAAGCGAGCGAAGACCGGAAATTCTCGTTCCCCGAGATGTCGGCCAAGGTCGAACAGGTACGCGCTGCCGGCTATGCCTGCGGGATGGCAGGGTTCGGATCGATTGCCGATACTTGCGCGGTACTTCTCCCCAACCAGGCGCCCAACCGTCCAATCGCTATCGGCTTCGTCTACGAGCCGTCGCATCAGATCGACCCCGAGACGCTGCACAGGTTACTGACCCAGGCGCTCGCACGCTGTGATGAGCAGTCACAACTTAGCGCATCGGTGCTGCCGATGTCCTCGGCGGCCTGAGTCAAAGCCCACACAATACACAAAACCCGGAGGTCGCCCCGAAACGGGAGCCGCTTCCGGGCTTGTTGTGTCCGAAGAGCCACTGAGACCTGCCTCTGGTAGGATATTGGGGTGAGATCACCATGACCACCGAGCCAGCCGGCTTCGTTCCGATTCCAAGCGAGTCTGTGGCATTCCTTGGAACACGCCCCATTCCGGCCAAGCCCTATTATGACCCGGCCTGGTTCGAACTCGAGCGGGAAGCTGTGTTCAGGCGCAGCTGGCTGCAGATCGGCCATGTCTGCGAACTGCCCGATGTAGGAAGCTTCGTCAGGCGGGAGCTCGAAGTACTCGGCGCATCACTGTTAGTCGTCCGCGGCAAGGACGGCACGCTCCGCGCCTTCCACAACGTGTGCACCCACCGGGGAACCCAGCTGGTGGAGGAAGTCCAAGGCAAGCGCGCAACCTTTTCATGCCCTTACCATATGTGGACCTTCGGAGGCGACGGAGCCCTGCTCTCGGCACCCGACTTTGATAGCTTCGGTCTCGACAAAAGGGACTGCGCGCTCAAGCAGGTCGCGCTAGACGTTTGCGCAGGGATGATCTTCGTCAACTTTGCCGCACAACCGCAAGACTTGCGGGAATGGCTCGGCGAGCTTGCCGATCAGATGGAAACTCTGCCGGTGGCAAGAGCGACGACGTTCAGCGAGTACAGCTATGACATCGCCGCCAACTGGAAGCTGACCTACGACAACTTTCAGGAGAACTACCACCTGCGCTTCATCCACCCGCGCAGCGGCCAGAGCGCGTTCTCTGCAGAAAACCCGTTCGGCTACCCCAAGGAATACGCCTTCCACGATCCGCACCGCACCCAGACGATCTGGACCAACCCCGATCCCAGGCCCGCACCGATGCTGGCCGACGCCTTTGCGCGGCTGGTCCCGCGCGCCATGGAGCAGGGGCTGCTGACAACGCCGCACCACCGCACATATTTTGCGCTTTTCCCCAGCTTCTTCATGCTCGGGACACCGCTGCAGAACTTCGTCCACGTGGTCTATCCCGTCACCGCCACCCAGTCGCGCGGCGTGATCCGGCTCTATTGGGTGGGCGATGACGCCAATGCCAGCGAGCGATTTGGGCGCGAGGCGATCATGGGCACCGCCCGCGATGTGCACTGCGAAGATGTCGCGGTGATCGAGGCGGGCCAAAGGGGGCTTTCCAGCGGAGCGTTGGAGCACATCCATTTTCAAACGCAGGAGGCGTTGTGTCGTCACCTGTTCAACATGGTCGAAGCTGCCGTGGTTGCCTATCAGGCGGAGCAGATCGCATGATGCTGCCTGCGGGATTTGCAGCGCTCGAACGCTTCGTTGCCGAATGGGCCGGGACGACGGCAGCCGAACGCGACCGGCTGCGCACGGTGCACGGCGCGCAGGCGCGGCAAGAATTCTATGAGGTGATGACGCCGCTTCTGGCGTCCGCGCTTGCCCTGCTCGATGCAACCCCGCTCGCCGAGCACGACGAGCGGCAGCGCACCTTGATGCTGCTGACGCTGAGCTATGCTCATGTCGCGCTGGCGGTCGAGGTGCAGGGTCCCGATGAAGCGAAGCACGCGATCAATCGCCAGCGACTTCCGATTTCGCGCGCACCTGCAGACGCCTGACGGATGCCCGCACGACCAGCGAGACCCTGTTGCCCTCTCAGGGGCCGACCCGCATCACCATGATCTTGTTGCCATCCCGATCGCGGAAATAGGCAGCATAAAAGCCATTGGGACCATCGGGCCCGCGCACTCCCGGAGGGCCTTCACAGGTACCTCCCAGCGCAATCGCTTCGGCATGTACCGCATCGACGATGTCTCTGCTGGGTGCCGAAAAGCCGACCTGCGACCCGTTGCCCACGCTGGCTTCGCCCGCGAATGGAAGACCGATCAGGAACATGCCGCCGTCTGCCCCTTTATAGGCGACAAGCTCGTCGCGCTCCATCACTCGCCGCGCGCCGAGCAGCGCCGCAATGACATCATAGAATTCTGTGGCCCGCGCCAGATCGCGGGTTCCGTAACGCGCAACGCTCAGCATCCTGTGTTCTCCCTGTTGGCCGGGCGCTACCGGCGTGTTTGCGGGGCAAGCGCCCGCGTCATCGTTTCCACTGCCTGGCGGCGGGGCATGGCCCGCAATGCCAGAAAAGCCGCCTCCAGTTCCGGCGGGACGAGCACCGGTCCGGCGCCCAGATTCGCAAGCGCAAATCGCGCGATATCGTCTGGCTCGGCCGCAGGAATGCCGCTGTCCTGGCCATATTCGGACCGCTCAAGCGCGGGTGTGCGGGTCCGCCCGATCATCAGCGCGGCCACATCGATCCCCAACGGGTGCAACTCTGCCCAAAGCCCTTCGGCAAAGGTCAGAGTATAGGCCTTCACCGCGCTGTACACCGCGAGCTGCATGCAGCCAGCATTTGCGCCCATCGACCCCAGCAGGATGATGCCGCCCCTGCCCTGCGCGGCCATCGACTGCCCAAAATGCCTGGCCAGCAGAGTCTGCCCAATGGTGTTGAGGCGAATCAACCGCATGATCTCGTCCGGGCTCTGGTCGATGACCAGTTGCGGGCCCGAGGCGGCACCAGCATTGTAGACCAGCAGACCAACATCAATGTCGGAGGTCGAGGCGGCCACCTTGTCGGCCATGTCGTCCGCTGCAAGGTCGATCACTGCGGTCCTCACGTGCACGGTGTGGGCGGCTGTTATCTCGGCAGAGACTCCCGCCAGCGTGGCGGCATTGCGCGCAATCAACAGCAGATTGATTCCCGCATCGGCAAGCTGATGCGCGAACGCCGCGCCGACCCCCTCTGACCCCCCGGCAATAACTGCCCAAGGACCATAACGCTGCGCCAGATCGGTCACGCCGGACCACCAAGCCGAGCCCACATCTCATCAGTCATCCAGCAATATTCCAGATAATGCCCGCAGAAGCTGCGTCCATCGAGGTAGAGAAACTTCAGCTGATCGCCTTCATTGGCGCGTTCCAGCACAACGGGCAGGTCCTGCTGCGACACCGCCGCGCGAAACGGCTCCCATTCGGGCACGCGCATGCAAACATGGTGAAAATGGAGCAGGCCGCCGTTGTCGGCAAAGTTGGCATAGAGCCCGCTGTCATCGGCCACCACCTGAATCAGCTCATATTGCAGATCGCCAGTCCAGATGAACGCCAGCCGTGTTGCAACCCGCTTCATTCCCGCGGGCGTCCAGAGCATCTGTTCGACATCGAAGGGGCGCACATCAGCGATGTCCGCCCGCTGCCCGAAAGCGGCGATCGCGGCGTCGATATCGTCGCAGATATAGGCATTCTGATAGTGATGGCCGGTCATCATAAGCGGGGCCTTTCATGGGTGAGCGCCACCATCTAGCAGGGCCGGATTGTGCGTGTCCTCCCCGCCTGCGCATTGATCGCCAAAGCGATTGGGTCCGGGCTGGAAAGCCAACGGCTCCTCGGCCATGGTCGCCCGCGAAACGAGGAGACAGCTTATGGGCAACGGCCTGTTTGATTGCACCGGAAAGGTGACGCTGGTGACCGGCGGCAATGGCGGTATCGGCCTGGGGTTTGCGACCGGCATCGCACGGATGGGCGGAGACGTGGCGATCTGGGCACGCAACGCCGAGAAGAATGCCGCGGCCAGGCAGGTGTTGCTGGATGCAGGCGCCCGGCGGGTGGAAACCTACATCGTCGATGTCTCGTCAGAAGAGGCGATCCTTGCTGGCTACGACCAGTTGATGGCCGATTTCGAGCGGATCGACTGCGTGTTTGCCAATTCGGGGGCATCGCCGCGCTACAATTCGATCTTCGACATGCCGACCGACCACTGGCACGATTTTCAGAAGACCGCGCTCGATGGCGCATTCTTCACTTTGCGCGAAGGCGCACGGCACATGAAGGCGCGGGCAGAAGCGGGCGAGCCGGGCGGAAGCCTGGTGGCATGCGGCAGCCTTTCGATGTTCCAGGGGCTGGCGGGCAAGGCCGAATATGCCGCATCCAAAAGCGCTGTTGCCGCCGTGATCCGGTGTCTGGCAGCCGAACTGGGCGCATTTGGCATCCGCGCCAACGTCGTCGCGCCGGGCCTGATCATCACCCCGATGATGGGGCCTGCCGATGGCCCTGCCGTGCAGTATCTCAACGGCCATTATGCGCCGATCACCCCGATGAAACGGACGGGCGCTGTCGCCGATTTCGAAGGCATCGGCGCTTTCCTGTGTTCGGATGCATCATCTTTCATTTCCGGTGAGACCATCAAGGTCGACGGCGGCTACATGATCCGGGGATAAGGACAGACCGATGGGACGCCTGCTCACAATTCACGCCGTTAACGATGTTCGTGTGGATGAATACCAACGACCCGAGCCCGGTCCGAACGATGTGGTCATCAAGATGAAGGCGTGCGGGATCTGCGGCAGCGACCTGAGCTATATCAAGGTTGGCGGGATGAGCCAGAACGCCGATGGCACGACCGCGTTGGGACATGAAGGTGCAGGCGAAGTGATGTTCGTCGGCAGCGCGGTCAATGATATTGCGCTGGGTCAGCCGGTTATCGTCAATCCCATGAACACGCCCAGCTTCATTGGCAGCGGCGGACCGGAGGGCGCGTTTACGGAGGAGTTGCTGGTTCGCGAGGCACGGCTTGGTGATTCCATCCTGCCGATCCCTGCGGGCATTCCCTATGACATCGCTGCGATGTGCGAGCCGCTGGCCGTGGCCCTGCACGGGGTCAATCGCGCCGAAGCGCAGGCAGGCACAAGGCTCGTCATCTTTGGCTGCGGGCCGATCGGGCTTGGCATGGTGATGTGGGCGGTCGACCGGGGCTGCGACGTCATCGCGCTCGATCTGGCAGAAGAAAGGCTGGAGCGCGCACGCAGACTGGGGGCAAGGACCATCAACCCTGCACGCGAGGATGCCGTCGAGCGGATCAAGGACCTTCACGGGCGCGAAATGTACTTCGGTCGTGAACGTGCTTCCACCGACGCATATATCGACGCGGCGGGAGGCCCTGCGATCCTATCTCAGGTGGTGTCGATGGCTAAGAAGCATGCCCGGCATGTGATCACGGCGGCCTATATGAAGCCGATCGAGCTTCCCGCAGGCCCGATGCTGACCAGCGAGATGACGATCACCAGCGCAGTAGGCTATCCTAGCGAGTTTCCCGATGTGGTGGCCGCCATGCCGCGGCTGAAACAGCAGATCCGCTCGATCATCAGCCACCATCTGCCGTTCGAGCGGATCATGGAAGGGCTGGAGATCGCCGCCACGCCGCAGTCGGCCAAGGTGATGATCGAGTTCGGAGACAGCGCGCCATGAAGGACAATGCAAAGCCAGCGCTCGCAGGCCTGGTACGGGCTGGCGACAGCCAGGCAGAGGCGATCCCGGTCACCGACTTCGTCTGGCAGGTAAACGACATCTCTAACCTGTATCTGGTCAACACCGCCGACGGCGACGTGATGGTCAACACAGGCTTCATGGACAATGCCGAGCGCAACCTGAGCCTGATATCCCCGAAACGCAGCGGGCCGCTGCGGCACATCATCCTGACCCAGAGCCATGCCGATCATTTCGGCGGCGTGCCCGATTTCCGCGAGGCGGAGACTGTCGTCATCGGCGGGCCGGGTTTCACCGAGGCATGGGGCGACATGAAGCGGCTGCAGCCGTTCTTCGGGCCGCGCAGCCGCAAGCTGTGGGGCAGCACGCTCAAGCGCGGCGGCACTCCCAAACCCGCCCCCAACGTGTTCCCCGACCTGATGGTCGACCGGCACCATGCCTTCAAACAGGGCGGCCGTAGATTCGAACTGATCCACGCGCCCGAGGGCGAGACAGTCGACAACCTGATCGTATGGCTGCCGGACGAAAGGATTGCGTTCACCGGTAACCTGGTGGGTCCGGTATGGCTGTCGATGCCGTTTTTCTGCACGCTGCGGGGGGACAAGCCACGGCTGGTGTGGAACACGTTGAAGAGCCTTGAAAAGCTGAAGGCGCTCGATGCCGAGATCATCATCACCGGGCATGGCGAGCCGATCCGAGGCGCTAGAAAAATTCGTGCCGATATCGACAGGATGATCGGCGCCATCACCTATATCCGCGACTATACGCTCGACGGGATGAATGCGGGCCGCACGGTTCACGAGCTTATGCGCGATGTGAAACTGCCCGAGAACCTGACCATCGGAGAATTCCACGGTAAGGTGAGCTGGTCAGTCAAGACCATCTGGGAAGAATATTCGGGCTGGTTCCATTACGAGGATGGCACCACGGAGCTGTATCATGTGCCGCGTTCGGCGGTGAACGACGATCTGGTGATGCTGGCCGGCGGTCCTTCAGCTCTCGCGCATCAGGCAAGCGTTCATGTTATTGCAGGGCGACCGCTGGAAGCGATCCATCTTCTGGATATCGCGCTGGATGTCGAGCCAGCGCATGGTGAATCGCTCGGCGTCAAGAAGCAGGCGCTCACGGCGCTGCTGGACGCAAGCGGATCACGCAACCTGTCCGAGACGATGTGGCTGAAGTCCGAGATAGCGGCGGTCGATCAATTGCTGACGGCGGATTGATCGACCTGACTTTGCCTCTCGGCCTGTCAGGCAGAGACAGCGCGCAGGCAGAATTCCCACAAATCCCCGGCAAGACGGCTTCGATCTTCCAGATCCGGCATCTGATGCTCTTCGGCAATCAACTGGCTGTGCACGGTTGTGGACACAAGATTGTAGACGAGGTGCGCCAGCCTCTCGCCATTCGCGCTGCGAACCTGGCCTGATTGCATTCCGGCCTGCAATTGCGTGGCGATCAGCTCGACCAAGGGGGCGATGGCCCGTTGCAATTCCGCAGGCCGCGCCTCCGCAAGCCGCAGGTGCTCGCGGCTAAGCGCAGCGGCTCGGTAGTTTGGCGCATCATCGCCATCCGCGTCGCGCCGCCCATGCCCCAACACGATCCCGACGACGATCAGACGGAGGCGCTCGACTGGGCATTCGACCGGAGCAATTAGCTCGGCAAACCGTGCCGCCGCGTCAGAAAGCGTATGCTGGAACACGGCCAGCACAAGGTCATCCTTCGTGGCGAACCGGTCATAAAAGGCGCGCCGGGCAAGGCCCGTTTCGGCAAGCACCGAACGGATCGTCAACCCTTCCAGCCCGTCGCGCGCCAACAGGTCATACGCAGCCCGGACGATCCTCGCCCGTCGCTCAGCCATCGATAACGCCCCAGCGATGCAACATGAACTCCCGCAGACATTGCCCTTCCATTCTGTCGTTACCGCGATATACCAAGGCTGTCGAGAACGTTGTTCTCAGTCCCCGCGTTGCAGCCTGCAAGGAGCGCTTATGCCAGCCGTTACCTATGTCGAGTTCGATGGCGCCGCACATGCCATTGATTTGGCCCTGGGCGAAAATGTGATGCGCGGCGCGCTTCATAACGATCTTCCCGGGATCGTCGGCGAATGCGGGGGCGGATTGGCCTGCGCCACCTGCCATTGCTATGTCGATGATGCCTGGACCGAAAGGGTCGGTGGACCGGCGTCGCGCGAGGAGAGCGAAATGCTCGAATCCACCGCTGCACCGATCAAGCCGAGCAGCCGCCTTTCCTGCCAGATCGTCATGTCGGCAGAATTGGATGGCCTCATCGTCCACTTGCCCGAAGCCCAGTACTAAAACGCGACCAGGAGAAAGAGCATGCGCATCGACCCTGCAAATCCGGTCGCGCCGACCAACATCGTCCGCCGCTTCGGCATGGACCAGGTGCCCGATCACGTCCCGCCCGAACTGGTTCGCCAGGCAGGGCTAATCTACAGCCCCGAATTTCTGGCGGATCCGTACACGTTCTTTCCGGCGATGCACGAAAGGTTCCCGCCGATCTTCTACGATGTTGGCCCGTTCGGCAACGCCTGGGTTCTTACCAAGCATGAAGATGCGTTGTTCGCGCTGCGCCACGCCGAATATTTCTCGAACGAGGATGCTACGCCGTTTCCGCGTGATCCCAACAACTACTTCTACTTCATCCCCATCGAGATCGATCCGCCGGAACACCGCAAATATCGCAACATCGTCGATCCTGTGGTCAGCCCGCAGGGCGTGCTCAAGCTGGAAGGACGTATCCGCGCGCTGGCCAACGAGTTGATCGATGACGTGATCGACAAGGGTGAGTGCGAGTTCGACGAGGTGTTCGGTCGGCCTCTGCCGGTCCTCGTATTCCTGGACCTGATGGGGCTGCCACGCGACATGTGCGACACCTTTGTCAGTTGGGCGATGGCGCTGCTGCACTCCAACGATCGGCAGATCATGGGCGATACGCTCAAGACAATCGGCGACTATCTGACAACTGCAATCGCCGAGAAGGAAGCCAATCCTGATGACGGGCTGGTGAGCCGCATCGTGCATGCCGAGTTCGACGGCAAACGCATATCCGACAAGGAGGCGCTCGGCTTCGTGACGTTCCTTTTCATCGCAGGGCTGGACACCGTTTTTGCGACACTCAACAATATCTGGCTGTGGCTGGCCCGCAATCCGGAACGCCGGCAGGAGATCATCGACAATCCCGACAACATCAACGCACAGGTCGAAGAGCTGCTGCGCGTGTTCTCGGTCACCTTTTCCGGCAGGACGGTTGCCCAGGATGTTGAGGTCCGCGGGGTCCAGATGAAGAAGGGCGACAAGGTCACCAGCATCCTTCCGGCCTGCAATTATGACCCGGACGTGTTCCCCAACCCCACCGTGGTGGATTTCAACCGGCCCAAGAAGATCATCCTTGCCTTCACAGTGGGTATCCACAGCTGCATGGGGGCGCATCTGGCCAGGCTGGAAATCAAGATCGCGCTGCAGGAATGGCTCAAGCGCATTCCCGACTTCAAGGTCAGGCCGGGTGCCGAGACGGTGTACCGCCCCGGCGGGGTGATCGGCCCTGAATCGGTGCCATTGGTCTGGTAATCATGCGCGGCGCGGGGCTGGCGATCAGTCCCGCGCCAGCAACAGCGCAGCCGCCATCGGCCCACCACCCGATGTCGCCACCGCAAGTGTCGGATCGCCCTTGATCTGCCGAGCCCCACCATCGCCGCGCAGCTGCACGACCGATTCATAGGCATAGCCAAAGCCGTGCAACCGGCCCCAGCCAAGCTGTCCGCCGCCAGTGTTCATCGGCAACTCGCCATCCAGCGCGATCCGAGTTCCGCCTTCGATGAACCTGTGCCCTTCGCCTACCCCGCAGACGCCAAGCCCTTCCAGCCAGGTGATCGGCTGGAACGAGAAGCCGTCGTAGAGCTGGACCGTGTCGAGATCATCAACGGTATAGTCGGTGTTTTTCCACAGGTCGCGCCCGGTGGGATAGGCGGCCGCCCATTCGGCCTGGTCCCAGCTGTAACGATCCACCGACCCTGCCGACGCTGCGATCCGGATCGGCGTGGATGTGACCTCGTCCAGCGCGTCTCCCGCCGAGACGATCACCACCGTCGATGCATCGGTGAAGCGGTCGCAATCATACAGGCAGAACGGCGTCGAGATCATCCGCGCGTCGAGATACTTTTCAATCGTCAGCGGCTCTTTCACCATCGCGCGCGGATTGAGCGCGGCATTGCGATGGTCGTTGATCGCGACCTGCGCCAGCTGCTCGCGGGTCATGCCGTACTGCTTCATGTGCCGCATCGCGAACTGCGCGGTCCAGCAGGCCGCCGAGAACGCGCCAAAGGGCGATACCCATTGCGAGTTGCCCGTCACATCCTTGCGGCGTTCCAGCGGCGGGAACTGCTCCGGCCGTGCCATCGCAGCCGCTTCGTACACCGTCCGGAAGCACAGGACGTGCCGGGCATTGCCTGACCGCACGGCCGCTGCTGCATCTGCAATCGCGCCAAGCTGCGCAGTCGCCTCGGCCGCACCAGAGTGCCAGCGCGTCTTCAACCCGCAGGTTTCGATCACATCGTCGACGCCAATGGGGGAAAAGCCCAGGAATGTCTGCATCTTGCCGGGATAGGTCGAAACCCCGTCGATCTGGTCCAGCGTCAGGCCGGCGTCCGAAACCGCCTCGCGGATCGCATCCATGGTCAGCCCCAGCGGCGAGCGCGCCAGACGCACACCGACCTCGGACATGCCGATGCCAGTGATATATGCTTCACGCGCCATGGTCATTCCACCTTCTCGAACAACGGGTACCATATGCCGTCCTGTTCCTCGAAAACGACCCTCACCCGGTCGCCAATGTCGACGCTGTCGACCGGGCAGTTGACGATGTTGGTGGTGAGACACACATCTGGCGCATCGTCCAGCCTGACCCGGGCAATCACAAAGGGCACTTCCATATCGGCGGCCCATTTCTGGTGATTGACAGTATAGGTGTCGATGACCCCTGCCCCTGACACGGCATGGGGCCCGACGTTGTCTGACTGGCAGTGGCGGCAGAACTCTCGCGGGGGATGGGTGAATCCGCCGCAATCGGCGCATTTATGAATGTTCAGCAGCCCTTCCGCCCCGCCGGTCCAGAATGCCGTGTTGTCGCCATCAAGCCTGATGCGCGAGCGTTGCCATGTCATATGCCTCGTCCTTTGAACCCTGCATCCTTGCATAGCGCACACAGGCCGCAAGCCAAGGCAAGGCCGGCCTTATCGCCGCGACGATTTGGGAGCCATGCGGTTGATTGGCAGACCCCGTCCTGCGAAAGCTGCAAGGCAACAGCACATTTGATGCAAGGAACACGAGATGAACGATCTTCTGGGCTATCGGGGCAAACGGGTGATCGTCAGCGGATGCTATTCCGGCATGGGTGAGGCGACCGCGAAGCTGCTGCTCGATCTGGGTGCGGATGTCCACGGCCTCGACTACAAGCCGTGCGCGCTTCCCTTGGCATCGTTTCAGCAGATAGACCTGCGCGATCCGGCGAGCATAGAGGCGGGCGTGGCCGCTATTGGCGGCAAGATTGATGCCTTGTTCAATTGCGCAGGCCTGCCCGGTGGCGGTGCGTTTCCGGCTATGGACACCTTCGCGGTCAACTTTGCCGGCACCCGCCATCTGACCGAATGCGTGATCCCTGCAATGGGCGAAGGCGGCGCCATCGTCAGCATCGCTTCCACTGGCGGGCTGGGCTGGTCGAGGCGCATTCCGGTGCACATGGAACTCATGCAGACCAGCGGTTTTGATGGCGCGATCGCCTGGGCCGAGGCGCACAGCGAGCATGTAGCCGAAGGCTACGCCTTCTCGAAGGAGGCGGTGATCGTGTGGACACAGTTCATGTGCGCCCGGCTGATCAAGAAAGGCATCCGCATCAACTGCACCCTGCCATCCCCAACCCAGACCCCGATGATGGAGACCTTCCATGCGACATCGGGCAAGGAGGTGGTCGATGCCGCGGCCGAGCCGCTGGGCCGTTATTCCACCGCGAAGGAGCAGGCGCAGGGCGTTGCACTTTTGAACAGCGGCATGGCCGGCATTATCACTGGCGTTGTGTTGCCGGTCGATGGCGGATTCATGGGATCGCTCGCCACTGGGCAAATCGACATTTCGAAAATGATGAGCAGGGCCAAGCCCGCAGCCTGACGTTACGCCTGAGGAACACCCGATGAATTTCGACCTGACCGACGACCAGGAGATGATGCGCGACATGTTCGCGCGGTTCCTCGATGAAAACAGCAGCATGGCCCGGGTACGCGCCGCTGCTCCGGGCGGGTTCGACCCGGATCTGTGGCGCGGTCTGGCGGAACAGGGCGCACTGTCCATTCGTGTTCCCGAAGACGCCGGTGGCCTTGGCCTCGGCCTGTTCGATGCAACCCTTCTGATGACAGAGGCGGGCCGCACTCTGGTTTCCGGGCCGCTGGCAGAAGCGCTGGTTGCAGCCCGGCTGCTGGCGCAATCGGGGGCGCAGCCTGACCTTCTGGAACGCGTTCTGGCAGGCGACGCGGTGGTGACAATTGCCTTGCACGACATCGCGACAACCCCGCAGCAATGGGTGGCAGGCGCCAGCATCGCCGAGGCCGTGATCGCCCGCCGTGGTGCGGATGTCGTGCTCGTCACACTCGCCGCTGCCGATCAAAAGGCCGAACGCAACCTGGCCGATACGCCGATAGCGCACATCGACTTTACCGGGCGTGAGGGTGCGCCGCTCGCGATTGCATCAGCCGACTTCGACGCCGGCGTGGAAGAATGGAAACTGCTGATTTCAGCGGGGCTTGCAGGGCTTTCGAAGGAGTCGCTGAGGCTCGCATCGGCCTATGCTGGCGAGCGCAAGCAGTTCGGCCAGTTCATCGGCCAGTTCCAGGGCATCTCGCACCCGCTCGCTGATCTGGTGTGCGAGGCCGATGGCGGCACGATGCTGGTGTGGAAGGCTATCCTCAATATCGCAGATGGCAGTAAAGAGGCAGGTGCTGCCGTCTCGATCGCAGCGTGGTGGAACGCAATCGCCGCGGCGCGCTGCGTTGCCCAGGCGCTGCACACCTTCGGCGGCTACGGTCTCACCACCGAATACGACATCCACCTGTTCAATCTGCGTGCCAAGGCCTGGCCCCTTGTCTATGGGGACCCGGCGCTGCTGCTCGACGAGGCCGGACGGCGGCTGTATGCCGGTGAAACCGCTTCGCTCCCCCCCGCCGGCGACTGCCCGATCGAGTTTGATCTGGGCGAGGATGCCGCGCAGATGACCCGCGAGATCGATGCGTTCTTCACGAGCCAGGTCAGCGACGAGGAACGATCACACTTCCACTACAGCTGGGAGGGCTTTGTCCCCACGGTCCACAAGAAGCTGGCTGATGCAGGTCTGCTGTTCCCCGGTCTACCGGGCGATCTGCGTGGCAAGAAGCTGTCGCATTATGCGCAGATGGCCGCGATGGATGCGTTCGAGCATCACGGTTACAACAACCCTGCTGCCAACGTGACGCAGATGGTGGCGTTGATCATCCATCGCTTCGGGTCGGACGAACTCAAGGCAGACGTGCTGCCCAGGCTGATGCAGGGCGAGGCCATCTGCAGCCTGGGATATTCGGAACCGGGTTCAGGATCCGACGTGTTCGCGGCGCAATGCAAAGCGACACCCGAAGGAAAGGGATGGCGGATCGACGGCACCAAAATGTTCACATCCGGCGCGAACCTGTCATCCTATGTGCTGATGCTGTGCCGCACCAACACCGAAGTGGCCAAGCATGCCGGGCTCACGATGTTCATCGTGCCGCTGAAAGCCGAGGGCGTGACGGTTCAGCCCGTTTACACCTTCCAGGATGAACGCACGAACATCACCTTCTACGACAATGTCCGCATCCCCGACAGCTGGCGGCTGGGGGAGGTCGATGGCGGCGTCAAGACGATGAGCGCCAGCCTGGAGCTCGAACACGGCGGCGGCTTCGGCAAGTACATGCGCAAGATGCTGGACGCAGGCGTCGCTGCGTGCCGCCAGATCAGCCGGAATGGCAAGCCGCTGATCGAGCAGCAGCAGGCCCAAGCGCGGCTTGCCCGAACCGCCGCGCATCTGTGGTTGGCCGAGCTCATAACGTTCCGCGCGCAATGGGTGATCGCGGAGAAGAAGGCCAACCTCGCTTATGGCCCGATGGCCAAGATGTTCTCGTCCGAGAAGTTTCTGACCGATGCACGCGACCTGCTGGACCTGACTGCACCCGATTCGCTATCGCTGCGGCCCGGGCCGACAGCCGAGCTCAATCTGTTCTATCGCCATGCGCAAGGAGCGACCATCTATGGCGGGACCAGCGAAGTGCATCGATCGATGATCGCCGAGCGGAACCTGGGACTGCCCCGCACGCGGGCTTGAGGATTGAACATGGCCGATGAACCGCACCTTTTGACCCGTGAGGACGATGGCGTCCTGATCGTATCGCTGAACCGGCCCGAAAAGCTCAATGCCCTTTCGGGAGAAACGATGCAGCTGTTCGAGGCTGCACTGCTGCACTTTCGGGACACTGACGCACTGCGGGTCATGCTGATCCGGGCCAACGGGCGGTATTTCTGTGCCGGAGCCGATATGCGCAGCGGTAGCGGCGGAGCGACCAAGCGCACCGCGACTGGTATCCGCGAAAACCACCGGACCGGCCTGCACGGCATGCACCGCATTTATGACGAGATGGAGCATATCGAAAAGCCGATCGTCGCGGCCATCCATTCGGCGTGCGTTGGCGGCGGGCTTGAGATGGCGCTGTCCTGCGATTTCAGGCTGGCCGCCAAAGGGGCTTCGTTCTCCTTCCCCGAAGGCTTGTTCGGGGTGCTGCCCGCGAGCAACGGAGTCAGCCGGCTGACCCGGACCTGCGGCCCACACTGGGCCCGCTGGTTGATCATGGGCAACCAGAAAGCCGATGCCGACAAGGCGCACATCATGGGGCTTGTGCACGACGTGCTGCCCGATGACGGCTTCGACGATGCAGCGCTGGCGTTCTGTCATCATCTTAAGAAGAGCGACGCGGAGCAGATGGGGGCGGCCAAGATCGCGATCGACATGGCTGCTGAGGTCGGTCGCGATACTGCCCGCCATGTCGAACGCATGGCCAACAGCGCACTGATGCTCAACCCGGCCTACCAGGCCCGGATCGAGCAGTATATCAAGGGCATCGGATCCAAGGAATAACGATCAGGCGGTAGTGGCCAATCGCATATCGGTGATCGCCACTTCGAACAGTCGCGAGACTGCGTCCAGATAATGCTTCACGTCTGGGGCAAACTGGCCCTCCATCGCATCGCCGAAATGACGGTCAGTCGCGATGTTCACGGCGCGCTCGAAACCCATATAGAGCACTGTCGCCATGCCCACGGCGGAAGACCCGCGCTGGGCCGGGTCGTACCCCATCTGCACCACCAGCATGTCGATCACGGGGCGGGCGGCGTTGATGCGTTGACTGGTCATCAACCGGTCCTTGCGATCGGCCATGGTGTTGCGCAGATGCAGAATACCTGAATTGCGCTGCCAGAATGCATAGAAGCCGTGGACGAATTGCTGAACGTCGTCGGCCAGAGAATCCTGGCCCCAAGGCGTCCGCAGGAGGCACAGATAGCTGGTCTCTGCTTCGGCCATCACAGGATCGAGCATGGCTTGCAACAGTTCGCTCAGATCTGCGAAATAGACATAGAGCGAGGCCATGCGCAAATTGGCTCGCCGCGCCACCTCGCTCAGCGTCAGCACCGTGCCGTCATCCGCATCGACGATTTCGCGGGCGGCGGCGATAATGCGGTCGCGGGTGTCACGCCCTTTGCGCCCCAGGCGCTGGCCATTGAGGTTATGGCTTACATCGCTGGCCGCAGGGCGCTTCTTGCCGACATTCGTTGACTGCCCTGCTTCCATCCGCTGCCTTCAAACCACCTATTTTCGCCAGGCTATCAGCTTGGTTTCGAGGTACTCCTCGATCCCTTCCAAGCCCCATTCACGGCCGATGCCGCTAGACTTGTATCCGCCAAAAGGCAAGTCCCCTGCGATGCACATGCCCCCGTTGACGCTGACGGATCCTGTCCGGACACGCCTCGCCACCGCCATCGCACGATCGAGGCTGCCCGAGGCGACGCCGCCGGAAAGACCGTAGCTCGACTCATTGGCAATTCGGACGGCATCGTCGTCATCCTGGAACGGGATCACCACCAGCACCGGACCGAAGATCTCTTCTTGCGCAATTCTCATGCTGTTGTCGACATCGACAAAGCACGTCGGTTCGATGAAGAATCCGCCCCCCTTGTCGGGCCGCGCCTTGCCGCCAGCCAGCAATGTTGCCCCTTCCTCCTCGCCCAGCGCGATATAGGAGAGCACGCGTTCCATCTGCCGCCTGGAGATGACCGGCCCCATGATCTGCCCGGGGTTGTCGAAGTCTCCCCAATTGTCACCGAAATTGGCATAGGCCGCCTTCAGGATCGCCTTGGCCTCTTCATAGCGGCTTTGCGGAACCAGCAGGCGCGAATGCACCGCGCAGCCCTGCCCTGCATGGAACACCAGCATGGTCGTTGCGACATCCATCGCGAAGTTTTCCGAATCCTCCAGCACGATCTTGGCCGATTTGCCGCCCAGCTCCAGAAACACACGCTTCAGGGTCGCTGCGCCCTGCTCCATGATGCGCTTGCCCACACCGGTCGATCCGGTGAAACTGATCAGGTCCACCCTGGGGTCCTTGACCAGCATTTCGCCTGCCAGCGCTGCATCTTCTCCGAACACAACATTGATCACGCCCGGCGGGAAACCCGCTTGCGCTGCCAGTTCGCCAAAGATCGCACCCATGCCTGGCGTGTTCGGAGCAGGCTTAAGGATGACAGTGCATCCCGCAAGAAGCGCCGCGACGACCTTGCCGACATTGACGTAAAGCGGCACGTTCCATGGGGTGATCGCACCGACAACACCGACCGGCTCGTACACCGCGATCCGCTCGTGCATCATTCCGTATCCGCTGCGTTCCCCATAGCTCTTTTGCCACTGCACCTGCGGGAAGACGGCGAGGTAATCCTTCCATCCGTCCATCGCCATGTCGACATGCGCGCGACCGACCGCGCCCATGGCGGCCCCAGCCTCATGTCTGGCCAGATCGGACAGGCGATCGCGATTGGCATCGAACAGGTCATAAAGCTTCTGGACTAACGAAACGCGCAGATCGACATTGGTCGGCCAGTCGGTGTCGTCGAACGCGCGCCGGGCGGCGGCAATCGCGTCCTCGATATCCTGCACGGACGCATCCGCGGCCCTGCCCACTGGGGCGCCCGTCCACGGTCCGATGATGTCGAACGTACGGCCGCCTTTGGCATCGCGGAGCTGCCCACCAATGAAAAGTCGGGCATCGGGAAGAGATGTCATGCGTTGATTTCCTTGCTGGACGGGTCGGTTTCAGCCCTTGCGCGTGCCGCGCAGTGCCACGGACTGCATGTGAAGATCAGCAGGCGCATCAAGAATGGCGCGAAACACGCTGGCTGCAGAATTATAGTGCGAGATCGGCCGTTCACGCAGGTTGATGCCGACCTTGGCGTTCTCCACTGCAAAGCGCATCGACACCTCGGCCGGCCAGTTGCTGCCGGTCTTAGTCTCGTCCATCATCATTCCAGCCTGGACATTCGTTACGCGTACGCCGTCTGACTCCAGCTCGCGCGCCCAACTGTCGGACATATATTCCAGCGCGCTTTTGGTCGCAGCGTACAACCACAGCATTGGCATCTTGAGCGGGCCGGACTCGCTGGTCACGTTGATCAGATGCCCGCCGCCGCGCAGCAGCGGCAGCGCCTCTCGCGCGCAATAGATAGGGCCTGCCAGGTTTATGTTGATCTGCGATGCGATCTGCGCGTCGGTCACCTCGGCCAGGGTGAACGGCTCATAGACAGCCGCGTTGTTGATCAGCACATCGATGCGCGGATATCGCTGCCCAATCGCCTTGAAGGCATCACGGACGGACTGCGGATCAGCGACATCGCATTCCAGCGCCAAATGGCCCTCGCCGATTTCATCGGCAACCGCCTCGACCTTGGAAAAGGTGCGGCCCAGCAGAATGACGGTATCGCCATCCTTTGCAAATCGCCGTGACAGCGCGCGTCCCAGCCCGTCGCCTGCACCTGTGATGACGATGATCTTGCCCATGACACTCTCCTTGCAACATCCCTATCGCGGCGACGCGCAAAGAGCGAGACGGGGGCAAACGCAATCGCACAAGCGATGCAACCTAAGCCCCGGTAATTCGGAAATCGGCGGGATACACGGAGAGATCACCTGCATAGGCGATGCCGCCATCCCATTGCTGCGCGCCGCTGATACGTTTGAAGAAGTGGACCGTACGGGCAAAGCTTCCCGCCTTTGACCGCGGCTCCATCGCCTCGCCGCTGGGGCTAACCCCCCGAGCGCGCGCGCTGAAATCCTTTACCGAAAACAGCAGGTCATCGGTCTGGTGCGCGCACATGACGATCTCGCTTCCGGGGCAGAAGCGTTTTGGTTCGATCTGGATAGGCGAAAGCCGCCCGCGCTTCATCGCGACAAACCCGGGTACACGGCAGACCTCCGGGATATGCACGTTGTCGTACCAGTCGTGGTATTCCGCCTCCATTCCGGCGACGAAATTGGCCGGAATGATAAACATGCCCGAGAACGGCTTGTCCACATTGTGGTTGGGCCCCGAGTACCAGTCGCGGTACATGGCATAGCTAAAGATGCGCTCTGACTCGTTGGCGTCATCGATCAGGCCAGAATCGCGCACCTCGGCGAGCAGGGGGCCAAGCGCGGGCAGATCGATTTCCGGCGCGGGATAATCGAACTCGTACACGCTCATGAATCGCCAGGGCTGGGCGATGTCGGGCATCACCTGTTCGGGTGTCACCTCATACCGGTCCGCGGATCGAAAGCCGCGCAGACGCGACAGATCGCGCGCATGCTCACCATCGAACCACGCTTGGTAGTCGGCCTCCCTGCCGGCCGTCACGTTGTAGAGATGCGTGGTTGTGTAAATGCTCATCGAACCATGTCCTAATGTCGGACAGACCGGTTGCCCAAGGCGACAACACAGTCAGCCATTGGTCATTTCCATGTTGATCCGCGTCAGTCTGCTCTCGGCAATCCGCCACCCGTCTGCTGTGCGAACATAGCGTTCGTGATAATGGCCAAAGCCCAGAAGCTTGCGCCCGTTTGGCCAGATGTTGCGATCCTGCATCGACCAGATGCCCGTGGCGGTATCGCCGTCGATCGCGATCTCGGGTGCGTGGATATGGTGAGTCGTGATCGTGTCTTCGCTGATCGAAGAGCGGACATAGGCGACGAGAGCATCACGCCCGGCAACCGTCAACCCACCCGACGGAGAGGTGTCGAGCACCGCGCCGTCGGCGAACACCTCGGCATAGCCCTGCCAGTCCTTGGTATCGAGACACCGGCAGTACCGCGCCTTCAGGTTGCAGATATCAAGCCAATCGGAAAACGCAGGACTGGTCATATCCTGAATCCTCTCAACTGATGCCCGCCGTCACACAGCAGCACCTGGTTGTTGATGAAGCTGCCTTCATCCGAGGCGAGAAAGATGCCCAGATTGGCGATATCGTCGGCCGTGCCCTGCCGTTTGACCGCCTGCATGGACCGCAATCTCTCCCAGTTGGCATCTTCCACGCCGTCCTTGGCCGCCGGTGTCTCCATCAGCCCCGGCGCGATTCCGACGCAGCGGATCTCGTCTGCCGCAAACTGGCTGGCCATCGCATGGGTGAAGACGTTGAGAGCCGCCTTTGTGATGCCATAAGCCGTCTGGGGCTGATAGCTCGCCATCGATGACTTGTTGATGATCAGGCCCTTTGCCCGCGCCAGCGCCGGACGCAGCGCCTCGGCCAGCAGCAGCGGGCCGATCGTGTTGACGGCAAAGAAATGCTGCCATTTGGCCTGACCGAGCCCGAAGAAACCGCGCGCGATTTCTCCCATGTGCATTCCGGCGTTGTTGATCAGGACGTCCAGCCGGTCATGCGCCGCCAGAACGGCTTGCCCCAGCGCCTGGATCTGCGCCTCGTCACTCATGTCGCACAGATGATGTTCAGCGGTTCCGCCTACCGCCTCGACCATCGCTGCGGTCTCCACCATGCCATCGGCATTGATGTCGGCCAGGATCAGATGTGCTCCCTGTGCACCGAACTTGAGCGCATAGGCCCGGCCCAGGCCCGCTGCGGCGCCTGTGACCAATACGGTTTTGCCTGCAAATCTGTCGGTCATGCCAACCTCTCAAAACGAAGGCGGCAAATCTTCCACCCATTTTCGGTTCTCCGGAACTCGTCCGCGTAGCGCCCGATCACCGTGTCGATCTGTCCGCTGCCCGACCGTTTCATCTGGCTCATCACTGTCCAGTCGCCGGTCGCATGATCGCCATCGATCGCGATCAAGGGCGTGTGCACCATGTGCAGCATCCAGTCAGAGCTTCCGGCAACGACCGTGGTCATGAAGCCTGTGAGCTCTTCAAACCCTTCGAATACCCGGAACCCGTAATCGCCGACCACATCTTCGGTGAAGACCTGGCGGAAGCCAGACAGCGCCGCAGCAGGATCGACAGGTGTCAGGTCCGATGCCGCGCAATAGCGCGCCTTCACGTTGGAAATCTCCAAGGCGTCGTTCATGCGACGAGTGCCTCCAGCCTCTCTGCCGCCAGCTTACGCAGGTCGGCGGTCTTGATCTTGTTGGTGCCGGTTGTGGCGAGGTCTTCCTCGGCGAAGAACAGCACCGCGCGCGGCACCTTGAAGCTGGCGAGCTTTTCCTTTGCAAACGCCTTTACGGCATCTGCATCAAGGTTGGTGTTCTCATGTGGCACAATGCAGCTGACCACCAGCTCGCCCAGGGTATCGTGCGGCACACCCACGGTCTGGCTGATCTTGACCTGCGCCATGGTGCGCAGCAGTGTATCGACCTCCACCGGGGATACGTTCGCACCGCCGGTCTTGATGATGTCGTTGAGCCGTCCGTGCCAGAACATACGTCCCGCGCCGTCGACATGGCCGCCATCGCCTGTCCGCAGAAAGCCATCGGCGTCCAGCGTGTCGGTCAGCGGTATGCCGATATAGCCCAGCATCAATGTTGGCCCCTTGACGCAGATCTCGCCGCGCTGGCCCTGTGGCACGATATCGCCGGTCAATGGATCGACGATCTTCACCGTGACGCCGTGGCACGGAACCCCGACGCTTCCTGCCGTCACCTCATCGGGGGTGTTGGCGGGATAGGCGGTGAACAGCGTGAAGGTTTCGGTATTGCCAAACGCGGCATATGGCTCGCGCCAGGTAGACTGGATCGTCGGATGCTGCGCGATCGGCGAGTTGAAGTCGATATAGCTAAGCGATGACAGGTCTGCGTCTGCCCAATTGGGTGCAGCGATGATCTGCTCCCACTGATGCGGCCAGGCATTGAGGAAGGTCGCCCTCTCGCGCTCCATCAGGCGCAGCGCCTCTTGCGCATCGAACGTGGACTGCAGGATCAATGCGCCGCCGCTGGTCAGCGCGCCGCCCAGTGCCATGCTGAAATTGCCCGACCAGAAAAGCCCGTTCGCCGACCACATCCGCAAGTCGCCGGGCCTTGCCTGATACCATTTCGGCCAACGCCACAGCTGCAACGTGACCCCGCGATGCGCCGAAAGCACGCCTTTGGGCAACGCTGTGGACCCGGAGGAAAAGAACAACACCCCGGGGTCCGCCGGGCGATTCGTGCTGGCACGGGCATCGACCTGGGCCTGTTCTACGCCACGCCCGCGCGCCAGAAATGCAGTCCAGCCCTCGATCGCACCGTCCGCCTCGCCCAGAGCCGCGACATGGCTGAGGAACGGATACCGCAGCGAAGTGATCTCGCCTGCCCGCCCCTGCGCAATCGCAGGATCAAGATCGGACAGGATGGCGCTGAAGTCCTTCTTGAGGATCTGCCGTTCCATCAACAGCACCGACACTCCCGATGCCGCAAGCAGATGGTCCAATTCGGCAGGGGTGGAAAAGGTGCTGAGCGTGGTCGCGACGCCGCCGGCCAGCGCGGTGCCGAAAGTCGCTGCGAGGAACTCGGGCCGGTTGGTCATCAGTATGCCGACGCGGGTGCCCTTGCCCACCCCGCAGGCGACCAACGCTTTGGCGACCTCGTTTGCTTGATCCCACAGCTGGGCATAGCTCCAGCTGATCCGCTCGCCTTGGCCGAGGCCGCCATCATGATAGACCAGCGCTTCGCGCTCACCCCAGATTTCACACACCGAACGGAACCAGCCGGACAGTGTCAGCTCACCAAGCCCTGATTCTTCGGCGAGCGGCGGGCCGTGGAGGATGGACGGCGTTACGCTGGTCATCGGATCAGCGGTTCACATTGACGACGATGCGCCCGCGCACCTTGCCGGCCAGAAGGTCGGAGGCGGCAGCGATGGCCTCGCCCAACCCGATTTCCACCGCGATGACATCGAGCAGAGCAGGGTCAAGATCACGGGCGAGACGATCCCACGCCGCCATGCGCGAAGCCTTGGGCGCCATGACACTGTCGACGCCCAGCAAGCGGACACCGCGCAGGATGAAGGGCATGACGGTGCCGGGGAAATCCGCACCCTGCGCAAGGCCGCAGGCTGCCACCGCGCCTCCATAGCGGGTCGCGGCGCAAGCATTGGCCAGCGTGTGGCTGCCGACGGAATCGACCACACCGCCCCAGCGTTCCTTGGACAGCGGACGGCCCTTTTCGGAAAGCTCGGCGCGATCGATGATCGAATCGGCACCCAGCTGCTTGAGATAATCAACTTCGGATGCCTTGCCGGTGGATCCGGCCACGGTATAGCCCGCCTTCTTGAGCAGCGCGACGGCTACGCTGCCGACGCCGCCGGTGGCTCCGGTGACCAGCACCTCGCCCTGATCGGGAGTGACGCCCGCCCTGACCAGCGCCTCTACGCACAGAGCCGCGGTGTATCCGGCAGTGCCGATCGCCATCGCCTGCTTTTCGGTAAAAGCCGATGGCAGCGGCACCAGCCATTCGCCCTTCAGCCGCGCAACCTGCGCTAGTCCGCCGGTGTGACCTTCTCCCACGCCCCAGCCGTTGAGCACGACCTTGTCCCCCGCCTTCCAGTCACCATGCGCTGATTCGCGCACCGTGCCGGCAAGATCGATCCCCGGAACCATCGGGAACTTGCGCACCACCGGGGACGCTCCGGTGATGGCCAGGCCATCCTTGTAGTTGAGGGTCGAATAAGCAACGTCGATGGTGACATCGCCATCATGCAGCAGCGTTTCGTCGATCTGCTTGAGCGACACACTCTGCAGATCGTCAGTCTTTTCGATCAGAATGGCATTAAACATTGGAAATTCTTTCCTGAAATTCAGCGGATGACCCGCAAGCGGGGCGGTGGAGGCGGCGATGCGCCTTGGAGTTGCGCTGCGACATTGGGCAGCTTTTCGGCTTTGAGCGTTCCGTACATGCACAGGCGGACGACTTCCTGTGCGAAGCGGTGGGCGAGCGCCTTGCGCTCATCGTCGCTCTGCGAATGCGACCGTGCCCAGACGGGCCACAGAAAGTTTGCCGCCAGCGTGATGACTGAAAACACCTCGACATCGATATTCGGCTTCGCAAGGTCGGTATCCGCAAACCGGCCGATGGAGCCTGCATATTCGCGCCAGAAAGGATCTTCGGCGGGGTCGGGAGCAGACAAAACCTGAAGCAACCAGATGCGGCCAAGTTCAGGGTTCTCCATCGCAAAATTCGCCAGACGCTCAGGTACCGCCACCATGTCGACATGCTCGACATCGCGCTCGCCGATCGCTTCAGGATCGCCGAAGACTTCGCGGAAGATGGTGTCGGACACCGATTTCAGGGTCGCGGTTATGAGGTTCTCACGCGTGGCGAAATGCTGGTAGGCGGTCCCGCGGTTTACCCCGGCGAGTTGCGCAACCTTGGAGAGGCTCAGCCCTTCAGGCCCATCCTTGGCAAGAATGGTGCGGGCTGCCGCCAGGATCGTTTCGCGCGTCGCTTCCGGATTGCGCGTGCGACGCCTTCGTGTCTCGGTCATGCCATCCCCTTCACCTGTGCACAGGCCCTGCATGCCCCCGCGACCGGCATAGCGCAACCGCTTGGGGTCAACCTATCGCCCGCGCGAATAGATGGGGCCTAAATGAGCATATCTACCCATGATCGTCATGGCGACGGGGTCAGGATCTGCGTCCCCCGCAAGCTGGTTGACCCAGTCGGCATCGACCAGAATGCAGTCTGCAACGGCTCCGACTGCAAGATTGCCTTGCGCCGTCATCAACTGCAATGCAGACCACGGGCCGATCGCTTCTTCAGCCCCGAGCAATGCACCCGAAGGGCATTGGCGATTTGCCGCCGCACGGATCGACACCCAGGGGTTGACGGGGCCATAGGGCGCATCGCTACCGATCAGCACCGGAATGCCGCTGGCCTGCAACGAAGCCATCCGTTGCAGGCCGGGGAGGTCACCGGCGTCCATCTCCGCCAGATACCTGTCACCGCGGCGGGCGATAAACCCCGGATTGGCGACAACGATCAGACCAAGCCGGGCGATGTCCTGCATAAGCGCCTGCGGGATCATGCTGCCATGCTCGATGCGATCACCGGGCCTGACCCCGCCTGCCATGTCGAGCACGGCCAGATACACCAGCAGCTCCGCCTCGGTGACGCAATGCGCGGCAACGTTGCGGCCTAGCCTGCGCGCTGCTTCGATGCGGGCAGCGATGCTGGCCGGATCGGGAAGATCGCGTTCATCGTAAAGCAGCTTCACCGGTCCGGTCAGATAGGGCTCACTGTCCGGCAGGTCTTCGCGCCCCATCATCGTCAGGCGCTGCAGCAGGTCCCCATCGCGGCAGGCTGCGCCCAGCAGCGCAGCCTCTTTGGGCCCGTTGTTCGCGCCTGCATCGGTAACGGCGGTGACGCCCAGGCGGGCAAGCTCGCGCGACAATGCGGAAAGCGAGGGCGGCCGTGATCCGATGCGCTCCTGCAGCCAGGCATCACCGCGCCAGATGCGCCCGGTGGGGACTCCCGAGGGATCGGTCTCCACCGCATCGGGCCAGGGCCCATCGCCAAGCTGTGCAAGCCCTGCGCTGTTGAGCATCCACAGCGCCCCCGTCCGGTCCTGAATGCGCACGGGGCGATCGGCTATCCAGCCATCGATCTGCCCGCGATCGGGGATGCCGGAGGCCCGTTCGTCACAACCGATGGCGCGCACCCATTCACCCGGCCCTGCCTGCGCCGCCTTGGCCCGCAGCGCGGCGGCGATGGCATCGGGGTGCGTGCACTGTGTCAGATCGACGGATTGCAGCCGCGCCGCTGTGGCGAACAGGTGGATATGATGATCATGCAAGCCGGGGAGCAGCAGCTTTCCATCGCAATCGATGTCGTTATCGCACCGGCCCAGACCCGATGACATGGCCGAGAACCTGCCATCCCGGATGCCGAAATCGACACCGGCGCCGTGATTGAGCCTGACCCCGCGAAGGACAATATCGAACCGATCGGTCATCGCAAACCCGCCCGCCTGGCAAAGTCAGCGGCGCTAGATGCCAGCGCAACATCAATCAGCCCGGCACGCGCTTCGACGATGGCACGCAATGCCAGATGCGCCGCGCGCAGACCTGTCAGCGGGTCGGCCAGCGCATCCCCCAGGAAACTGGGTGCTCCATCCACCCGGCTGATCAGGCCTCCTGCAGCTGCGGTATCGTCTCCAAAACCTACTCGCATCGCGTTGTCCCCCATAAAGCCATGGGCGGTAATCGCGACCCAGATGAGCTGCGGGTGTCGATCGAAAACCGCATCCGGGGTCAGCCCCAGTCGCGCCAGCGCGTGCGGACGTGCGCTGGTGATCAGCACATCGCATCGATCCAGCGCCGCCCCCACCGCAGAGCTGGCCAGGGTCATCGAGACATGGCTTTTGCGGCCATTCAACCGCTGGTGATGGACCGGCGTCGCGACTGCGGTGGGGTCAGGGCGCGCCGGATCTTGAACCTTCGTCACCTCCAGCCCTGCATCCGCGAGCAATGCACCGCACAGCGGCCCTGCCCATAATGCGGACAAGTCCAGCACCTTTAGCGCTCTTTCCGGACGGGTGGCTGGATGCAGTTCGCTTGCCTGCGCGAGCGGGGCCTCTCCTACGACCGACACGGGCATGCCCAGCAAGATAGAGCGTTCCAGCAAGTCCGCGGTGGCCCGTTCCTTGACCAAGCCGATGACTGCGTCCCATGGCGCGTCGGCGTCATCACATTCGAGCCATGCCGCCACGGATGCCAGATCGTCCTGCCGCGCCAGGTTGACGGCCATCCACCCATCGCGAGCTTGAACTAGCCTGCAATGCCGGTTGGGTGACCACAGGCCAGGTGGCTGCAATGCAATGTCACGCTGCAGAAGCATCTCGGGATCTATGGAAACATGCCTTCCCATGTCGCGGGAAAGCGCGGCAATGCGGCGGGCGTCGTCTGCTATTGCATCGAGCAAGAGTGGCGCGGTCATCGGGCTATCTCGTGGACAAGGCCCCAGGCCAGCGCCTGTTCTGCACGGATACGCCTGCCGGAGAGAACCATCCAGGCGGTGCGGTGCCGACCGATTGCGCGCGCGATGCTGGCCGTTCCGCCTGCGCCGGGGATCAACCCCATCCGAAGCTCGGGCAACTGGAACCACGCGTCGGGGCCTGCGATGCGGCGACCGGCGGCAGCGGGAATCTCGATTCCGGAGCCAACACATGCCCCCTGCAGGTACACCTGCCCCCTGCCCCCCAAGCTGTGAAGCAGGCGCGCGCAACTGCGCAGGGTGCGCACGATATGCGCCTGCGAAAGGTCGGTAGCGCTGCCGAACTCACCCAGAGCGCCACCGGTGGAGAAACACCGCCCGTTCGCCCTGAGCCTCAGCTCAGGACCGGTGGGATCATCAAGGATGTTGGCTAGCGCGCCATGCAGCGCATCGCGCATGCCCGCCGTCATGGCATTTTGGGAACCGGGATTGTTCAACGTGACGGTGACAAGGTCTTCGTCCCGCTCGACCAGTACCTCGCTATCGTCGCTGCCCGGGAGCGGCAACGGGCCACGGGCGATGCGCCAGCGCTGGAATTCTGCGCCGCCCAGTAGCGTAGAATAGGCAAGCGACTCCACATCGAGCGCATGGCTAAACGGGATAGTTTCTGAAATCCTGAGCACCCGGCACAGGATGGTCGCTGCGGCAGGCCAATGGTGCGCCGCTTGTGCAAGGTCGCGCAGATGGCTTTCAAGACGCGCATGCTCGATGCTGACCCATGGTGCCGGGGCCTGCTTGGCCGTGGTCACCAGAATGTCGAACTGGCCCGGGTCAACAGGAGGCAGCCGACCTTCCGCATCGATCCCGATGCACACCGCCTGGACCGCTGGTTCGGGCAGATTCCAACCCGGCAAATCGGCGATGATGACGGGCGTGTCACCCAGCGCGGAAAATCGGTCTGCGGTCAGGAAATCGATATCGCCCGGTTGCGGTGCCTTCGCCATGACGGCAAGCCTACCCAGCTCAGCTTTCGCTGGCCAGTTCCGTCTTCAGCACCCGCCGCAGTAACTTGCCAGTTTCATTATAGGGAAGCGCATCGCGGAAGAACCAGCTTTCAGGCGTTTTGGTGGACCGAAGGCGGCTTTTGACATGATGCGCCAGCGCCTCCACGTCACCCGGAGCGCCATGCGTGACAATGACAGCGGCAACCTTTTCGCCCCATTGCACGCATGGCAGGCCTAGCACTGCAACGTCTGCGACATCGGCGTGGGCGCGCAGGACGTCCTCAATCTCACCGGGGGAAATGTTTTCGCCGCCCCGCACGATCACGTCGTCCAACCGGCCATCGACAAACAGATAGCCTTCATCATCCAGCCAGCCCGCATCGTTGGTGGCGAACCAGCCATCGTCGGCAATGGCCTTTTTATGGAGATACTCGCCCGAGACCTGATCACCGCGGACGTGGATTTCGCCGGGTTCGCCGGCATTGCACACGCTGCCGTCCTCGCGGCGGATCTGGAGCTCTATGCTCGGCAGCGGCTTGCCGACCGATCCCAGGCGGCGGCGAACCACCGGATCGGAACTGGCAATGGCTGTGCGGTGATCGGCCGCGCCCAGCAGCGCAATGGTCGAACTGGTTTCGGTGAGCCCATAGGCGTTGACGAAATCGACATGCGGCAAGGCCTCCAGCGCTCGCGCGATCACCGGCTCGGGCATGCGGCCGCCGCCATAGGACAGGGCCCGCAAAGCAGGCAGGGTCACGCCGGATTGGTCAAGCACATCAAGGATACGATCGAGCATCGTGGGCACTACCATTGCGTGGGTGATCCGCTCCCGCGCAGCTATCTCTACCCAGGCCTCAGCCGTGAAGGCTGGCAGATAAACGATCCTTCGCCCGCCATAAGCCGATGTCAGGACAGCCGATATCCCGGCGATGTGATAGGGCGGCACGCTGACCAGTGCTGCTTCGTCTTCCCCCGCGCCCAGGAACTCGACTGTCGACATGACATAGGAGGTGAGGTTTGCATGGCGCAGCATGGCAGCCTTGGGTTCGCCGGTGGTACCGCTGGTGAACAGAAGAACAGCAACATCGTTTTCGGCATCTTCGGTCGGTTCACCCGCTGGCGGGGACGGCTGCAGAAAGCGTGCCTCGAATTCGCTGCGGGGGCACAGCTGCGCCCCGTCCACCCCCTCAATGCGGGCCAGCATGTCGTCATCGACGATGACGACCGAGGGAGCGGTGCGCGCGATCAGCTTGCGCACTTCAGAATCTGATAGGCGGTAGTTCACCGGCACGAACGGCTTGCCCGCCATACCGCTGGCAAACATGAGAACCGGCAGAGCGGCCCCGTTCAGGCCGACGAAGACGGCATTGTCAGCCCCCGTACCACCCAGCCAGGTCGCTGCAGCCCTGGCGTTGCCGCGCATCGCGGCAAAGTCGAGGCCATCGTCGAGATCGCCCAGGGCCTTGCGCTCTGGAGCGACATCGGCGGTTAGTTCAAGAAGAAGTGGAATCTGCACAGGGCTTCGGCCTAGTCGGACGCAGGAAGGGGTTTGGCGTCCTTGATCTGCAAGGGTCGCCCGTCGAATGCCAGCGAGCCCTTGCCGGCCTTGGCTCCAAGAACCTCGATCCCGCTTTCGGCATCGGTGTAGCGCTTGCCGATCAGCACGCCGCCGGCATGGTCCGGGTGAATACTCCCGCTCGGCGCGGCCGCATCGGTGAGTTCGAGCACCGCGCTACCTCCGCACTGCAGCACACCTGATGCCCGCGGTGGCCTCACCACAACCATCTGTGCATCGCACACGGCGCTTTTCCAGCGCGATCCTGGTTTGATATCCATGCTGATCGGAACTCCTGCGAATGTTCCATTCTCATGCGGGCAGGCATCTTGGCAATCAAGCGCTGGGAGCCTGAAGGCCGTCATTATCGCCCGTGCGGACATACTGCGGCCCGCCAAGCGTCGCCAATAGCGCGGGTGCGATATGACACCCGGCCCGGGCGATGGATCGCCGCCGGGGCTTTCTTCTATGGCGCGACGGATTACGGAAAAGGCTCACACACAGATACGCCGCTGAGAGGGGATCTTGATGACCACACCGAAACTGGATTGCTCGGATCTCGACAACTACATGGGCAAGCCGATGCAGCCCGCGCGCATGATCGATCCCTTTGCCAACAACGACATCCGCCGCTGGGTGCAGGCCATGCATTATCCAAACCGGCTGCATTATGACGCCATGTTCGCGATGCAGAGCCGCCATGGCGGTCTGATCGCGCCGCAGAGCTTCCCCGTCACCATGGACGATGGCCATGGCTCGGCCCCAAGCTGCATCGGGCTGATCCCCAACTCGCACATGCTGTTCGGCGGCGATGAATGGTGGTTCTACGGCCCGGTCGTACGCGCAGGAGACCGGATCTGGAACGAGCGGGTGCCGTTCGATTACGCGATCAAGGAAACCAAGTTTGCCGGCCCCACCTGCTTCCAGCGCGGGGACAATTTCTATTACAACCAGCACGGAGATCTGGTCGCCAAGCAGCGCTCGACCTCGATCCGCTATTCGCAGGAGGCAGGCGAGGCCAGCCAGTCCGGAACCACCGAAGGATATGATGATCCGGTGTGGACCGATGATGAGCTGGAAGCCCTTGAAGCGCGCAAATACACCTGGATCAAGATGCTGCACGATCTGGGCCACTCGCCGCGCTACTGGGATGATGTCGAAGCAGGAACCGCGCTGCCCGAGCGCGTGTTCGGCCCGCACTCGATTGTCAGCTTCACCACCGAATGGCGCAGCTACACCTTCACCCAATGGGGATCGATGCACCGCCGGACTGATCTCGACATGGCGATGCTGGGTTTTGTCGGCCCCATGGCAGGCCCCGAGCAGGACCCGACCGAAGAGGCCAACAACCCAGAAAACACCGATGGTGCGTACATCGGCCCGTCGCGCGGACACCTTTTCCCGCGCTGGGCACGCTATATCGGCATGCCGCGCGGCTATGGCTATGGTGCATCGATGGGGGCATGGATCACCGACTATCTGGCCGGATGGGCCAGCGAATGGGGCATGGTGCGCCACTCGGTCGCCAACTATCGCAGCCCCGCACTGACCGGCGACATCACCATCATGACCGGCAACATCCTTGACAAATATGTCGATGCCGATGGCCGCCACATGATCGCAGTAGACTGCAGGATGGAAAATCAACTGGGCGGCGTGCTGGCGACGGCCAAGGCCGAAATCGAACTCATGAAGAAACCGGGATAACGATGACCATGACAACGACCGTGACCGCACTGGATACCGGGACCCTGCTGGCCGCAGCATCAACACAGGCTGGCCTGTCCGACTTTGGCGACCCCAGCTTCCGCGAAGGTCTCGATGTTCTGGTCAAGGCATTGAACGACGAAGCCAGGCTGACCGAAGCTGCATCAGGGCGCGTTGCGGCCAGCATTGTCGCCACGCTGGTCAACCGCCTGCAGGTTGAGGACCATCTGGCCCGGCACCCCCAACTGCTGGATGCGCCGATCGTCAAGCCTACATTCGTCTTCGGCCTGCCGCGCACCGGCACGACGCTTGCGATCAACCTCCTGGCGGCGGATCCGGCACGGCGCAGCTTCATGCGGTGGGAGGCGTTTGCAAGCGCGCCGCCGGCAGCAAAGGGCGAGCTGCGCAGCGACCCCCGCTATCATGCCGAACAGGCCAAGCTCGACATGTCGCTGAAGTACGTGCCTCACATTTCGGCGATGCATCATGAAGATGCCGATTCATCGTGCGAATGCCAGTTTGCGATGTCGCCGACCTTCTGCTCGCAGGTGTATGACTCTCAATACGACGTCCCGAGCTATCACGCGTGGTTCATGAAGACCGATTACCGCCCCGCGTTCCGTTATCACAAGCGGCTGATGCAGCTGCTTCAACAGGACAACAAGGGCCACTGGACCTTCAAGAACCCTTGGCATCCGCTGTATCTCGATGCGCTGACCGAGATCTATCCCGATGCACAACTGGTCATGACCCACCGAGATCCTGCAGATGTCGTCGCGTCGGCATGCTCGCTCGTTTACGCAGTTCGCAAGCTGTACAGCGAAGATGTTGACCCGATTGCGGTTGCAGAGGTGTCGCTCGAGACTTTTGGCGCCATGATCGATCGCACGCTCGCCTATGAAGCGAAGCACGGAGCGGGGTCGATCCATCACATCCAGTACAAGGAACTGACCGCCGACCCCATTGGCGAGATGCACAAACTTTATACACATTTCGGCGATGCGCTGACCGATGATGCAACCGCCGCGATGCAGAACATGCTGGACAGCAACCCGCAGGGCAAACACGGCAAACATGCCTACGCGCTAGAGGACTATGGTCTTACCCGCGACAAGGTTTACAGCCATTTTGCCGATTACATCGAACGGTTCGCCATTCCCGTAAAGGGCTAGCCCTCGTCCAGCCTGTCTGATGCTGTTCGGGCCGCGGCGGACAGGTGTTCACCTATGGTCTGAACGCCGGCGCGCTCAACCGCGCTGGCCAGGCCCACCGCGACCAGAGCGTGGCTCAGACTGCCCCTGCCATTGGTGACCGGAGCGGCGATCACGGTGACACCGGCGATGTAATGGCCGCGATCGAGTGCATACCCCTGGCGTTTCGTCTCGGCGACCTGCTCGCACCAGTCGGCATAAGTTGGCGGATTGTCCCAGCGCAGCTTGTGGAAGCGGCGTTCCAGTTCGCCTGACGGGTAGCCACCAAAGGCCGCGATGCACCGCCCCGTTGCGCTGATCAGCGCGGGAAAACGGCTGCCGACATGCGCGGACAACTGAAAATTCGCGCTGCCCTGCGATGTCGCAACAACCACCATGTGCTGCAATCCGACGACCTGAACCGCAAGCATCGTGACATTATAGTCGCGCGACAGCCGATCGAGCGCTGGCTGAATCACATCGGCAAACCGGTTTCGGCGCAACCATCCGCGCGCCAGGGTCAGCACGCCGGCATCCAAAGTGTAGCGTTTGGTGTCGGGATCGAAAGCCACCAGCTCCTCCTCCGTCAGCGCGCGCAGCACGTACAGGCAGGTTGACGGCACGAGACCCAACGCCCGGGCGATAGTGTTCACACCCAGCGGCGTGTCACTTTTGCCCAGAAGCCGCAGAATTGCGGCCGCGCGGGCGATGGCGGGGGCTTTGCTGTCAGTCATTCGATATATTGAATAGCATTCATTATTTACAACTGCAAGGCGCTTGTGGGACAGCGTCCGCATGATCCGACTCACTGACCTTTCAAGCTATGCCGACGCCCAGCAGCATGCATCGATGGATGCCCTTTGGGCGCTGTTCGATGGCGACCGCACGAAACTGAATATCGCTCACGAGTGCATCACCCGCCATGCGGACGGGAGCGGACGTGCAGCAGTACGGATCGCCCACTCCGACGGCACTGATGAAATCCTCAGCTTCGATCAGATCCATGCCGGTGCGGCACGCTTCGCGCACTGGCTGGACAGCGAGGGTATAAAGCCTGGCGAGCGGATCGCCTTCATGTTGGAGCCGTCGCTCGCCTTTTACGTCTGCCTCTTTGGCGCGATGCAGACCGGCGCGATATCCGTCCCCATGTTCACACTGTTCGGCCCGGATGCGCTGCGCCTGCGCGTGGGCGACTGTACCCCGGCGATGCTGGTCACCAATGCCGAAAAGGCCGATATGGCACGCAGCATCGTTAACGAGGATGGCAAACCCGCCGTGATCGTTGCCGATGACACGTTCCTCGCGTCGATCGCTCATTTCCCAGCAACATATACACCTCGAACACGCGCGGACGATCTTGCCGTTTTCCAGTACACCAGTGGCACCACGCGCGAATTGCCCGAAGCGGTGAAGCATACTCACAAGGCGCTGGTGACACTCATGTTCGCGGCGCTCTATGGGACCGGCATCCGCCCAGGAGACGAATTCTTCTGCCCTTCGTCACCCGCATGGGGCCATGGACTTTGGCATGGCACGCTCGCGCCGCTGGGGCTGGGCGTGACGACCGGAACCTTTGCAGGCCGATTTGATCCCGTCCGGCTGATGCAGGCGCTCGACGATTTTGGCATAACCAACATGAGCGCCGCCGCGACCCATTATCGCATGATGAAGAACACGGGCAAAGGCGACGACTACACCTTCCATTTCCAAAAGCTGAGCTACACCGGCGAGCCGATCGATCCGGCTACGCTCGACTGGATCGACAGCCATTTCAAGACCCCCGCATGTTCGATGTACGGCACCACCGAGATCGGCGTGGTGCTGGTCAACTATCCCGGTGCACAGGATTTTCACGTCAAGCCGGGCTCGCTGGGCAAGGCAATTCCTGGCCAGCGGCTGGAGGTCCAACGCCCTGATGGCAGCATGTCGGCGCCCCGAGAAATCGGAGAGCTGATGCTCTGGCGCCGCGGCCAATGGGAAACGACCAAGGATCGCGCAAAGATCGACGCCGATGGGTATTTCTACCACTGCGGACGTGCTGATGATGTCATCATCTCGGCTGGCTGGACGATGTCTGCCGTAGAGATCGAAAACACCATGCTGAAGCACGACAACGTGCTGGAATGTGCGGTGATCGGCGCACCCGATGAAAAGCGCGGACAGGTGGTGAAGGCCTTTGTCATCGCCAATGTCGCAGGCAGCGACGCCCTGACCAGGGAACTGCAGGATTTTACGCGGAAGAAACTGGCCCAGCACGAATTTCCACGCATCGTGGAGTTTGTCAGCGAGCTGCCCAAAACACCCGCTGGAAAGGTCAACCGCAAGGTCCTGCGCGACCGCGAGGCAGCCAGGCTTGCAGATGAAACACCGGAGCAGACGCTGTGAACGCCAAACTTGCACTCAGTACCCTGCTGGCGATGTCCGCGGCAGCCCCCGTTCTGGCCAGCGCCCCGGATGACACCGCGACCGGTCGCCACATCGTCCGTACCGTGCCCCTGCCCGAAGATGTCACGATCGACAGCGCAACCTATACCCCATCGGGCAAGCTGCTGCTCGCGATCATGACCAGCGGCGCAGAGAATCCGCGCGACATCACGCTTGCCACGATCAACGATGATGGCACGGGCATGCGCGTCTTCTTCAAGCAGAAAATTCCCGAGCGGGCCAAGGACAACGGGCTGCGCTACATGGTTTTCGCCGACAACCGGCGGATCTTTACCGGTGATTTCATCATCGAATGCCGCCGGAGCCTCGAACGCTGCCGGAATCCTGAAATCCTTCCCGTAACATTCCCGCCGGAAGTTGCCGCCGGCCCGAACATCGCGCACCGATGGTCTGAAATTGTCGTTGCACCCGACAACCGCACGATTTCCTGGACGACCTTGCTGTCGAATTACGCGGCGGTTGTGATGACCGGCGAACTGGTGAAAACGGGCAAAGGCTATGTGATTTCCAAACCGCAAATCATCAGCACGCTCGAGCCTTTCAAGCCGGACCCGCAGCATCCAGATGGCGTGATCCCCGAACCGCTCCGCGGCGGGGAGGTCAAGCAATTCGTCAACGGAGGGGCCGCGTTGTCGTTCGCCGGTGGCCTCAATCGCGTTCTGGCCAATTCGACCATCCAGGATCTTGCGACCGGTGCCGTAAAGCCCGTCACCGACACGCCAAGCTACACTGAAACGACGATCTTTTCGCCCGACGAAAAGCTGGGCATCACCATGTCGACGCGCTTCTCGCCTGCAACCGATCTGGCGATACTGGGTCTGGTACCGCGCCCGCATCCGGCAACGCTCAACATGGGCCTGAACATGTTCGCCTACACGCACAGCGTCACCGGTGTTCGCAAGGCGCGCGAGGGCAATGTCGGTCCCGCGCTGATCGATATCAAGACATCGATGACGCAGCCGGGCTATCAGGGCACCAATCTGAATACGAGCCCTGACTGGGTATTTTATTCGCCCATGTCCTGGCATCCCGGCAGCAAACGCGCCTCTTGGGTGGAGGGCTTGAGAGGACGCACCGCCAAGCGCATCCAGATCGTCGAGTTGCCCGATTACCGCGCCGGCCCTGCCGTGCCGGCCAAGGCAACGCCAAGCGATCTGCCTTATGCATCGTCGGACATGTCGGTGATACCGGCTCTCGTCGGCCGCTCGCAGGAGATTGATGTCAAAGTATTCGGAAGATCGTCCGGTCACATCACCTTCCGACGCACAGCGGCAAGGATCGAAAAGACCTATGTCGACTACAGCGACGACGGCCGCAATGTCTGGAGCGGCAGCGAAACCACGGACGTCAATCCGCGCGGAAATTCGACCTATTCCGCCAAGCTCACCCTGACCGGCGAGACAGCGGGCGCAATGGACCTGACCGTGACATTCGGGCCGCTGGGTGGCGACCATCCCGCAGGGCTGATCTTCGAACCCGACGCCGCCGGCAATCCGCAGACGCGCGGCTTTGCGGAATACCAGGGGCAGCGCCTGACGGTTGCCGGGCTCGTGCCCTAGCGCAGGAGCCTGCCCCCTCAACGATTACACAACAGCCATGCATTTTTTAGGAGAAGACCAAATGGCCGAAGCCAAATTTCCCAAGATCACCGAGCAAGGACTGGATGATTTGCGCACGCGTATCGGCGTGAAGATCGAAAACACCGTCGAGCCGTGGAACTATGAGGCGACGCGAGATGCGATTCGCCACTACGCCCATGGCATTGGCGACGACAATCCGCTGTGGTGCGACCCGAATTACGCCAAGACCACCAGATATGGCGATGTCGTCGCGCTTCCCAGCTTCCTGTTCACCACGAGCCGCCTAATATCGGGCTATTGTGGCGGCCTGTCGGGCGTGCATGCGATGTGGGCCGGAGCCGACTGGACCTGGCACAAGCCGGTGATGCGCAACGATACCATTCGCACCGAGGCGTATCTCAAGGACCTGATCGAGCATCAGACCAAGTTTGCCGGACGTTCATTCCAGCAGATATATCACGTCGATTTCTTCAACCAGCATGGCGACATGGTGGCAGAAGCCGACAGCTGGGTGTTTCGCACCGATCGTGATATCGCGCGCGAACAAGGCACCAAGTACACCGAAAGCCGCGGCCGCGTCGAACAGCTGAGCGACGAACAGCTTGCCGAGTGGGGTAAACTCTACGCCAACGAAGAAATCCGCGGCGCAAACCCGCGCTATTGGGAAGACGTCAAGGTCGGCGACGAACTGCCGCGCATGATGAAGGGGCCGATGACGGTCACCGGTTTCATCTGCTACGCGCAGGGCTGGGGCGGTCTTTACATCCGCGCCAACAAGCTCGCCTGGCAGATGCAGCAGGCGCACCCCGGCCTGGGGATCAAGAACCGCTTCAACGTGCCCGATTGCCCCGAGCGCGTGCACTGGGACGAAGCCTTCGCTCTCGAAGTGGGCGCTCCAGGTGCGTATGATTACGGCCCGGAACGCAATAGCTGGCTGACACACCACATTACCAACTGGATTGGCGATGATGGCTTCCTGCACAAATCCAAGTGCCAGATCCGCCGCCACAATCCCGATGGCGACGTAATCTTCATCGACGGTCAGGTGATCCGCAAATTCGAGGAAAACGGCAAGAAGTACGTCGAAATCCAGCAGCAGGCCGTTACGCATCGTGACGAGGTTTCAGCCTTTGGTACTGCTATCGCGGAACTGCCCAGCAAGCCTGCCTGAAATTGATCCGTCTGCAAAGAGCCAGTCCGGGCAAGCGCAAGGGCCGGGCTTTTACCCCAGACGCGCTACCCACAGTAAATGAAGAGGGCCGCAGCATCGACATGCTGCGGCCCTCTCCTGTTTGAGCGTGATGCCCCGCCTTTACCCCATGGTCGGGATGATGAACGCGTTGCTGGCATCATCACCGCCATCGGGCCACCTGGCGGTCACGGTCTTGACCTTGGTCCAGAAGCGGACGCCTTCCATTCCGTACTGGTTCTGATCCCCAAAGCCGGACCGTTTCCAACCGCCAAAGCTGTGATAGGCGACCGGAACGGGGATCGGCACATTGATGCCAACCATGCCGACATTCACACGCGCAGCGAACTCCCGCGCTACGTGGCCGTTTCGCGTAAAGATGGCGACACCGTTGCCATATTGGTGCTGGCTTGGCAGCGCGAGCGCGGTTTCGAAATCCGGCGCGCGCACGATCTGCAAAACAGGTCCAAAAATCTCCTGCTTGTAGCTTTCCATATCTGCAGTGACATGGTCGAGCAGCGTCGGGCCGATGAAAAAGCCCTGCTCTTGCCCCTGCAGCACCAGATTGCGACCATCGATCACCAGCTCGGACCCCTCGTCCACCGCAGTCTGGATCCAGCCTTCGACCTTCGCCTTATGCTGCGCTGTGACGACTGGCCCGAAATGCGCATCGGCATCGGTCGAGATGCCGACCTGCAGCGCGTGGATGGCCGACACCAGCTTCTCGCGCAGCCGTTCGGCGGTTTCTTCGCCTACCGGGACGACCACGGGTAGCGCCATACAGCGCTCGCCCGCCGAACCGAATGCTGCGCCGCAGACGTCATTCACCACCTGATCCAGATCGGCATCGGGCATGACGATGCCATGGTTCTTCGCCCCGCCCATCGCCTGGACACGCTTGCCTGCCGCGACGCCCCGCGAATAGACATATTGGGCGATATCGGACGATCCCACGAAACTGACTGCGGCGATGGCCGGGTGGTCCAGGATGGCGTCAACCATCTCCTTGTCGCCATGAACCACCTGGAATATTCCGGCGGGAAGCCCTGCCTCCTGAAACAGTTCGGCAAGCCGATTGGGCACGCTGGGATCACGCTCGGAAGGCTTCAGGATGAACGCATTGCCGACAGCCACGGCGACCGCGCCCATCCATAGCGGGATCATTGCGGGGAAGTTGAACGGCGTGATCCCTGCCCCGATGCCGATGGGCTGGCGCATCGAATACACATCGATCCCCGGGCCCGCCCCTTGCGAGTATTCACCCTTGAGAGCGTGAGGAATGCCGCAGCAGAATTCCACCACCTCAAGGCCACGCTGGATGTCGCCGCGGGAATCGGCGATCACTTTTCCGTGCTCGGCTGACAGCATCTCCGCCAGTTCGTCGATGTGTCTTTCGATCAGCGCCTTGAAACGGAACATGACACGCGCACGGCGCTGCGGGTTGGTGGCTGCCCAGGCAGGCTGCGCAGCCTGCGCCGCCGAAACCGCCTGTGCCAGCACGGCAGCATCGCCCAGGCCTACCCGTGCTTGAACGCCGCCGTTGTTGGGATCAAGGACATCGCCAAAGCGCGCGGCCGGGGGCATTTTTCCGACGATGAAATGATCGATCTGCCGCATGTCTCTACCTCGCATAACCCACGTTACATGCCGCGTTGCACAATGCTTCGGCTCGCGTCCAGAAGGCTGGCGAAAGCATCGATAGGGCGATGCGGAGCGGTCGATTCATTCATGATCTCCGCCCGATCGTTAAAAAAAGGGGCCGATGGTTCACCATCGGCCCCTGGGCAGGAGAAAAGACTGAAGGCTGAGTGTCAGAATTTGCGGGAAACCCCGAGCTTGATAACTCGACCAAGGGTAAAGTTGTTGTAGCTCAGATTGTTGGTGTTGGCGCGGCGGATCGTCTGCGGCTCTTCCTCGAACACGTTGTCGACAATCAATCTGAACGACGTGCCATTAAGAACACCGCCCGACTCACCGATGTCGTAGCCAAAGAACAGGTTAGCTGTAACGAATGGATCGACCACTTCGACCTGCCCCAGATTATTGACCGCCTGGTCCCGGAACTTGCCAGAATAATTGAGCGTAACCCGAGCGGAAAACGCCCCGTTGTTCCATCCGACAAAGCCGGTTGCAGAAAATTCGGGCGATCCAATGCCAAGCTGGTTGGTAGTCACGCCACCAGTGGTCAAGATTGCCTTGGTCTGCTTGGTGCCGCTGACGCCAAACGCCAGGCGACCGATGCTGCTTTCGGTCTGGTAGGACAGATTGAAGTCGATTCCTTCAATCGTTGCGGCGTTCAGGTTGGTGATCCGGGTATCAACGACCAGACCGATATTGGAGGCCACTTGCTGAGCACCCAAAGCCGCCCCGTTCGTCAAACTATCCAGGATTGCTGCATACTGAGAAGCGGTAACATTGTAGGTATAGAGTTCAGGGTTGGTAGTATAGGTGCTCACGATAGAGGGATTGAGCGCACCAAGCGCGTTATCGAGATCGATCGAGTAGAACTGACCGCCGAAACGAAGCCCCTGCATCGGCGTGGCGTTGAAGCCAATCGCATAGCTTTCTGCGGTCTGTGGTCGCAGATTAGGGCGTGAACCCTGGAGCACCAGGGCGCAGGTGCCCTGTCGGCTTGTGTCGCGACCGAGCGGATCGACCGGCCGCTGCGCCGGGTTGGTGCTGCCCGCGACGTAGATGCCGCAAGCAAAACGGCCAGTTCCTATGGCCAGATTGTCAATCGCGGTTGGAGCATTGAATGACGTGTTCCAGTGTCCATAGATGCTCAGCCACGATACGGGTTTGAGGTCGAACCCGATGCTGGGGTTCGTCGTCGAACCGAAGTCGCTATAATCGTCAAAGCGGAGCGAACCGTTTAGATCGATAAACGAAAAGACCGGCAGTGAAACTTCAGCAAACACCGATTTGGCGTTGCGCACGGACTTCATGAACGGCACCGCCGAAATCGATCCAAATGGCCCCTGCGACAGGCGGCTTTCGGCGTTGTTGTCCTGATATTCGATGCCGACGGCAAGCTTCGCATCTCCGCCGGGAAGAGCAAACAGAGGACCATCCGCAACAGTCCGGAACATGAAGAGTTCCTGCGTCGTCTCCTGGGCATTGGTGAAGTTGGTGATGCTGTTGATGACGTCCGCACTCGCCGCAGCGACGTTGCGCGGATTGAGCAAACCTGCGTTTACCGCAGCCTGCGCTCTCACCGTGTCAACATTGGGAAACGACTGATAGTTGGTCGAACGACCGAAATGCGCACTGGAGCGCACCAGCCACTCCCCACCGACGTCGAAGGTCAGTTCAGGTGTCACGCCCCACGTTTCAAAGCCGACCTCGTTCGGCGTGTTCTCATAGGCTGCATTCGGGCCAAACGAAAAGCTGGTGCCGCCCAGAATTGTAACGATCGTGCCGGGAGGCGGGTTGTTTGCCGGAGGGACAAACACCTGTGCCGCTGTGGTGAAGCCGCGCGGGAAAACCGCAATGTCGGTATCGCGCTTGGTGAAGTAGGCAGTGACACGAAGATCGATGTTGTCGGCAACCTGCTGGGACAACGCCGCAAAAACGCTCGTGCGCTCTTGCTTTGGAAGATACGTCGCACCAGCCGTCGCATCGCAAGGCGTTCCGATCGGGAAGGTCCCTGCTCCGGGAGCCGCAGGGTTGCTGGTAAACTGGTTGGCCGCAGGCCCGAACTTGAAGAAGCGGACTTCGGTACCGACCGGATTGGGACACTGGGTGAAGCTGAACCGCGCATTACCCTGGGCATCGAAAACCTGGCCGGATGCCCAATCGGTTTGTCCGTTGAGAATGCCATTGCGCTCAGAATGGGTCACCGAAACATAAGCATTGCCCGTTGCCCAGCTTTGCCCGGCCGTTATTGAGGCATCCCAGACGTCATAGGCATCGATTGTCGTGCCAAAGCCGTAGTTTGCATCGACCTTGATACCTTCAAACTTCCGCAGCGTACGGAAGTTGATGACACCGGCGACCGCATCGGCACCGTAAAGCGACGACCCGCCGTCGGTCACCACATCGAGACCTTCGATCACGGCAGCGGGGAGGACGTCAGGATCGATCGATGCCTGGTTTACACCCAGCGGCGTCGCGCGCATGCCGTCTATCAGCACAAGCGTAAGGCCGCCCGACGTCTGGTTGACCCCTGGCAGATTGCGCAGATTGGGGCGGTTGATCGACGTGCCCGAGCCAACGACGCCGCGTGGATCAACTTCGAAACGGCCGTTGAAGGCATTTGAGATTTGCGGGATGGCACCCAGCAGTTCGTTGGTGGAGCTTGCGCCGCGCTCGATGATTTCCTGGGAATCAACGCTGAGGGTCTGCGATCCGACGGCGGTGGTTCCGCGGATGAGTGTACCGACGACGACGATGTCTTCCTTCTTGCCGCCTTCGTCGGCGGCTTCGTCAGCTTCCTGTCCGAATGCAGGCATTGCCCATGCTGCGCACAACGCGGTTGCAGCATATAAAGACTGCCTGGCGCGAGATCCCCTCATCACACTCTCCCTTTTTGTCATCTTGCCGGAACTTGAACGACCGGATTTGAGGCCAGGCCTACTGGAGATATGGAGGATATGCTATTGCCGCTGCGACGCTCATCGCCCCAGCGAAATGTTAAACGACACAGGTGTTGCTTAGCGCGCAGGTCTGTCGTGGACTCCGATCAATTATCGGCCATGTTTCTATAGCCTTAGTTCTGATTTGTGGGTGTTTTCGCAGGCTACTACGCCACAGCGATATGCGATTGCGAGCCTCGGTCCGCATGGACAGTATCCGGCGCAATCGTCAGGATTGCTGCATGAAAATGACGATCGAAGACATTATTGCCCGCGAGGAAATCCGGGCCTGCATTGCTCGTGTAGCCCGCGGCGAAGACAGGAGAGACGCCCTCATGATCGAGTCGTCCTTCTGTGCGAATGCGCGCCTAGATTTTGGCGTCTTTGCTGGTGCGTTCGCAGACTATCTGTCTTGGGTTATCCCAGGATCGCAGGCCATCAGCAATACCCAGCACCAGTTGGGCCAGAGCCATATCGAACTTTGCGGCGATACCGCGTTGGTTGAGACGCAGGTTACTTCCTACCACCGCATCGACTACGGCGCTGGTGAAGAACATGATGTAGTCATTGGCGGGCGCTATCTTGACCGGCTGACACTAAGGGAAGGTTCCTGGCGGATCGCAAGCCGGACGATGCTATACGACTGGCATCAAGACTGGGGTAAGTCCGTCGACTGGTCGCAAGGGCTCCTGGGTATGCAATTTAGCGCCCCGCATTTTTCCGGCCGCGCAAAGGGCGACTGGAGCATGGATTTTTTCAATGCAGATTGAGTGTCTTGACCTACAGAGTTGACATCATAGCCACATTTACGACTGCCCAGGATAAGGTAACATGCCTGGCGATACGAACCAACGACCATGCCGAGGGTCATCTGGCTCAGCTTCCCAAGCCGTCGATAATGAAGGCGCGATAATCGCTGGCATTCAGGCGGTAAGGTAATGCGGCCTGATACTCTGCACTGTTATACCAGGCCCTGGCTTTCGCCATGCTCGGAAATTGCAGGATCACCGTCCCATCCGGTGCCTTCCCTTCCAAAGCCTCCGTCGCGCCATAAACAGCGAGCGGCTTGATACCAAAAGGCAAAGAGGAAGGCACGCTTTGCCGGTTCATCGCCTGATAAACCGACATTTGCTCAGGATCGTGCGGCGGCTGATCCCGGATGAACACAACATAGGCAGGCATCACATTATCCCTCTGCTCATACAAAGCTGGCAAGCGCTTGGACATCAAACGGGCAAAGCTCATCCACACGGCCGTGCTGCACCTTGCTTGCCCAGTCAGGATCAACAATCAGCGCTCGTCCGACCGCAAAAAGGTCGAATTCTCCACGCTCCATCCGCGCGACCAGCCGATCAAGGCTGGCCGGCTCGGAACGCTCACCGGAAAAGACATTGATGAAATCGCCCGACAGGCCGACCGAGCCGACACTTATGGTGACAGCGCCGGTCAGCTTTTTGGCCCAACCGGCAAAGTTGAGTCCTTCCGGGCCATCTATTTCGGGAAATTCCGGGGTCCAGAACCGTCGCTGCGAACAGTGCAGAACATCGACACCCGCTTCGACAAGCGGCAACAGCCAGTCGGCCATCTGCGCAGGGGTTTCGGCCAGACGCGCGGAGTAATCCTGCTGCTTCCACTGGCTGACGCGCAATATGATCGGGAAGTCCGGCCCGACCGCCACGCGGACAGCGGCAATCATTTCAGCAGCAAAGCGCGACCGCTGCTTCAGGGTCGCACCGCCATACGCGTCGTCTCTCAAATTGGTGCCACTCCAGAAAAACTGGTCAATCAGATAGCCGTGCGCGCCATGCAGTTCGATGACGTCGAAGCCGAGCCGCTTTGCGTCCGCAGCGCCTTTTGCAAAGGCCGCGACGGTGTCGGCAATGGCCTCCTGGGTCATCGCAACGCCGCGCGGAAAGCCGGGAGCTGAAAGACCGGATGGGCTTTCAACCGGGCTCTCGGGTGCCCAATCGCTGGTCTTGCTTTCGACCGAAGACGCATGCCAGAGCTGCGGGCCGATGGCACCGCCTGCTCGATGAACTGCCTCGGCAACGGGCCGCCACTTTTCCAGTGCGGCGCCGTGAAAGAAGGGAATACCCGGCTCGTTGCGGGCAGCCGGTCGGTCAACCACTGTTCCTTCGGTCAGGATCAGGCCGACGCCACCCCTGGCCCGGCGCTCGTAATAATCAACATGCGCGGTGCCTGGCATGCCGCCTGTCGCGAAGCCTCGGGTCATCGGTGCCATGACAATACGGTTGCGCAGGGTCAGCTGACCCAAGCACACCGGTTCGAACAGGACATCGGTGTTGCAATGTGTCATGTGCTTTTCTCGCTTATGTCTGTGCTACTTCCCCAAACCGGATATGCGCCGAGCGATATGATGAGCCCGCTGCTCACGATTGACGCGACAATGCCGATCACCAGAAACGGGTCATAAGAGCCATAGCTGTCGAATATCAGACCTGCAGCGACAGGCCCGAGCCCGGAACCCGCCGCGATCAGGCTGGCCATCACACCGAACATCGCGCCGAAGTTGCGCAAGCCCCCATAAGCTGAGGTGAGATAGCTTGCGACCTGAAGCTTGGTTCCGGCCGAATAGCCGTTCACCACCATTGCTGCGACGATGATTGGAGGGGAAAGGTTCGGCAGCAGCAGCAGGGCGAATGCCACCGTCGTCATGCCCAAAGTGAGGCCGCCGACCCAGCGCACGTGATAGCGATCCAGCAATGCGCCGGTAATCAGCTTGCCCGCAATACCGGCAAAGCCTGCGATGCTGGAGTAATAAGCGGCAGCGGTGCGGGTTATGCCGGTTGCCCGCAAAATCTCGAACTGGTGGACGTTGAGCGCGATCGTTACGACCATCATGATGAATGTCGAAAGGCCGATGCGCCACAGTGCAGTATCACGCCATGCCTGCGCAATCGAAAGGCCCGGCACATCGAGCAGCGGTCCCTTTGCCTTTTCTCCCGTCATTGCTTGCTTCGATCTGGCGATGGCATAGCCATCAATGAAGAAGAACAGGCAGATCACGAACGTGAATGCGCCCCCACCCAGCCCCAGCCCGATCCACGCGCCGCGCCAGCCGTAGGTGTTGATCAGCCAGTCGGTCAGCGGCGGGAATATGATCTGCGCAACCGCCGTACCCGATAACGTGAGGCCGAGCGCCATCCCCCGGCCTTCCTTGAAGACGCTGGAAATCGCGGCTGTCCATACGGTGGATTTTATCATCACCCCAGCAAAGGCATAGACCGCCCACAACATCATCCACTGAACGGGAGATCCGTTTGCCAGACTGAAGCTGCAGATCACAAGACTGGCAAAGACGATGCCGACCAGTGCCATCCAGCGTGTTCCCCAGCGGTCAATGAGCATTCCGAAAAACGGCGACATCGCAAAGGTCAGCACCGCCGTGATGGATGCCCCCGATGCCTGAAGCGCCCGTCCCCAGCCAAATTCATTGCCCAGCGGCTCCATGAACAGGCCGGTGGTCACGGATACCATGGCGCTGAACCCGAAACCGGCGGAGGCCGCCATGACCAGCGGCCAGTGCTTGCGAAACTCTCCGGGTGAGATGTTAACTCGCTCAGCTATAGTCATCCTGCCGTTATCCCATTGTCCATCTGGATGATCGCCCCGTGGAACCCGCGCGCCGCATCGGATGCGAGATATGCGATCATTTCGGCCATATCCGCGACCTCGACCAGTCCCCTGATCGGGCGGAAACGCGCGAGCAATTCCGCATCGGCTTCGGCGGGCGGCACGAAACTCGCGCCGATTGGGGTGGCCATTCCGCCAGGAGAAATCGCGTTGATGCGGATCGGCTGCTTCAAGAATTCCATTGCCATCGACTTCGTCATCTGCACCAGCCCTGCCTTTGACGCGCAATACGCCGCAGCATAGGCCTCGCCGATATGCGCCGCGAGCGACGCCACGTTGACGATTGCGCCGTTGGTTTTCAGCAGGTGCGGAATGGCAGCCTGGCTGAGCAGGAACGGCGCGGTCAGATTGACGGCCAGTACCAGGTTCCAGTCCGCCAGCGGCATATCATGGCTGTTTGCCAGCCTGAGTATCCCGGCGACATTGCACAGCGCATCCAGTCTACCCAACCGGTCCACCGCTGCTGTCACGCAGGCAGCGCAATTTTCCGCGACGCCAAGATCGGCAATATGCACGACGGCTTGCCGACCCGATGTCTCGACGAGTGCGGCAGTCTGTGCAAGCCCATCGGCCTTGATATCGACGATGCACACATCGGCGCCAGCCCTCGCAAGCGCAACAGCTGTGGCTTGCCCCAGACCGCCGCCCGCACCCGTTACCAGCGCCGCCTTTCCTGTCATGTCCGATGGCATTCCCACAAACGCCTCCCAGTTGCATTTGTACGATGCCGCCATCGTCGCCAATTTCGCTGCTACCGAGCCATCGTCTTACAGAAGCAAGGGCCGGCGCAGGGGGATAGTTTGAGCAAAGGCTTCTAAATCGCCGGCGCGATGCGGCGCTATCCCCGCATGCCAGTGCTTTACCGCACCGGCGATTTCACCCGCGCAAAAGGGCTTTCAGGTGGATTCGCTACCGCGCCCGATACATGACGATGCCCTGCATGAAAGACCGAGACACCAGATGACCTGCCAGCCAACCACCACCCCGCCAGCCGATGGAATCGATTTCGGCGCCTTGCGCGAGAAGTATCGCGTAGAGCGCGAGCGGCGGCTGCGCAGCGAGGGGCAGGCACAATATGTCCGGCCGACAGGCGCATTCGTGCCCGACTATTCGGTCGACCCCTACAAGCCGGTCGAACCGCGCGCACCCATCGACGAGGACATCGAGACGATCGTTCTGGGCGCCGGCTGGGGTGGCATCATGGCGGGCCATCATCTCACTAAACAGGGTGTTACGGACTTCCGGAACATCGATACCGCAGGCGACTTTGGCGGCGTGTGGTACTGGAACCAGTATCCCGGCGTGCAGTGCGACAACGATGCCTATTGCTACCTGCCGTTCCTCGAAGAAATGGGGTTCATGCCTTCGCGGAAGTTCACCGATGGCCACGAGATCCAGGCCTATGCCCGTCAGGTCGCCGAACGGTCGGGCTTTGCCGAACGGGCGCTTTTCCACACCCAGGTCACCTGCCTGACCTGGGACGATACTATCCAGCGCTGGCGTATCACCACCAATCGCGGCGACACCATCCGCGCGCGCTTCGTGATCGTCGCATCGGGCGTGCTCAACATGCCCAAGCTGCCCAATGTTCCTGGCATCGAGCAGTTCAAGGGCAAGATATTCCACACGTCGCGCTGGGACTATGGCTACACCGGCGGCAGATACGGCAACCCGCAGCTGGACAGGCTTGGAGACAAGCGGGTCGCCATCGTCGGGACCGGGGCCACGGCAATCCAAACGGTTCCGCCACTGGCACGCCACGCCAAGCATCTCTACGTCATCCAGCGCACACCCTCGACCGTCGACAAGCGCCCCAACCCGCCCACCGATGTGCAATGGGCCAGCTCGCTCCAGCCCGGCTGGCAGAAGGAAAGGATCGCCAATTTCCACCGCGGTGCGCAGGAGGTTTTCCGCCCCGGCGAGGCCGACCTGATCTGCGATATCTGGACCGAAATAAACCGCAACCTCCAAGCGGAGGTCGCAGCTTTGGGCCGCGAGCTGACGATGGACGAATTCCTCGCCAAGCGCGAGGAGATGGATTTCCGTGTCATGGAGCGGCTGCGCGCGCGCTGCGACGAACTGGTCGATGACCCCGAAACGGCCGAGGCGTTGAAGCCTTACTACTACCACATGTGCAAGCGTCCGCTCTCCAGCGACGAATACTATCCCGCGTTCAACCGCCCCAACGTCACGCTTGTCGACGTGTCTGAGACGCAGGGGCTAGAGGCGATGACCGCGGATGGCTTCATGGCTGGCGGGGTCGAGCACGCGGTCGACTGCATGATCTTTGCCAGCGGCTTTGAGGTGACGTCCGATCTCGAACGGCGCTGGAGCATCCCGGTTTTCGAGGGCCGCGACGGGCTGTCCATCTATGACCACTGGCGCAACGGCCCTTCGACCCTGCACGGAACGATGACCCACGGTTTCCCGAACATGGGCTTTATCGGCTACATCCAAGGCGGCATCAATTCATCTGTCACCGAGCATTTCGGCAGCCAGTGCGCCCATATTGCCTGGATCGTCGGCGAGGCAACACGACGCGGGGCGCGGGTGGTTGAGCCGACCAGCGAGGCACAAGAGGCCTATGTCAGGGCCTACACTGAAATCCGGATCGACGTTTCGGCGATGCAGGCGCGCTGCCCGCCTGGCTATTTCAACAACGAAGGCGAAACAATGCCCAAATGGGCGCTCTTCCCCGGCTGGGGCCATGGCTGGGATCATTTCGAGGCGATGCTGGCGCAATGGCGCGAGACTGGCGCGATGGAAGGGATGGCGTTGACGGCATGAGCAAAAGCAACATCACGCCGGCAGATCTGGATGCCGAACGCGCCGTCACGTATGGGACCGAGCCGTTTCTCTCCGCCGACTACGCGCGGGCCGAGAAACAGCGGCTGTGGCCGCGCGTCTGGCAGATGGCGGGTCGCGAAGAAGACATTCCGAACGTCGGCGACTATATCACCTACGACATTTGCGATGACTCGATCATCATCATCCGCACCGCCCCAGACACCATCAAGGCGTTCTATAACGTGTGCGCGCACCGGGGCCGCCAGCTGATCGACGTGCCAGAGGGCAGCAATGGCGTGCGCGGCCATGCCCGCAACTTCATCTGCGGGTTCCACGGCTGGACTTATGACATCGAGGGCCGCAACACCTACATCCTCGACGAGGATGACTGGCATGGTGCCCTCAACCCCGAATGCACCTCGCTCACGCCCGTGCGTGTCGATACCTGGGGTGGGTTCATTTACGTCGACCAGCGCGAGGAAGAGGCCGAGAGCCTTCAGGACTTCCTCGGCCATGCGGGCCGCATCCTGTCGCACTTCCAGTTCGAGAAGATGCGCTACAAATGGCGGCAGTGGTGCATCTATCCGGCCAACTGGAAGACCTCGATCGAGGCGTTCATGGAGCCATACCATACCACCGCAACCCACCACCAGCTGACCGCCTTTGCCGAATTCTACGCCTATTCCAAGCAGTACGGGCTGCACAGCGTATCCGGCTTCGACCAGCGCAAATCGGCTGAAACCACCAGTCAGGGCGGCTCGGTCAGCCGCGCCGGTAAAGGCGCCGACCCACGCATCTCGACATACGAGCTGGCGCACGAGAACTACACCACGATCAACTATGCCGCGTCCACCGACACGCTGATCAACGCTGCACGAAGATTGCAGGACGAGTTGCCCGAAGGATCCACCGTTGGCGAGGTGATGGCGCACTGGATGGCTTCGGCAAAGGCCGACGACGCCGCGCGTGGGGTCATCTGGCCCGAAATCCCGCCCGAAGTCATGGCAGAAGCTGGCCTCGCCTGGACGCTGTTTCCCAATCAGAACATCCTGCAGGGTGTGACATTCGCGCTGGCCTATCGGGCGCGGCCCTATGGCGACAACCCCGACCTGTGCATTTTCGAGGCTTATGCTCTCGAACGATTTCCCGATGGCGAAGAGCCTGCGACCGAATGGGTCATGGCCGAGCCGACCGAAGAGCAATGGGGCAAGGTCCTCGCCCAGGACTTTGCCAACATGAAATGGGTGCACAAGGGCATGAAGTCGCGCGGTTTCAAAGGCGCGCTACCCAACCCGCACCAGGAACAGAAGATTATCAACGCCCACCGCAACCTTGCCGAGTTCATGGGAACCGGCGGTCCGAGGATTATCACATGAGCTATGAAGACCCCCAGCCGGCTAACACCAAGCCCGTCACCGCAACGTCAGAACTGAAGGTCAAGGCAGGCGGAACGCCGGTCTACAAACGGATTCTGGATCTGCTGGAGGCCGAGGGCATCAAGACCCTGTTCGGCATTCCCGACCCCAATTTCGTCCATCTGTGCCTGGAGGCCGAAGCGCGGGGATGGACCGTGGTTTCGCCGCACCATGAGGCCGCAGCCGGCTTCATGGCAGAGGCAGCCTCACGGATCACAGGCAAGCCTGCGGTCTGCTTCGGCACATTGGGCCCGGGCCTCGCCAACATGATGCCCGCCATCCAGTGCTGCAAGGTCGAGAACTCGCCCGTGATCTTTCTGGGCGGCCAGCGCGCCCGCGTGACCGAACGCCGCGTCCGGCGCGGCCGCATCCAGTTCGTCCGGCAGGAGCCGATGATCGAGGACAGCGTCAAATACTCAGGCGCGATCGAATATGCAGACCAGACCGACGAAGTGATCCGCGAAGCGATCCGCGTTGCGATGTCGGGCACGCCGGGACCTACCTATGTTGAATACCCCTCGCACATCATCCTTGAAGAACTCGACGTACCCGAGGTGCTGCCGCCGCACCGCTATCGCCTGACCAACCAGGGCGCGGACGGTGACCGCATCGCGGAAGCCGCCGAGCTGATCCTGAAGGCTAAGAACCCGATCCTCCTGGTCGGGCACGCGGTCCACACCACCAAGTCCGGCGATGCCGTGCGCGAGCTAGCCCTGAAGATGAACTGCCCGGTCATCCAGACATCGGGCGGTACCAGCTATATCAAGGGCATCGAGGACCGCACGTTCCAGTACGTCTTTTCCGATGCATCAATCGAGGCGGTCGAGGCATCGGACCTTGTCGTTGCGCTGGCCACGGAGCTGGGCGAGCCGGTCCATTTCGGCAAATGGCGGCACTGGTATGCAGGCGAGGCCAACCGCAAGTGGATCTATGTCCAGCAGGATCCGACGGCGATCGGCGTCAACCGGCCGATCGACGTGCCGCTGGTCGGCGATGTCCGCGCGGTTGTGCCGCAGCTGACCCGCGCGCTGGGCGAAGGCCGCGCGGCGGGCGAGGATCTCGCCCGCTTCATGCACGATGGCCAGGCGGAGCTCGACGAACTCGCCGCAGAATCGCTGACCAAGAGCGACGGAACCGGCAATGTTGCGGTCCACACATCGCGGTTCATCGTCGAGGCGACCAAGGCCTTCCCAAAGGATGGCATCATGATCCGCGATGGCGGGGCATCCGTGATCTTCGGATGGACCTATAACCAGTGCAAACCCAATGATGTCATCTGGAACCAGAATTACGGCCATATTGGCACCGGATTGCCCTATGCGACCGGCGCCATGCTGGCGGACATTGCCGAGACCGGCAAGACCCGCCCCGGTATGCTGGTGACATCCGACAGCTCCTTCCTGTTCCACATCGCAGAGCTGGAGGTTGCGGTTCGCCGTAACCTGCCATTGGTCTGCATTGTGGCGGTCGACTTCCAGTGGGGGCTGGAAGTCGGCGTCTACAAGCGCACCTTCGGTCAGGGCACGGCCGAGACCGGCACCCATTGGAGCGACAAGGTGCGGTTTGACAAGATTGCCGAAGGTCTGGGCGCCTGTGGCGAGTACGTCGCGACGGCAGACGGGATCGCCCCTGCCATTGCCCGCGCCTATGCGCGCGGCGGGCCGACTGTCATCCACGTTCCCATCGATCCCAAGGCCAATTCCGAGGAAATGCCCAAATACGACAAGTTCCGCACCTGGTACGCCGAAGGAACCCAGTAAGCCGCTTCCGGCGGCTTTCCTGCCTCAATCCGGGGTAGGAAAGCCGCCAAAATCCTTGAGCATCGCGACAAACTGATCGACCTGTCGCGGCGAATAGCGACCAAGTTTCGACAGGATGTCGCGCGCCATGGCCGCGCGCGCCTCACCACAGACCCGCTCACCAGCCTCTGTCAGAACCAGGGCAGTGCGACGCTTGTCGTGCGGATCCTGCTCGGCGTGGATCAGGCCGGCGTCCTGCAACCGCGTGATTTCCTTGGTGATCAGGCTGCGGCTGACCTGCAGCGCCGATGCGAGTTCGACCGGATAGACCAGTCCGCCCTGTAGCAGGCTGAGGATGAAGGGGGATTGCTGGGAGATGCCATGCTTCTGCGCGACCTTCTGCGCGGCGGCGCGGATCGGCCGCTGGGCAAAGACCAGGCCCTCGATGATCGCGCGAAGGTCCTGCCACTGCGCATCGTCGAGCCCGGCGGCGGGTAGCGGGGCATGGCTTTCCTGTTCGTGCCTTGCCGAAAGGACACGCGCGAGTATCTTGTCCCTGGGTTCTTTTGTCACAGCCACAAGCCGTTGCTTACACTCCACGCGAGCAACACTGCAACCCCGGCGGCGAAAGTCGCGGCGACCATTTTCGAAGGACGCGGTTCTGCCATCGCCTCATCTATTTGCCGATCTCGTCCGCTGATCATGGGTGTCAGATAGTCCCTGCGCCTTGCCAACAAGTAGAACAGCACGGCAGCGACATGCAGGCCGGTGAGCCAAAGCAAGGCGTTGAAGGATGCCTCGTGCCAAGCAGCAGCGGCCCGGCCGGTATCGAACGAGACCAGGAAGGACAGCGGTCCCGATTCAAGCCCGTCGACATCGGTTGCAAACAGCCCCGTGCCAATTTGCGCACTCAGCGCCAGCAGCATCGCAACGACACTCAGCGCAGACAGCGGAGAGTGACCCACTGATGGCTGGTGCAGCCTGCCGCGCAATTGTGCCACCACTGCGCCGGGGCCCTTGACGAACGACGCGAACCGCGCGGTATCGCCGCCGATCAGACCCAGGATCAGGCGGAACGCGAGCATTGCCAGCATGCACAGGCCAGACCTGTAGTGCAGGTCCATCCGCCCGTTTTCCGCGCTCCACCATGAGAAGGCGAAGCAGCCAACCGCCAGCCAATGGAAGCTTCTGACAGACAGGTCCCAGACGCGCACGCCCCTTGACATTGCCTTACCCGGGCTTCCGCGCAAACGACCCGCAGACACCGCCGGCAGCAACCGGACCCCCGGTCAACAGCTGGCACGTACCGCAGGCGCCGCTGCCGGCAGTGAAAAAGGCGCATTCGCTGCATTGCTTGCCCGCATCGCCCGACACGTCAACATAGCCGAGCGAGCGCCGCCGGTTGCGCTGACTAAGGCCGAGGGTTGCCGGGTCGTAGCATCTGGCTGGTGCGGCCTGTGCGAAGACGCTTGGCGACGTCGCAGCGAGCATCACGAGCCCGACCTGGGCGATCAGGCCGCGCCGTGCGATCAGAGGCATGTCACTCGCCACCGTCAAGCAACCAGTTCGCTGATGGTCTTGCTGGTCTCAAGGCTCTTGGTGCCCCAGCGGTCGAGAGGCACGCCCATCACCTGCTGCAGCGTCAAGCCGACGCGGCTGACCGGTGACCCCAGACCATCCACATAGATGCCGGTCTTCAGCTTTCCACCGCCGCTGCCCGCCGTCATCATCGGGATGTTGTCGATAGTGTGGAACTTGGCAAACTCGGTCTCCGAATGGGCCAGCACCAGGGTATTGTCGAGCAGGGTCCGGTCGCCCTCCTTAACCTGATCGAGCGCGCCGACGAAGTAGACCCAGGCCTCCATGATCCTGGTGAGGAAGTAGGTCGCCTCGGGCTGATAGCCCAGCGTGTTGTCCAGCGGCTCCTCATGGGTCAGCTGGTGGTGGGTGATGGTGCTGCCTATCCGCGTCAGCGACGACGCGCCGTTGTTGAACATCATGTTGAACACCCGGGTCTGGTCGCAGGCTAGCGCCATTACCACCAGATCCGCCATCAGCTTGTGGTTGATCAGAACATTTTCGATCTCGGCATTAACCGCGCGATTGGGTGCGCCTTTGGGAACGGCGCACGATTGCAATGGTTCGGGCCTGGTCAGTTCGACCTCGAGCTGGTTTTCCAGCTGGCGCACAGAGGTGTAATACTGGTCGAGCTTGTGTCTATCTGCAGCCCCGACCATCTTTTCCAGGTCCTTGCGCTGATCAGTGACCGAGGACAGCACGCTCCGACGCGCCATGACCAGCGGATCGGGTGTGAACACGCTGTTGTTGGGGTCCTTGAAGCCAAGTCCGAAAATGCGCTCGTACAGCCCGGCAGCCGACACCTCCGACGGGTTGAGGTTGCCGCCGCCCCGTCCGCTCAGCGAATTGCGCGGATCGCCGGACGATGACATCTCAAGGCTGCGGAAGCGGGTGCGGGTGCCGATCAGGTCGCTAATCGTGACATCGAAGCTTTCGCCTGGAAGCCCGCGTTCGGCGGTCAGCGCTCGGCCGGTGCGGATCGCCGGGCCACCCGAGGAGTGCGGCAGATTGGGCGCACCATCGAGCGGCACGTTGAAATTGCCCAGAACGTTGATCTTGTGCGCATAGTCGCGGATCGGAGCCAGCTCGGGCTTCAGATCGTAATTCGGACCGGCGACATCGGGAAACCATCTGGTCGGATTGACGCCGAGCCCCCAGAACCACGTTCCGAAGCGCACCGGAACCGGGGCGCCGGTCGCTGCCAGCGCCATGCCATTATTGTCGAGAAAGGCATCGAGCAGGGGCACGCCTACCGCCACCGCTGCGCCATTGAACATGCCCTTGAGTGCGGTACGCCGCGTCAGCCGCTGCTTCATCGCCTTTGCTCCTTCTTGGAAAAGTTCAGTGCAACGGTGGTCGCAGGCGTGCCCAAGGCCGGGTCCGGCCGGACCCGGAACGCCTCGGGCATCGTTGCGATCTTCAGGAAGAGGTTCCTGATGCGATAACCGCCTCCGGCAAAGCCGTTCATCAGCGATTCCACCTGCGCTTCGTCATCTGCGGGGTGCCCGGTAGCATATTCCAGCGCCCGCGAGGCAAGGCACATCGTGGTGTCGGGACTTTCTGCCAGCGCCTTGCCAAGGCCCGATGCGCCTTCGAACTGCGCGCCGTCCATGGCTCCTGAAATATCGATTGGCGTCGCGTTTTCGGCGGTACGGAAGGCACCGATGCCGTCGAAGCGCTCGAGCGTCAGGCCGATCGGGTCGGTTATCTTGTGGCAGGCGGCGCAGACGGGATCGGTGTTGTGCGTGGTGAGCCGGATGCGCGCGGTCGGCATCGCCTTGTTGGCAACGTCCTGTACGGCGGTGAAGTTGACGTTGCCTGGCGGATTGGGCACCGGCTGGCACATCAGCACCTCACGCACCGCACGCCCCCTGAGCGTCGGCGAACTGCGTCCGGAGTGTGAATAGATTGCCAGAAACCCGGCCTGGCCAAGCAAACCGGCGCGGTCGCTACCATTGAGGAATTCATACGGCTCCCAATCTCGGCCGGACTGCACCGGCACCTGGTACAGCGCGCCGAGCGCGCGGTTCATCACCGTGCGCGGCGTTGTGAACAGGGCGCGATAGTCGCCGTCGTCGACCAGCAGGTGGTTGGTAATCGTTCGCAGGGTCTGTTCGGGAAGGGCCTGGGCAACATCCGGCGTGAAATACGGATAGATCACCGGGTCCTTGGCCAGCTCGTCGAACTTCTCGAACAGCAGCATGTCGGCAAAGAATGCGCGGATGCCCTGTTCGAAGCGCGGCGAGTGCACCATCCGGCCGGCCAGCGCTTCCAGCTCCGCCTGGCTTTCCAAGCGCCCCTGCTCCGCTGCCTGCAGCAACACCTCGCCCGGCGTGGTGTTCCAAAGCACGAAGCTCAGCCGAGCGGCCCGCGAATAGCTGTCGAGCTGCCACGCACCGGGTTCGTCCGGGTCAGGGCGAGCGGTCTCGACAATATAGAGGAACCGTGGCGAGACCAGCATGGCAGCCAGTGCAAGCTCGAGCCCCTTGGTGAACGATCCCGTCGCCCGGCTGCTGCGTCCGGCGATGTCGACGAACAGCGCCTTTTCCGCTGCGCTGGGGGGGCGCCGGAACAGATAGCGCCCGATCGGCGTCAATATCCGCGCGGCACAGCCATCGTCGAACACCGCGCCATTGGCAGGCGTGCACGTGACGAACTGGGGACTATGCGCGGCGTCGAACACCTGTGCGGCGATGCCGCGGCCGATTGCATCGAACTGCTCAAGTCCCGCGGGCGAGATGCTGGCATCGCTGGCACCGCTCGCGATCAGCTCGTGCGCGGGGCGGACGATGGGCTCGAACCTGCCCGCCACCCGGATGTCGGGGCCGAAGATATCGGCAATCGTGTTGCGATACTGCGCCTCGGTCAGGCGGCGCATGCCGACGATGCGGGGGCCTTCAAAATCCGGTGCGCTGCTCGCCTGCGTCCCAGGGCCGGTCAGCGCCTGCAGGGCACTTCCAGCGCCAACGACGCCCGCTCCCAGCAGGGCGAGGGTCAACAGGGTCGAAAGTCTGATCTTCATGGCTGCATCCCTTGCCCAGACGTTGCCTCTGCCCCCGCCCCTGCCCCTGCCCCTGCCCCTGCCCCTGCCACGTCGTTGACATATGCAGGGATGGCATTGACTTGCATCGCGCTGGATACAGCGGTGCACTGCCCGGTCTTCGGGTCAGGAATGCCGTCGGCCAGCTTTTTGAGTGTCGCCAGATGCGACGCGCAATCGATACCTGCGCTCACCGCCGCCCCCAAACCGCCGATCGCGGGACTCTGTATCTGTTCGAAGACCGGCCGGTAGCCACCGATCAGCCCGCTCAAGGACCCATCGGGTTTGAACTGCAGCTTCAATCGTCCTGCCCGGAAGGTGAATTTGGTGCGATGACCCCGGATGTCGCGGGCACCGCCCTGGCCCCAGGTCTGGGTCAGGATGATGTCCGCCGGGCGCGTGATCAGCACGCCATCGACAATGCTGCCCCTGAGGGCGTTGCGGTTGCGCGGTGCCACATCGCTGATGGTGAAGCTGGTTCCGCGCAGGAACTGCCCCTTGGTATCCAGTGCCGGGCGATCGGGAGTGTTGCCATAAATCACTTCGACATCAGGATCGTTCTCGAGGCTGTCCACGCCGCGCAGCAGCAGCACCTGGGTCCATTCGCCCGATGCAAAGAACTGGCGGTGCCCCCGCACCAGCTCGCCTTCTGTGCCATCACGCGAGCGTCTTTGGGCGAGGCATCCCATGGCGCGGTATTCCTGGTTGTCGATGCCCGTCTCACCCGAAGGCGAGGTGAATTCCTCATGGGTACAGCTTGGCGCACCGCCATCCAGGTCAAGCCCCCAGCTGACCTTGCTCTGCACGGTCCTGAGCAACGGACGGTCGAAAAGGTCTGGCTGTGAGCAGATGTTGGTGCCATTTGGGCCAAAGGCCTCGGCCTGCCAGCGGTCCTTCAATTCGGCCTCGTTCTCCTGACGAAGCAGCCGCGTGCGCTCCTCGGGCGGGCGAGCTTCCAGATAGGCTTCGCGCATCGTGGGTGACAGGCCTTCCGGACAGGCGTCCATGCCCGGCACGATCGGCGCGTAGAACTGGTCCACGACGAAACCCATCGTGCCGTCTGCAGGCGGCCCGGGCAGGCGCGCCGACCCCTCGCCGGCCCCGTCCTGCGCGCCCAGATGGGCCGCACTGGCAATGCCGAAGACACCCAGCGCAAGAACGGTTGCCGCTTTATGGCGCAGGCGAATGGCGCCACCATGAAATGCTGTAACCATAAAGCCGATATTCCCCATCATGGCCGCAGCGCGGTCGCGCCGGGGGGCAGCGATCGTCCCGTTGCGCCGACGAACACCGGCTGTCCGGCGAACGTCCACTGTGGCTCGTCCCCCGATGCCTGCACTTTCCATTTGCCGATTCCCTGGCTTGCCAGGGCTGCGGCCAGCGGGGTCCAACCTGTGCAGGGGTCCTTGCAACTGCCGGTAAACAGCGGTCGCCCCGCAGCATCGGCCAACAGGTATCCGCCATCGGCATAAACGGCACTCACGCCTGGCGGGGCGACGACCTGCGGCGGTGGAGGCAGATATTTCAGCGTGTTCCACGTGAGGCCTTCGGCGCCCTCGAAGGCCGTCGAACCAGGCCTCTCCCCCTTGCGGATGAAGACCATGTGCCAGCCCTTGTAGACCCATTGCGGCCCCATCGGTCCGCGGATGACCGTCCAGTCGGGCGCCTTGCGGTTATCGATCATCGCTTTGGCATCATGGCCCGGCGCGTCGGGAAATCCGATATCGGGCACCATGCCCTTTGGTGCCAGCACCGGCTGCCACAGCTTCAGGCAATCGGCAGCGCAATAAAACGCAGCATCTGGTGCCCAGCGCAGCACCGTCCGCATGTCCAGACCGTACAGCGTTCGCCCCTTCGCATCGGTATAGACGGGCACCGGCAGCGCCCGGTTGATCGATATTCCGGAAGGGAGCTGGGTGGTGGTCGCCGGCGGGATGGGCAGATCGGCAGGCTGTGCCCATGCAACTGTTGCTCCGGTCGCCAGCAGGGCACCGGCACAAATATGGGCGAGCGCGCGTTTCATGTCTCAGTCCACCTTCGACCGAAACTGGTCGTGACACGCCTTGCAGGTCGCCCCAAGCTTGGCTGCCTCGGCGCGGATGGTGGCCGGACTGCCCTTGGTGGCTGCCGCAAAAAAGCGGTCTGCCGCAACCGAAAACGCATCCTGCGCGGCCCGGAACGGCTTTGGCTTGGTCCAGATTTCTGCCTTGGCGTTGGTCTTCAAGCCTGCGCGCGGTCCAGACCCTGCAGGGAACAGCTGGTACTGTGCCTTGGCCGCATTGCGGATCTGGCGGGCGGACTGCGCAATCAGGACAGCCTGGACATCTCCTCCGCGCAGCCCGTCGTTCACGGCCTTGAAGGCAGCGCCGAGCTCGCGATAGGAATCGATGCGGGATTTCACGATATCGGCGGAGACAGCGAACGCCGGAGCAAAAACGAGACCCGACGCCAGTGCGATCATGACACCTTTTCGTATCGACATCTGCAAAGCTGCTCTCCCTTCTGACGACTGGAATCGTTCACTTGGTGAACTATCTCGCACAGCGCTTGGACGGCAGCAAGCCCAAAATGCGTCTTGCCGATCTGGACAGGGGCAGCGCCTTGAACGTCGCTGGGGCGATGTCGGCAGCTGCCGGTGACAAGCATGACGCCACCGGATAATGACAGCGTATCATTTTTTGGAGACGCCGAAATGCGCAGCTGCACCCAGTTCTACATCGACGGCCAATGGGTTGACCCTGCGATCCCGGCTACCGCCGATGTCATCAACCCGGCAACCGAGGCGGTGTCCGGCACGATATCTTTGGGGTCTGCGCAGGATGTGGATGCCGCTGTGGCCGCCGCGCGCCGGGCTTTCGACGCCTGGTCGCACAGCAGCGTCAAGGACAGGCTGGACCTGCTGCGCGCGATCCAGGCCGTTTATGCCCGGCGCATGCAGGAGCTCGGCGAGGCTGTTTCCGAGGAAATGGGCGCGCCGCTTTCGCTTGGCTGCGGCTTCCAGGTCGGCCTCGGCGCAGGACATCTGCAGACCGTGATCGAGGTTCTGGAGACTTTCCGGTTCGAAGAGCAGAAGGGTCCGACGCTGATCGTCCGGGAGCCGATCGGTGTGTGCGGCCTGATCACGCCATGGAATTGGCCGCTCAACCAAGTCACCGTAAAGGTCTTCCCGGCGTTGGCCACGGGTTGCACCATGGTGCTCAAGCCCCCTCAGCTCGCGCCGTATTCGGCCCAGATCCTCGCCGAGATCATGCATGAAGCGGGAACGCCTGCGGGTGTGTTCAACATGGTGCAGGGCCAGGGCAGCGTTATCGGAACGGCGCTGTCGAGGCACCGGGATGTCGACATGATCAGCTTCACCGGATCGGAGCCGGTCGGAATCCAGATCACCAAGGATGCCGCCGATACCGTCAAGCGGGTCGGGCTGGAGCTGGGCGGCAAAAGCGCCTGGGTCATTCTGGACGATGCCGCCATGGCGGAAAATGTCGCAGCGGCAACGGCGGGCATGATGGTCAATGCCGGCCAGACCTGCTCGGCAGGATCACGGCTGCTGGTCCCGCGCGCTCGCCTGGACGAGGCCCTGGCTGCGGCGAGGAGCGCGTGCGAAGGCGTCACCGTGGGCGATCCGCACGCCGATGTTGCGATGGGGCCCGTGGTCTCCAAGGCGCAGTGGACCATCATCCAGGATTATATCCAGAAAGGTCTGGACGAAGGCGCGACACTGGTCGCCGGCGGTCCGGGACGCCCCGAAGGGCTGACCCGCGGCTTTTATGTGAAGCCCACTGTCTTTGCCTGCACCAACGATGCCGTAATCGCACGCGAGGAGATATTCGGGCCGGTGCTGGTGATTATTGCCTATGATGATATCGATGATGCCGTGGCTATTGCCAACGACAGTGTCTTCGGGCTGGGCGGCTATGTGAGCGGGCAGGATCGCGATACCGCGATCGCCGTTGCCCGCCGCCTGCGCACCGGGGCGGTCTGGGTCAACGGCGGGTTTGATTTCCACGCCCCCTTTGGCGGCTACAAGCATTCCGGCAATGGCCGCGAATGGGGCGAGCACGGCTTCCACGAATATCTCGAAATCAAGTCCATCGTTGGTTGATGCCGCCAGAAGGAGAGCTCGCATGACCGGCACGATGAGCCGCTATTCCGGTACTCCTGCCATCATGGCAGAAGGCTGGACATGCTCGCGCCTGACCCCCGCCAGCCGCCTGCATGGCGCAAACGGCATCCGCGCGGCGGCCGATGGCCGCATCTGGGTGGCACAGGTGCCGGGCAGCCTGATCAGCGCGGTCGATCCCGACAGCGGCGCAATCGAGGTCATCAGCCCGATCGGCGGCGACATCGTCGCACCGGACGATCTGGTGTTCGACGAGGCAGGCAACCTGTATTGCACCGAGATCACCGAGGGCCGCGTCAGCATGCGCACGCCCGCTGGTCAGGTTTCGATCATTCAGGGCGACATGCCGGTCGCCAATCCGATCACCTGGCATCAGGGGCGATTGATCGCGGGCGAATGCCGCATGGGTGCGCGCATCATGGAGCTTGACCGCAACGGCGGCGCGCCGCGCATCATCAAGGCCGATGTCCCGATGGCCAACGCGTTCGAGGTTGGCCCGGATGGACGGCTCTACGCGCCGATCATGGGGGCAAACGAAATCTGGGCGATCGATCTGGCAACCGGCGAGCATCAGGTCGTCGCAGGTGACCTTGGCGTTCCCGACTCGGTAAAGTTCGACAGCAAGGGCCGCATCGTCACGACGCAGGTGATGTCGGGCCAGGTCCTGCGCATCGATCCGGTGAGTGGCAGCCGTGAGGTTCTGGCCGAGCTTGGTCCCGGCCTAGACAACGTGACTTTTCTAGGCGACCGCATTTTCGTCTCGTCGATTCCCGGCGAGATCACCGAAATCATCGCACCAGGGCAAACGCGATCGGTCATTCCGCGCGCGCTGCAATGGCCGCTGGGGCTGGCGGTGGGTGACGACGGATGCCTGATGGTCGCCGATGGCGGCTTTTCGTACACGCTGACCCATGCTGGCAGTCTCGATCTCGCCTTCATGCTGTTCACCCATAATGGCCCCGGATACGTCCGCGGCGTTTGCAGAGGAAGCAAGCCGGGCGAATGGATTTTCACCACCGGCATGGGCGGGGTCGCCCGCTTCTCTCCGGCGGACGGCGCGATCGAATGGATCACCATCGGCCATGACCAGCTGATGGATGTTGCCATCTGTGGCGATGCGGTGATTTACGCCGAATACGGCACCGGCAGAGTGCTGAGCGCAGAGAACGGCACCACCACCGAGCTTGCTGCTGGTCTGGACCGGCCCATGGGTATTGCTGTCGATGGGAGCGGCGCGGTCTATGTTGCAGAGGCGGGTGCCGGACGGGTGCTCAAGCTGAGTTGCGGCGGATGCGAGACGGTGCTGGACGGGCTTGAGCGCCCGGAAGGACTTTGCATCAGCGGTGGCAGGCTCCATGTGGTCGATACGATCGCAAAATCGCTGATCCGGTGCGATCTTGCCGGTGACAATCGCACCGTTATCGCCAGCCGCCTGCCAGTCGGTCCGCCCCCGGGGTGCGTCGCCCTGCCCTTCCTGGGCCCAATCGGCGACATGTCCGGCCCGATGATCAACTTCGCGGGCATCGCAGCCGGGGTAGACGGAACGCTCTACCTCTCCGCCGACGCGGAGGGCAGCGTGATGGCGATCCGGGCGGGCTAGGCGCCTGCCCGGCCGCGCCCGCTCCGGCAGTGGAACGCCGCGTCAGAACGGCAGGCGGTACATCCGCGTCGCGTTGTCCTGAAGCACCTTCTTCTTGGTCACAAAGTCATAGCCGCCCAGCACATCGACGATATGGGCCTGGACGCCGGGATACAGCGACGTGGGATGCGGGAAGTCGGTTTCGAACATCACATTGTCGACGCCGATAGTTTCCAGCAGCAGCTTGGGGCCGACCTTCTCGAACCAGAAGGTGCAGAAGAAATGGTCGCGGAAATAGTCCCATGGCCGCTTGTTCAGCATGCCCTTCTTGCTGGGCAGCATCTCGTCGAACTGGTGCTCCAGCGCCTCGATCGCGAACGGAAGCCAGCCCATACCGCTCTCGATCAGTCCGATCTTGAGGCCCGGGTGACGATCGAGCCGCCCTGATACCATCCAGTTGCCCAGCGTGGCAGCATTGCCGATCGAGAACATCGTCGCGACCACCGCCAGCGTCTGTTCGAAGCCGAAACCGTCCCAGGTGATGGTGTTGGGATCGACCGCGCTGTTGAGGTGGAAATTGATCGGCGTGCCCGTGGCGTCGCACAACTCCAGAAACGGTGTCCAGTAGTCGTGAAGAAAGCTCGGCACGCCGACGCGCTCGGGGGTATCGGGCAGTACGAAGCCGCGAATGCCGCCATCGATGCACCGCTTTGCCTCGGCCATCAGCTCCTGGGGATCCCAGAACGGAAGATGACCCATATTGAAGATCCTGTGGCCGGAATCTTCCATATATTCCATCGAAGCATCGTTGAAGATCTTGACGATGTTGAGCGCCAGATCGGGATCGCCCAGGCTCATCAGCGATCCAGCCTGCGTCACGCCGGAATTCTGGTAACAGATCTGGGCATAGACGCCCATGTCATCCATCGCCTGCAGCCGCTCCTTCATCAGGTGGCCGCCCGGATGCGCCTGTTCGAGCTTGGGGAAAGCCAGCCGTCCCAGCAACTTGTTGTTGTCGGCGCGGATGACGTTGCCGCCCATCGATCCGAAATTGCGGTCACCGACATACCAGCGCTCGACGCCATCCTTGTCGAGGCGGACATGGGGGACCTTGTCCTTGTACTTCGCAGGCGCACGGCTAGTGAACAGGTCCGGGGCCTCGGTGATATGTGTATCGGTATCGACGATCTTGATCCCCGCCAGCGAGGGGTGCAGCCCGCCGGACTGCGACGCATAATCGACTTCGCGGATCACGCCGCCTTCAGTGTATCCTTCGGCGGACCAGTACTTGCGCGCGTTCTCCGCAATGTCCTGCTTGTCGGTGGTAGCCATGGGTGTTCTCCGGGTGAATCCTTGACCTGGTTTTTCGCAGGGATGGCGAAGCGGGGCAACCGAAGGCACAAATCATCGCTGCAGCGGTGATCGGCTTATTCGGGGTCGCTCCACACCGAATTGAGGACGCGCGGCGAGAGATACTTGGTCTTGGTCCAGCCGCCATCGACGGTGATCGTCTGCCCGTTGATCATCTCCCCGCCAGGCGAGCACAGAAAGGCGATGGTGCTGGCGACGTCCTCGACCTCGCTCAATCGCGGGTAGGGCGTGGTTTCAATGTTGACGCGGCGAAAGGTCTCGTCCTCGAAGCGGTGGCGCACCATGTCGGTCATCGTCACGCCTGGCGCGACGCAATTGGAGCGGATACCGCGCGGACCATATTCGCAGGCCATGTGCTCGGTCAGGGACTTGAGGCCTCCCTTCGCGGCGGAATAGGCCCCTCCCCGCTTTCCGCCGATCATCGCGAAGGTCGAGGTCACGTTGACCACGCCGGAACCCGGCTTCATGTGCCCGATCGCCTCGCGGCACAGGCGAAACGGCGCGCGCAGCATGACGCCCAGAAACTCGTCGAGCATCGCATCATCGGTCTCATCGAGCGGCTTGGGGCTGCCAAGCCCCGCATTGTTGATCAGAAAATCGATACGGCCAAAGCGGTCGAGCGCGAGCTGCACGATCGCCTGCGGTGCAGCATCGGCGGCGATGTCGACCGCGATCGTCGCGAGGCGGGCGGGATCCGCAATCGCCTCTTTCAGCGCCGCCAGCTTTTCGGGGTTCCGCCCCACGCCGACAACCGCCATGCCTTGGCCATGCAGCATCCGCGCCGTCTCCAGCCCGATCCCGCTGCCGGCTCCGGTGATGATCGCGACCTGTCTGTCAGAAGTCATAGTCGTGAATCCTGCCATCGAAATTGCCGCCCAGCGTGTGCGTTGCCGAGGCCAGCCTGTCGGCTGGCTTGCCCTCCAGGTGACCGTCGATGATGCGGTTGTAGTTGCTGATCAGCCCTTCGATGGTGCTCGACAGCCGCATGAAGTCGAACCCCTTGGCGTGCAGCCCCTTTTGCTGGATCGGGATATTCGAATAATCCTGGCGCGGGATCGGCGGAAACAGGTCGCTGTCATAGGGCAGCACGGTGGGTTCCATGACAGGCTCGGGATCTTCGCCGGGCGCGAAATGGGTGAGCGACCAAATCTCGAAGATGCAGCTTTCGGGCCCTGTCGGACGAATGCGATAAGCCGATGTGCTGGTGAAGAACGGCAGCAGGAAATAGTGCGGGAACAGGAACTCGACCGCGTTCAGCGGATCGGACACTGCCAGCGCGTTGAGATCGGGCACGTTTTCACCGCGCGCGGTCAATTGCTCGTGGATCTGGTGCTGGACGATGCCGAACCACGTCATCAGCGCCTGTTGCGGGTCCTCGGGCAGCGGAACATCGGCAAGCTGACGGGCGATTGCCACCTCCTTTTCATGCACCATGCCGGACATGCCCTCGCTCAGCAGTCCCAGATGCTTGATCTGCGCCTGGATGTTGTCCTTGATCGAAAGATTGGGGTTCATCGGCACACCGATGCCGCCGGTGTCCATGCCATACATCATGTTGTAGAGCATGGGGGCTGCCTGTTGCAGCTGCGGGTGGGTGCGCATGACGTGATAGCCTTCCATGAAGGCCTCCATCGCGGTCTTCCAGTTGGCGGGAAGCTCGGTCGCATACCACCATTCTGCGCGCTGGTTGCTATGCCCGCGCTTTTCCAACCGGCCGAGCACCGGGCCGATGGTATCGGCGAAGCTGGGTGCGTCGTCATCGAAGTTGATGAACACGCATCCGATTGCCTCTTCGTGACGACAGGGCCTGAGCGCAAGATCCGCCTCGTCGAGCTGGCGCTCCTCGAACAGATGGCGGCCATAGACGAAGGTGTTCTTGCCCTCGATGTTCCAGCGCCAGCCATGGAACGGGCAGATGAACCCCGCAGTCTTGCAGTTGCCATGCCCGCCCGCCTCGGTCAGGGGCAAACCGCGATGGCGGCAGGCGTTATGGAATGCCCGGATGCCTTTGCTGGTGCGCACGACAATGACCGACTGGCCGAGATTCGAATACTCGATCCAGTCGCCGACATTGGGCAGCTGCTCTGTCCGGCAGGCCATCTGCCAAACGTGCGGCCAAAGGTTTTCGCACTCAAGCTTGTAGAATGCTTCGTCGTAATAGCGTTGCGATGGGATGCGGTCCGCTTCGACCACCTTGAACGGAATCGGCAGCTTGGGGTCGGCCTCGGCCATGATACACCTCTCTCCATCGGTCATTTGACGCAAGGATTAGCCGCTCACCCGGCACACGCAACAGCACGCGGCTTTAAGCGCCGGAGCGATGAAGGTTCAAACGATCCCGTCGGTCTTGAGCCGATCGATACGGTCAGCTGTGTAGCCGAGTTCGGCCAGCACATCGGCGTTGTGCTCGCCCAGCATCGGTGGCGGGCGGCGGATGGTGGCGGGGGAAGCCGACATCTGCGCCAACGGACTGGCGATCAGGTCAACCGATCCTGCCTTGGCCCAGGGATGCGGAGTCGTCGCACGCAGGTTGCGATGCTGGACCTGCGGTTCATCCCAAACCTGGGCGAGTTCATTGTACTTGGCTGCCGGAATGCCTGCCCCATCGAGCATGGCCAGCAGATCGCCCACGCTGAACCGGCTGCTCCACCGGCAGATTATGTCGATCAGTTCCGCCTGCCCGGTGCGGCCGCGCTTGAAGTTGGTGTCGAAGCGTGGATCGGTGAACAGCTCGGGCTGCTCCATGAGCACGGTGAGCCTGCGGTAATGCTCGTCTGTGCCCGCGGTGAGATAGACGATCCCGTCGCTCGCGGTGATCAGGTCGGCAGGGCCGCCGCCATTGCCGCCATTGCCCAGGCGTGGAGGAGGAAAGCCGCTGATCAGATAATCCTGCATGATATGGCTGACCATTGCGACCGAGGTATCGAGCAGGGCGATGTCGATATACTGGCCCTCGCCGGTGGTTCCACGGTGGATCAGCGCAGCCATGATCGCGAGAGCGGTGTTGTGGCCAGTGACGAAGTCGACGAGGCTGGGTCCGGCCTTCAGCGGCCCTGCCCCCGGCTTGCCATCGGGTATGCCGGTCACCGCCATCATCCCGCCAGTGGCCTGAAACAGGCCGTCATATCCCGGCAGCGCCGCCATCGGTCCGGTCTGCCCGAAACCCGTCACCGAGCAATAGATGAGGCGGGGATTGATCGCCTTGAGGCTTTCGTAATCCAGACCGAAACGCTTGAGGTCGCCGACCTTGAAATTCTCGATCAGGACATCGGCATCCTCTACCAGCGCGCGAATGATGTCCTGGCCTTCCGGCTTGCTGTGATTGACCGTTATCGAGCGCTTGTTGCGGTTGGCGACGGTGAAGAAGCTCGACTGCCGCGTCTCGATGCCGTCCCTGCCCTCGACCCAGGCGGTGCCATAGCCACGGCCGTCGTCGCCGGTGCCGGGCCGCTCGACCTTGATGACGTCGGCGCCAAGATCGCCAAGGATCTGCGCACCGACCGGTGCGGCAAACACCCTGCTCATGTCGATCACCCGAATACCCTGTAGCGCTGCGCTCATTTGAAATTCCATCTCGAAGGTTCGGATGCGATCTACCAAATCCCGGGCGACACCGTCAGGCCCGCGCTACGCTATCGCGGGCGCGATAGGTGCCGTCGCGCACCTGACAGCTACCATGCCCGCGTTGACATTGATGCCTGGCATATTGAACACAGGTTCAAACATTGAGAGGAAGACGGATGACACGATCGCTTCAAGGGCGGGTAGCGGTGGTAACGGGTGCAGGATCGGGCATCGGAAGAGCCATCGCGCTGCGTCTGGCAGAGGATACGGCCAAGGTGGCGATCTGGGACATCAACGCTGCAGGCGCCGAGGAAACCGCGCAGCATGTTCGCGATGCTGGGGGAACTGCACTCGCTATTGATGTGGACTGCTCGGACAAGGCGGCAATCAAGGCAGCCGCAGACCGCACGCGCGCCGAGCTTGGTCCTATCGCAATCCTGGTGAACAACGCCGGCATCGCTCCGTTCACACCTTTCCTCGATACCGATGACGAGTTGTTCGACAAGGTGATCCGCATCAACCTGCGCGGACCCTGGCTGATGACCAAGGAATGCCTGCCTGACATGCTGGCGGCAGGCTGGGGCCGGGTTATCAACATCACCTCTTCCTCGGTTCAGACCGGATCGCCGGCGCAGGGGCATTACGTGTCGTCCAAAGGCGGCCTGTTGGGGATGAGCAAGGCGCTGGCGCTGGAGTTCGCGGCCTCGGGCGTGACCTTCAACATCATCCCCCCCGGCTTCATTGATACCCCCATGCTGCGCGCCGCGCCGATTGATGCGGAAGCTTTTGCGCAGACCCTGCCGATGAAGCGCATCGGCAAGCCCGAAGACATAGCCGCTGCTGCTGCCTATCTAGCTTCGGAGGAGGCTAGCTACATCACCGGCCAGACGATCAGCACCAATGGCGGGCGGTACATGGGATCGCATTAAAGGCAGATGGACATGCGGCTGGCAGGCAAGATTGCCATCATCACAGGCACCGCAGGTGGCATGGGCCAGGCAGCGGCTGCGCTGTTTGCCCGGCACGGGGCCGCAGTCGCCTGCATCGATCTGTCAGAAGACGCCAATGCCGAGACGATGGCGCTGGTGGCCGCAGAAGGTGGCAAGGCTATTTCGATCGCCGCCGATGTCACCCGGACCGTCGATGTGGTGCGAATTGTAGCCCGCACCGTCAGCGAGCTTGGCCTGCCCAATATCCTGTTGAACAACGCCGGTGCCGATACGGAAAACAAGCAGTCCATCCTGAAGATAGACGAGGCGGCATTTGACCGGGTGGTCGAGGTCAATCTGAAGGGACCATGGTTGATGATCAAGCACGTGGCCCCCAGGATGATCGAGGCCGGCGGCGGATCGATCATCAACACCGCGTCGATCGGCGCGTTCATCGCAGCGAGTTCGGCTGGTTATTGCGCGTCCAAGGCGGGGTTGGTGGGGTTGACCAAGGTGGCGGCGGTCGAGCTTGCCCGCCATAAAATCCGCGTCAACGCGCTCTGCCCGGGCGCAACCGAAACTCCGATGGCGCGGCACCAGCGTACCGAAATGCAGACGGCTGGCATGCCGACATCGAACAGCATCATCGACCGCATGGGGGTTATGGGCCGGATGGCGGACCCGCTGGAAATGGCCAACATGGCTCTGTTTCTGGCGAGCGATGAGTCGAGCTTTGCCACGGGTGCGAATTTCATCAATGATGGAGGCTGGCTAGCCATGAGCGGCCTGCCTACCCAGGCAGGATGAGACAGCCATGAACGCAACGACACAGCAGATGCCGAATGCCTCGGCCAAACGGCGGGTCGGTGCCGAAACGTCGGAGACACGCGCGCTGATCGTCGACACGGCCGAACAGGTGATACGCGATGAGGGCTATGCCGCCGCCAGCACCCGCAGAGTGGCAATGTACGCCGGGCTAAACCCATCGCTGGTGCATTATTATTTCCCGACCACCGACGATCTGCTGCTGGCCGTGTTCGAACGCGGCGCTGCACAAAGCGACAGCATGATCGAGGGGGCAATCGCCACAGGCGATCCGGTGCGAGCATTGTGGCGCTTTTTCTGCGACGACAGCCGCACCGCATTGTCGGTCGAATATCTGGCGCTGGCCATCCGTCGCCCGGCAATCCGCGAGAAAGTCGCGGCTCACAGCACGGCGATGCGCAATCGGCAGGTTGACCTGTTCCAGACGGTTCTGGGCGAGCAGTTGGCGTCAACAACGCGGTGCAGTCCCGAGGCGCTTAGCGTCATCCTTGCCGGGATCGGACGTGCACTGTTCATGGAATCCGCACTTGGAGTCACTGCAGGGCACGAAGAGGCTATGCAGTGGGTGGCCGCATGGCTTGATAAACTCCTGCCCCCGCCGCCAGAACCGGATAATTGACATAGTGTAGTTTTTGTGCTGAACAGGTGTTCAATAACATCGGATCCAGGAGAGCAGCGATGGCCGTCACCGATCTTGCGCAGACCGAGTTGCACTTTGAGGTGATCAAGCCGAAAATCGGCGCGCGGGTGCTCAACAGCAAGGCGGAGCTCCTGTCGGGCGCACTGTCGTCCAGGATCAATGCGCTGCTGGAAACAAGCGGCGTGCTGATCTTCCCGCAGATCAATTTCACCGATGAAGAGCAGATCCAGTTCACAAACCTGCTGGGCGGAAACGTCAACGAGATCCGCGGCGAAGCGATGTTCAAAGTGACGCTGGATGAGAAGATCAACCAGAAGATCGCCGAATACCTCAAGGGTTCGCTGTTCTGGCATATCGATGGCACGATGCACTCCATGCCGATCCGCGCCTCGATGCTCACTGCCATAGTGCTGGCAAGCGAAGGCGGCGACACCGATTTTGCCAATACCGCATCGGCCTATGATGCCCTGCCGCAAGAACGCAAGGACGCGATCGCCGATATGCGCGTGGTTCACTCGCTCTGGCGTTCGCAACTGTATCACACCCCCGAACCCTCGATGGAACAGCTCGAAGACTGGATCGACAAGGGCGAGGCTGAATTGCCGCTGGTATGCACGCACAAATCGGGGCGCAAGTCGCTCGTGCTGGGCAATACCGCGCATTATGTGAAGGGTCTGGACCCTAAAGACAGTTACCGCGTCCTTCACGGCCTGCGCGAGTTCGCGACGGGCGAGGCGTTCAGCTATCGCCACAAATGGACCGTTGGCGATACGGTAATCTGGGACAACCGGACCTCACTGCACCGCGCCACACCTTATGATCCAGCGTCAGGACGGATGATGCACCGCACGATCCTGAACGGAACCGAAGCCTGGGAGAACTGAACATGGCCACCGCATCTACAACCCTCACCCAACTGCGTCACGAAGCGCTGCGCCCCGTGATCGCCAGCCGCGTTCTCAACAGCAAGGCGGAACTGCTGTCAGGCGAGCTTGGCCCTGAGATCCGCGAGTTGCTGGAGGAACGCGGCGTGCTGGTCTTCAAGCAGGTCAACTTCACCGACGAGGAACAGGTCGCCTTCACCAAGACACTCGGCGAATTTGCGCCCGAGCGGATGGGAGACGGCGAGAATGTCAGCAAGATCACGCTCGACATCAAGGAAAACCCCGGTGCAGCCGAATATCTCAAGGGCTCGCTGTACTGGCATATCGACGGCACGATGAACGACGTGCCGATCCTCGCATCGCTGCTGTCGTGCAAGGTCGCCGCGCCCAAGGGCACGGGCAACACCGGGTTCTGCAACACCTATGCAGCCTGGGATGCGCTGCCCGAAGAGCGCAAGGCCGAACTCAAGGACCTGCGCACCATCCATGGGGTGTGGCCGACAGTATTCTATTACGACCCCGAACCCAGCCTCGCCAAGCTGAAGGGCATGCGCAGCGTTGGCGAGAACGAGTTGCCACTGGTGTGGAAACACCGCTCGGGGCGGGAATCGCTGGTCATCGGCTGCACGACGCTGACGGTGCTGGGCAAAAGCCACTTCGAGAGCGCCGAGATCATCCACGGCCTTCGCGAATGGGCGACGCAGGAACAGTTCAGCTACAGCCATGCATGGGATGAAGGCGATCTGGTGATGTGGGACAACACCGGCACAATGCACCGGGCCGAACCCTATGACCTCACCTGCGGCCGCATGATGCACCGCACCAAGCTCAAGGGCGAGGAACCGTTTGCCTGACGATGCTGCCCCGGTCGCCCCGATCGCGTTGGTCACCGGCGCAAGCCGGGGCGCGGGCAAGGGTATCGCGGCGGCGCTGGGCAGACAGGGATGCACGGTCTATGTCACCGGACGATCCACGGATGCCGCCGAAAGTGCAATGCCGGGGACAATCTTCGAGACCGCAAGTGCGGTAACCGAAGCTGGCGGAACCGGCATTGCCGTGCGATGCGACCATAATGTCGATTCCGATGTCGCTGCCCTGTTTGATCGCATTGCCCACGACCATGGCCGGCTGGACATTCTGGTCAACAACGCCTGCGCCATCCATGATCAGCTCGATGCCCCCGGCCATTTCTGGGAAAAGCCGCTCGCCATAGGTGACATGATTACCGTCGGCGTGCGCAGTGGGTTTGTCGCCAGCTGGTTTGCAGCGCAGTTGATGGTGAAACAGCGGCGCGGCCTGATTGCGTTCACGTCATCACCCGGAGCCGTGCATTATTGTTTCGGCCCTGCCTATGGCGCGCACAAGGCGGGCGTGGACAAGATGGCGGCCGACATGGCAGTTGACCTTGAAGGTACCGGCGTGGCAGCAGTTTCGATCTGGATGGGGGCGTTGGCGACCGAACGCCTGCTGGCAATGATCGCAGCTGACCCCGCCCGTTATGGACACCTGTCCCAGGGCCTCGAAGACCCAGGTTACACGGGCGATGTCATCTGGGCTCTCTTCAACGATCCACGGATGTCAGACCTGTCCGGCCAGACGCTGATCGGGGCAGAGGCCGGCAAGCGGTGGGGCATCCGAGATGCGCGGGGCGGGTTCCCGCCATCTGCCCGCGATACGCACAATGTTGCGCCGCACACGCAATATCCGCTTGTCATCAGATGATTACCGGTCCTGCATCTGCTCCTGCCAACGCTCACCATCGGCCCCTATGACCACCGGACGCGCATACGAAACGTCGGCAGCGTCCCATGTCCCTTTGAGAAACCCCTTCAGCGCCGGCGTGGCAAGCCATTCGGCGCTGCCTTCCAGCGCCATGTCGACGATCGTCCTGCGTGCCTTGATACGCCACTCGCCCTCCCGGCGCTGCATGTGATCGATGTAGCGGCCAGGCGAGAGGATGCAGCGTGAACCGTCCTTTGAGAGCATAGCACCCAGAACATAGGTCTCACAGACCGCATCATCCCCATCAAGCTCGCAGCTGTGGTTGGTCAGGCTGTGGCTGGTTGCGCTGAAGAACGCGGCGTGCCCGGCATTAGCGCGCTCGGGATATTCAGATGCTCCGGTAATCGAAGGGCCATGCTCATCCCATCCATCGGGCCAGTAGCAGCTGGCAGTCAGCGCACTATCGTGACGGTCGCGGCCCCTCGCCTCACGGACGATGCAATCAAGGATGTCCTGCCGGTCCTGCATCTTGCGGACTGTGGCTCGCAGTTGGCCGATCTCTTCCTGCTCCATGTCAGTCGCGCGCCACGGGCGCTCCAGCGCCCATGAACTTCGCCAGATTCATGTGCAGGCTGGCCGTCGACCGTTCCATATAGGGGTTGGGCTGCGTGCCCTTGAAGCCTGCGCTCTTCATGCCCTGCTGCACCGCAGCCATGTTGGCGAAATCCTGTTGCAACACCGGCGGCCAGTTGTCAGGCTCAGTGTATTCCCATCGCGTCTCGGGTGCCTCTCCTTCAGGGTAGAGTTCGTAGACGGCGGCCTCGAAAATGCACCTGTCGGGATCGTTGCCCCAGGGCCGCGCCATGTAGCACAGCATGTTGTTGACCGCGTGGCCGATCTGGAAATTGGGGAAGATCTGCCAGGCTGTTCCTGCCTTCGCGGTATGCATCGGATCGACGGTGGGCCAGACCACCCCGCGCCTTTCATCGTCGGCGCGCGCGGTGGATATCCAATGGCGCGACACTTCGCTGGCAGGCGTATCCTCGGGCAGTTCATCGATCAGACGCTTGGCCGCGTTCACCAATGTCATCGTGGTGTTGGTGTTGGCGTTTTCCCAGGTGAACATCTGCATTTCCGCCGTTGACCTGCGCGGATCGGCACCGGTGCCGGTGCGCATTTTGCCGGCGTCCTCTTCGAGCCCCTTGGGGGCTTCATAGCCGATATGCGTGTGCAGCCCCTGGATGCGCGCCCAGCCGCGGAACTGCCCGAAGGCGTTGAACTCCGGATGGGTGGTGGCGACATGATAGGTCTCGTTGAACGCTTCCATCGCCACTTTCCAGTTGCAGTCGAAGACGATCCACTTGCGCCAGCGCGCACGCATGTTGTGCAGTTGATAGGGATCGAGCATCTCTGGCACGACGCCCAGCCACGCGTCCAGAGACACGCTTTCGGGGTCCATGTTGATCCAAAGCCACCCACCCCATGTCTCGCATTTGACGCCAGAGAGCCGGGTGCGATCATCGGTCAGGGAGCCTTGCCAGTCTTCCTTGTGCGGAATGTACGTGCAGTTGCCGTCCAGCCCGTACGACCAGCCGTGAAATCCGCAGATGAAGCTGCGGCGGTTGCCGCGCGCGTTGCGTTGTCCGGGCGGCGTATCGACCAGCTTGCGCCCGCGATGCACGCACACATTATGAAACGCCCGGATGGTCTGTGCATCCTCCCGTACGATTATGATGGAGTCGTCGTGGATGTCGAAGGTCACGAAATCGCCGGTTTCCGCAATGTCCTCGATCCGGCCAGCCTGCAGCCATGCCTTGCGCCACAAGCGGTCGCGCTCTGCCCGCGCATAGTCTGGCGAAAGGTATGCCTCGGTGCCGATGATGACCGGTGCTTCCAGTTGCTCGACCGATGCGACGGTTCTGGTGGCATCATTCATTGCTGGCTTCTCCATGCATTCGCTCCCGGCCATGTGCAGGCAAGCGCACTGCGCACTCAAGCGGATTATGCCGGGTCAGCATCGCTGTGGCGCTAATGCGCCTGCGGCCATGTGCGCCGCGCGCGCTCCGTGGCAATACGGGGCGACGATGAACGCAAGGAGCCCTGTTCGATGACCGACCCGATTGCCGCAGACGTCGGCATCCGGCAGTTGCACGCTCGCTTTGCCGATGCGGTGTGGAGGCAGGATGCGCTGGAGTTTTCCGCATGCTTTGCAGCCGACGGACTGTGGAAGATCGCAGGAATGAATATCGTCGGACGCGAAAAGATCGCCGAGGCCTGCCGCAGCATGCTGGGCCGGTGCACGCACATCCACATCATAACCGGACTTCCGATTCTGGAGATCGGCAAGGGCACGGCGAAAGGGCGGCTCAACATGACCGAGTTTGCCCGGATGCGGGACGGCAGCACCGCGATGACCATCGGCTGGTATCATGACGATTATGTCGAGGAAGACGGCCTCTGGCGTTTTGCAAGGCGCCACTGGAGCATGAAATATCGCGGGCCCCCCGACTTGACCGGTCATTTTGCCGACACCCCCAATTACGGGGCCTTTCCAGATGGCCCAGCGCCCGACGAGGCCACCTATGTCCGTCCGGCCAATGCCTGACGCGCACGCGCTCGCAGGCAAGGTTGCGCTCGTCACCGGGGCCAGCCGCGGAATCGGCAAGGGTATCGCCATCGCCCTCGCGCGGCAGGGAGCCACGGTCTACGTGACCGGCCGCAGCGTGACCGAGGGCGATTACTACCTTCCCGGCACTGTCGGACAGACCGCCGACGATTGCGATGCAGCGGGCGGCAAAGGCGTTGCCGTTGCCTGCGACCATGCCGATGACGCGCAGGTCGAAGCCCTGTTTGCGCAGCTGCGGCGCGATCATGGCCGCCTCGACATCCTGGTCAACAATGCCTTCCTGCTCTCCGACGATCTGATCGAACCGGGCAGCTTCTGGGAGAAGCCGTTGTCCAACCTGGAAATGTGGGATGTCGGGGTCCGGTCCAACTTCATCGCTGCCTGGCATGCCGCGCAAATCATGGTTCCGCAGAAATCGGGGTTGATCGTTGCGATCTCGGGCTATGCGGCGACCACCTACACCTACGGCGTCATTTTCGGAACATCGAAGACTGCGGTAGGACGCATGTCACGCGACATGGCGGTCGAACTGAAGCCGCACAGCGTTGCGGCGCTGACGCTGTGGCAGGGCCTGACGATGACCGAAAAGGCGAAGGACAATTTCGCCCGAATGGCGGACAAGATGACCGCATCGATCACCAGCCAGCAGGGCAGCTCGACCGAACATCCTGGCCGCGTGATCGCCGCGCTGGCGCTGGATCCTGCCATCATGTCGCGATCGGGTGGCGAGTTCATTACCGCGGAACTGGCCCAGGACTACGGCATAGCCGACGTCGATGGCGCAATGATCCCATCTGCACGTGCCACGCGTGGATCGCCTATCTGGCAGCCAATCGCATAAGGAGAACGAACCCATGGATACCCTGCGTTTCGATGGCCGCGTGGCCGTGATTACCGGCGCGGGTCGCGGGCTGGGGCGCTCCTATGCCCTGCTGCTCGCTGCTCGGGGCTGCAAGGTCGTGGTTAACGACAATGGCAGCGCATCGCGGGGCGATGATATCATCTCCAACCCGGCAGATGAGGTTGTTGGCGAAATCCTCTCGTCAGGTGGCGAGGCGGTCGCCTGCGCTGAATCGGTGGCATCGGCCGCCGGAGCCGCCGCGATCATCCAGTGCGCGATCGACACCTGGGGCCGCATCGACATCCTCATCCACAATGCGGGCAATGTCCGCTACGGCACCATCGCCGAACTCAGCATCGAGGATTTCGATGCGGTGACCGACGTGCATTTCAAGGGTGGCTTCTATCTTGCCAAGGCCGCAATGCCACACATGATCACGGCCAATTATGGCCGGGTCGTGCTGACGACGTCCTGCAGCGGGCTCTATGGCAGCAAGACCACCGTCAATTACGGCATGTCGAAGGCCGGCCTGATGGGGCTCAACAATGTCATCGCGCTGGAAGGCGGCGACCACGGCATCCTGTCGAACACAATTGCGCCAGCCGCCGTAACCCGCATGGCAGATGGCCTGGATACCACCGCATATCCTCCGCTTGAGCCAGAGCTTGTTGCCCCGATGGTGGCCTGGCTGGCGCACGAAAGCTGCAGCGTATCGGGCGAGCATTATGTCGCGGGCGGAGGACGGATGGCGCGCGCCTGGACGGTCGAGAGCAAGGGGGTGTGGCAGTCCGACTGGTCGCCCGAGGCCGTCGCTGGCAATCTCGATGCGATCCGCAAAAGTGCGGACCAATGGGTCTTCCCGCCCTATCCCTCAGGCATGGCCGATCATCTGGGCGAAACCTTCAAATGGGCCCATGCCGAACGGACAAAGGCATGACCGATGACGCCCGACTGCTTATGCTGGTCGACCGGCAGGAGATCCATGACTGCCTGTTCCGGTTCTGCCGGGGCATGGACCGGTTCGACCGCGCGCTGTTCCTGTCAGCCTTCCACACCGATGCGGTGATTGCCGCCGGGCCTTATGTCGGCGATGTCGCTGGCTGCTGGGAATGGGCCAAGCCACTGCACGAGGCAGGTCAGGTGCTGACACACCATGTCCTGCTCAACCACTATATCGATATCGCCGGGGATACCGCGCACAGCGAATGCTATTACCAGTTCATCGGACGCAACCACCCCTGGGAAGAGGGCGGCGGCGAAACGGTGATGCTGGCAGGCGGCCGCTATATCGACCGGTTGGAAAGACGCGATGGCAGCTGGCGGATCGCGCTGCGCACCAACGTCATCGAATGGAGCTGCATTCAGCCGTCGCTGCCGCCACCCTTTGGCGATGTGCCGGATATTTCCGCCAACGGCCGGTCAGCGCGGGACAGCAGCGATCCGTCCTACCAGCGCCCGCTGGTCAACCATCGCGCGCCGAGCAAGCCTTAGCGCCCTTTCCACACTGGTTTGCGCTTCTCGGCAAAGGCGCGTGGTCCTTCCTGCGCGTCCTTGCTGTTGTACGCCTCCTCATGCGCCGCCCACGCCGCATCGAGCGCGGCTGAGCGGCCCATTTCCGTCGCCAGCATCACGCTCGCCCGGGCTGCTGCCACAGAAAGCGGCGCGCCTTCGATTACCTCACGCGCCAAGTCGAGTGCGGCGTCGATCAGCGCATCGGGTTCCGCAAGGCGGTTCACCAGACCGATCTCGTACGCGCGCTGGGCGGTGATCGGCTTGCCGGTGAGCACGATCTCCATGAAGATCCGCTGCGGGATCATGTGGATGAGCGGCGCCGCCCAGGGCGACCCCCTGCCCACCTTCACCTCGGTAATCGCGAAGCGTGCGGTGGTCGAGGCGACGCACAGGTCGCACCCCTGCGCGATCATCCAGCCGCCCGCAAATGCCACGCCGTTGACCGCCGCGATTGTCGGCTTAGAGAGCGTGATCGTCTCATACGGCACTGGAAACATGTCGCGTGGGGGAACCTTCATTCCGGTTTCCACCATTTCCTTCAGATCACCACCCGCGCAGAAAGCCTTTTGCCCGGTCCCCGTCAGGATGGCGATCTTGGCTGCATCATCTTCTTCGAACTGTTGCCATGCCGCGCGCAGCCCCTCACGGACCTCCCGGGACAGGCAGTTGCGCTGTTCGGGCCGGTTGATGGTGATGACCCCGATGCCATCGCCATCGACCGTGTAGAGAACCGCATCAGACATAGCCTAGAATCCCCGCTGCTCGATGCCATGCGCAGCGCGCGCCAGCGCCTCGCGAAAATCCGGATGCGCGATTGCCACCATCCGGCGTGCCCGCTCCGCGAGCGGCTGGCCACGCAATTGCGCCGCGCCGAATTCGGTCACGATGATGTCCACCTCGCTGCGCGCGGTTGTCACCGGCCCGGACAGTGCCGCAACGATCTTGCTGATCGTCCCCCCCCTGGCAGTCGCGGGCAAGGCGATGATCGAATGCCCGCCGGGCGAGCGCACCCCAGCCCGCACGAAATCGAGCTGCCCGCCCGTGCCGCCGAGATACATGTCGCCCGACTGCTCGGCATTGACCTGCCCGGTCAGATCGACCTCCATCGCGGAATTGACCGTCACCAGCCGTGACAGCTGTGCCAGCACTGTGCTGTCATGCGTGTAGGCCGTCCGCGTCATGCGCACGGATGGATTGCGATGCGCAAAATCGTAAAGCCGCCGGGTGCCGATCAGCGCGCCGTTGATCGATACGCCGCGATCGATTTCCTTGCGCGCGTTGGTCAGAACGCCTGCATCGGCCAGATCGACCAGGCCATCGCCCAGCATGCCCGAATGCACGCCCAGATCCTTGCGGTCATGCAGCAGCCGCAGGATCGCATCGGGCACCGCGCCGACACCGGTCTGGATGACTGCGCCATCCCCGATGAACTCGGCACAATGGCGGGCAATAGCCTCGTCGGTCGCAGAAATCGCGGCGGGCATCACCTCGACCGGCGGGCGATCGACATGCACCGCTACATCGATCCGCGATGCCGGCAGCGTCTCGCCCAGCGTGTACGGCACCTGCGCGTTGACCTCTGCGATAACGACACGCGCCTTCGCCACCGCGGCTTGGACGTAGTCGCTGATCAGACCGAAGCTATGGTTACCCTGTGCGTCGGCGGGGCTGACCTGCACCATCGCGACATCGCAGCCGATGATCCCCCTCTCTATCAGCGGCGCGACCTGCCCCACATGGCAGGGGATAACGCCGAGCCGATGCGCCTTGCTCATGGATCGCAACGCGCCGATCGCCCCCATGCTGGACAGGCGGAAGGCATCTGCCGTCGAAGGCGTGAAAATGCCCGAAAAGCTTGTAGCAATGAAGGCGTCAAGACCGCCAATGCCCTGCCCCTGCGCGATCAGCGCCTCGATCAGCGTGGTCGGCTCGCCGCACGCCTGGCCCAGCATGATGGCATCCCCCGGCTGGACGAACCGGGCAAGTTCGAGCTCCGCAGCGCTGATGCTGATCGTCACGCGTCTGCCACCTGCGCCAGCAATTGCTGCGCGCGCGACAGATACGGCCTGTCGAGCATCCCGCCCTTGTAGCCGATCGCCCCGACCCCGGGGTTGGCATCGAAGATCGCGACGATCTCGCGGGCTTGCGCAATTTCCTCCGCGCTCGGCGTGAATGCGTCATTGATGACATCGACTTGCGCCGGATGAATCGCGAGCATCCCGCGAAAGCCATCACGGCGCACCTTCTCAGCACGCAGACGCAAGGCATCAAGATCACTGAAATCCGCCGAAATCGTCTCAATTGCCGCAACGCCGGCGGTCGCTGCGCCCAGCACGGTCAGACTGCGCGCCAGTTCATAGGTAAAGCCATAGCTGCCATCGGGATTGCGATTGCTGCTCGCGCCGATCGAGTCGGCCAGATCCTCCGCGCCCCAGGTCAGCGCCACGACCCTTGGAGCCCCTTTGTAGCTGCCGGTATGGAACATCGCCTCTGCCGTCTCGGTGATCAGCACGATGACCGGGGTGGATCCTTCTTTGATGCCGTTGGCCACCTCAAGCGCTGACAGGCAATGATGCAGTCTGTCGACATCGGCGCGGCCATAGACCTTGGGCAGCATGATGCCACCGGGATGCGCGGGCATGACGGCGGCCAGATCAGCCAGTGTGTACGGGCCGTCGAAGGGGTTGATCCGCACCCACAAACGCGCGCGGTCCCCAGCGTTGGCTTCGAGGAAATCGTGGACCATCCGGCGCGCCAGCGGCTTGTTGCCTGTCGCGACGGCATCCTCAAGATCGAATAGCGCAATGTCGGCGTTGCTGGCTGCGGCCTTGGCCATCTTCTTTGCGCTGTCGCCCGGTGCGAATAGCCAAGAGCGCATCTTGAGGGCTGGTGGCGTCGGCATGGTCATCTTTCTCCCTGACCTTTCAATAAGATTTCGGCAGTTCGAGAACCTTCTCGGCCAGGAAGTTCAGGATCATGTGCGGGCTGACGGGAGCCGTACGCGGGATCAGCACTTCGCGAAGGTATCGCTCGACATGATATTCCTTTGCATAGCCCATGCCGCCCATCGACAGCATCGCTGTGTGGCATGCCTCGAAGCCTGCCTCTGCTGCCAGATACTTGCCCGCGTTGGCCTCGACCCCGCAATCTTCGCCCTTGTCGAACATCGTTGCGCCCTTGAGCACCATCAGGTTGGCAGCCTCCAGCTGTGCCCAGCACTTGGCAAGCGGATGCTGGATGCCCTGGTTCATGCCGATGGGCCGGTCGAAGACAATGCGTTCGCGGGCATATTGCGCCGCGCGCTTGATCGCCACCCGGCCAAGCCCCACCGCCTCTGCCCCCAGCAGGATGCGCTCAGGGTTCAGGCCCTGCAGGATGATCTTAAAGCCATCGCCCTCGTTGCCGATCCGGTCCTCTTCCGGGATGAAAAGATCGTTAATGAACAGCATGTTAGACCCAACTGCATGCCGCCCCATCTTCGGGATCAGCCGGTGCTCGATCTTGCTGCGGTCTATTGACGTGTAAAACAGTGACAGGCCCTCGGTCTTGCGTTTGACCTGATCGAGCGGCGTGGTGCGCGCAAGCAGCATCATCTTGTCGGCGACATGCGCGTTGGTGATCCAGATCTTCTCGCCGTTGACACGATAGCCGCCATCACCCGGTTCGGCCCGGGTCTTCAGCTTGGTGGTGTCCAGTCCGACGTTCGGTTCGGTCACCGCAAAGCACATCTTCTGCGCACCGGACAGGATTGGCGGGATCATCCGCTGCTGCTGTTCCTGCGTCCCGAATGCGATGATAGGCTCCATGCTGAACACCGGGCCATGGATGGACGATGCTGCGGTCATGCCGCCACCCGATTCCGCTACCGCCTGCATCATGATCGCCGCTTCGGTAATGCCCAGCCCCGATCCGCCACAGCCTTCGGGCATCGCGATGCCGAGCCATCCGGCCTGAGCCATTGCCTGATGAAATTCGACCGGAAACTCCCCGTCATTGTCGCGTTCCAACCAGTAGTCATCAGAGAACTGCGCGCACAGGGCAAGCACCGCGTCGCGGATGGTCTGTTGATCGTCTGTCAATGAAAAGTCCAAGGTGATGCTCCGACCGGCGCCCAAAAATGCAGCCGTCAGCGGGCTAGCAGCCGCCCGGTGCCACCTCAACACTCCGCCATGACGATATCGGCGGGGCGAAGCTGCAACGGCGTTGGTTTGCCCGGATTGATCGGTTAGCGCTTGCCCCGCACATGGAGGCATGAATGTCGGTTAGACCCAAGCATGGCGGACCATTGGATGGTATCCGCATCATCGATCTGACCAGCATGGTCTTTGGCCCCTATGCCACGCAAATCATGGCGGACATGGGCGCCGACGTCATCAAGATCGAACCGCCGCAGGGCGATGACACCCGCAACATCTCGCAAGGCCCGGTGCCAGGAATGTCGGGCGTGTTCGTCAACGTCAATCGCGGCAAGCGCAGCGTCGTGCTCGACATGAAAAGCGACGAAGGCAAGGAGGCGCTGACCCGGCTTATCGCCGGGGCAGACGTCTTCATCCACTCGATGCGCGCCAAGGCCATTGGCCGGCTCGGCTTCGATTATGCGTCCGTCGCGGCCATCAGACCCGACATCGTCTACACAAATTGCTACGGGTACAGCCGCCGTGGACCGGATGCCGACAAGCCGGCTTATGACGACACTATCCAGGCCGAATGCGGCATTCCGCATGTCCAGCAGCTGATGACCGGAGAGCCTGGCTTCGTGGCCACCATCATGGCCGACAAGGTCGCCGGGCTGACCGCACTCTATGCAACCATCCTTGCACTGTTCCACCGGGAACGCACCGGCGAGGGGCAGGAAGTGGAGATCGGCATGTTCGAGACGATGGCCAGCTTCATGCTGGTCGAACATGCCAACGGCGCGATGTTCACGCCGCCGCTAGGCCCCGCGCATTATCACCGCGCCGCATCACGCAACCGCAAGCCCTACAGGACGGCCGACGGTTATGTTGCAGCGCTCATTTACAACGACAAGCACTGGAAGCTGTTTACCGAAGCGGTGAAGCCTGCCTGGGCAACGCCCGATATGGCAACTCTGCAGCAGCGCGCAAAGCAGATCGACACGGTCTACAGCCTGCTGGGTGAGACGTTTCTGCAGCGCACGACGGCGGAATGGCTTGAGCTGCTGAACGCGCTCAACATTCCGGCCGCGCCATTGCGCACCACCGATGAGTTGATGGACAATCCGCACCTCAATGCCATCGACTTCTTCGAGACGATCGAGACCGACCAGGGGCCGGTCCGCTATCCGGGCGTTCCGACCTGGTTTTCCAGAACACCCGGAAAGGTCGCCGGCCAGACGCCGCTGGCAGGCGCGCATACTGACGAAGTCCTCGCGGAAATCGGTATGGCCCGGGGCGCGTCGTGAACCAGGCCGTCTTGCCCGGCGCAACAACCGAATGGCGCCGCCATTTCATGCTGCCGGTGGCGGCGATGTTCGGCTATTCGGTCAGCGTTATCCACATCTATGGCATCTATCCCTATATCCTTCCGGTCACCAAGGAGTTTGGCTGGACGCGCGGGCAGTTCACCGGGGCGTTCACCTTTGCGATATTGGTGCAGGCACTGCTGGCCGTCCCGGTGGGTATGCTGGTCGACCGGTTCGGCTCGCGCAGGCTGGGGCTTGCCGGTGTGGTTCTGGTGTGCCTGGGCTTTGCGCTGTTCAGCACATCCTCCGGCAGCCTGACGAACTGGTATCTGATGTGGGGGATCATGACGCTGGTTGCCCTTCCCGTCCAGGCGACGGTGTGGACCAGCGCGGTCGCCACGCGGTTCACCGCGTCACGCGGGACGGCATTTGCCATCACTTTGTGCGGCGCATCGGTCGCGCAATTCGTGTTCCCGCCGCTCGCGACCCGTCTGATCGGCGACTATGGCTGGAGGACCGCATTCGTCTGGCATGGATTGATCTGGATGGCGGTCGTGCTGCCGGTCGTATTCCTCTTCTTCAGAGGCGCGCGCGATGCCGGTCGCACGGCCAAGGCATCACCTTTGCCACGTCCACCTGCGGCGAGCGGCGTCGGCTTCCGCGATGGCCTGCGGTCACCGGTCTATGTCCGATTGTTGTTGGCCAGCCTCTTTTTCACCTTCACCATCGTTGCCCTGAACTACCAGTTCATGCCGATCCTTGCTGGATGGGGGATAGAGCCGACCAGAGCAGCGTGGCTGGCATCGCTGATCGGTCTTTCGTCGGTGGTCGGCAGGCTGGTGACCGGATATCTCATCGACCGCTTCCGCGCTTCGCATGTCGGCGCAATCGTGTTCCTGCTCCCCATTATCGCGGTCCTGATGCTGCTGTTTGGGGAGGATTACGCTCCTGCCCCCGCGCTGGTCGCGATCATGTTGGGGCTGACACTGGGCGCGGAGGTGGATGTCATCGTCTATCTCACCACCCGGTTCTTCGGGCTGAACAGCTTTGGCGCGCTATATGGCGGGCTTCTTGCCGCGCTGTCGATCGGAACTGCCATCGGCCCTCTGGCCGCCTCGCTCATTTTCGACGCGACGGGCCGATATGACCGCTTTTTCTGGCTGGCGATCGCGCTCCTGCTGCTCAGCAGCGCCGCGCTTTTCAGCCTGCCCAAGCCAGCAGATATAGAGGAGGATACCAGTGTTTGAGACGATGATAACGGGCGAGAAGGCCCTGCAGATATGGCTTGCCCTGTTCGTCGTCACCGGGCTGCTGGCCGGGATCTTCACCGGATTCTTCAAGGCCCGCAAGATCCAGCCAAGGGGCTTCAAATGGTCGGTTTTCCGGAACGAGGCGATGTTCGGGACGATCAATCTTGTTGTCTCCACACTGCTGATCGGTGGATCGACGCAGTGGCTGACCGCCAATGGCTGGATCAGCTTCAAAAGTGGCCCGGTGGAATGGTGGGTGATCGCGCTGGAATACGCTGCGTATTTTATCCTGTTCGACACATGGTTCTACTGGCTGCACCGGGGCATGCACAAGGAGCCGTTCTACAGCTGGATCCACAAGCTGCACCACAAGTCCACATCGCCCAACTTGCTGACGACGCTGTCGGTCAACCCGCTGGAATCGCTGATCAACGGCGGATTCGTGCCGTTGTTTACCGCGCTGCTGACAGTGCATGCCGAAACGATGCTGCTGATCGGCCCGACCAACATCATCATGGGGCTGTATGTCCATTCAGGCTATGAACTTTTCCCGCGCTGGTGGAACAAGAGCTGGGCAACAAAGTGGTTCATCACCGCAACCTTCCACGACCAGCACCACAAATACTTCACCGCCAATTTCGGCGGCTATACCACCGTATGGGACCGGCTGTGCGGCACCATGCGTCCCAAGTTCGAGGCGGATTTCGTGAAGATCAAGGACCGACCCGGCACGCCTGACAGAACGGCCACTGCGGAATAAAGGTAGACTCTCAGCCCCAAATGGAGCGGGCGGCCGCCAGCGCATTGTTGCCGCGTCCGCCCATTTCGCTGGCCAGCAGCTTGAGCCTGTAGGTCCACAAATGCAGTGGATGTTCGAGCGTCATCCCCATGCCCCCCATGAACTGGTGCAGATCATACACCACCTGGCGCGCCGACTCCTGCGCGTGGAACGCGGCCAGCGCAGCATCTGCCGGATTAAGGGTAGCACCCGCTCTTATCGCAAGCCAATAGACGCCGTTGGTCCGCACCTTCGCCTCTGCCAGACGGTGCCTCATCCCCTGGAAGCTGGCCAATGGCCGTCCGAACTGGTGCCGCTGCGCCGTATAGGCGCAAACGCTGTCCAGCGCGGCAGCGAGAAGCCCTGCGGATTCCGCAGCCAGCGCGATACGCCAGTGGGTCATGAATACGTCGCTGCCGACATCATGCTCTTCCCGGTCAGAAGGCATTTCCACCAATGTGCCGACGGGGTAGCCATATAGCGCATCAGGTTCAGCGCGGACTTGCGATGCTGTTGCGGTGAAGCTGCTGACGGTGTCCGTGACAACAACCACCGTGGCTCCTGCGCCCAAGAACCGCAAGGGGCGCTGCAATTGGTCACCAGCGACGATGCAAAAAGGCGTCTGTGTATTCAGCTTGAGGATCGGGGCGATGATCGACGCAAGCGCCGCCCTTGTGGCCTGCGGCAATCGTGCCAGTCGTTCGACAACGATTGCAGCCGTCACCATACCCAGATCAGGGTCTGAGGCGACATCCAGAAACCCGCCCTGCTGGAGCTCGCGGTCAAGTGCGCCATCGGTCAAGGAGAAGCCGGTTTCGTGCAGGGACACGCCGGCATAGGGCCGCGTCAGCGATTCCAGCGAATCGAGAATGGCCACCTGATCGGCGTTGAGTGAAAGATCCATCAGCGCGTCTCGCCTGTCATCGGGGTTCGGGTCATCTTGGTTCCCGGGGCAGCTTCAGCACATCGTTGGCGATGATGTTAAGCTGGATTTCTGCAGCTCCGGCGGCAATGCCGGCAACGATGCCGCGCTGGTGGTGCATCTTGAGATAAGGGTGCGCATCGGCAAGCGCCTCGGGCAGATATTCCACAACAAATTCCGCAACGCGACGCTCGGCCATCACCGTGGCAAAGCGTGCCACCGAACTTTCCGGGCCGACCTGCTGACCGCGTGCGCGGGTCGTGACGATGGCATAGCTTGACGTGCGCGCCGCTTCGCACAGGGCAGCACAATGCGCCGCCTCGATCTTCACGGCATCGCTGCTCCAGCCACCGTTCTGCACCAGCACGCTAACTGCCCGATCCAGCGCGGCACGCGCGAGGCTGTAGCGCGGAATGCCCAGGCGTTCGTTGACCAGGCTGTATGCAATGATCTCCCACGCCTGTCCCTCGGCACCGAACAGCGAGTCGGCAGGCACCAGCATGTCGTCGAAGAACACCTCGTGGATGTCGCCCTCGCCGATTAGCGAAGGGATCTGCCGCACGGTGATGCCCGGCGTGTCCATAGGAACCAGCAGGATGGAAATCCCCCGCTTGCGGTCTTCCGATGTCCGGCACAGCAGAAAGCACGTGTCGGCGAGCCCTGCATAGCTGGTCCAAATCTTCTGCCCGGTAACACGGTAATGCTCACCCTCCAGCACCGCGCGGGTGCGAAGCGAGGCAAGGTCGGAACCCGAACCAGGCTCTGAAAAGCCCTGGCACCACAGCGCACGCCCTTCGGCGATGGGCGGCAGGTAACGCTCCTGCTGCGCCTTGCTGCCGTACTTGATCAGCGTGGGGCCGATCCAGTTGATGTTCATGTACTGGCCACCGCGCGGTTCGCCGGCGACCCACATTTCTTCGGCCAGGATCGTCTGGTGCCAGGGATCAAGCCCTTCGCCGCCGATCTCCTTGGGCCAATGCGGAGTCAGCAACCGCTCCTGCGCCAGTTTTCCGCAGAACGTCTCGGCATACCGGGTCAGAACAGGCGATGCGGGACCGTGTTGCGAGAACCGCTCCCAATCCTCGGGAAGCGTTGTTGCGAGGAATGCCTGCAGGCGCTTGCGAAAAGCGTCTTCTTCCGGGGTCCATTCGAAATTCATGCCGCATGGGGTAGCGTGCAGATCGCCACACCAGCAAGGCTTGCAACCCCGTGCCGGCGTAGAGATTGCCGGGGCGATGTCGCAGGGGGCTGGCTTTGCGACCGAAGCCGCGTGGATTATGCCAACCGGTATGGCAAATACGACATTCTGCGCCGCCCTGCCGCTGGCAGACCTGGGCGAAGGCGAGACCAGGCTCGTCACCCTGCAGGGCACCGACGTGCTGCTGTGCAGGGATGAAGGGGCGATATACGCCATTGCAAGCCGCTGCTCGCACCTTGAAGAGCCCCTGGCGTGCGGCAAGGTAAAATGGGGGCGCATCGCCTGCCCCGCGCATGGGGCACGCTTCGATCTTGCCACTGGCGAAGCCTTGAGCAAGCCTGCCACGCTTCCGATCCGCACATTTGCGGTGCGCGTGATCGGCGACATGATCGAGGTGGCGGCATGAGCGCGGCGCTGGAGACGTTGCGGGAGAACGTGCGCACCTGGCTGGCAGGCAATGCGCCGAAAGACTGGCGTGAGGCCGCCACGCATGAGGCCTTCGTGACCGGCCAGCGGCAATGGTTCGGCAAGCTGGTGGCAGCAGGCTATGCCATCCCGCACTGGCCTGCAGGTTGGCAAGGCGGTGGCCGCAGCCTGGCCGAGCAGAAAGTGATCTATGAGGAACTGGCCCGCGCGGACGCCCCGCGGCTGCTTCTATCTTTCGTCTCGACCTATCATGTGTTTGCAACCCTTCAGGAGTGCGGCAACGATGCTCAGCGTGCACGCTATCTTCCCGCCATTCTCGAGGGGGAGACCTGGTGCCAGGGTTTCTCCGAACCGGGGGCAGGATCGGACCTTGCCGCGATCAAGACCCGCGGGGAGCGGCGCGGTGACGTATATGTTGTCAACGGGCAGAAGCTGTGGTCGACCATGGCGCAATATGCGGACAAATGCCTGCTGCTGGTGCGCACCTCGTCCGAAGGCGCAAAGCAGGCCGGGCTGACCTATCTGCTGATGGACATGAAGGCGCCGGGTGTCACCGTGCGGCCCATCCACCAGATTCAGGGCGATGAGGAGTTTGCCGAAATCTTCCTCGACAATGTCGAGGTGCCGCTCGCAGAACGGGTTGGCGAGGAAGGCGCAGGCTGGGCGGTCGCGCAGGCAACCTTGTCATCCGAACGGGGCCTGACGCTGATGGAACTGGGATATCGCATGCGCGGCAGCATGGGCCTGCTCACTGATCTTATCCGCAAATCCGGCAAGGCGGGCGACGCGGGGGTCCTGCGCGAACTCGGCCGGCTGTCGGCGCAGGTCGATGCGACCTGCGCGCTTGCCGACCGGTTCCTGCACAACCGGATCACCGGTGCCGAACAGGTCGGCGATGCCTCGATCGTGAAGAACAGCTATTCGCGCACCCTGCGCGCATGGGCCGACCTGGGCGTGCGTGTCGGCGGGCTTTTGGAACAATATCGCAAGCCGATCACGTTCGGCGATCTCAACACCGGCAACTGGATGGCCGATTTCATGAACAGCTATGCCTGGACCATCGCAGGAGGCAGCGAAGAGGTTCAACGCAACATCATCGCCGAGCGCATGTTGGAAATGCCGCGCGAACCCAAGAGTTGGGTGGCATGAGCATGGACCGCACCGAACTGCGCGACAGCGCGCGCAAGGCGTTTGGGGCATCCAGCGCGACAGGCGATGCAGCAGGCAACTGGGCGAAGCTCAGCGAAATGGGCTGGTTCATGATGACCGTGCCCGAGGCGCAGGGCGGGCTCGGCCTGGGCAGCGAGGCGCACGCCATTATCCATTACGAGCTGGGCCGGGCACTGGTGCCGGGACCGGTGATCGCCCAGATGATGCTGGTCGAGGCGCTGGCCGCGACAGGACAGTCAGACCTGCTGGACCGTGCGATGGCAGGCGGGAAGATGACCGCATCGCTGGCGCTGCCGACCGAGGACGATGTGATCGAGGCGGTCCCCGATGCGGATGTCGCCAGCCATGTCCTGGTGACCCGGCAGGGTGCAATCCGCGTTGTCCCGCTCGACCGATGCACGATCGCTGCCCAGCCAACATGGGACGAGACGCGGCGGCTGTTCGATGTGCGGCCGCCATCCGCCAGCGATGGTGTGGTCATCGCGCATGGGCAAGCCGCAGAGCAACTTCGGACTTCGCTGCTCCTGCAGATGCTGCTGGCCTTGTCTGCGGATTCGCTGGGCGGGGCGGAAGCGGCGCTGGCGATGACGGTCGACTATCTCAAGACACGCCGCCAGTTCGACCGGCCACTGGCGATGTTCCAGGCGCTGAAGCACCGCGTTGCCGACCTCAAGATTGCCCACAGCGCCGCCGAAGCCCTGCTATGGGATCGCGCGGCTGGAAGGCCATCGCTGGCGCTGATGGGTAGCCTGAAGACGCACTGCACCGAAGCGTTCCGGCTGATTGCCGAGGATTGCATCCAGCTGCACGGTGGCATCGGGCTGACGCAGGAGCACCCCTGCCACCTGTTTTTCAAGCGCGCGATGCTGAACTGCGCACTGGGTGGCGACGCCTTCCACTGGGAAGAGATTGCAGGCCGTGCAGTGATGGAGACGACAGGATGAAGAACGGGCTTCTGGTTGCGGTGGCAGTCTCCATGACGGCGTCCCCTTTATGCGGGCAGCAGCAGCAGGACCCTGCGTCTGCCCCGGCACAAGACCCGATGTTCGCCGAACCTTATGTCGACGTCGACGAATGGCGCGCTGCGCCTGTCCGGCACCGTTATGTCCATGGCGGCTTCAAGGGAACCGACATGCGGTTTTCCTTCTATTTTCCGGACAAGGCACAATACCAGAACCGGTTTTTCCAATATGTCACGCCGGTGCCGGACAACGAAAACCTGGCCCAGGCACCGGGCGACGACAAGATCGGCTTCTCGATCAGTTCGGGCGCCTATTTCATCGAGACTAACGGCGGCGGCACCAGTACGATCGCCGGCCCCGCATTCAGACCTGACCCTACCATCGGGGCGTTCCGCGCCAACGCGGCCGCCGCGATATTCTCTCGCACCCTTGCAGCGCAGATGTATGGCCCGCATCGCACCTATGGCTATCTTTATGGCGGCAGTGGCGGCGGATACCGGACCCTCGGCAGCATGGAAAACACAGTCGGGGTATGGGACGGTGCCGTCCCATTCGTGCTGGGAACTCCAATGGCCGCGCCGAATGTCTTTGCAGTGCGCATGCACGCGATGCGTATCCTGGAAGACCGGCTGGCGCAGATCGCCGATGCCATGGACGTGGGCGGTAGCGGTGATCCCTATGCGGGGCTGAACGCAGAGGAAGCGGGTGCACTGCGCGAGGTCACGAGAATGGGATTTCCGCTCAAAAGCTGGTTCGGCCACAAGACCATGGGAGTGCATGCGTTTACTGCGCTGTATCAAGGCATGGTGATGGCGGACCCAGGCTATTTCAGCGATTTCTGGACCAAGCCGGGGTATCTGGGATTCGATCGGCCCGAAGCCTTCAAGAATGCGCGTCTGCAGTTCGATACCACGGTGGAGCAACCGCTGGGGGAAGAAGCAGCCGTCGCGCGCGGCGTTCCCGATGTCCGCATTCCCGGGACGTCGCGGGGAACGGCGGAACTGGCATGGCAATCGGCAGTGAAGGACGGATCTGCGCGCCCTGTTGCCATTGCCTTGCGCGACACGCCGCCGGGCGTCGACTTCCTGGGCGGCGATCTCGTGATTCTGTCCGGCGAAGCCGCGGGCCAGCGGCTGGCGCTGCGCGCTATCAAAGGCAATATCGTGACCCTGGGCGTCGTCGACAGCAAGACATTGGCAAGGCTGAAGCCGGGCGATGCAGTGCGGATCGACAACAGCAATTTTCTTGCCGCGCAGACCTACCACCGGCACCAAGTGCCTGGTCCGGAATACCCTGTCTGGGATCAGTTTCGGCGTCCAGACGGCCAGCCGGTCTATCCCCAGCGACCGGTCAATCTTGGCCCCCTGTTTGCGATGGGGGCAGCCGGCACGGTTCCGACCGGCAAGTTCAATGGCAAAATCATCGTGGTTGGCGCGACGCTGGACCGGGAGGCGTTCGCCTGGCAATCGGACTGGTACCGCCAGCGATTCGAACAGATTTACGGTGCGGATGCAGGCAACAGGTACCGGTTGTGGTTCGCCGAGAATGCCCTGCATGGTGCCAGCGAGTGGGAAGGTGCACCAACCAGAGTCATCAATTACACGCCACTGCTGCAGCAGGCTCTGCGTGATGTGGCCGCGTGGGTCGAGCGCGGCGTTCCGCCACCCGCCAACAGCGGGTACCGCGTCGATGACGGGCAGGTAATCTTGGCCGGGAACGCCAGCGATCGCAAAGGTATTCAACCGATCGTGACGCTCCGTATCGGAGGTGCAGACAAGGCTTATGTCAAAACCGGCGAGCCATTCGAACTGGTCGCAGAGATAGAGGTTCCGCCAGGCGCCGGCAAAATCGTAGACGCTTCGTGGGAATTTGAAGGCACGGGCCGCTTTGTTTCAGCTAATTTGACAGACACGCCCAGCGCAAAGATGCAGATTAGGAAGCAATGGCATTATGATACGCCGGGCACCTTTTTCGTGACATTGAAGGTTGAATCCGAGCGAGATGGTAATGCGTCTTCCACGTACGCTCGCATTCCCAATCTGAGCCGCGCGCGCGTGATCGTGTCGCCTTGAAAGCTTTTTCACATCGCCAGGTTCGCTGGTCTGGCGATTGGATAGCCTAGGTGTCCAAGGCATCGGTCGAGGACCTTCGAATCCTCTCTCCCCGACCATTTATTCCAGCATCGATATAGAGCCGGAAATCGCGGTAGCTTGATCCAGCAAAAAGGGCGCTGCCCTTGCCGGGACAGCACCCTTCATCGCCATCATCTTTTGATCTTGTCCAACTTCAGACCGCCCAAGAGCCCTCAGTGGGTCCTGAGCTTGCCGAAATGGGTTTCGAGCAGCGCCTGCATCTTGTCCGATGCATCACGCACCGCAGTTTCAGTCTGCCCTGCATTGCCCTTCACTGTCACCGGTTTGCCGCCCTCAGGGCGCGCTTCCAGGGTGCACACGATATCATCGCTACCGCCGCGCGGGCCGTTGACATCGGCAAGGTGGATTTCGACCCGGCTGAGCCTGCTGGCGAACCGGTTGAGCCGCGATGTCACGATCTCCTCCGCCTGCGCGGCCAGGTCCTCGTCACCGGTGATACGGTTGTCGGTATTGAACTGAATCAGCATCTGGGCTCACCTTACCTTCCTGGAACGCTCGAGAACGGGGCGATGCCCTTCGGCGTCCAGCGCGCCCATCGGCGGGTTGTGGGCGCCGAGTTCGGCGATGCGCCCCTCTCCAGCGGTGTCGGTCTGGTGCTGCAGATATTCGGCGTTTTCCGCGGAATCGGCTTGCTGCTTGAGGTCGAGGGCCTTTTCCGACAATTCGGACTGGCCCGGCGGGGCTTTTTCGGTTTTCTTGCTCATGCCGCATTTACGCGCGGCAAGCCGCAGAAGTTCCTGCAAAACCTCTGTCAACCAAGCGGTTAGGCTATGGACCGTGGCGTTCCGGCGCGGTGCTCAGGCGCCTGGTGCGATCACCCCGTAGAGGTCGTGCTCGTCGGCATCCTCGACCAGCACATCGACGAAAGACCCGGGCGCAAG